>NZ_FNDA01000009.1:0-186526 GCF_900099875.1 Janthinobacterium sp. YR213 | reverse complement strand
GGCGGATCGAGGCGGCGGTCGATGAACGGCAGCAGCAGCCAGACGGCGGCGGCAAACCAGATATCGAGGCGCGGCAGCAATTGCCACCAGTCGAACTTCACTTCGATCACGGACCAGATCAGGGTGGCGAACAGCAGCAGCGCGAGAAACAGCTGGACGCTGCGCCGCCTTTTCCACACGAGCGCACCCGCGATGAGCATGCCAATACCGGCCACGACGTAATACCAGGAACCACCGAGGCTGACGAGCCAGGCGCCGCCGCCGGCAAGCGCCAGGCCCAGCAAGATGAAGATGACTGCGGTGATGATAAGCAAGGGTCCAGGCCGGGCAGAGGCAGTCATGATGCTCCTTTACAAGAGTCAGTCGGCGGCACGCGCCTGCGCACCGTATTTGATGGCGATCAAGGAAATTGCATTTTTTCACTAATTGGCAAAGCGTGCCACACGCCACAGCGTCCGATGCATGCCGTGTGGCTTTTTATACACGAGCTGAGCGTACAGCCCGCCACAACCATATGATTTTTGATGAAAAAAATGAATAAACTAAATAAACAACAAATTTCTCGAATAAAACGATTTTTTATCGTAAAATGAAAACATCCAAGCCAAGCATTTCAGGTCAGTCATCACGCAGGATCACTTGCATAGAGCGCACTGGAGCACTGCCATGAACGCATTCCTTGCCATTCACCCCTTCCTTCGCTGCGAAGACCTGTCGCTGATGCGTCCGGCGCTGGCGCTGGCAGGCCTGCTGTTGCTGCTGGCCGCCCTGCTCTGGCGCCGCACCCGCTGGCGCCAGGCTGGCCGCGCGCCGGGCGCGGGCGGCACGCCGGCCGATCTGCATGCGCTGCTGCAAACGCGCAAGGCGGCGCCGCCGGCCAAAGTGGCTGACAGCGCACCGCCGCCGCAAGCGCCCAAGGCGCCTGATACGCCGCCATTCGAAGCAGCCCGCCTGGACGCCATGTTCGGCCACGACCGGCGCCTGCAGGGCGAGATTCTGGCACTGTTCGTGGCCGAGTCGCGCGACCGCCTGGCCGGCATCGCCCATGCGCTGCGCTGCGAGCGGACGGCCCCGGCAAGAGTGCTGGCGCAGGAAATTCTCGACGGCAGCCACGCCATGGGCTTGCTCCCCTTGCAGGCGCTGGCGCGCCAGGCCGTGCATGCGGGCTTTTCCAACGATATCGGCGCGCTGCGCCGCCTGCACGCGGAACTGCTGGTGGCGCTCGATGCGCTGTCGCAAGCCGTCACGGCCCTGCAAACGGCGGACGTGGCGCGGGCCGATGACTGCAGCGGCGTAGCAAGCCGGCCATGAGCGTGCATCAGGACCCGGTGCGCGACATGTAAGGTTTTTAGTGAATTCATCTAATTCGTTAAAATTGATTTCTTCAGCGCGATTGCGTATCATTCCCTTTAACTTCATCCGCGACCATAGAACCCATCATGCACACTGCAGACGTTTGCACTACCCAAAAGGCCGCCGAAATCCTCGGCATCTCGGTCACATCGGTGCAGCAACTGGTCGAGGCCGGCGTTATCGAAGCCTGGAAGACCAAGGGTGGCCACCGCCGCATTCCCCTCGCGGCTGTCGAGGCTTACAAGGGCAATCCCGGCCAGCAGGGCCAGGACCAGCGCGCGGCGCGGGCCAGCCGCGCCGTCCCATCGGGCCGCCCGCCCTCGATTTTGGTGATCGAAGACAATCCCATCGAACGCGCGCTGTATGAAAAGCAGATCGGCGCATGGGGCTTGCAGGCAAGCTTGCGCTTTTGCGAGAACGGCTACCAGGCGCTGATGGAAATTGCCCGCGACCAGCCCGATATCCTGCTGGCCGACATCATCATGGACGGCATCGACGGCTACGAGGTGATCCGCACCATCCTGGCCGACCCGCTGCTGGCGGACATGCACATCGCCATGCTGTCGAGCCTGACGCCGGAGGAACTGGAAGAACGGGGCGGCGTACCGCCCGGCGTGGTGTTCTTTGCCAAGCCCGTCAATTACGACGAACTGCGCGGCTATCTGCGCGCCTGCTGCGCCGGCCATGCGCGGCGCAACAGCCTGGCCGCCTAGCCCGCCACCGCCTCCCCTCTCGTCCCGGAGCCGCCATGCCAGCCTATCGCCACATCGATCCTGCCGTGCTGTTCCAGGCCACCGGCCGCGACCTGGAGATGTTCCGCGCCCTGTCGCAGACCTACCTCGATACGTCGCCAGCCATGTTTGCGCGCGTGGAGCAGGCCGTGCGCGGCGGCGTAGCGCAAGCCATCGTGCATAGCTGCCATACCTTGCGCGGCACCGTGGTCCTGCTGGGCGCCAGTACCCTGGTGGCGCGGCTGGCGGAACTGGAGCACCTGGTGCGCCACCGGGGCGTGGCGGCGCCGGGCTGGCTCGCTGAAACGGCAGCGCTGGTCGGCGCAGTGGAGCAGGAGGTACGCCGCAGCATGCTTGAATACACGGGCGCGCAGGCATGAACGCGCGCCAGGCCCTCCTGCGTCTGGCGCACCGCTACCGGCCACGCACCACGGCGGCCGTCGCGGGCCTGGTGCTGGTGGGCCTGCTGGCGCTGAGCATCGTCGTCTCCGGCGTGCTGCTGCACCACGAAGCCGTCGATGACTGGAAACAGGACCTGTCCAAGCTGTCGCTGCTGCTGGCGGAAAACACGGCGCAGAGCATGACGGCGGCCAGCCTGGTGCTCGACAGCGTCAGCAACGAAATCGAAGCCGCCGCCCCCGTGGACGCGCAAGCGCTGGCAGCAACCGCCGGCACGCCGGCCATGCACCAGATGCTGTTGCACAAGATCGGCGGCGTGCCGCAAGTGGATGTGGTGTCCATCGTCGGCAGCGATGCCAGCGTGCTGGCCTTCAGCCGCGCCTTTCCCGCGCCCCCCATCCGCCTCGACGAGCGCGACTACTTCGAGTATCACCGGCGCCACCCGGACGGCGGCATGCATGTCAGCGCGCCCGTGCAAAACAAGGGCAATGGCGCCTGGACCTTCTATATCAGCCGGCGCATCAGCGGGTCGGACGGCCGCTTCCTGGGCGTGGTGCTGGTCGGCCTGTCGTGCGACTTCTTCAGCAAATTCTTCCACAGCACCAGCATCGGCGAACACACGGCCTTTTCCCTGTACCGCAGCGACTACACGCTGCTGGCCCGCTGGCCGGCCGTGCCCGCCATGATGGGCAAGCGCAACCTGACGGGCAGCACCTACCGCCTGCTGGAACAGGGCAAGACCGATGGCGTGCTGCAAGTGGACTCGCCGCGCGCGGCCGACCAGGGACGCGCGGTCAACCGCCTGGCCGGCATACGGCTGGTACGCGACTATCCGCTGGCCATCAACGTGACGGTGACGGACGAGGTCTACCTGGCGGGCTGGCGGCGCATGCTGCGCACCATGGGCGGCGCGGCCGTGGTCAGCCTGCTCGTGCTGGCCGCGGCCATCGCCCTGATCATGTCCCTGCTGCGACGCCAGGAGCGCGACGCGGCCATGGCGCTGGCGCCGCAAACGGGCGCGGAGGCGGCGAATGCCGCCAAGCCGCCGGCGCCCGAGACAGCGCCGCCATCCGCATCCGAAGCTGCACCGGCGCCGGGCGCGCGCATCCTGCTGGTCGAGGATACGGCGTTGAACCGCCAGCTGGTATGCCTGCAGCTGGGCACCTGCGGCTACCGCATCGACACGGCGGAGAACGGCGCGCTGGGCCTGCAGGCGCTGGCCGAACAACAGTACGACCTGGTCCTGATGGATGGCATGATGCCCGTCGTGGACGGCTACCAGGCGTGCCAGGCCCTGCGCGCCCGCGAAGCGGCCAGCGGCGCGCCACGCCTGCCCGTCATCGCCCTCACGGCCGGCGTCACCGCAGACGACCGGCAGCGCTGCTTGGCGGCCGGCATGGACGATTATCTGGCCAAGCCCTTCACGGCCGCCCAGCTGCGCGCGATGGTCGAGCGCTGGCTGGCGCGCTAGCCGGCGGCTGCCGCCTGGCGGCAAATTGGCCACACTATCACCTGCGTAGTCATGCGTAAAAGTTGTTCTCCGTGCATATCAGGTATAGCATCGCCACATGAGCTATCACACAGATGCGGCGGCGTTGCGCAGGCGACTGATCGAATGGCTGTTCTTGCTCCTCGGGCTGCTGATCGTCGCTGCCGCCCTCGCCTACGCGCACCTGGCCGAGGCGGCGCGGCACGATGCGGCCGAGCGTGAACGGCTGAGCGTGCTGACAGCGCTGCTGGCAAAAAATATCGAAGTCGACCTGGCGGCGACGAATCAGGTGCTCGACGGCGTGATCCGTGATTATCTTGCCGCCGGCGCCGCACCCGACGCCGGGCAAGCCCTGCCACGGCGCCTGGCCGCGCTGGTCGACGCCATGCCGGGCGTGCGCACCATGCTGGTCATCGATGCCCGCGGCAAGCCGGTCGCCACCAACATCCCGGAGCTGGCCAGCCAGGATTTTTCGCGCCGCGGCTACTTCCAGACGGCGCGCGACGCGCCCGATGCGCGCATGCTGTACATCTCGGCCCCTTTCCTGTCCTTCAAGCGAGACCTGGTCATCACGGCGTCGCGCATGGTGCAGGACCGGCAAGGCCGCTTTGCCGGCGTCGTGGTGGCCACCTTCGACCGCGAATACTTCACGGCCAAGTTCCGCACCGCCATGTATGCGGCCGATGTCTGGGCCGTGGTGGTGCATGGCGACGGCCGGCAATTCCTGAACTATCCGGCCAAAAGCGCCAATGGCGGCAATGTGGACCTGCCCGGCAGCTTCCTGCGGCGCTTCCGCGACAGCGGCTACCAGGCGGGCGTGCTGAGCGGCGTCGAGATTGCCGGGGCCGGTGCCTCCGCCGCCCCCCGCGTCATGGCCATGGCGACCATCGCCCCGCCTGAGCTGCACATGGACCGCGCCCTGATCATCGGCCTGAGCCGCGAAGAAGCGGCCATCGCCGCCCCGCTGCGGCGGCAGGCGCTGGGCTACACCCTCTGCTTTGCCATGCTGGCCCTGGCTGCGGCCAGCCTGCTGTTCTGGAGCCAGCGGCGGCGGCGGCAGCAAGCCGCCTGGCAGGTGGAGCAGGAAAGGGAACGCCAGGCCATGCAAGCCGTGTCCGACAGCGAAACGCGCTTTCGCACCTTGATCGAAGATGCGCCGGTGGCGATCGCCATCCTGCGCCATGGGCGCTTCGTGTATTCCAATCCCCGCTACCGCCACCTGCACGGCTACGCCCTCGAGGATGACCTGAGCGGCCTGCCCTGGCGCGCCATGCTCACGCCCGCCTCGCAAGTGGCGCTGGCAAGCAACGAGGCGCTGATCGAGGCCGATTCGGCCAGCGAACAGATGTTTGAAGCCGTCGGTGTGGACAAGCAGGGCCGGCCCGTGCCCATCCTCAAGACCAGCACGCGCGTGATGCTCAAGGATGGGCCGGCCACGCTGATCTTTGCCCAGGATATTTCCGCGCAAAAGCAGGCCGAGGCGGCCATGCTGCTGGCGCGCGATGGCGCCGAGGCGGCCAACCGCAGCAAGGCGGAATTCCTCGCCAACATGAGCCATGAAATCCGCTCGCCGCTCAACGCCATCCTCGGCATGGCCTGGCTGCTGGAAAGGGGCAGCCAGGATGAAGAAGGACTGCTGATGACGCGCAAGATCCGCGCCGCCGGCCAGTCGCTGCTGGGCATCATCAACGACGTGCTGGACGTCTCGAAAATCGAGGCGGGCCACATGACCATCGAGCAGGCGCCGTTCCGCCTAGCCGAAGTGATCGAGAAGATTGCCGCCAGCATGGGCGTGGCCGCGCATGACAAGCCGGTTGAGGTGCGGATCGGGCCGCTGCCCGATGGCATCGACCACGTGCTGGGCGACGCGCTGCGGCTGGAACAGGTGCTGGTCAACCTGACCAGCAATGCCATCAAGTTCACCGCGCAAGGCACGGTCGAGCTGACGAGTGCGCTGGAGAGCCGGGACGGCGACGCCGCCGTGCTGCGCTTTTGCGTGCGCGACACGGGCATCGGCATCGCCCCCGAAGTGCAGGAAGCGATCTTTTCCGCGTTCGCCCAGGCCGACACGTCCACCACGCGCCGCTTCGGCGGCACGGGCCTGGGCCTGACCATCTGCCGCCAGCTGGTGCGCCTGATGGGCGGCGCCCTGCACCTGAAAAGCGCATTGGGCCAGGGCAGCGCATTCAGTTTCACGGTGCCGCTGCAACTGCTGCCCGCCGGCGCCCTGTCAGCGCCCGACATGCGGGGCATGCAGGACCTGCGCGTCTTGCTGGCCGATGGCAACGCCGGCACGCGCGAAGCGGTGGGCGCCGTGGCGCGCGGCCTGGGCTGGCAAGTGCATGCCGTGTCCGGCGGCCAGGCGGCACTCGATTATGCGCTGGCCTGCGCCGGGGATGCGCGACCCGGCGTGGTGCTGCTGGCCGCGCGCATGCAGGGGCTCGATGGCGAAGCCACGGCGCGCGCGCTGCGCGAATACTTGCCGCCGCAGGACTGTCCCGTCGTCATCCTGGCAGCCAGCGGCGCGCCGGCGACAGCACCAGCGCGACGGTGCACCGACCCGGCCAATGCCGCCGATGCCATCCTCAACGAACCGGTGACCGCTTCCAGCCTGTACAACGCGACGGTGGAGGCGCGCCAGCAGCGCGCCAGGGCCGCCGGCCTGGACGCCAGCCTTGCTCCGCTGGAAGAGCGCCAGCTGGCCGGCGTGCGCGTGCTGGTGGTCGACGACAGCGAGATCAACCGCGACGTGGTCAAGCATATCCTGTGCGACCAGGGGGCCGTGCCCTCATTCGCCTGCGATGGCCGGCAGGCGCTGGACTGGCTGCTGGCGCACCCCGCCGACGTCGACATCGTGCTGATGGATGTACAGATGCCCGTCATGGATGGCTTGCAGGCGACGCGCGCGCTGCGCCAGCTGCCGCAATTCCAGGACCTGCCCGTGGTGGCACTGACGGCTGGGGCGTTCCAGACACAGCGCGCGGCGGCGCTGGAAGCGGGCGTAAACCATTTCATCAGCAAACCGTTCGACGTGCCGCAGACCATAGCCCTGATCGCGCGCGTGCACCGGCGCCATGCGCAAGGGCTGCCGTCCCTGCCGCCGGCCCTGGCCGAAATGGCGATGCCCGTGCCGCCAAACGGCGCGGCGCCCGCGATCGACCTGGCGCAGGGGATGGCGCAGTGGCCCGATGCAGCGCCCTACCGCCAGCATCTGTCGCGCTTTGGCAGCACTTATCGCAACACGGTGGACACCATGCGCGCCCTGCTGGCGGCCAATGCGCGCGGCGATGCGGCCGCGCTGGCGCACAAGCTGGCGGGCGTGGCCGGCAGCCTGGCCCTGCCTGCCACCCTGCATGCGGCCCGGCATGCGGAACAGCTGCTGCACGCCGGCGACGATGCGGCCGCCGCCCTCGATGCACTGGAACAGGCGCTGGCGCAGGCCATCGAGGCCGTCGCCGCCTTCACGGCACGGACGCCGCCGTCCGGCCAGGCGGCAGTGCCAGAAACGCAACATGGCCAGGCATGCCAATGATAAACTTGCCAATATGAAAATTTGGGAGACGCCATGATCTGGTGCAGGGATTTACTGCTGAAAGCCTTGATGCTGGGCCTGCTGCTATTCTTCGTGGGCGAATCGCTGTCCTACTGGACGCCGGAAATCAGGAAACTGCTGGTCTGGCGCCCTTCCTGATACCAGCCTAGCCTTCGCGGCCATCCACCCTGGCGCGCCACAGGTACGGCGCATACACGCACGCATACAGGCCAAAGGCCAGCGACCAGCAAGCGCCGGCCGCCAGCAGCAGCGGCATGGAAAGCGAAACGGGACCGACGGCGGCCAGCAGGCGCGCCAGCGCGCCCAGCTGGATCAGCCAGTACATCGCCGCTTCCGCCCTGCCGCCTTTCAACGGACGGCCCGTGTGGCCCAGGGTCGTGCGCGTCATCATGCCGATGATCAGGCCCGCCATCGACCCCACCGTCAGCGCGTGAAACGCGGCGCTGGCCGGCAGCAGGTGCAGGCTGGCCAGCGCCAGCAGCGCGAAGCCGATGCCGAGCCACGCATACGACAGGTGCAGTATCCACAGCAGCGGCACGCGCAAGGTGCGCTGTGGCTGCCATGCCAGCAGGTTGGCCAGCGATATGCCGGCGGCACAGAAGGCCAGCGGAGCCGTCAGCCAGACCGGCGCACCAGCCAGCCACGCGATCGCAGCCGCCGCCATGCAGGCCACGGCGATCAAGGCCCGCTGCGGACTGGCCACGGGCGTACTGCCTGGCGCGCCATTGCGGGTGAACATGGGAATCACGCGCGCGCCGATCACCGATTCGATCAGCACGATGATGAAGATGGCCGCCTGCACGGGCACAAACAGCGACAGCGGCAGCCAACCCAGCACGGACGCGTGGAACAGGCCATTGGCCAGCGCCAGCAAGGCCAGCAGACCGACGAGGAACAGGTTGCGCGTATTGCCCGAGCGGCGCAGCACCCGATACAGGGGCCAGGCGGCCAGCGGCAGGAACAGCCAGTCGACCAGCGCTGCCACGAGGCCGGCGCCGCACAGCATGGCCACGCGCCCCGCCAGCCACAACGCCGCCAGCGCCATCAGCTGGGCGCCGTGCGGCGTGGGCAAGCCCGTCCAGTTGCGCCCCGCCGTGTAGAGGAAACCAACGACGACGGCCAGCGCAAAGCCGAACACCATTTCATGCATATGCCAGCCCAGCCCCACGTGCAGGCCGCCCGCAAGCACGCCGAAATAGCTGGCCAGCCACAGGGGAATGCTGATGGCCGCAAACACGGCCGCCAGCAGGTAGAACGGGCGGAAACCCAGTTGCCAGACGGCGTGGCCGGCATGCCAGGGCGCCGCGCCGGGGGCGGCGGCAGTAGGAGATGGTTCGCTGATCGGGGTGATGGCCATGATGGGCTCGCTTTTAAAGATATATTCAATATACTACTTTAAAAGTACAAGGACGGCTATCGGCAAAAAGAACTAGCGAAATAGATGGCAGTGGGCCTGGGTCCGACCCGGCGGGCCAGACCCTTCTACCGGGCTACTTGCCCTGGCGGTGCTCGACCGCATACACGGCCGCCTGCACGCGGCTGGTGAGGTTGAGTTTTTTCAGCACGTTCTGCACGTGGATCTTGACCGTGCTTTCGGCCAGGTCGAGGGTGCGCGCGATGCCCTTGTTGCTCTCGCCGCGCGACAGGCAGTCGATGATTTCCTTTTCGCGCGGCGTGAGCTTGTCGAGTTCCGACACGGGTTCTTCGCGCCGCGTGCCCGCCTGCAGCTGCGCCACCAGCTTGCCCGTCATGGCTTCGGCGATGACGACTTCGCCGGCGGCCGCGCGGCGGATGGCGCGCACCAGGTAGTCGGCATCGATATTCTTGATCAGGTAACCGCAGGCGCCCGCGCGCAGGGCCGTCGCCAGGTCTTCCGCGTCTTCCGACACGGTCAGCATGACGATGGCCGTGTCGGGACAGTCGTGCTGCATCAGTTGCAGCGCTTCGACGCCGGACATGCCGGCCATGTTCAGGTCCAGCAGCACCACGTCGGGCTGCAGCTGGATGGCGCGCTTGATGCCTTCCACGCCATCGGCCGCCTCGCCCACGACGGAAAAGTCCGTATGCCGCTGCAGCAGCGAGCGTATGCCGCTGCGGAACAGCGCGTGGTCGTCCACCAGCATGACGGTGATCGGTTTATCGGGAGTCTCCATTTTTTGTACTTTCAGATAGTTACTTAGGCGGCGCGGCGCTGTTCGCGCGACAGGTGCAGTTCGACGGTCGTGCCGCCGCCGGGACAGGCATGCACGTCGAACGTGGCGTCGATGCGCTGTGCGCGCTCGCGCATGATATGGATGCCGACATGGCTGTCGCCCTTTTCCAGCACGGCGGCAGCATCGAAGCCGACGCCATTATCGCTGATCGTCAAGGTAAAGTCCTGATGATCGGCGAGGCGCACCTCGACGTGGCTGGCCTGGGCGTGCTTGCGGATGTTCGACAGCGCTTCCTGCACGATGAATAATAACTGCAATTGCTGCTCGCGGGGGAATGGCGCGCCGTCGACGTCGGCCAGCAGATCGGCCTCGATGCCCGTCTGGCGGCGGAATTTGTCCACCGCCGCGCGCAGGGAGCCGATCAGGTCATCCTCCATCAGGCGGCTGCGGAAGTTCGCCAGCAGCTCGCGCACGTCCTCGTAGCTTTCCTTCACGCCCGCATGCAGGGCCGGCACGATGCCCGCCACCTCGTCGAAACGGGCGTTGCGCACGGAGTCGTCGAGCATCTGCACTTGCAGGTTGAGGAAATTGAGGCTTTGCGCGATGCTGTCGTGCAGGCCTTGCGCCACCAGGTTGCGCTCTTCGGAAATGGCCATTTCGCGCTCGCGCGCGGCCAGGCGCAGGTTTTCCAGCGCGATGCCCAGCAGCTGGCCCAGGGTTTCCAGCAAGGCCAGCTCGCGCGCGGAAAACACGCGCGCATGGCGGAAATGCAGGTTGAAAAAGCCCAGGTGCTGTTCGTGCGCGTGGATATGGAAGACGGAGACGGTGGCAAAGCCTTCGCGGTGGCAGCGCAGCTCGTGCGCCTTGTCGATGCGGCGCATGTCGTGCACCTTCGCCACCTTCATCTCGACGGCCGTTCCGCACAGGCAGTCGCCCACCTTCAGGCAATGCTCGGACGCCACCAGCTCCTCGGACAGGCCCGTGTGCACCACCATGTGCAGGTTGCCCCGCTCGGCGTCGAGCACGCGCACGGTGGAGCCATCGGCTTCGAAATAGTCGACGATGCGCTGCATGAAGCCGCCGCAAATGTCTTCCAGGGGCTGCGGGCGCTGCAAAAAGGCGGCGCTTTCGTACAGCAGCGCCAGTTCGCGGTTGCGGTATTCGAGGGTGGCCGTCTTGCTGCGCACGCCCTCTTCCAGGTTGCCGTACAGCGCCTGCAGGCGGTCGGCCATCTGGTTGAAGCCACTGGCCAGCTGGCCGAATTCGTCATTGCTTTCCACTGCCAGGCGCACGCTGAAATCGCGCTCCTTCATGCGCTGCATGCCAAGGCGCAGCCGCGTCACCGGTTCGATGATCAGCATGAACATCAGGTAGATCATGCTGACCGTGCCGATGACGGCCATGCCGACGAGGATCAGCTGCGAGGCGCGCAGCCAGAAGGTGCGCTGTTCGCTATCGTGCTCGATCAGGCGCACCAATTGGTCGACCTGCCCCACGAAGGTATCGGCGTCATGCTCGAACTGGCGCGCGCGCGCGGTGGAATCGGCGGCCAGCGCGGACGGACGCAGGGCGCCGCGCCAGGCAACGCCGATGCGCTCGAATTCCGACTTGATGGCCGTGCTGGGCGGCAGGAACAAGGGGCGCTGCGGGTCGCCGTGGCCGATCTTGGCCAGGGTCTCGTCGATCAGCATCGCCTGCTGGCGCGCCTGTTCGCGGGCGTCGCTGGCAAGCAGCAGGGTCAGGCGGTAGGTCTGCATGCGCAGCCGGCCCGTCTCGTTGATGGCGGCAGAACTGCCTTCCAGCTGCCACGACAGGAACAGGGTGCAACCGATGGCGCCCAGGGCCAGCACCAGCATGAGCAGCAGCGCGCCGACGATCTTGGTCGACAGCTTCTGCCAGGAGGAAAACATCGCCTTGAATTTCATACCGCCCTTGAATGTAAATGCAAACTGCCTCAGCCGCCCGTCTGTGCCATGAACCGGATGATTTTATCGGGCTGCGTATTGAAATCATGCTGCTGCGGCTTGAGTTCGATGGCGGCGCGGATCGCCCCTTCGATCTCCGCATCCGTGGCCCCGCCGCGCAGCATGGGGCCGAAGGCGAATTTCTCTTCCTGGCCCAGGCACAGGTACAGGGTACCATCGACGGACAGGCGCACGCGGTTGCAGGTGGCGCAAAAATGCTGCGACATGGGCGTGATGAAGCCGATGCTCGAGCGCCCGTCGGCTGTCGCCATGTAGCGCGCCGGCCCGCCACCGAGCTCCATCGCCTGCGGCACCAGGCCAAAGCGGGCCGCCAGGCGCTCGCGCACGGGGCCAAGGGGCATGTAGCAGGCATTGCGGCCCGTGCTGCCCATGGGCATGGCTTCGATCAGGCGCAGGATGAACTGCTGCTCGATGCAGAACGCCGCCATGGCCTCGATCTGGCCGTCATTGACGCCGCGCATGGCCACCATATTGATCTTGATCGGGTCGAAACCGGCCGCCTTGCCCGCCATCAGGCCATCCAGAATCGGTTGCAGGCTGTCGCGCCCCGTGATCTGCTGCATGCAGGCGCGGTCCAGCGAATCCAGGCTGACGTTGATGCGGTCCACGCCCGCCGCGCGCAAGGCCACGGCGTGCTTGCCCAGTTGGGTGGCATTCGTCGACAGCGACAGGTCCTGCAGGCCAGGCAACGCCGTCAGCCGCTGCGCCAGTTCGGGCAGGTTGCGCCGCAACAGGGGCTCGCCGCCCGTCAGGCGCACGCGGCGCGTGCCGAGGCGAACGAAGATGCCCAGCAGGCGCTCGATCTCGTCGAATGTCAGCCAGTCCTTCGGTTCCTCGAAGCCGCGAAAGCCCTTGGGCATGCAGTAACTGCAGCGCAAATCGCAACGGTCGGTAACGGACAGCCGCACATAATCGATCGAACGGCCAAAACGGTCCTGCAACTTGACGCTACCCATGACGCTACTCCTGTTTCTTTCTTGATTGTAAAGGCTGGGGCACGATCTGGCTGTGCCCCAGAAGGCCTAGCGGCCTACGCCTTTCGGACTACGCCTTTCAGCCTACTGAACCAGCGGACTGGCTGTGCCTTCCAGCTCGACGCCGGCGATCTCGGCGCGCCCCACCAGCAAGTGCAGGTACTGGTGCACGGCGCGCTGCCACGCGGCGCGCGACAGGCGGTCGGCGATCTGCGCCTGCACCGCCTCGTAGGCGATGGCCTGGCCTTCGACCCGGCGCAGCACTTGCACGATGTGGTAGCCGAAGCGCGTTTCCAGCAAATGGCCGGCCAGCGCGCCCTCTTCCAGGCGGAACAGCAGCGCGTCGAATTCCGGCACGCTCTGGCCCGGCGACAGCTGGCCCAGGTTGCCCCCCAGGGCGCCGGACGGACAGTTCGAATACTGCGCCGCCAGTTCGCCGAAGCGCTCGGGCGCCAGTTTCAGGGCATCGAGCACGGCTTGCGCCGTCGTGCGCAGCAGCTCCAGCGGCGCCTCGGGCGTCACCTGGAACAGGATGTGGCGCGCCTCGACCAGCGCCCCGCTGCTGAACAGCTGCGGGCGCTGCGCATAAAAGGTGCGGCAAGCCGCATCGTCGGCGGGCGGCACGCGCACTTCCTGCGCAAACAGCGCTTCGATGCGGTCGTCAGTACTGCCACCCTGCACGCCGAGGCGTTCGGCCTCGTCGAGCAGGAGCCGGCGCAGCACCAGTTCATGCACGGCCTGTTTCAGCGGATTGCCGGCGCCGTCGTGATGCGGCAGCTCCTGCGCGATGTCGGCATCGTCGATATCGATGCCATTGACGGAGATTCCCATCTTACTTTCCTTCCATAAATAGCCTGAAAAATCGTCGCGAGCGGAGATGAGTTGCGGCTGAGAAGCGCAGCTGTGCGCATGCACAGTGAGCATCGCAGGCCGCAAATCGCTACGCGCAGTAGATTTTTCATGGCGTTTTTTAACGGCGGCGCACCAACTGATAGGCGCGGCCCAGATATCCAATGGCGCCAAAGCCGCTCCACACGTGCACCAGGCGGGTGAACGGGAAGATGACGAACAGCGACATGCCCATGAACAGATGCAGCTTGAACACCAGCGGCGCATCGACGATGAAGCTGGCCGCGTCGCCGCGGAAGGTCACGATGTGCTGCGCCCAGTTCATCAGCAAGACCATCATGTGGCCATCCATGTGCGAAGCCGAGACGAAGATCGACGACAGGCCCAGCAGCAAGGTCAGCAAGATCCACACCATCACCAGCTTGTCGCCGGCCGTGGTGACGGCGCGCAGCCGTTCATTGCCGAAGCGGCGCGCCAGCAGGATCAGGATGCCGACCAGGCACAGGCCGCCCATCACGCCGCCGGCCGCCATGGCCACGCCCTGCTTCAGGCTATGCGACACGCCCAGGGTATCCCATACCCAGACGGGGGTCAGCAAGCCGGCCGCATGGCCGAACAGCAGGCCGATGATGCCGATGTGGAACAGGATATTGCCCAGGCGCAGGCTGCCGCGGTGCAACAGCTGGCTGGAATCGGACTTCCACGTATATTGCTCGCGGTCGAAACGGATCAGGCTACCCAGGAAAAAGATGGCCAGCGCGATGTATGGATAAATGCCATACACAAATTGATGCAAGTAATTACTCATGATGTACTCTCCTCATGCGGACGCGATTCAAGCGGCGCGCCGCGGCTGCGGGTGAAAATGCACGGGATGGACGCCGCCCGGCGCTTGGCGCAGCAACGGCTCGACGCCGTCCGCACCGGGACCGAAGGTTTCCAGCGCTTCGTCCATGTCGCGCACCGGCGGTTCGGCCAGCATTTCTGCCGCCACGGGGCTCAGGCGTTCGAGCAGCGTGAAGACGGGCGCGTACGGGCTGCCGTTGGCCGTCAGCTTGCGGCCGATGTGCGCCAGCACGTGGACGGCGTCGCCCAGCAGCGGTGCCGAGACTTCCTCGTCGAGCTGTGCCAGAAACTCCAGGAACAGGGGCACGAAGTCGGGCAAGTCGTCGCCCACCATTTGCAGGCCGTGGCGCTTGTATTCCTCCATCAGGTCGACCATGGCCTGGCCCCGGTCGCGCGATTCGCCGTGGATATGCTCGAACAGGTGCAGCGAGTGCGACGGATTGCGGTCGAAGGTGGCCACGTACTGCTGCTGCAGGTCGATCAGGCTGCTGCTTTCCAGGTGCGCCAGCAAGGGCCGCAGCAGCGCGTGCTGCTCCGGCACGGCCGCCAGCGCGGCGCCGAGCTGCGGCAGGTGCGCGATCAGCTCTGGCTCGGGATACAGCAGCAGGCGAGAAAGGACTTGGTAGTGATGCATAGCGTGTTCCATATGAGCTCCTTAAGCGCCTGGCGCCGTTTTGCGCGACTTCGGCATCTGCATGAAGATGGCCGAACCGTGCTTTTTCTTGCCGAACAAGGTCGGCTCGCTGGTGCCGTCCGAGCAGCCATTGCCGAAGCTGAAGCCGCACGAACCCTTCTCGTTGAAACTGTCCTCGGCCATTTCCTTGTGGCTGCTGGGGATGACGAAGCGGTCTTCGTAATTGGCGATGGCCATGATGTGGTACATGTCCTCCACCTGCGCCTTGGTCAAGCCCACCTGTTTCAGAACCGTGAGGTTCTCCACCTTCTCGACAGTCTTGCTGCGCATGTAGGCACGCATCGCCAGCATGCGGTCCAGTGCCGTGACGATGGGCGGCTGGTCGCCGGCCGTCAACAGATTGGCCAGGTACTGCACGGGTATGCGCAGGCTCTGCGTGTCCGGCAGCATGCCGTTCACGCCCAGCTTGCCCGATTCGGCGGCCGCCTGGATCGGCGACAGGGGCGGCACGTACCACACCATCGGCAAGGTGCGGTACTCGGGATGCAGCGGGAACGCCACTTTCCACTCGACGGCCATCTTGTAGACGGGCGACTTGACGGCCGCTTCCAGCCAAAGGTCCGGGATGCCCTGGCGGCGCGCCTCGGCGATGATGGCCGGGTCGTGCGGGTCGAGGAACAGGTCGAGCTGCGCCTGGTACAGGTCCTGCTCTTGCGGCACGGAGGCGGCAGCCTCGATCCTGTCGGCGTCGTACAGCAGCACGCCCAGATAGCGGATGCGGCCCACGCACGTTTCCGAGCACACGGTAGGCTGGCCCGCTTCGATGCGCGGGAAGCAGAAGGTGCACTTCTCCGCCTTGCCAGACGACCAATTGTAGTAAATCTTCTTGTACGGGCAACCGGAGATGCACATGCGCCAGCCGCGGCACTTGTCCTGGTCGATCAGCACGATGCCGTCGTCTTCGCGCTTGTAGACGGAGCCGGATGGGCAAGACGCCACGCACGTCGGGTTCAGGCAATGCTCGCACAGGCGCGGCAAGTACATCATGAAGGTGTTTTCGAACGTGCCGTACATCTCCTTCTGCATGTTGTCGAACAGTTTATCTTTGCTGCGCTGGGCGAATTCGCCTCCCAGGTCATCTTCCCAGTTCGGGCCCCACTCGATTTTTTCCATCTTTTTCCCCGTCAGCACGGAGATCGGACGGGCCGTCGGCGGCGTCTGCGACAGCGGCGCGCTTTGCAGGTGCTCGTAGTCGTAGGTGAACGGCTCGTAATACTCGTCGATGGCCGGCAGGTTCGGGTTGGCGAAGATGTTGGCCAGGATTTTCAGACGGCTGCCCTGGCGCGGCTCGATCTTGCCCGCGTCCGTGCGGCGCCAGCCGCCATTCCACTTGTCCTGGTTTTCCCACTGCTTCGGATAGCCGATGCCCGGCTTGGTTTCCACGTTGTTGAACCATGCGTACTCGACGCCGTCGCGGCTGGTCCATACGTTCTTGCAGGTGACGGAACAGGTGTGGCAGCCAATGCACTTGTCCAGGTTCAGCACCATGCCGATTTGCGCTCTGATTTTCATACTATGCTCCTTCTTCCTGCAACGGGCCTTCGAGCCAGTCGACCTTGTTCATCTTGCGCACCAATACGAATTCATCGCGGTTGGAGCCCACCGTGCCGTAGTAATTGAAGCCGTACGCCAGCTGGGCGTAGCCGCCGATCATGTGCGTCGGCTTGGGCACGGCCCGCGTCACCGAGTTATGGATGCCGCCCCGCTTGCCCGTCATCTCCGCGCCAGGCACATTGATGATCTTTTCCTGGGCGTGGTACATCATCGTCATGCCGGCCGGGATGCGCTGGCTGACGATGGCGCGCGCCGTCAGGCTGCCGTTCACGTTGAACACTTCGATCCAGTCGTTGTCGACGATGCCGGCCGTCTTCGCGTCGGTCTCCGACAGCCACACGTGCGGTCCGCCGCGCGACAGGGTCAGCATGCGCAGGTTGTCCGAATACGTGGAGTGGATGCCCCACTTCTGGTGCGGCGTCAAAAAGTTCAGCGCCAGTTCCTTGTTGCCGTTTGGCTTGGTGCCCAGCAGCGCTTCCGTCGTCTTCGTGTTGATGGCCGGCTTGTACACGCACAGCCCTTCGCCGAAATCGCGCATCCACAAATGATCCTGGTAGAACTGCTGGCGGCCCGTCAGGGTGCGCCAAGGGATCAGTTCATGCACGTTGGTATAGCCGGCCGTGTAGCTGACTTCTTCGCTTTCCAGGCCCGACCAGGTGGGCGAGGAAATGATCTTGCGCGGCTGCGCCTGCACGTCGCGGAAGCGGATGCTGTCATGCTCGCGCGGCAGCGCCAGGTGCGTATGCTCGCGTCCCGTGATGGCCGACAGCGCGGCCCAGGCCTTGACGGCCACGTGGCCATTCGTTTCCGGCGCCAACGACAAAATCATCTCGGCCGCGTCGATGGCCGTATCGAGGCGCGGCTGGCCCTTGGAGACGCCATCTTCGAGCACCGTGCGGTTGACGCCGCGCAGGACCTCGACTTCATGCCCAGTTTTCCAGGAAATGCCCTTGCCGCCGTTGCCGATGGTTTCCAGCAGCGGGCCGATCGAGGTGAACTTCTTGTACACGTCGCGGTAATTGCGCTCGACCACCGTCATGTTCGGCATGGTCTTGCCGGGAATGGCGTCGCATTCGCCGGCGCGCCAATCCTTGGGATCGAAAGGCTGGCCCAGTTCGCCCGGGGTGTCGTGCATCAGCGGCGTGAGGATGATGTCTTGCTGGGTACCCAGCAGCTCGCCGCCGATTTCCGAGAATTTCTCGGCGATGCCCTTGTAGATTTCCCAATCCGACTTCGATTGCCACAAGGGCTGCACGGCTTCCGACAGCGGGTGGATGAACGGATGCATGTCCGACGTATTCAGATCATCCTTTTCGTACCAGGTGGCCGTCGGCAGCACCACGTCGCCATACAGGCACGTGGTCGACATGCGGAAGTCCAGCACCACCAGCAGATCGAGCTTGCCTTCGGCGGCAGGACGCACTTTTACCTGCTTCGGCGTGATGCAGTCGTCTTCGTCGCTGAGCAAGCCGTTCTGCGTGCCGAGCAGGTATTTCAGGAAGTACTCGTGGCCCTTGCCCGAGCTGCCCAGGATATTCGAGCGCCAGACGAACATATTGCGCGGGAAGTTGGCCGGGTTGTCCGGGTCGTCGCACGAGAACTGCAGCTGGCCCGCCTTGATCTGGTCGAGCGCATATGCGGCCGGCGTCTGCCCCGCCGCCTTGGCGGCCTTGGCCACTTCCAGCGGATTGGTCTGCAGCTGCGGCGCCGATGGCAGCCAGCCCATGCGTTCCGCCTTGGCGTTGTAGTCGAGCAGGGTCAGGTCGCCCGTGCCGCCGGCCGCCGATGGCGAGGCGATGTCGCCCGTTTCCAGCTTTTCATGGCGCCACTGGCTCGTGTGGGCATAGAAGAACGAGGTGCCGTTCATCTGGCGCATCGGACGCACCCAGTCCTGGGCGAAGGCCAAAGGCGTCCAGCCCGTTTGCGGACGCAGTTTTTCCTGGCCCACGTAATGGGCCCAGCCGCCGCCCGACTGGCCGATACAGCCGCACATCATCAGCATGTTGATGATGCCGCGGTACGTCATGTCCATGTGGTACCAGTGATTCAGGCCGGCGCCCACGATGACCATGCTCTTGCCGCGCGTCTGGTCCGCGTTTTCCGCGAACTGGCGCGCCACGGTGATGACGTCGGCGCGTTTCACGCCCGTGTGCTTCTCCTGCCATGCGGGGGTGTACGGCACGTCGTCGTCATAGCTTTCCGCCACGTTTTCGCCGCCGAGGCCACGGTCGATGCCGTAGTTGGCCAGCGTCAGGTCGAACACGGTGGTGACGAGGCCCGTCGTGCCGTCGGCCAGGCGGATGGTTTTCACCGGCACCTTGCGCAGCAACATGTCGGACGCATCCTTGCCGCCGAAGTAGGCGAAACCCACTTCCGTGACGGCGTCGCTGTCGTTGATCATGGAGAGCATCGGCACGATAGGTTCGCCGCTGCCGCCCGCTTTTTGCTCCAGGTTCCACTTGCCCGATTCGCCCCAGCGGAAGCCGATGGAGCCTGCCGGCGCCGTGATGGCGCCCGTGGTTTCATCGATGACGAGGGTTTTCCATTCCGGATTGTTGGTTTCGTCGAGGTTGTTGTCCAGGTGCGAAGCGCGCAGGAAGTAGTCGGGCACCAGGGTGCCGTTATGCTCCTTGAGCAGCACCAGCATGGGGAAGTCCGTGTACTGGCGCGCATAGTCGCGGAAGTAGGCGCTCTGCCCTTCCGAGTGGAATTCCTTGAGGATGACGTGGCCCATGGCCAGCGCCAGCGCGGCATCCGTGCCCTGCTTCGGCGCCAGCCAGATGTCGCCGAATTTCACCATTTCGCCGTAGTCGGGCGAGATGGCCACGGTTTTCGTGCCCTTGTAGCGCACTTCCGTGTAGAAGTGGGCGTCCGGCGTGCGCGTCATCGGCACGTTCGAGCCCCACACCATCAGATAGGTCGAGTTGTACCAGTCGGCCGATTCCGGCACGTCCGTCTGCTCGCCCCACACTTGCGGGCTGGCCGGCGGCAAGTCGCAGTACCAGTCATAGAAACTCAGGGCCACGCCGCCGATCAGCGACAGGTAGCGCGTGCCGGAGGCATAGCTGACCATGGACATGGCGGGAATCGGCGAAAAGCCGACAACGCGGTCCGGGCCGTATTTCTTGATCGTCAGCGCATTCGCGGCGGCGATGATTTCATTCGATTCGTCCCAGGTGGCGCGCACGAAGCCGCCCAGGCCGCGAATGGACTTGTACTGCTGCGAGCGCACGGGATCCTGGCTGATCCAGTCCCAGGCCGTGACGGGGTCCATGGTCTTGCGCGCTTCGCGCCACATTTCCATCAGGCGGCCGCGCACCATCGGGTATTTCACGCGCTGCGCCGAATACACGTACCAGGAATAGCTGGCGCCGCGCGGGCAGCCGCGCGGTTCGTGGTTCGGCAGGTCGGGCCGCGTGCGCGGATAATCGGTTTGCTGGGTTTCCCAGGTGATCAGGCCATTCTTGACATATACCTTCCAGCTGCATGAGCCGGTGCAGTTCACGCCATGCGTGGAGCGCACGATCTTGTCGTGCTGCCAGCGCTGGCGGTAGGCGTTTTCCCAGGTACGGTCTTCATCGACCACGGTGCCATGGCCGTTTGAAAACGGCTCGGCGGGCTTGCTAAAAAATTTCAGGCGGTCCAGAAAGTGACTCATGCTACCTCCACATTGCGCCGCGGACAGCGGCGCCAGGTCTTAAAAAACGCTGCAAGCAGGATGGCTCAAGCGTCGATACAAACAGTCTATCGATGTGCCGTGCCCGGCGGTATTGGCAAGAAGTCGGTTTCCGGCACCAGGAATGCATAGACGGGTAGTCACCCGGATAGTCACTATTGCCTATGGGCGGCAAGGCGGCGCTGCGGTATACCTGTCGTCATCGTTCAACCCAGAGAAAGAGCACCATGCCGATTACCGATTACGCCAGCCTGCTGCGCAGCGCCCGCAACCAGGAGCAGCCGCAACGCCTGCTGTTCACCTTTACCCAGGCGCAGGCCCAGCCTGGCGGCCAGGGCAAGTCCCTCACGCCCGTGATGTGCGCCGACAAGCTGCCCGAGGAACTGGACAGCTTCGAGACATTGAAAGAGGAGTCGAAACAGATGCAGACGCACTGGGACGTGGTCTTCGTGGCGGGACTGGCGGGCCAGGACGGCCAGCCGCCCGCGGCGCAGGAATGCGAGGCGCCCCTACGCGCCATGGTGACGGCCATCGAGCAAGGCCGCATCGACAGCCTGCTGGCGTTTGACCGCAGCGGGGATTTGTTACGTTTTAGCTGAATCCGGCCAAGGGCGCTCGTGCAGATGACGCGCCCGTTCGATCGGGCAGACCAGCGGCAAAAACTGCTGCTGGCGCGCCGAATATGCCATCAGGGCCCCGCTGTCGATGTCGAAATACCATCCATGCAGCTTCAACACCCCCTGCTCCACTCGCCGCTTCAGCCACGGGTAGGTGAGCAGGTTGTCCAGCGACTGCAGGATGCTGGCCAGCTCGCACGCGTGGTGCTGTTCCGCCGACGAGCGGTGCGCCAGCTCGCGCCGCACCCTTTGCGCCACCGGTTCGGCGATGCGCATCCACTGTCCCACAAAGTCCGTTTCCTGGCCTTCCGCGCGCGGCTGCGGTTCCAGCAGCGCGCGGATGCCGCCGCAGCGCGCATGTCCGAGCACGATGACCCTGGCCACTTCCAGCTTGCAGACGGCGAACTCGATGGCCGAGCTGACGCCGGGCGGCGCGTCGGGCGTACACGGTGGCACCAGGTTGGCGATATTACGCACGACGAACATGTCGCCCGGGTCGCTGCCCGTCAGCAGCATGGGATCGACCCGCGAATCGCAGCAGCCGATCAGCAAGGTCGAAGGCCGCTGCCCGTCGCGCAGGCTGTCGTACAAGGTTTGCGGCTCGCTGAAATACTGCTGCTGAAACAGGCTGAAGCCGTTGACAAATTTTTCCAGTTCTTCCATGACTACCTCGAATACTTTATACAGCGCCCGGCAAGCAGGACTTGCCAGGCGTTCTGACGCCAACTAGCAAGGCATCGGCGCATTCTTGCGCGCATAGCACCACCATGTGATGGCGATGCAGCTCACATAAAAGCCGATGAAGCACCACAAGGCCGCGTCGGGGCTGCCCGTCAGCGCAATCGAGGTGCCATAGCTTTTCGGGATGAAGAAGGCGCCATACGCGGCCACGGCCGATGTAAAGCCCAGGACGGCCGCGCCTTCCTTGTTGGCGTCGACGATGGCTTGCTCCTGCTCCGCCTTGCCCTTGCCGGCGGCCGCGCGCTGGTGCTCCGTCAAAAAGATCACGGGGATCATGCGGAAGGTCGACGCATTGCCGACGCCCGTGCCGGCGAACAGCAGCATGAACATCCAGAAGAAACCATTGAAGCTGCCACCCACGCCCGCTTGCGGCATGAAGTACAGCACGCCCAGCACGGCGCCGATCATCAGCAGGAACGACCACAGGGTGACGCGGGCGCCGCCCAATTTATCGGAAATCACGCCGCCGGCCACGCGCGCCAGCGCACCGACCAGGGGGCCGAGGAAGGCATAATCGAGCGGATTCACGTCGGGGAACTGGATCTTGATCAGCAGCGGAAAGGCGGCCGAATAACCGATGAAGGAGCCGAAGGTGCCCGTGTACAGCCAGCACATGAGCCAGTTGTGCTTGCGCTTGAAGATCACGGCCTGCTCGGAAAACGAAGCCTTCGCCGACGCCAGGTCATTCATGCCGAACCAGGCCAGCAAGGTGCTCAAGGCGATGAACGGCACCCAGATGAAGCCCGCGTTTTGCAGCCACATGTCCTTGCTCACGCCATTTTTCACCCAGGTGAGCGAATCGCCGCCCCAGGCGCCGAAGACGGCAAAGGTGATCACCAGCGGCACGACGAACTGCACCACCGACACACCCAGGTTGCCCAGGCCCGCATTCATGCCCAGCGCGAAGCCCTTGCTCGCCTTGGGATAGAAAAAGCTGATGTTGGCCATCGACGAGGCGAAATTGCCGCCGCCGAAGCCGCACAGCAGGGCCAGGATCAGCATGGTCGGATAGCCCGTGTTCACATCCTGCACGGCCAGGCCGATGCCGATGGCGGGAATCAGCAGCGAGCCCGTGGAAATGGCCGTCCAGCGCCGGCCGCCGAAGATCGGCACCATGAACGAATAAAAGATGCGCAAGGTGGCGCCGGACAAGCCCGGCAAGGCGGTCAGCCAGAACAGCTGGTTGTTACTGTAGGTGAAACCGATGTTGGGCAGGTTGACCACCACCACGCTCCACACCATCCACACGGCGAACGCCAGCAGCAGCGCGGGAATCGAGATCCACAGATTGCGCGCGGCCGTGGCCTTGCCCGTGTTTTGCCAGAAGCTCGGGGTTTCCGGCTCCCACGTATTGATCATGTAGCGGCTCATGCTTTAGCTCCTGCAGGTTGATTGATAGTCGCCGCGCGCAGCGGCTTGAACGAGAAATGCATCCAGATGAGGGAAACGCAGACGGTGCCGTACAGGAGCATGAAGGAGCTCGAACGCACGCCGGTGAAGTCCACCAGGGCGCCGAACATCACGGGCAGGATGAAGCCACCCAGGCCGCCGGCCAGGCCTACCACGCCCGAGACGGCGCCGATGTTGTCGGAAAAATCATCGCCGATGAACTTGAAGACGGACGCCTTGCCCACGGCCATGGCGATGCCGACGATGAACAGCAGCACGGTGAACCACAGCGGCGACAGGCCGATATGGAAAGCCAGCGGACCCGTGACTGTTTCCACGACCATCTGCGTTTGCGGATACGACAGCAGGAAGAAGCACACCCAGCACACCCACATCACGGCCCAGGTGACTTTCGCCGCACCGTATTTGTCGGAGATCCAGCCGCCCACGGCGCGCAGCACGCCGCCCGGCAGCGAGAAGCACGCGGCCAGCAGCGCCGCGTGTTTCAGGTCGAAGCCGTATTCGGCCACGTAGTACTTCGTCATCCACAGCGCCAGCGCCACGTAACCGCCAAACACCACCGAGTAGTACTGGCAGTAGCGCCACACGCGGGGATCCTTCAGCACCTTCATCTGCGCCGAAAAGCTCTCGCCCGATGGCGCCAGATGCGATTTGTCCGTGTACGAAAACAGCCAGAAGATGATGGCCGTGGCCAGCATGGCCACCGCATACACCTTGGGCAGCATTTGCCAGCCGAAGGCGGCGACGATGCCGGGCGCGACGAACTTGGTCAGCGCAGAACCGGAGTTGCCGGCGCCGAAGATGCCCATCGCCAGGCCGCGACGCTCCTTTTCATACCAGCGCGCCACGTACGGCGTACCGACGGAAAACGAGCCGCCCGCCAGACCGACGAACATGCCCAGCACGAGAAAGTGCCAGTAGGCGGTGGCGTAGGAAATCAGGTAGATCGGCACCACGCTGGCCAGCATCAGCCAGAAGAAGACGCGGCGTCCGCCGTATTTGTCCGTCCAGATGCCCAGGGGCACGCGCACGAGAGAGCCCGTCAGCACGGGCATGGCGGCCAGCAGGCCGAATTGTGTTTCAGTCAAACCCAGGCTGATCTTGATGGGGATGCCCAGTACGGCAAACATCATCCAGACTGCAAAGCAGATGGTAAACGCGAAGGTGCTGCTGATCAGCACGGACGCCTGCTTGCGCCGCATGCCGGGTTCGACTGCCTTGTTACTACTGTTGTTCTTAGTGCCATCTAGGGTAGCCACGATGTTTCTCCATGAATGCACTGGCCGTCTGGCCAGCCGTCCCGACCAGCTTACGTGGCAGAGGGGAAAGGCACTATCGGCCACAGGGTGATTCTGGAAAGGCAATCTGGATAGCCGTATCGGCAAAAGTGACTAGATGGCGGAGGATGGATCTAGCCTGGATGGCGGGTGTTTTACAAACGCAGCTATTTTTGGCACACTCGGCGCCTGGAGAAAAAGGAGCGGCATGCAGAACAGGCACGAAACAGACCCCATCATCACCCGCGCGGCCCTGGCCGGCGATGTGGCAGCCATGCTGGCCTGCGATGCATATGCGCAGGCGCACGCCAACCGCGGCGATGCCGTGCGCGCCGCCGTCGGCAAGGGGCACTGCCAGGTGGCCACGCGCGCGGGCCAGGTCGCCGGCTATGTCCTCACGCACGACGACTTCTTCGGCTACGGCTTCGTCTCGCTGGTGGTGGTCGATTCCGGGCAGCAGCGGCGCGGCGTGGGCTTGCGCCTGCTGGCCGCCGCCGAAGCCGCGTGCCAGACAGGCAAGCTGTTCACCTCGACGAACCAGTCCAACCTGGCCGCGCAACGGCTGTTCGCCAGAGCGGGCTTCGTGCGCAGCGGCCATATCGACCATCTCGACGAGGGAGACCCGGAGCTGGTGTACGTGAAATGGTGCCGCTGATCGCGCCTCATCCCGACGGCGTATGGCGCGGCGCGCCAAAGGCGGCTATGCTGGCGCCACCGTCAATCAACGCCCACCACATCACGCATGGATTATCTGAGCCTCAAGCATTTCCACATGGGATGCGCCGCCGCCAGCGGCTTTCTTTTCCTCTTGCGCGGCGCCTGGATGCTGCGCGCCTCGCCCGCCTTGCAGCAGCGCTGGGTAAAAATCCTGCCGCACCTGGTCGACACGGCCTTGCTGGCCAGTGCCATCACGCTGGCCGTGTGGAGCGGCCAGTCGCCGGGCAGCCACCCCTGGCTGGCTGCCAAGCTGTGTGCGCTGGTGGCTTACATCGTGCTGGGCACCATCGCGCTGAAACGTGGCAAGACGCCGGGCGTGCGCGGCGCCGCCTTCGCGCTCGCCGTGCTGGTATTCGCCTACATCGTCGCCGTGGCCGTCACCAAGCAGGCCTGGCCGCTCTGATGCATCAGAACAAGTAGCGCAGGGTGACGCTGGCGTTGCGCGGCGCACCCCAGTAAGCCTGGTTATACATGCCAAGCTGGCTGTAGTAACGCTTGTCGAACAGGTTGTTGACGTTCGCCTGCAGCGACAGCTGGCGCGACAGCGCGTACTTCGCCATCAGGCTGGCCACGGCATAGCCACCCTGCTCCACGCGCTGCGTGCCTTTCGGCCCGGTGGCGTCGCGGTAGGCGCCGCTCTGCCAGTTCACGCCGCCGCCCACCGACAAGGCGCGCCAGTCGCCGGGCATCTGCCAAGTGGAAAACACGCGCGCCAGCGTCTGCGGCACATAGCTGTTCAGGCTCGCGCCGGTATTGTCTTTGGCCGCCGCGTGCGACACGCTGGCCGAGACGTTCCAGCCCTGCGCCAGCTCGCCCGACATATCCAGCTCCACGCCCTTGCTGGTGGTGCCAGCCGCCGCGTAATACGCCTGCGTCAGCGAATTGCCGACAAAATGGCCCGTATCTTCCTGCGCCAGGCCATCTTGCGCGATGCGGAACACGGCCAGCGCCGCGTTCAATCGGCCGCCGAAATACTCGCCCTTCACGCCCGCTTCCAGATTCTTTCCCTGTACGGGATCGAGGTAGCGGCCGAACCGGTCCTGGTAGCCCTGCGGCTTGAAGATCTTGCTGTAGCTGGTGTACAGCGCATGCTGCGCGTCGATATCCCACACCAGGCCCGCATACGGCGTGACGGCATGCTTGGCATAGGCGTAGCTGCCGCCCCAGTCATCGACGTGGTCCGCCTTGTAGCGGCTGTAGCGCGCACCGACGATCAGTTTCAAGGGATCGGCCAGCGAAAAGCGCGCCGTGCCGTAGATGCCGCGCTGCTGCACCGTATCGAGCAGCTGCCAGCGCGAGAAATTCGGGTCATTCCAGTCCGGCTCCGGCGTCACGCCCTGCCATTGATGGAAATTGCCGTAATCGACGCTGCCACCCGAGATGCCCGGGTTGCTGGAGAACTGGTTGCTGCCCGAAACGCCAAACGCCAGGTCATGCGTGCGCCCCAGCAGCTGCAGCGGCCCCTGCACATAGGCGTCGACGCTGTCCTGGCGCCGCGTGCCCGAGTAAAACCCGGTGTAGCCCGTCACGCCCTGGCCCGTGGCCTTGTCCGGCCAGGTATTGGCGAAAAGCTCGGCCGCCGAATAATTGCCCCAGCCGTGATTCAGCATGGCCGTCAGGTTCCAGCCCTTGCCCAGGTCCTGCTCCAGGCGCAAGAACGCCGTCTGGCTGGTGCTGAACCAACGGCTCCAGGTGGTCGCCGTGGTAGCGGAACGGGGCAAGGTGGCCCGTTCGCCATCCGCATACCACAGCGGCAAGCCGCCATACATGCCGCCGCGCGGGCGGTTGTCCTGGTATTCATAGCCGGCGATCAGCACGCTGCCGGGCGCCAGGTCCGCTTCCACGGTGGCATAGGCCATGGCTTTCTTGCCGTGATACAGGTGCACATACGATTCGCTGTCCTGGTAGCTGGCCACCACTCTGCCGCGCACCTTGCCATCTCTGCTCAAGGGCGTGGAGAGGTCGGCGCTGGCGCGCGCATTGTGCCAGGAACCGAGGCTCAGGGCGGCATTCCCGGCCATCTGCTTCGATGACGCGCGCTTGCGCACCAGGTTGATGGTGGCCGACGGCTCTCCCGCGCCAGTGAGCAGGCCCGTGGCGCCGCGCACGATCTCGACCCGGTCGTAGGCCGTCATGTCCAGGGTGCTGTCGCCCACGCTGAACGCATTGTCGACCGTGGTGGGAATGCCGTCGTACTGGTAGCTGGCGATGGAAAAGCCACGCGCGAAAAACGAGGTACGGTCGCTGTCGTAGCGGTTGATGGCCACGCCGGCCGCGTTTTGCAGCACCTCTTCCACCGTTTGCAGGTTCTGGTCATCCATCTGCTGGCGCGTGACCACGCTGACGGCTTGCGGCGTCTCGCGCACAGACAGGCCGAGGCGCGTGGCCGAGCGCATGGTCGGCGTCGTATACGAGCCGCTGCCTTCCGTCGCGCCGTTCGCATCAAAGCTGGCGCTGACCTTCATCTCCGGCATGGTCTGGGCGCCCTCGGCGGCTGCCACGTCGAGCACATAGCCGCCATTCGCCTGCGGCACGGCGCGCAAGCCCGAGCCGGCGACGATGGCGCCCAGCGCTGCAGGGATGCTGTAGCTGCCCGTCAGTCCGGCGCTGCGCTTGCCGGCCACGGTGGCGGCCTGGTAAGAGATCATGGTGCCCGTCTGCTGACCGAAACGCACCAGCACCTGTTCCAGGGTGCCGCCGGGTATCGCCAGTTCGATGCGCGCCCCATTGGCTGCCTGGGCAATAGGTGCGGCGGCCAATGCGCCGCTGGCGGCGAGCAGCCACAGGGCGTGGCTGACGGCCAGCGCCGCCACGCTGCGGCGGCATGTGCGGGAAGCGGAAGATGGGTAAGTAGGTGTTGTGCTGGGCATGCGGACTGTTTTCCTGAAAGTGAATGAGGGGTTCACTCGCTATGCCACGCGAAAATCGAAAACCCCTCACATTTTCAGAAAATAATCATGGATGCTTCCGATGCGGCACCACGCTCACCCAGAAGCGCGTGCTCTGGCGCACGTCGACGGGCAAGGTACGCGTCAGCATGTCCAGCACTTGTGTCGTGTCGGCCAGCGGATAGATGCCCGAGACGCGCAGGTGGGCGACGGCCGGATCGCAGGCCAGGCGGCCATGCCGGTAACGTGCCAGCTCGCCGATAAAATCGGCCAGCGGCATGTCGTGCGCCACCAGCATGCCGGCCGTCCACGCATCGGCGCCGGCAGGCAGAAGCTCGATGGAGCCAACGCTGCCCGCCGTGAAAGTCGCTTGTTCGCCCGCCTGCAGCCTGCGCGCCGCATCGGGCGCTTGTTCCGGCAGCATGTCGACGGCGCCCGCAAATACGCCCAGGCGCGTGACTTCGCTACCGGCTCGCACGGCAAAGCGCGTACCCACCGGTTGCAAGCGGCCCTGGCCCGTGCGCACGAAAAAGGGCCGGCCAGCCGCATCGTGCGCGGTCGTGACCATGATCTCGCCTTTGAGTACCGTCACCAGGCGCTGGCCCGCATCGAAACGCACGTCGATGGAGGTGGCCGTGTTGAGGGCGATGCGCGTGCCGTCTGCCAGCACGATGTGGCGCAATTCGCCCGTACCCGTGCGGTAATCGGCCAGCCAGAAGCGCGCCTGCTCATCGCCACCAGCCAGCCAGGCGCCGCCACCCACGGCCAGCAGCGCCAGGAGTTTCAAAGACTGGCGCCGCGCCGCATTCGCTTGCGCGTGCAGCGGCTTGCGGGCCAGCGTGCCGTGCGCCAGCGGCGCGGGCAAGGCACGCATGCGCGCCATGCAGCCTTCCACATGCTGCCAGGCTTGCTCGTTTTCCGGGTCGCTGCCGCGCCAGACGCGCCATGCCTGCTCCACTTCCGGCGTGGTGTCACCGGCCTGCAGCCGCACCAGCCATTCGACAGCCTGCAGGCTGGCCGCTTCCGGCGTGAGGGCCCCCATCACGGCGCCAGCGGGGAAAAGAAGCACTGGTGCATGGCTTTGACCAGGTAGCGCTGCACGGTGGCCAACGAGACATGCAGCTCCAGCGCGATGGCCGCCTGCGGCATGCCATCGAGCTGCGACAGCAGAAAGGCGCGGCGCACGGCAGGCGCCAGGCCATCGAGGCGGCGGTCGATATCGAACAGGGCTTCGAGCAAGATCGCCTGCGCCTCCGGGTCGGGCGCGCATTGCGCCGGCAGGCTGGCCAGGGTTTCCAGGTAGGCCGCTTCCAGGTCGCGGCGGCGGTACAGATTGCCCAGCACGCCCTTGGCCACCGTCGTCAGGAAGGCACGCGGCTCGCGCGCGGCGATGGTCTCGTCGCGATTGAGCAGGCGCATGAAGGTATCGTGCGCCACGTCGGCCGCGTCAAACGCATTGCCCAGCCTGTGTCTGAGCCAGCCTTGCAGCCAGCGGTGATGTTCGTGATACAGGCTGCCCACCTCCTGGTGGACGCCGGATTGGGCAGGCGGCACGGAAAATCCTCACACGCAAACAATAATGATTCGCATTCTAACTGGCATGACACGGCTGGCGCAACCGCCGCGTGGCACGTAGAAATGGTAGTATTTACAACATCTTGCACATGCCCCTCCCACTGGCCGTGCCCTACCCCGAAAGCCAAACATGCTCTTGTCTGAACTGCTGACCAAACTGACCTGCGGTGACCTGGAAGGAGCGGAACTCGACGAAGCCGTCGCCGCCATCACCGATGCGCCCTCCGCGCCACGCGACGAGTGGATCGACAGCGATGCGCAGGCCTACGCGGTGGCGATCCTCTCGCACCTGGGCGGCTATATGGCGTCGAGCGACAAGCTCGACGAACTGCACGAACAGATACAGGACATGTTCGACGCATTCCCCGACTTCCCGTACGAGCTGCTCAAGGACAGCGACGGTAGCGCGCTGCCCTATTTCGAGTGGCTGGACAAGGAACTGGCGCAGCGCGCCGTGGACGAAGGCGGCTATGACCTGATCCAGATCGACGGCAACGGCAGCGACGAAATGGATGCGCTGGTCGTGTACCGGCGCGATACCAACGACATCATCCAGGCGGCGGCATTGATAGGAGTGACGATAGGCCGGCTGCTCACCTACTATCGCGGCATCGAAGCGATGGTGGGCAAGCGACCGGGCTGAAAACCAGCGCTTATTGCATCGGCAAGGCGCTCACATCGACGGTGGGCGCCTGGCCAGTGGCCGGACGCGTGAAGTTCTGGCTGGTTTGCACGTAATCGGCAAAGAAGCCGCCGTTATGCAGGTAGAACTTGCCGTTTTCCAGCCCGCCCGCGTAATCCATGCGCTGCGCATTCGTGGCCGTGGCGTCGCCGGTGAACCTCCCGGCCGTCACTTCCGACCAGGTGCCCGATGCATTCCTTGCCCACTGGTTGCCGAACTGGACGCGGCGTTCCGTGTAGCCCAGAGTATCGATGAAGTTCTCGAGGAAGGAATGCACGCCCGTCAGATACGTACTGATGGCCGGTCGCTTCCAGGTGGCGATGTAGCGCCATTTGCCCGTCTCGGGCGCGAAGAACCAGGCCGAGTAATCGCTGCCGCCATTGCCGTCGGGCCGCGCGCGCGTGATGAAGCGGTACGTCGTGCCGGCTGCCCAGTTATACGACAGATAGGTCTGGCCTCCCGTGCCCTCGCCGCCAAAGGCGTTATCGACCACGCCGGCACCCTTGCTGACCAGGGTGGTCTTGGCGCCATTGTCGGCGTCCCACACGGAAAACAGTATCCAGCGCTCGCTCGGTGATTTCACCTGGATGCCCATGTAGCCCTGGCCAAAGCCGTTGGCCATGAAATAGGAGCCGATGGCGTCCTGCCCCTTGGGTATCGTCATCTCGTTATAAAAATACTCGGTATTGGCCGGCACCGTGTAACCCATGTGCACGGACGGGCCGCGCCGCGACCAGTAGTAATTGGCGGGGTCATTGGCGTAGGTGAGCGCGGCGTTCGACGTCACCTTCAGCGCGGTGACGTCGCCGAACGTGGCCTTCACGCGCGACAGCCCCTGCAAGTCTACCTTCACATAGCCGGCCGCCGCCACGTTCACCGTGCCCACGGCATAGGTCTTGGGCGCCTTGCCGGCCAGCTTCACATCGAAGGGCTTGCCGTTGATCTTCACGCGGATGTTGCTGTTGCCGCCATCGGCCAGACTGGCGTCAAGCGCCACCTGGACAGGGCCCGCCCCGGAGACGCGGAAATACGTGCTGGCGACGGCAGCCGGATTGCTCCAGCCGGCCAGGCCATGTTCCCCGATGACGGCGCCCTCGTTCCCGCCCGTGATGAAGGCGTTGCCGGCCAGTTCCACGGTGGCGGTGGTGGCCGGCGCGGCCACGCTGGCGGCCAGCAAGGCGGTGCCGCCCATGTCGGGGGTAGCGGTGGCAGTGGCGCCGCCGCATGCGGCCAGCAGCAATGGCATGGCGGGAAGGACTGCGTAGAGTAATGAACTTCTGTGTTTCATCAACGTCTCCTGGTGGTACGGCGTGCAACAGGCGCAAGAAGTCCTGCGGCGTGCGCCGCGGTTTGAAAAGCTGGGATGGCTGGAAAAAACCCGCTACGGCGGCAGGCGCGGTAGCGGGTCGTGAAGGCTTAGTACTTGCCGTCGAGAGCGAAGATAGGCTTGCGCGCTTTCCACTGGCCGCCCGTGAAGTCCGGGAAGTCCAGGGTCTGGAAGTTGGCGGCGATCGACTGCTCGGACAGCGGCGTGATGGCGCTCCACGTCACGGCATCGTAGATATCGATCGGCATCGGCGCGTTGGCCTTCAGCGCTTCGACAAAGGCGTGGATGACGAAGAAGTCCATGCCGCCGTGGCCCGCGCCTTCCGCTTGCGCCGCATATTTGCGCCAGACCGGGTGCTCATACTTGTCCTGGTAAGTCTTGAAATCGTCCCACTGGTGCGGCTTGCTGACGCCCTCGATATGGATGGAATTGTTCAGGTCCATCCACAGGCCGTCCGTGCCTTGCACGCGGAAGCCCAGCGAGTACGGGCGCGGCAGGCTCGTATCGTGCTGCAGGATGATGGTTTCGCCGTTCTCGCACGCCAGAGTGGTGGTGACCACGTCGCCCAGCTTGAACTTGACCTTGGCGTTCGCATGCTGTGCGCCGCCCGGCTGCTTGACGATGTAGTCGTGCAAGCCGCGCGCCTTGGTGGCGAAGGCGTTGATGCGAGTAAAACGGTTGCCGCGGTTGATGTTGGTGTACATGGCGCACGGGCCGATGCCGTGGCTAGGATACAGTTCGCCATTGCGTTCGACCGAGTGCTGCGTGCGCCAATGGGCTTCCGACCAGCCCTTTTCGCCGAATTCCACGCCGCCGCCGTACGGCTTGGCCGGATTGCCGCTGTTGAATTTCACGGCACGCAAATCGTGCTGGTAGCCGCCCTGCAGGTGCAGCAGTTCGCCGAACAGGCCCGCGCGCACCATCTGCAGCGCAGCCATCACGTCGCGGCGGTAGCATACGTTTTCCAGCAACATGTATGGCGTGCCCGTTTTCAGCTGGGTATTCAGGACGTCCCAGTGGTCCTGCAGGGTGATGCCGGCCACCACTTCGCAGCCGACGGCGATCTTCGCCTGCATGGCGGCGATCGCCATCGGCGCGTGGAATTCCCACGGCGTGGCGATGATCACGCCATCAAGGCCGCCCGCGTCCAGCATGCGCTTGTAGGCTTTCTGGTCGCGGTCTTCGCCATACGTGCGCGGACGGGGCTTGCCGGCTTTGGCCACCTGGCCCAGCGCGTGTTTCAGCATGATCGGCTCGATATCGCACAGCGCAACCACTTCCACGTCATCGCGGCGCACCAGTTCAGCCAGCAGTACCTGGCCGCGCATGCCCGTGCCGATCAGGCCCAGGCGGACCTTGTCGCGGCCGGCCGCAGGGGCTGCGCTGGCGTCGCCAGGCAGCAAGGCGCTGCCGGCCATGGCGCCACCGGCCAGCGCGGCGCTGGCGGACAGGAAATTGCGTCGATTGATTTGTGTTGTCATTGGTCTCTTCTCGCTTCCATTGGTAATGTTCGTCACCGGCCCGCCTTGCAGCGGGCCGGCTGCAGTTTAATAGGTGTATTCCGCCGTGAAGCGCACCGAACGCGGTGCCGTGCGGCCAGCCACCTGCAGGTAGTTGCGGGCGATGGCGCCATGGTCTTCGCGCGTTTCGTTATAGCGGGTCACGGTCTGGCTGTTGAACACATTGAAGACGTCCACTTTCAGGCTCAGGCCCTTGACGGCGCTGGGAGTATAGGCCAGATTCATGTCCAGCTGGGCTTGCCAAGGCAGGCGACCCTGGCTGCCGCGCGGCGCCGGCTTGCCATTGCAATAGAAGTAGGAATCGCCGTAATCGTTCTCGAACCGCAGGTTATCGGGCAGCGCGCCGATGCAGTTGCGCGGCGCGCCGGAGGTCAGCGACAGGTTGGCGCCGACCATCACGTCCGGGATGACCTGCATGAAACCGTAGGCCTTGAACGCGTGGCGATGGTCGCCTGGCAGGTAGCCATAGGCGTTGTACATCAGTTCCTTGTGGTCGTCGCTGACGGTCAGACCCACGTCACCGCCGCCGATGCTGTCCGTCTGGCCTTCCATATTGCCCTTCAGCGCAGACAGGGTGTAGGTCAGCTTGCCGTACCAGCCGTTCGTGTACGGGTGCTCGACGAACATGTTCAAGGCGCGGTAGGTGCGCGATGGCAGCGGATTGCCCCACTCCGCCGCCGAAATATCCACGCGGCGCAAGCCCTTGCCATCGTCAAAGTCCACCATCAGGCTGTTGTCGCGGCCAGGGTTGATGATGGCGCACTGGAAGCCGCCCCAGTTGCTCGTGTCGACGCTGTTGCGCGTGGCCCAGGCTTGCAGCGGACGCGCATCGCAGACGTCGTCGTTGGTGTCGTTCAGCTTGCGGTACAGGACGCTGGCGCCCACTACCAGTTTCTTGCTCAGGGCGCGTTCGAAGCCCAGCGAGAATTCATCCTGCGACAGCGGTTTCAAGCCGATGGCCGTCACTTCGCGGGCATCGCGGCTCTGGCCGTACGCGTTGTTGGCCGAATACGGCTTGCTGATCGCGTGCAGGCCCGTCGGCGCGCCCGTGACGGGATCGACACCCGTGTAGGTGTACATCTCGCTGGTGGCCAGGAAGGGGCTGGCCATGTTGCTCGACAAATTCGACGGCACCGGCAAGTGGTAACGGCCGCCGTTGGCGAAGAATTTCAGGGTGCCGTCACCCAGGTAATCCCAGGTGGCGCCCACGCGCGGGGCGATCATGTTGCGCTGCGAAATGAAGGCCACGCCATCGGTGCTGTAGTTGGTGAACTGCTCGCGGCGCAGGCCCAGGTCCAGCAGCACCCGTTCCGTGACCTGGTAGTGATCCTGGATGTATTGCGCCGACTGCACGCTGGTCGGACGCGCCAGGTTGGCATTCAAGTCCTTGCTGACGTAATAGCCCTGCGCGCCGTAGCCGCCACCCTGTGCCGGCGTCTCGAACGCGCCGTTGATGGCCCGGTTCGGATCGTCCGCTTTCAGATAGCTCCAGCGGTAGCCGCCCGCCAGGCTCAGGCCCACCTTCGATTCCACGTCGATGCGGTCGATGCCGCCACGCAGCGAGTGCTTGCCCAGCTTGTATTCGAGGTCCAGACGCTTGGCCTTCTGGCGGTCTTCCGACGATGGGTCGACCAGAGTGCCCGTCACCGTTTGCGGATTGGCGTACGTCAGGCCAGGCACCTGGGTCGAGGTATTCGACGACGTTTGCGCCAGCAGCGGATTGTAGCCATTCGGCGTGCGGGTGTGCGACGTGCGCGATTCGCCCATCATGGCCGTCACGGTCAGGTTGTCCGTCAGGTAGCCCGTGTACTTGAAGATGTCGATGTTGGCGCCCGGCGCGGCCGATGATCCGCAGCAGTTGACCGTCGTCTCGCCCTTGCCCGCCTGTACGCCATTGCTCGCATGCGTGGCGTAGCTGTAGCCATACGCCTGGCTATCCGTTTTCGTGCGGTCATACAGCTTGGTGTATTCGAAGTGATGGTCGTCCGTCAGGTTGTAATCCAGCTTGGCCATCATGCGGTTCACCTTGCTCTGGCTGGTGCTCCAGCCGCGCGCCAGGGCCGTGCCCGAGTCGGCGGTGGCGGCAACGGCCTGGCTGTCCGTGCGCGTCTGTTCCAGCGCCACGAAGGCGAACAGTTTGTTCTTGATCAGCGGGCCGCTGCCATACAGGCCCACCACCTTGCTGGTGCTGCCATTGTCGCGGTTCCAGTACAGCAGATTGCCATCCGTCTTCGGATTGGCGCCCGTGTTCGGGTAATAGGTGTTTTCCGGCTCGCCTTTCAGCGAACGGGGGATGATGGACACCTTGCCGCCGAATTCGACCTTGTTGCCGCCACTCTTGGTGGTGATGTTGATCACCCCGCCCGTGGAGCGGCCAAACTCCGAGCCATAGCCGCCCGACAGCACCTGCAGGTTGGAAATCGCGCCGAACGGCAGCTCCGATGCGCCCACCTGGGTCAGGATATTCGTGATCGGGAAGCCGTTGACGTAAAAGGCGTTTTCGGACTGGCCCGAGCCGCCGATCGATGGCGCATTGCCATACACGCTGTTGGTGCCGCGCGACACGCCCGGCGTCAGCTGCACGATGGAGGCGACGTCGTTCCCGACCGGCAGCGCTTTCAATTCCTTGGCCGTGAAGATCACGCCATTGTTGGTGTTCGACACGTCGATCGGATTGCGCGACGCCTTCACCACGACGGTCTGCTCCTGGCCCACCGTGCCGGCGGCGCTGGCCGGGCCGAAGTTCGCTTCCGCGCCCGCGCCGATCAGGGCTTCGACTTCCTGCGACGCTTCCACCGAGCCGGCGCGCAGCACGCGCACCGCATAGCGGCCTGGCGGCATGGAGTTGGCCACGTAGCGGCCCGACGTATCGGGCGTCAGGCTGCGCTGCACGCCCGTCGCCAGGTTTTCCAGCACCACGGTGGCGCCGGCCGGCGCGCTCACTTCACCGAAAATGGTGCTGGTGGCGTTCGACTGTGCCCAGGCCTGGCCTGGCACGCCGGCCGCCAGTGCGATCACGATCGCTGCGGCGCGGCTGATGTCGCGCAATTTGAGTCGGGTGGTATGCATGCTGTCTCTCCGTCTATATCGAGGGTTATGCGCGCCCTCCCCGCTCCAGGGCGAAGTCGGGGGGATGCAATTTTTATGGTGGTCGTCGGCCGGTGCAGCCAGGCAGTTGCACCTTCCGGGAAATCAGTCCGCATCGGCTGATTTTCTTTTCTTGGGATTACTTTAAAAAGAAAAATAAGTATCGTCAACAAAAAGAAAGTTATAACGTAAATTTATCGCTAAATTGAGCAAATAAAGAGTATTTATCTTTCGATTGAATGAGATTCGCGGCAGATAGCTTTCGCTATCGTGGTATGACAGATACACGCGCAGGCAAGCAGTCGTCCGACAGAGGATAATCCGCGTGGCAATCCGGGAAGAGCAACGCGAAAGAAGACATGTCCATCCTCTTTCACTTACGTTTATCTTTCGTATTGTTCATATTGGAGTATTGTATTTTCTTTTTCATGGCAATACCCCGGCCCGCACCATGCCGGCTGACGGACCGGGGCATCGTCACGCTCTAAAAGAACTTGTAGCTGGCCGACAGGGCGAACTGGCGGCCGAACAGGTCCTGGCTATGGTTGTAGCCTTCCCAGCCGTTCGGGTCGTAGTACGGCTGCTTGTTGAACGCGTTTTTCACGTTCAGGCCCACGTCCAGGTTCTTCAGCGGCTTCCAGCTTAAGGCCAGGTTCACCGTGGTGTATGACGGCGCGCCCTTGCACTGGCCGGCCGGCAAGGCCACCGAGGCGGCAGTGCAGTTTTCCGGCGTGTTGTCCTTGTCCCAGGGACCATACGCCCAGCGCGTCTTGCCCGAATAGTTGATAAAGACGCTGCTGACGAAGTTGCGGTAGCTCCAGTCGGCGTTGACGGTAGCGCGGTAGCGCGGCGAATCGTAGTAGCCGACGGTGTTGCCCTTGATGTCGCTGCCGTCTTCGCTGTCATGGGTGTCGCGCTTGCGGATGGTGGCCGCGATGCCAGTGCTCAGCTTGCCCCAGTCGCCGAGCGCAAAGCGCGTGCGCGCATCGATGTCCACGCCATCCATCAGGGTACGGCCACGGTTCGAATACGAGTTGATCAAGCCGCCCAGGTTGCCCACCGAGTAGCCGGGCACGCCGCCCGCGCACACGCCCGCATTGGCGGGATTGGCGCACATGGCCGCCACGGCCGCGACGTTGCCCCGGTCCGTATCCGTCAGGTCGTTGCGGATGGCGCTGGGCGTGCCGGCCAGGGTCGGGCCGTACTTGGCCACCAGTTCCGTAAACAGCTCGTTGAAGTCCTGGCGCACGATTTCGTCGCGGCGGTTGATGAACCAGTAATCGATGGAGATGCTCACGTCCTTGGCCGGCTGCAGCACCAGGCCCACGGTCGATATCTTCGCCTTTTCCGGACGCAGATTCTGATTCGGCGGCGTCAGGCCGCCCACCGTCGTGGAGCAGTTCGAATTGAGCAAACTCTTGCCCAGGTCCGCATCCGTCGCCACCGCGGACTTCATCAGGGCGCGCGCCATGGCATTCGTTTCGTCGCAGCGCACGGTGTCGCGGATGCCTCCCACCTGCGCAAAGACGCCGCCCGTTCCCGATTCGGCCAGGTTGGGTGCGCGGAAGCCTTCCGAATACGTCCCGCGCAGCATCAGCTCGGGCCGCGCGCGCCAGATCACGCCCAGCTTGGGCGCGAGGTTGGCGGCGAAGTGCGGGTATTTGTCCAGGCGCGCGGCCGCGTTGACTTCCAGGGTATCGCTGAGCGGCACCACCACTTCGCCAAACACGGCCGCGATGGTGCGCCGGCCATCGAACCAGGAACCGCCCTGCTGCGTAATCAAGCCATTCGCCGCATCCGCGTTGCCGGGCGTGAGGAAGCTCTCGCGCATGATGTTGGTGCCCACGGCGGCGCGCACTTCGCGCTCGCCCAGCTTGAACAGGGTGCCTTCCAGCTTGGCATCCCACGTCATCAGCTTGGTCCACGATTCGATGGCGAAGGTCGGGTAGGCCGCGCGCACCAGCGCCGCATTGGCCTCGCTGATTTCGCCGAACTTGTAGGCGGGATTGTCGGAGATATAGGTGCGGCCGCTGACGGGATCCTTCTTGAACGGGCCGAACGCCTGCTCGAATCCCTTGATGTTGATGTTCGCCGTCTGGAACAGGGTCGAATGGCTGCCCGCCACGCTGAGCGCCGTTTCAAAATCCCAGCCGCCGCCGATGCTGCCGCGCAGGCCGACGAGCGCGCGGTAGTTTTCATCGACATTCTTCTGCCCGAAGTGGCCCGTCGCATCCTGCAGCAGGTAATTCAAGCCGGCCGCGCCGCCCATCTTCGCCACCATATCGGCATCGAGCTTGCCTTTCAGGTAGACGTTGTTCGGGCTCAGGAAAGGCGTGGCGAAGGTATTCAGGGTATTGCCCGTATTGCGCGCGAACCAGTTATTCGTGCTGCCGCTATTGAAGCTGGACGGACCATTCTCGCCGCGCATCTTGATGTGGGTGAAGGCGCCTTCCGCGAACGCTTCCATGTCGCCGCCGAGTTTCAGCCGGCCGCTCAGGTAAGCCGTGGCGCGCTCCGAGGTAGGCCCCGTATCAAGCTGGTTGGGCAGCGCATTCCACACGCAGCGCGTGCCCGACGCTTCGGTGATGCTGTTGTTGCAGCCATTGACGGCGCGCTGGGTGCGCGCATTGTTCTTCGCCTTGTCGAAGACAAAAAAGGTCCCGGGATTCATCGTGCCCGGTTCGCTGCCCACGCCCACGCGCATGTTCGGGATGAAATTGGGATTGTTCGCATAAAAATACGCGGGACGCTTGCGCCAGGTATCGGCCAGCGCGATGCGGTCGCGCTGGTAGACGTTCACGGAACCGTAGATGTTGTAGCCGTCACTGGCCAGGTCGCCCAGCCCATACAGCACGCTGGCCTGGCGCTCGCCATAGGCTTTCACGCTGGGCGAAAATTCGCCATTGGCGCGCGCTTCCAGGCCTTGATACGACTTCTTGGTGATCACGTTGATGACGCCGGCCACGGCATCGGAGCCATATACGGCCGATGCACCGTCCGTCAAAATCTCCATGCGCTCGATGGCGGCGGCGGGAATGGCGTCAATATTGACGAACATGGTCTGGAAACCGGCCGGCGCGCCATAGAACGACAGGCGGCGGCCATTCAGCAGCACCAGGGTGCCCTGCGCACCGAGGCCGCGCAAGTTCGCTTGCGAGCCGCCATCGGAACCCGTGAACATCGAGCGGAAGTCCTGCTGCGCCGGACGGGCCGCGGGCAAGTTGTCCAGCACTTGTAGCAAGGTGAGCGCGCCCATGTTTTCGATCTGTTTGGCGTTGATCACCTGTACCGGCGACGCCGTTTCCGCGTTGATGCGCTTCAGGCTGGAACCCGTCACTTCGACGCGCGCCAGTTTCTCCTCCTCCGCTGCCAGCGCCGTTGATGCCAGCGCAGTTGAGCCCAATCCTACCGCCGCCATGGCGGCCATCAGTTTTTTCAAGTGCATTCCCATCTCCCTTTTTATAAGTGATTTGTTTTCGTCAGGCTGCAAGAGCCCCTCCCCGGTCCGAAGAGGGGCTCGTTTTTAGTGAAATGATTGAGTGCCTAGCGCGGCTTGACCGTCGCGCCTTCCGTGCCGGTCAGCACGGCATTGGCCCAGTTGCCGCAGACCTGGGCCGCTCGGGCGCCGCGCGCGCCCAGGGTGCGCAAACTGAGCTGGCTCAGGCCGCGCACGTCGATTTCGGGTTTGACCACCCCGGGAGCCGTGACCAGGCCGCTGTCGTACAGCAGCCGCTCACCGCTCCAGACCTGGAATTGCAAGCCGCCCGCGCTGCGGCAGCTATCGTCCACGCCCAGGTCGGCACGCAGCAGATTCCAGTTGCCCGCCAGCTGCAAGTCAATGCGGCTGACAGGTCCCACGCCGAGGCCCTTGCGGAACCACAGCCCGTTCATGCGCATCTCGGCCGCCTTGCCGGCTGGCCGGTCTTTCGCGATACTCTTCGGCAGCGCCAGGTCCGACAGATAGCGCTGCACCTCCGCGCCTTCGGCCACGCGGTGTTCGAGCACGCGGAATTCGGACAAGGTGACGGGCGCCACGTCGGTCGCCAGCGCCGCATCGAACGCGCGCGCCACCGGCGCGCCTTGCGCCGCCGTCACCATCGGGTCCAGGGACGCCGCGCCATCGCCTTCCGGATTTTGCGTGCTCATCACGCGGAAGCGCAGCAAGCGCCCGGCCGTGGCGGGGAAGCTGATGGTCTGCGTCCCCTCTTGCAGTTTCAGGGTGCCGCGTGCCAGCGGAGCGCCCCACTCGCCGTTGTTGTCGCCAATGTAGATTTCATAGTCGCGCACCTGGCCATGCTTCCAGTGCTGGTCGTTGCGCGGCGCCAGTTCGATGCCGTCCACCAGGCGCCGCTCCGTAAAGCCGAGCACCCATTCGTGCGGACCGCTTTTCACGGACGGGCTGCGCACGGTGCGGAACCACGTCTCCGGCTTGCCATCGAAGGCGTTTTCCAGCGGGTAGCCGCTTTCTTCCGCAGGACGCGCCACCACCTGCATGGCGTCGGCCGGCAAGGCGCGGCCCGGCACGGGGGCGGCCGGGAAGTCGGCGTCGGCTCGCGCCACGGCCAGCGCGCCGGCGACTTGCAGCATCAAAGGTTGGCGGATGTCCTGCGCCGCCACTTTCACGTGCAGGGTGCCTTTTCGATCGGCCACATCGAAGAACCAGCCTTCTGCCGCCTTGTCGTAGGCGGCACGGTCGGCGAATGCCGCGATCAGCCGTTCGCCGGCGCGCACGGCGGCCGGGGCCTGGCCGGCCAGCATGCGCAGCGCATAGCCGCGGCGCCCTTCCTGGCCCTGGTACTTGCCATCGACGGCGCCGATGTCGACCTGCACGTCGGCGCCCGCCTGGCGCATGCGGATGACTTGCTGGCTGAAGGCGCCGCCCTGGTACTGGCGCGTGTTGCCGTCGTCTTCATACAGGGTGTAGTCGGAATCGCCATGCGGATACACATCGAGCGTGAGCTGGTCCTTCGGCTTCTGGCCGTCGTACAGCATTTCCGGATACATGGGCAGGATGGCGCCGGCGCGCACGAACACGGGCAGCTTGTCCAGCGTGACCTGCATGTCCAGGTCGCGCCCTTGCGCGTCCGCCGTGGCCTGGCGGCCATCCCAGTAGTCATACCAGGTACCCTGCGGCAGGTGGATGCCCTTGCGCCAGCCGCCGCTGACGGCCTGGCTGCGGTAGACAGGCGCCACCAGCACGTCGCGGCCCAGCAGGAACTGATATTTATACGCTTCCGTGTAGGCGGCCGGGTCTTGCGGGTAATCCCACATCAGGCCGCGCACCAGCGGCGCGCCCGATTGTTCGGCTTCGCGCACGAGGGTATACATATACGGCGTCAAACGCATCTTGAGCTTCAGATAGCGGCGGTTGATGTCGCGGTACGGCTGCTCGAACCACCACGGATGCTTGCGCTCGGCCGCGGCCCAGCCGGACATGCCCATCAGGACGGGCGTAAAACTTTTCCACTGCAAGTCGCGCAGATAGGTTTCCGGGCTGCCGCCAAAGATGGCGTCCACGTCGCCGGACGCATACGCCTGGCCGGACAGGCCCGAACCGATCAGGGTCGGGATGTGCCAGCGGATGTAATCCCAGCTGGCGCTCTGGTCGCCCGTCCATGCCACGGCGTAGCGCTGGATGCCGGCCCAGCCCATCACCGTCCACAGGAAGGGGCGGCTGTCGGAGTTGTTCAGGATGCCGTCATACGCCGACTTGTTCGCATCCATGGCGAACTGGTAACCCTTGCCCGTCCACGCCACGTCGAGCTTTTGCACGCGGCTGCCCGCCTGGCCCACTTCCCAGGCAATCTTGTCGACGCCGTTTTCCGTCCACAGGCCCGTGCGGAAGCCATAGCCTGCCAGGCCCTTCACCGTTTCCGGCAAGTTCGTGTAGCCGCAGCCATAACCGTCGTTGGGCAGGATCCAGCCGCCCGGCATGTCGTGTTCGCGGTACTGGCGCGCCACGCTTTCCACCACGTCCGGCGTCTTGCCCGTGGGGCCGTCCGTCCAGCCCTTCGGCACGGAGCCGGGCTTTTTCACGTTGTCGCCATCGTTGTAGCAATCGGCGTCGCCGTATTCCAGCGCCCAGCGGGGCAGCATGCGCGCGCGGCCCGTCAAGTCCGTGTAGCGGGCGACGACGTCGCGCAGATCCTTGCCGACAAAGAAATACGCATCGAAGCGGCCTTCCGCGTGCTGCAGCGAGATCTGTTCCTGGTCGCGCAAGTCGTAATTGCCGTCGGCCCAGGTATTGCGCAGCATGCCCCAGCCCCGTGAACTCATCAAGAATGGCGCGGGATTCGGCCGGTCGCCCTCTTCCCAGCCGCCCGAATACGACACGGGCACCTGCCTGCCCTTGAATTCGAAGCGGCCATTCTGCTGGCCGCCGCCAAAGTACCGCTCGCCCGGCAGGCTCGATAACACTTGCACGCCCTGTTTGTCGTCGAGCGACAGCGGCTGCACCTCGCGCCACAGGGGCACCGCGTCGCCCTTGCGCAACAGGGTAAAGCGCAACGGTTTGCGGTCGATGCGCAGGCTCAAGGCATCAGTGCTGATCAGGATGTGGTCGGGCTGTTCATTGATCCGGTACGCCACCTGCGCGGCAGGCTGGCCAACGACGATGGGCGCGGCCTTGTCGCCCGGCCCTGTCAAGCCGCCCTTGCCGCCCGCCTGGATGCGCAGCACGTCCGCCTGCGGCAAGCTGACACGCAACTGCATGCCCGTATCGCTGCGCACATCCCAGCCCACTGCCTCGCCCTTGGCCACATCGGCCGCGCGCACGGCGGAGAGCGACTGCAGATTGCCGATGGCCGCGGCATGCAGGCCGGGGGCAGCCAGGGTGGCAAGGGCGGCGAGGACACAGGCGGCAAGGACGCGGCGGGGAAGCGGGAGAGGGTTCATCTGCTGGCTTTCAGAAGTGATTCAATGAAATTACTTTAAGAAGAAAAATAAATATCGTCAACCAAAAGAAAGTTATGGCGCCAATTTATTAATAAAATGCCTAAAATAAGCCAATTTATCTTACGTTTCACTCAAATTCCACAGCGCAATCTTTCGTTATCGTCGCATTTCAGCGACAGGCCGCGCTGCCACATGCTTTTGCGCTGCACCGCAGCATGTTTCACGGCCTTTAAAACGACATTATTTCGCAAGGCGCACAACTATTTACTTTCGTTTTACTTTCGTATTTGACTTTTCGAAATTTAGTATTTATGCTTTCTCCAACAAACACTTTACTGACCTCTCATGACTACCCTTCTTCAGCGTGACATTCAAACCTGGCGCGACATCGGCGGCCTGCACACGGCCGAGGAAATCGCGCACCAGCCAGCCATCTGGCGCGCGCTGGCCACTATTTTGGGCAATGAACAAGCGGCCCTGGCCGCCTTCCTCGGCGACGCGCTGTCCAATCCGCAGCAACGCGTCATCCTGACGGGCGCCGGCAGCTCGGCCTATGTGGGCGAAATCGTCGTCGATACCCTGAATGCGGCATGGCCTGCGCAGATCCGCGCCATCGCCACCACGACTTTGCTGACGCACCATGAGCTGTATCTGGAAGCGCACGCCCCCACCCTGCTCGTCTCGTTTGCCCGCAGCGGCGACAGCCCGGAAAGCCTGGCGGCAGTGGAACTGCTGCGCCAGGTCGTACCCGGCGCGCGCTTCCTGAACATCACCTGCAACGCGGACGGCAAGCTGGCGCGCCAGGGCGCGAACGACAGCAATACGTATAACCTGCTGATGCCGGAAGGCAGCTGCGATCGCGGCTTCGCCATGACCAGCAGCTTTAGCAGCATGCTGCTGGCAGCCCTGTCGGTACTGGGCAAGGACACTGATCTGAACCGCCTGGAGACCCTGGCGCAGCTGGGCGAGCAAGCCTTGCGCGACTGGTCGGCCCCCGTGGCGGACCTGGGATCAACATCCGTGCAGCGCGTGGTCTACCTGGGCAGCGGCCCGCTGGAAGCGCTGGCCAAGGAAGCGGCATTGAAGATACTGGAATTGACGGGTGGCCGCGTGATGGCGATGGCGAATACGCCGCTCGGTTTCCGCCACGGCCCGAAATCGGCCGTCACCACGGAGTCGCTGGTGATCCTGCTGCGCAGCAGCAAGCCGCTGGCGCGCCAGTACGAAGACGATCTATTGAAAGAACTGCAGCGCGACAGCGTGGCGCAGACGTGCCTGACGGTGGGCATCGGCGGCGACCTGTCAGCCGATGCGCCGGCCTGGCCCGACGCCTGGCTGGCTCCGCTGTGGCTGCTGATGGCGCAGCAATATGCGCTGCACCAGTCCGCGCTGCTGCAACTGCGCCCCGACAATCCATTCGCCGGCGGCATCGTCAACCGTGTCGTGCAGGGCGTCACCATCTATGGCCATGACCAATTCTAATCACACAGCCGGCTATCACGGCATCGACATCGGCGGCAGCAAGATGGAGCTGGTCGCCTTTGCCGACCGCGACGGCGCGCTGACGGAAGTGTTCCGCGAACGGGTGGCCACGCCGGGCGACGATTTTGCCGCCTTCGTGCAAGCCATCGTCGACCTGGTGGCGCGCGGCGACGCCGCCCTGGGCACGACGGCGCCTGTCGGCATCGGCCTGCCCGGCGTGATCGACAGCGCCAGCGGCCGGCAACTGAGCTCCAACGTGCCGGCCCTGAACGGCCGCCTGGTGGCGCAAACCCTGCAGCAGGCCTTGAAACGTCCTGTCGCCATCGGCAACGATTGCCAGTGCTTCGCCCTGTCGGAAGCGCAAGGCGGCGCGGCCGACAATGCCGCCAGCATGTTCGGCGCCATCCTCGGCACGGGTGCTGGCGGCGGCTATTGCGTGGGCGGCCAGCTGCTGCGCGGCTTTAACGGCGTGGCCGGCGAATGGGGCCACTGGAGCCTGCCAGCCACCCTGCTGGCGCAGCATGGCTTGGCCGATTACCCCTGCCCATGTGGCAAGGCGGGCTGCCTGGAGCGCTATGTCTCCGGCCCCGCCATGCGCAAAATCCACGCGCACTTTGGCGGCGACGGCGCGGAGCCTTTGGCCATCGTGGCGCGCGCCAACATGGGCGATGCCGTGGCCCAGCGCACGGTGGCCGTGCACCTCGATGTGCTCGGCCACGCGCTGGCCGGCCTGGTGCTGGCCTATGACCCGCACGTCATCGTGCTCGGCGGCGGCTTGTCCAAGCTGCCGCACCTGTACGACAAGCTGCCGGCAGCGGTGAAACGCCACCTGTTCCCCGGCGTGCACGTGCCGCCTATCTTGCCGCCCCGCTTTGGCGATGCCGGCGGCGCGCGCGGCGCGGCCCTTTTGATACGACAACATACAAAGGCGTCAACATGATGAAGCAAGCGGAAAACCCGACTTTTACCTTGTCCCCGATCCAGCAAGTGATCAAGGCGCACCGCCGCGGCGAGCGCGTGGGGCTGTACGCCGTCTGCTGCAGCCACCCGAGCGTGCTGCGCGCCGCCATGCGCGTGGCCAGCGAGTACGACACCGTGCTGCTGGTCGAGGCGACGTCGAACCAGGTCGACCAGTTCGGCGGCTACACGGGCATGACGCCGGCCGTTTTCCGCGACACCATGCTGGCACTGGCCCGCGAACAGGACTTTCCCGCCAGCCGCCTCGTGCTGGGCGGCGACCATCTGGGTCCGAACGCCTGGCAGCACCTCGATGCGGCCACCGCGATGAATCACGCCGAAACCCTGATCGCCGCGTATGCGTCGGCCGGTTTCCACAAGATCCACCTCGATTGCAGCATGCGCTGCATTGATGACCCCTTGCAGCTCGACGATGAAACCGTGGCCGCCCGTTCGGCGCGCCTGTGCATCGTCGCCGAGGAAGCGGCGGCCGCCGCCGGTTTCGCGCCGCCCGTCTACGTGATCGGCACGGAAGTGCCGATTCCCGGCGGCGAAGCGTCGCTGGCGCAGGCCGGAGCCGTCACCAGCCCGCAAGCGGCGCGCCGCACCCTCGACGTGCATCGCCGCGCGTTTCTCGAGAACGACCTGCATGGCGCCTGGCGCCGGGTCATCGCCATGGTGGTGCAGCCGGGCGTCGATTTCGACCAGAGCAGCATCCAGCATTACGACGCGGAGGCCGCCACCGAGCTGTCGGCCTTTGTCGCCGAGCAGCCTGGCCTCGTGTTCGAAGCCCATTCCACCGACTACCAGCGCGAGTCCGCCCTGCACGCCATGGTGCGCGACCATTTCGCCATCCTGAAAGTGGGCCCTGCCGCCACCTTCGCCCTGCGCGAGGCGCTGTTCGCCCTGAGCCAGATCGAGGAAGAACTGCTGCCGGCGCACGCCACCTCGCAGCTGATGCAGGTGCTCGACGATGTGATGGTGGCCAAGCCGAAGAACTGGATCAAGCATTACCTGGGCACGCCGGAAGAACAGCGATTGATGCGCCGCTACGGCTTGAGCGACCGTTGCCGCTACTACTGGGGCGAGCCGGAAGTGGCGGCCGCCGTCGGCAAGCTGCTGGCCAATCTGGACACCGTGGCCATTCCGCTGCCGCTGCTGAGCCAGCATTTGCCGGAACAGTACCTGGCCGTGGTGCAGGGCAGTTTGCCAGCGCAGGCGCCAGCCCTGATCGAGCACAAGATCGGCAGCTTGCTGGCGCAATATGCGCGCGCCTGCAACCGCAATGCGGCAGTGGCCGTCATTGCCGAAGCGGCAATCTGTTAAGCTCGGTATTTTTCATTTTTTACTGAGCCCGCCACCATGCGAAATACCAGCCAACGCCGTGAATCCATCCTCCAAATGCTTGCCCAGCAGGGCTCGGTGCAGGTGACCGATCTGGTGGAAAAGCTCGGCGTGTCCGCGGTCACCATCCGCAGCGACTTGAATGCGCTGGAAGCGCAAGGCATGGCCACGCGCAGCCACGGCGGCGCGACCCTGACGCGCACGCCGCCGCCCGAGCACACGATACGCCAGAAGGATGCCATCAACCACGAGCAGAAGGAGCGCATCGGCGCCTATGCGGCGCGGCTGGTGGAACCGGGCGACAACATCATCATCGACTCGGGCACCACCACCATTTCGCTGGCGCGCCATCTGCGCGATGCGACGGGCGTGACGGTAGCGACGAATGGCCTGAACATCGCGTGGGAACTGGCCGACGCGCCCGGCGTGGACCTGATCCTGACCGGCGGCCTGCTGCGCAAGCAGTCGCTGTCGATCCAGGGCAGCCAGGCGGAAACCTGCCTGCAGGCATACAGCTTCGACAAGCTGTTCCTGGGCGTGGACGGCTTCGACCTGCAATTTGGCGTGACCACCCACCACGAAGCGGAAGCAAGCCTGAACCACAAGATGGTGGAACGGGCCAAGAAAATCATCGTCCTCACGGACGCCTCCAAGTTCGGCCGCGTCAGCCTGCACCGCATCGTGCAGCTGGACCGGGTCGATACCGTCATCACCGATGCCAGCATCAGCCAGGAGTACCGCGAAGGGCTGCAAAAGCTGGGCATCGAACTTTTTATAGCGGAATAACACATGCTGAGCGGCAGAATCCTTACCCCATCTGGCTGGATCACGGGCACCATCACTTTTGACCAGCGCATCGTCCAGATACAAGAAGACCCTGCCGCCGACAGCGCGCTGACCATCCTGCCCGGCTTCATCGACCTGCACGTGCATGGCGCGGCCGGCGTCGACATCATGGAGGGCGGCGACGCCGGCGCCACCGTGGCGCAGGTGCATGCGCGCCACGGCACCACGGCCCTCCTGGGCACGACTCTGACAGCCAAGGAACCATCGATCCTGCGCGCCCTGCAAGGCCTGGCCGGCGTGATCGCCGAGCGCCCGGCCAACGGCGCGCGCATGCTGGGCGTGCACCTGGAGGGCCCGTTCCTGAACCTGCACCGCCTGGGCGCGCAGCCGCCCGACGTGGTGCAGGCCAGCCTGGCGCTGGTGCAGCGCTTTCACGCCATCGCCCCCATCAAGGTCTTGACCATGGCGCCGGAAATCCCCGGCCACCTGGAACTGATCCCGCAACTGGCGGCGATGGGCATCCGCGTGCAGATCGGCCACAGCGCCGGCACGTATGACGAAGGCGTGGCGGCGTTGCAGGCCGGCGTCTCCGGCTTTACGCACCTGTACAACGGCATGACAGGCATGACGCATTACGACCCCGGCATGGTGGGCGCGGCGCTGGCGCATGCGGAATACGCGGAAATCATCCCCGACCTGCAGCACGTGGCCAAGGGCGCCCTGCGCGCGGCCCTGCGCGCCATCCCGCGCCTGTACGGCGTGACGGACGCCACCTCGGCCACCGGCATGCCCGATGGCGAATACGGCCTGGGCACGCAGCGCGTCTACAAATGCCTGGGCTGCGTGCGCCTGGCAACGGGCTCGCTGGCCGGCAGCGTGCTGACCATGGACCAGGCCCTGCGCAATTTCGTCGACCTGGGCCTGGACCTGGCCGACGCCTCGAACCGCTTGTCGCTGTACCCGGCAGACTACCTGGGCGAATCCGAACGGGGCCGCCTGGCGCCCGGCGCCTGGGCCGATATCGTCGTCCTCGATGCCAACTTGCAGCCAGTGTCCGTCTTCGTCGAAGGCGCGGCCATCGATCTTTCCACCCGCTAGATTCAGTCTCTAGACCCAGCCCCCCAACCTCAACCCCGTCCCGGAGTTTTCATGCACGACACGTCACACAAGGCCCCCGTGTGGGCCATGCGCTACCTGCTATTTATTGCCGGCATGGGGGGATTGCTGTACGGCATAGACATCGGCATCATCGCCGGTGCCCTGCCCTACCTGGAATCGACGGCCTCGGTGGCCTGGAAACTGACGGCCCAGCAGCTGAGCTTTATCGTCGCCGCCGTGCTGCTGGGCTCCGTCCTGTCATCGCTGTTCGCCGGCGCCCTGGCCGATATCCTGGGCCGGCGCTGGGTGATGTTCCTGGCCGGCGCCCTGTTCAGCGCCAGCATCCCGCTGATCGCCCTGGCCGACGGCTACACGCCGCTGTTGCTGGGCCGCCTGCTGCAAGGCATCAGCGGCGGCTTGATCGGCGTCGTCGTGCCCCTGTACCTGGCAGAATGCCTGCCCGCGCAACAGCGCGGGCGCGGTGCCGCCCTGTTCCAGCTGCTGTTGACCATCGGCCTGGTGGCCGCCGCCCTGATCGGCCTGCTGCAAGCGCAGACGGTGGAAACGGCCACGCAGGCGGCGCAAGCCTTGCCGGAAGCGGGCCGCATCGCCGCCATCTTCACGGCCAAGGACCACGCCTGGCGCAGCATCTTCTGGGTCTGCCTGACGCCGGGCCTCGTATTTACCATCGGCGCCCTGCTGCTGGCCGAATCGCCGCGCTGGCTGGCGCAACGGGGCCGCATCGAGCAGGCGCGCCAGTCGCTGCTGCGCACGCGATTGCCAGCCGCCGCCGACATCGAACTGCGCGAGATGCAGGACACGCCGGAGAATACGGCCAAGGCAAGCGGCAAGGCCAGGGATCCGCTGCTGAGCCGCCGCTACGTGCTGCCCTTCCTGCTGGCCTGCCTGATCCTCGCCTGCACGCAGGCGACGGGCATCAATTCCATCCTCGCCTATGTCGTCAATATTCTGAACCAGGCGGGCCTGTCGGGCGCCTCGGCCAATATGGCGGACGTGTTATTGAAAGTACTGAACGCCGTGATGACGGTGGTGGCCGTGCTGCTGGTGGACCGCAAGGGCCGCAAATTCCTGCTGATGCTGGGCACGGGCGGCATCGTCGTCTCGCTGCTGGCGGCCGGCCTGCTGTTCCGCGGCGCCGAAGCGCACCTGGCCGACGTGCGCCCCGCCATCGCGGCGCAAGTGCAAGCGGACAGCCTGTCCTTGCACCTCGATGCGGCCACCTTGACGGCGCTGGGCGCGGCGGCCGACGGCACGCCGCAACAGCTGACCATCGCCTACGCCTACGGCCCGTTCACCAACGTGAAAAGCCTGCGCAGCGACGATCCCGTGCTGCGCCAGGTGGCCATCGCCCGCGAAGACGCCGTGCAGGCCGACAGCGTGATCGGCGTGTTCTTCCGCAAGCTGCACCTGAACCCCTTCGCCGACCCGGCCGCCGGACGCGAAGCGCCGCTGCGCATCGAGAAGGCCAGCCTGGGCCCCGTACCATCGTCCACGCACGGCTGGCTGGTGGCCATTGCCATCTGCGTGTTCGTTTCCAGCTTTGCCGTCGGCCCTGGCGTATGCGTATGGCTGGCCCTGTCCGAGCTGATGCCGACCCGCATCCGCTCGAACGGCATGAGCATCGCCCTGCTCGTCAACCAGTTCGTCTCGACGGTGATCGCCGCCATCTTCCTGCCCACCGTGGGCTTGCATGGTTACTCGACGCTGTTCTTCTTTGGCGCCGGCTGCACGGTGCTGTACTTCCTGGCGGCCGCGTTTTTGCTGCCTGAAACGAAGGGCAAGACCCTGGAAGAGATCGAGGCCCATTTTTCAAAGTAAACCCACGTAACCATTTGTAGCAGTCTCCTTTCCAGCCCCGGTTCATCATCCCGGGGCTGTTTTTTTGCCTGCCAGGCAAGTTTACAGGGCTGGCACGCGCGGCACTGTACGGTTTTTCTTCAGGAATCACGGGCGCCTGGGCTAGAATCTGGCTGCGTCGTGCTACTCACGAGGCGGCAATGGCGCCATGACAAAAACCACCAGGAGACACAGTGAGCTTATTTAGAACCAAGAATTTGGATGACATGATTGCCCACAGCAAGAAGCCAGGAGGACTGGCCAAGGTGCTGGGGCCCTTCGACCTTGTCCTCATGGGCATTGGCGCCATCGTCGGCACGGGCATTTTCGTACTCACCGGCACGGGCGCGCTGACGGCCGGCCCCGCCCTGTCGCTGTCGTTCGTCGTGGCGGCCGTCGCCTGCTGCTTCGCCGCCCTGTGCTACGCGGAATTCGCCTCCACGGTGCCCGTGGCCGGCTCCATCTACACCTACAGCTATGCCACCCTGGGCGAGCTGGCCGCCTGGATGATAGGCTGGGACTTGCTGCTCGAGTACGGCCTGGCCGCTGCCGCCGTCTCCGTCGGCTGGTCCGGCTACTTCCAGTCGCTGCTGTCGGGCTTTGGCATCACCCTGCCCGTCGCACTCACCGCCGCGCCGGGCGCGCTGCCCGGCGTGACGACCTTCATCAACCTGCCGGCTCTCGTCATCATGCTGCTGCTGACGGCCATGCTGGGCTGGGGCGTGCGCGAATCGGCGCGCCTGAACAACATCATGGTGGCCATCAAGGTGGGCGTTGTGCTGCTGTTTATTATCTTCGGCGCGCGCCACGTGCAGCCGGCCAACTGGCAGCCCTACATGCCGTTCGGCTACCACGGCATGCTGAGCGCCGCCGCCCTCGTCTTCTTTGCCTTCATCGGCTTTGACGCCGTCACCTCGGCCGCAGAGGAAGTCAAGAAGCCGTCGCGCGACCTGCCTATCGGGATCATCGGTTCACTGGCCGTGTGCGCCGTGCTGTACGTGGTGGTGTCGGCCATCATGACGGGCATCGTGCCATACCAGAAATTCCTCGGCGTCGACCATCCCGTCTCGCTGGCCCTGCAATATGCGGGCGAAAACTGGATCGCCGGCTTCGTCGACCTGGGCGCCATCCTCGGCATGACCACCGTGATCCTCGTGATGGCCTTCGGCCAGACGCGCATCATCTTCGCCATGTCGCGCGACGGCCTGCTGCCAAAGCGCCTGTCGACCGTGCACCCGCGCTTCCACACGCCGTTCTTCGCCACCTGGCTGGTCGGCATCGTGTTTGGCTTGATCGCCGCCGTGATCCCGCTCAACATCCTCGCCGAGCTGATCAACATCGGCACGCTGGCCGCCTTCACCATGGTGTCGATAGCTGTCGTGGTGCTGCGCAAGAAGCGTCCCGACCTGCCGCGCGCCTTCCGCTGCCCCGGCGTGCCGTATGTGCCGGCGCTGGCCGTGATCCTGTGCGTGGGCCTGATGAGCTTCCTCAGCTGGGTCACCTGGGTGGCCTTTTCCATCTGGCTGGTGATCGGCCTGGTCATCTACTTCGGCTACGCGCGCCGCCGTTCGCTGCTGCATCCGCAACAGTAATCCCGTCACTGCGCCATCGCAGTAAGATGGCGGTCTCGCAACCCTGCAGGCCGCCATCCATGCAACCTTCCCCCGACCTCATCGCACAGCTGGACCAGAGCACGGACCAGCTCAAGCGCGCGCGCCTGCGCAACATGCAGTGGCTGGCCGTTGGCTTGCTGCTGCTGGCCGCGCTGGTCTTCGCCGTGGCCCGTTCGCAGCGGGGCGGCCACCCCGCCTGGGGCTATGTGGAAGCGTTCGCCGAAGCGGCCATGGTGGGGGCGATTGCCGACTGGTTCGCCGTCGTGGCCCTGTTCCGCCACCCGCTGGGCATCCCCCTGTGGCATACGGCCATCATCCCGAACAGCAAGGCGGACATCGGCCGCAGCCTGGGCGCCTTCGTGGAAAACCATTTCATTACCGAACAAGGCATCGCCGAGCGCATCGTGCAAGCCGACCCCGCCGCGCGGCTGGGCGCCTGGCTCGGTGACGAGGTCCACGCGCAGCGGCTGGGCATGGCCAGCGCCAGTGTCGCCAGGCAGCTGCTGGCGATGGCCGATCACGAGAAACTGGGGTGTCTGCTGCGTGTACAGGCCAGCAGCTATCTTGGGCAATTGAATCTGTCGGACGTGGCGGCCGACCGCATCGATGCGCTGATCGCCGACGGCAAGCCGCAGGAACTGCTGGACTTCATGCTCGACCGCAGCGCCGCCTACCTGGACGACGAAGGTCACCACGCCGCCATCGGCGACTTCGTGCTGGGCGCTTTCCAGATCGAGAACGCGCTGGTGAAAAAAGCCGTGAAAGCGTACGAGCCGCGCATGATCGCCTCGCTGCAAAAATTCGCCCTCGCCGTGCGCGTCGACCCGCAGCACCCGCTGCGCCAGCGCATCGCCGGCTGGATCGCCGACAGCGCCTTGCACCTGAAGGCCGACCCGCAGTGGCAGGCGACGGTGCGCCGCTACCAGTTGCAGCTGGTCGCCAGCGACACGGTGCAAGCCATGCTGGGCGACGTCTGGAAGCACATCAGCACGCGCCTGCTGGCCGACCTGCACGCCGACCAGCCCGTGCTGGCACAAGCCATCGCCAGCCTGGCACGCAACACGGGCAAAGTGCTGGAGACGGACAAAGCTGCGCGGGCATGGCTGAACGACGCCATCGTCGCCGGCAGCGGCTCGCTGGTGCGCCGCTACCGGGGCGAAGTGGGCGCCTTCATCGCCGCCCGCCTGGACCTGTGGAGCAAGGATGAAATGAGCGAACGCATCGAACTGGCCATCGGGCGCGACCTGCAATTCATCCGCATCAACGGCACCATCGTGGGCGGCCTGGCCGGCTTGCTGATTTATTCAGTCAGCCAGGCGTTTTAGCGCCACTACCAGCGAAGCATATCCCCGCACGGCGCCGCATGCGACGGAAAATGCGGCAGCACCTCCTCGGCCAGTTCCTGCAGCACCTCCGCAGCCGGGCGCTGGCCATGCTGGATGCCCAGCGCCGCATGGTTGACGCCCGCTTCGCGCCATTCACCAAGCAAATCGATCAAACCCTTGCGCCCCGTGCGCAGCACATAGCCGCTGCGCACGGGCGTGCGCGGATAATCGGGGTCGTCCGCCAGGTCCAGCCACTCATTGCACATGTGCGGACGAAATCCGCCATCGGGGATGCACTGGCGCCAGGCGCGGATCTTTTCCGCCAGCCGGCGCGGCCCGTCCGGCGTATCCGTCGCTTCCGGATACGTCAGCCAGCCATCGGCATGACGCCCGATCCACGCCAGCGGCTGGCCCGAGGAACTGGTGACGACCAGAGGAACGACGCCCGCCACGGGCTTGGGCAGCAGTTCGAGGCCAGCCAGGCTGCCCAGCGGGCCGTCGATGCTGGCGGGGCCTGCCTGCAGCAACTGGCGGAACATGTGCACGGCCTGCGCATAGCGCGCGCCGCGCGTGGCGTACGGCACGCCATACGCGGGAAATTCGCTGGCGCGGTCGCCCGACGCCGTGCCCAGCACCAGGCGCCCGCCCGACAGCTGGTCGATGCTGGCGGCCGCCTTGGCCAGGTCAATGGGATGGCGCAGGGTGAAAATGGTGCTGCCCGTGGCCAGGGCCAGCGCATCCGTGCGCGCCGCCAGATACGCCAGATAGGTCCACGGGTCGAACAGCTGGCCCGCATCGCCGAAGCGCGGGTCGAACAGGGGAATGTCGCGCACCCAGGCGGCGGCAAAGCCTTGCCGGTCCATGGCGGCGACCAGGTCCGCCTGGCCGGCCAGCGCCCGCATGTCGCCCTGGTAAAAACGCAGCGGCAGATAAATGCCGAGGGTGAGCGCGCCGGGCGCGAACATGCGGCGGTAGCCGCGGTGCTGCGTGAAAGCCTGCGACGAAGCGCCTTCTATGATGTCTATGCTCATGCTGTTCCTTGATCAAAATCAGGCGCCCGTGGCGGGCGCGGGAATGGAGATGCCCAGCTGCACGGCCGGACGGGCAGCCACGCGGGCGTACCAGGCGACCACGTGCGGCCAGTCATCGAGTTCGAAGCCGACGATGCGGGCGATATGCAGCCAGCCAAAGCTGGCGATGTCGGCGATGGAATAGCCGTCGCCGGCCAGGTAGGCGTTGTCCGCCAGGCGGCCATCCATGGTGGCCAGCGCGGCGGCCCACAGCTGGCGGAAGTGCGCCGTGGCGGCCGCATTCGCGCCTCCGCCTGCGATCTCGAAATGCACGCGCTGGCCCAGCATCGGCCCCATGCTGGCCGCGTGGAATTGCAGCCAGGTGATGGCGGCCCAGCGCTGCGCGGGAGCGTTCGGCAGCAGCCGCCCCGTTTTCTCGGCCAGGTACAGCAATATGGCGGCCGACTCGAACACGGTGATGCCCGTCTCGTGGTCGACCAGCACGGGAATGCGCCCGTGCGGATTGAGGGCCAGGAAAGCGGGCAGCCGGTGTTCGCCCTGTTCGATGCGCACATGGCGAAGCCGGTATGGCAAGCCCAGTTCGGCCAGCGCAATCGTGGCTTTGAAACCATTCGGCGAGCTGTCGGTGTAGAGTTCCATCATGGCGCCGCCTCCTGGCGTGCGGCCTTGCCGGGCAGGATGGCGATGGCGCACGCCAGGCCTGCCACGACCAGGCAGGCGGAAACGAGGATGGCGCTGCTGTAGCCTTGCGCGGCCGTGCCGCCGCCGGCCAGCACGGCGATGCTGACAGCCACGCCCACGGCCAGGCCCACGGCGGACCCGACCTCCTGCGTGGTGGTCAGCATGCCGCCCGCCAGGCCATGGTCCGCTTCCGGCACGCCATCGATGCCGGCCACCGTCCAGGCGGGAAACGCCAGGCCATAGCCGATGCCGGCCAGTACGGTACCGGGCAGGATGGAGGCGCCCCAGGCAGCCAGCGTGGCCAGCGAACTGCCCAGCATGGCCAGCCCGCCGATGAACAGCAGCATGCCGCCGACGATGACGGGCTTGGTGCCGCAGCGGGCGATCAGGGCCGGCCCGGTCCACGCGCTGGCCACGGTAAAGGCGGCGGCCATGGGCAGCAGTCCCAGCCCCGTGCGCGTGGCACTGAAGCCCAGCACTTCCTGCATGGCCAGCGCCACGACGACAAAGGTGGGCCCCAGGGCCGTGTTGGCCAGCAGCGAGACGATATTCGCGCCGCCCGTGGAGCGGCGCAGGAAGACGGCCAGCGGCATCAGCGGCGCGGCCACCCGTCCCTCCACCCAGACGAACAGCGCCAGCAGGGCCAGCGCCAGCGCGACCAGGGCAAACGTGAGCGGATGCGCCAGTCCCACATGCTCGCTATTGGCAAAGGCAAACACCAGCGTCGCCGCGCCCGACGCCACCAGCAGCGCACCCCACACATCGAGCGCGCCGCCAGCCGCAGCGCTATCCGCATCGGGCCGGCCCAGGGGCAAGGCCGGCGACAGGGCCAGCACCAGCAAGCCGACGGGCACGTTAATCCACAGCACCCAGCGCCAGCCCAGCATATCCGTGATGAAGCCGCCCAGGATCAGTCCCGCGACAAAGCCGCTGGCCGCCACGGCCGTCCAGGCCCCCAGCGCCCGGTTGCGCTGCGCCGGCTCGGGAAACACGGCCAGCAGCAGGGAGAACGCGGCCGGCGAAAACATGGCGGCACCGAAGCCCTGCAGCGCGCGCGTGGCCACCAGCATGGCAGGGCTGTGCGAAAAACCACCGAGCAGCGAGGCGGCCGTGAACAGCAGCAGCCCCGTGATGAAGACGCGGCGGCGGCCAAACATGTCGGCCGCGCGCCCTCCCAGCAGCAGGAAGCCGGCGATGGCCACGCCATACGCATTGATCACCCATTGCAGCCCGCCGGGCGTAAAGCCCAGACTCTGCTGGATTTGCGGCAAGGGAATCATGGTGATGGAAAAGTCGAGCAAGGCAACGAATTGCGTGGTGCACAGCAACACCAGGCAAAGTTGCCGATGTGAAAGTAACATAGGAGATCCTATCGATATAGTTTTACTCGACGTCAAAAGAACGCCGCATGCCCCTATAATGCGTTTTTCCAGAGCGAAACTGAAACGATGATTTTTCGCGTACAACTATAGAAAAACTATATCGATGAAGCATCCTTTACCGCTCCAGGCGCTGCGCGCCTTTGTCGAAGTGGGCCAGCGCGGCAGCATCAAGGCGGCAGCCGAGGCGCTGCACGTGACGTCCGGCGCCGTCAGCCAGCAGATCCGCCTGCTGGAAGAGCGGGTCGGCATGCCCCTGTTTACGCGCGAACGCCAGGGCTTGCGCCTGACCGAGGCGGGCGCCATGGTCCACCCCGCCCTGCTGGGCGCCTTTGCGCAGATCGCCGGCGCCAGCCAGGCGCTGGAAGACATGGGCGCGCGCCAGACGCTCACCGTCAGCACGGTCGCCACCTTTGCCGCCGCGTGGCTGGTGCCGCGCCTGGGCCGCTTCAACCAGCGCCATCCCCATATCGAGGTGCGCGTGGAAGCGACATCCGCGCTGGTCGACCTGCGCCGCGACCGGGTCGACGTGGCCTTGCGCCACGGCCTGGGCGACTATCCGGGCTTGCAGGTGACGCGATTGATGGCGCCCGTGCTGGTGCCCGTCGCCAGTCCATCCCTGATGGCGGGCCAGCCGCCCATCGCCACGCCGGCCGATTGCCTGCGCTACCCGCTGCTGCACGATACGGACCGCGCCGACTGGCCATTGTGGCTGGCCGCGCATGGCGCCCCGGACGACAGCACGGATGCGGCGCGGGCGCGGCGCGGCTCGGCCTTCGAAGATGACTTTCTATTGATACGCGCGGCCGAGGCGGGCCAGGGCCTGGCCCTGGTGCCGCAGCTGTACGCGCAGGAGGAAATCGCCGCCGGGCGCCTGGTGCAAGTGCTGGATTTGCCCTGGCCCGCACGCTTTGCCTACTACCTGGTGGCGCGGCCCGACGCGGCCACGCGCCCCGCCGTGCAGGCATTCATGGCATGGATCTGCGAGGAAGCGCAGGCAGTGCGCTAGAGCGCATGGCCTGCGGCCACGCACGACACCACGCCGCAGGCGGTGCTGAACGGCGCCGGTACGCCGGCGCGCCCCATGGCGATGCACGTTGCGGCAGGCAGTATGGCCAGCAACAGGGCCAGGTAGCCGATCGCCTTCAGGCGCCGCACGGACGCATTGCCGACACCCGCGCCTGCCCCGTGTGGATAGCCCTTGCCCGCCTCTTCGCTGCCGCTTGCCGACATTTTCGTATGCATGTCCATCTCCTCTATCCACCGTGAGCGGTCTTGCTTCACTTCTTGCTTAACTACATCTTGCTACATAAATTTATCAAATACAACAAATAAATTCACGAAAAAATCGTTTTTATTATTCCTCGACAGGCGGAACGATGGAGGAAATATGTCCTGTCATAGTGAAAAATGGTTCACAGCAAGCTTTTCACGCCATCCATACCCGAACCCGCATCGATTAAAATTCAATATAATCATTTGAATCAAAATATTCGTTTAAATGGCTTTTATTCGAACTGCCATCCAGGTGGCAAGCCGCCTGCCGCACGCATCCGGCCAAACTTGATGTAGATCATAATTTTTTGAACAAGCTCTTGCTACCCTGTAAAAAAATGACAGGAGCCCTGGATGAGCAAGACGCAGCCGAGCGAGGCGGAACACAACATTGAACATGAGCGCCTGGGCAGCGCCTGGCAAGGCGTGCCAGTGCCCGACTATCCGGAAAGCGCACCGGAAGGCGCCACCCTGGACCTGCTGCTGAGCGCCTGGCTGGGCAAGTTCACGGGCGGCATTTCGCCTGCCGCGCTGGGCAACGCCTATGCCGACTGGCTCAGCCACCTGGCGCTGGCGCCGTCGAAGCAGCAAACCCTGCTGCAGGAAGCGTGGAAGAAGATCGGCCGCTGGCAGCGGTACGCGCTGCAATCGGCGCTGGCCGGCAGCGCCACTGAGCCGCCGTGCATCGCGCCGCTGCCGCAGGACCGGCGCTTCGACGACCCTGCCTGGCGGCGCTGGCCGTACAACCTCGTCTACCAGGGCTTCTTGCTGCAGCAGCAATGGTGGCACCGCGCCACCACGGGCGTGCGCGGCGTCTCGCCGCACCACGAAGATGTCGTCACGTTCACCGTGCGCCAGTGGCTCGACATGCTGGCGCCGTCGAACTTCCTGCTGACCAATCCCGTGGTGCAGCAAGCGGCCCTCGACAGCGGCGGCGCCAGCCTGGCGCGCGGCATGGCCCACGCGGCCGGCGACTGGCAGCGCGCCGCCATGGGAGCGCATGCACCCGATGCGCACCGCTACAAGGTGGGCCAGAACCTGGCCGTCACGCCGGGCAAGGTGGTCTACCGCAATGACTTGATCGAATTGATACAGTACGCGCCCGCGACAGAGAGCGTGCATGCGACGCCGCTGCTGTTCGTGCCCGCCTGGATCATGAAGTTCTATATTCTCGACCTGTCGCCGCACAATTCGCTGGTGCGCTACCTGGTGGGCCAGGGCCACACGGTATTCATGATTTCCTGGAAAAATCCGCTGGAAGAAGACCGCGAGTTGTCGCTGGAAGACTACCGCCAGCTGGGCGTGATGGATGCGCTCGACGCCGTTGCCAACATCACGGGCGCGCCGCAGGTGCACGCGGCCGGCTACTGCCTGGGCGGCACGCTGCTGGCGATTGCCGCCGCGACGATGGCGCGCGACGGCGATGCGCGCCTGGCCAGCCTCACCATGCTGGCCTCGCAGGTCGACTTCAAGGAGCCGGGTGAACTGTCGCTGTTCATCGACGAGAGCCAGGTCAGCTTCCTGGAAGCGGCCATGTGGAAGCAGGGCTACCTCGATACGAAGCAGATGGCGGGCGCCTTCCAGCTGCTGCGCTCGAACGACCTGGTCTGGTCGCGCCGGCTGCGCCATTACTTGCTGGGACAGGACGAGCAGGACAGCGACCTGATGGCCTGGAACGGGGACGCCACGCGCATGCCCTGCCGCATGCATGCGGAATACCTGCGCCGCCTGTTCCTGCACAACGACCTGGCCGAAGGCCGCTACCGCACGGCGGGCCGCCACATCGCCCTGCGCGACATCGACGCACCCATCTTTGCCGTCGGCACCCTGACGGACCACGTGGCGCCGTGGCGCTCCGTGTATAAACTGCAGCTGCTGACCGACACGGACGTCACCTTTTTGCTCACATCGGGTGGCCACAATGCGGGCGTCGTCTCGCCGCCGGGCCAGCCGCGCCGCAGCTACCAGCTGGCCACGCACGGCCACGATGCGCCCTATGTCGACGCGGACAGCTGGCAGCGCGACGTGCCGCACCATGACGGTTCGTGGTGGCCCGCCTGGCAAGCGTGGCTGGAAGAACGCGCGGGCGCGCACGTGGCGCCGCCGGCCATGGGGATTGCCCTGGGCGATGCACCGGGCAGTTACGTGCTGCAGACCTGACAACCGACAACCGAGGAAAACGCCATGCCCTATACCACCCTGCTGGTCCACGTCGACAATTCCCGCCACTGCGCCCAGCGCATCCGCCTGGCCGTGCGCCTGGCCGTCGCCGAAGGGGCGCACCTGATCGGCTCGGCCATGAGCGGCATCTCGCGCTATGCGTATGGCGGCGGCGTGAACGCGCTGCAGTTTGCGCCGGCGCAGATGCAGGCGCTGCGCAACCAGGCCAGCGAGGCGCTGCACGACTTCGAGCGCATCGCCCGCGAGGAAGGCCTGGGCGCCTACGAAACGCGCTTCGTCGACGACGACGCGCAAGGCGCGCTGCTGCTGCAGGCGCGCTATTGCGACTTGCTGATCCTGGGCCAGACGGATGCGCAGGATACGCCGTCGCGCGTCATCGCCGGCACGGCCGAATACCTGATGCTGCATTGCGGCCGGCCCGTGCTGATGGTGCCGCACGCACCTTGCGCCGCGCCAGCGGGCATCGCGCAGCATCCGCTGCTGGCCTGGAACGGCAGCGCCGAAGCGCTGCGCGCCATCACCGATGCGCTGCCGCTGCTGCAAAGGGCGCGGCAAGTCACCCTGGCCGTCGTCAATTCGCACGCCCAGGCGGCCGCGCATGGCGAGCAGCCGGGTGCCGACCTGGCCCTGTACCTGGCGCGCCATGGCGTCAACGTCGAGGTGCTGCAGCACGACACGCCGCCGGGCCAGGACGTGGGCGCGGCCCTGCTGGCCATGGCCGCGCAGCGGCGCTGCGACCTGGTCGTGATGGGCTGCTACGGCCACATGCGCCTGCGCGAAGCGCTGCTGGGCGGCGTCACGCGCACCGTGCTGCAGGAGATGACGTTGCCGGTGCTGGTGTCGCACTAGCGCGCAGGCGGATCCTTCAGCCTTCCTTCACCCGCTCCTCAGCTGTACTTCATGCGCGGCGCCGATACTGGCCATGTCCCCGTCCAGCAAGGAGTACCGCATGACCAGACCCACCGATGCCATCCCCCGTTTCCACGCCCGCAGGCGCCTGCTGTTCGGCATGGGCGCGCTGGCGGGCCTGGCCGCCTGCGGCGGCGGCAGCGGGCCGCGTGCCGCGGCGATGATCGACCGGCAGATCGGCGTCGCCCCCGGCGTCAGCCTGTACGTACGCGACTGGCGCAGCGCGACCGACAGCGAGGCCGATGTCATCGTCCTGCTGGCAGGTCTGGGCGCCAATGCACACGCCTTTGACAGCCTGGCGCCCGCGCTGGCGCGCCGCCACCGCGTGCTGGCCGTCACGCGGCGCGGCTATGGCGCCTCCAGCAAGCCGCTGCCCGGGAGCGACGCCAACGATATGACGTATGCCCCCGCCACTCTGGTGGCCGACCTGCTGGCCGTGCTGGACACACTGAAGGTTCAACGCATCATCCTGGCCGGCCACTCCATCGCCGGCAACGAACTGACCCTGTTCGCCGGCAGCCACCCGCAGCGCGTGCGGGGACTCGTCTATATGGACACGACCTTCGATTACCTGGCCAGCGGCGGCTATGAGGAACCCCAGCCCACGCCCTTCGACGAACCGCAACCTGGCCCGGCCGACCTGGCATCGCTGGACGCCTCGATCGCCTATGCCAGGCGGATCAACAAACAATGGTGGCCGGCGCTGGAAGCGAACTGGCGCGACGCGCTGGAAGTGCTGCCCGGCGGCACCGTGCGGCCGAATACCCCGCCCGCCATCGCCAGGGCCATGGACATGGCCGCGCACAATTTTTCGCCCGACTACCGCCGCGTGCGCGCGCCGGCGCTCGTCATCACCGTCGATCCCGGCACCTTGCGCAACCTGTTTCCATGGCTGCTGCAAGCCGATCCCGCCAGCCAGGCCGACGCGCAAGCGCTGCTGGACTTTATCCGCCCGCTGCGCCTGGCCGACGGCGACCGCCTGGCCGCCGCCCTGCCCGGCAGCAGCCATCTGGTGATACGCAACGGCTTCCACAGCGATTTCTTCATCGAATACGAGAGCACGGTGGTCGATGCCATCGAGGCCATGCGCTGGGAAGGTCTACAATGAGCATGCACCTGCCCGCCGCGCGCTTGCCTTGAGGCACGCACGCGGCCTACGCTGTTTTCCTACACCACAAGGAGTTCCGCATGAGCCAGCAAGCCACCATCGTACTCGTCCACGGTTTCTGGGGCGGCGCCGCCCACTGGAGCCGCGTCATCCTCGAATTGCGGCGCCAGGGCCACACGGCCATCCGCGCCGTCGAACTGCCGTTGACGTCGCTGGCCGACGACGCCGAACGCACACGCAAGATGGTGGCGCAGGTCGATGGCCCGGTATTGCTGGTAGGACACTCCTACGGCGGCGCCGTCATCAGCGTGGCCGGCAATGCGCCAAATGTGGTCGGCCTCGTGTACATCGCCGCCTTCGCGCCTGACGCGGGCGAAAGCCCGGGCAGCATCACGCAGGAACACCCGCCCATCGGCGCGGCCAATCTGGAAGGCGACAGCGACGGCTACCTGTGGGTCAAGCCCGGGCAATACCATGACAGCTTTTGCCAGGACCTCGACGCGGAAGAAGGCGCCGTGCTGGGCGTGGTGCAGAAAGCGCCGCTGGCCAGCACCTTCGGCGACACCGTCAGCGACCCGGCCTGGAAGCATAAACCCAGCTGGTACCAGATTTCCACTGCCGACCGCATGATTGCCCCCGTCAACCAGGAGCGCATGGCCGCGCGCCTGCAAGCGCGCAAAGTCATCACGCTCAACGCCAGCCACGCCTCGCTGGCCTCGCGTCCCGTGGAAGTGGCGGCGCTGATACTGGAGGCGGCAAGCGCGCTGGCCGCAGCGTAAGCCTGCCGGTTACAGCCAGCCTTCGCGCTTCAGGCGCCGGTGCAGCCACCAGCAGCCGGCGATGATGACGACGATCACGGCCGGATAGCTGCCGCGCCACTTCAGTTCCGGCATGAATTCGAAGTTCATGCCGTACAGGCTGAAGACCATGGTGGGCACGGCCAGGATGGCGGCCCAGGCGGCCAGGCGCTTGACGACCTCGTTCTGGCGGATCGAAATTTGCCCCAGCGCCACCTGCATGGCCGAATTGACCAGTTCGCGCATCTGTCCCGCCGTGTGCGTGACCCGTTTGACGTGGTCGAGAATGTCGCGGTAATAGATGCGGTTTTCCTTGGGCACGATATCGCCATGGAAACGGATCAGCTGGGTGCAGATGTCATGCAGGGGATTGACGGCCGCATCGAGCTTCAGCAGTTCCGTCTTGAGCTGATAGAAATCCTGCAGCTTGTCTTCGCTCAAGCTGGGCTTGAACAGCTGCAGCTCATGGTGCTGGAAGCGGGCCTGCAAATGGTCGATGCAGGGCTGGTACTGGTCGACGATGAAATCGATGATGGAATACAGCACGTAGCCAGGGCCGCTGGCCAGCTTCTCGGGCACGCTTTCCTTGCGCTCACGCAACTTCGCATAGCCGGCAGAGGCGCCATGGCGCACCGTGATGATGAAGCGGGGGCCGAGAAAGACGTGGGTTTCGCCGTAGACGATGGCCTCGCCGTCCAGGGTGGCCGTGTGCATCACCATGAACAGGGTGTCGCCGTATTCTTCCAGCTTGGGCCGCTCGTGCGCGCCCTGCGCATCCTCGACGGCCAGTTCGTGCAAGCCGAAAGCCGTTTGCAGCGCCTGCATGGCCGTGACGTCGGGGCCGGCCAGGCCGATCCACACGAAACAATCAGGATCGCCGAGGAAGTCGCCCACCTTGTCGATATCGAAATGGGCGATCTTCCTGCCATCGCGATAGGCTTCGCCATTGACGACGGCGGCGTGGGTACTCAAGTCCATGGTGATTTTCAAAGAATGGCGGCAGTGCCGGGGGGCCAGTATAGCGGAAAGAGCACGATTGCCATGCCAATCCGGCTGCCGCATTGACATTCAGGCACGCCAATGTAAAATGAGAACCATTCGCATTCAAGAAGAACCTGCACTTGCCGGCGGCCTGGGGGGAACTTCAGCGCCAACCTGGAGTGTATCGTGACGTCTGCCGTATCCCCCGCCGCCGATCCTGTCGCACTGCTGTATGGCCAGCACCATCCATGGCTGCTGCGCTGGCTGCGCGGCAAATTGCCCTGTACGGATCACGCGGCCGACCTGGCGCAGGATACCTTCGTCAAGCTGCTGGCCACGCCCGGCGAGGGCGCCATCACCCTGCGCGAGCCGCGCGCCTACCTTACCACCGTGGCGCGCCGCCTGCTGATCGACCATTACCGCCGCCAGTCGCTGGAACAGGCATGGCTGGCCACCCTGGCGCAGCTGCCCGCCCCCGTCACGCCGTCGGCGGAAGACCGAATGCTGATCCTGGAAACCCTGCACCAGATCGACGCCATGCTCGACGGCCTGGGGGCAAAGGTGCGCACGGCCTTCCTGCTGTCGCAGCTGGAAGGCATGGCGTATGCGGACATCGCCGCGCGCCTGAACGTCAGCGAGCGCACCGTCAAGCGCTACATGGTGCAGGCGTTCGAACAATGCATCCTGCTGCTGGCCTGACATGAGCGCGGCCCTCGATGCGCGCGCCGCGCGCGAAGCGGCGCACTGGATGATGCGCCTGCAAGGCGGCGAACTGGACGCTGCCGCGCAACAGGGGCTGGCCCGCTGGCGCGCCGCCCACCCCGACCATGAAACGGCGTGGCAGCGCGCCGAGCAAGTGTGCCGCACCTTTGGCATGCTGCCTCCGCCGCTGGCCATGCCCTTGTCCAGGCAAGTGCTGGACCGCCCGGCCCGCGCGCAGCGCCGCGCCATCCTGAAGACCCTGGCCGTGCTGATCGTCGCCGGCCCAGCCGGCTGGGCCATGCTGCGCGTGGCGCCATGGCAGGCCTGGACGGCCGACCTGCGCACGGCGACAGGCGAAATCCGCCATCTCACCCTGGCCGACGGCAGCGGCCTGAGCCTGAACACGGCCAGCGCAGCCGACATCGTTTTCAGCGACGCGCTGCGCCTGGTCCAGCTGCGCGGCGGAGAGATACACGTGGCGACCAGCCCCGATCCCCTCGGGCGTCCCTTCATCGTACGCACCAGCAACGGCAGCATCCGCGCCCTCGGCACGCGCTTCACGGTGCGCCAGGAGGACCGTCTGCCGGGCGCGCGTACCCACGTGGCCGTCTCGCAGGGCGCCGTAGAAGTGCGGCCCGCCGAAGGCGGTTCCGTCATCGTGCAGGCGGGCTGGCAAGCCAGTTTCGATGAAACGGCCGCCGGCGCGCCGCAGCCGCTGGCGCAGCATGCGTCCGCGTGGCTCAAGGGCCTGCTGTACGCGGACGACACACCGCTGGATCAGGTGCTGGCGCAGCTGGCCCGCTACCGCCACGGCGTGGTGCGCTGCGATCCGGCCGTGGCGCGGCTGCGCGTGTCGGGCGTGTACCAGCTGCGCGACACGGACGCCCTGCTGGCCCTGCTGCAAGCGTCGCTGCCCATCCGCGTAAGGCGCCACAGCCGTTGGTGGATTTCCGTCGAGCCCGCATAAAAATTTTTGAGAACAATGTCCCTTTCCGTCATGTGCCCCGTCAATCCACACAGGACCAACACATGAACGAAGGGAAACAAGCAATGAAGCATTACCGCCACACCAGCATCACCCTGGCCCTGCTGGGCAGCCTGGCCTTGAGCGCGCCCGCATCCGCCCAGCAGCAACCGCAGCAGGCGCCCGCGCGCCACTATCAGGTGGCCGCCGGCCCCCTCGGCGCCGTCCTGTCCGCGTTTGCGGCCGACGCCGGGGTCAGCATTTCCGGCGCCGCCAGCCTGTATGCGGGCTTGAACAGCCGCGGCTTGAACGGCAACTACCAGGTGGCCGACGGTTTCGCCCGTCTGCTGGACGGCAGCGGCCTATACGCTGTCGACCAGGGCGGCGGCCACTACGCCGTGCGCAAGCTGCCATCGGCGGCCGACGCGGCCACCCTGCCCGGCATCGCCGTGCGCGCCACGGCCGAGCGCAGCACGAGCACGGAAGGCACGGGCTCGTACACGACGCCGGCCACGGCCAGCGCCACGGGCCTGGTGCTGTCGCTGCGCGAGACGCCGCAATCGGTCAGCGTCATCACGCGCCAGCGCATGGACGACCAGGACTTGCTGACGGTGCGCGACGTGCTGCGCAATACGCCCGGCATCGCCGTCAACCAGTTCGACACGGAACGCAGCACGTTTTCCGCGCGCGGCTTCGACGTCGACAACTTCCAGTACGACGGCGTGCCCACCACCTATAAGGTGCAGTATTCGGGCGGCGAATCGGAAATGGATTCGCTGATCTACGACCGCGTGGAAGTGACGCGGGGCGCCACGGGCTTGCTGACGGGCGCCGGCTACCCGTCGGCCTCGATCAACCTGGTGCGCAAGCGGGCCAGCGCCAGGCAATTCGAAGGGCAATGGTCGCTGGCGGCCGGCTCGTGGAGCGATTACCGGGGCACGCTCGACCTGGCCACGCCGCTGAACGGAGACGGCTCCGTGCGCGGCCGGGTGGCGGGCGCCTGGCAAGACCGCAAGTCGTTTACCAATGGTTATTCGAACCAGCGCCAGCTCGTCTACGCCACCGCCGAGGCGGACCTGGCGCCCGGTACCGTGGCCATGCTGGGCGCCAGCTACCAGAAGAACGATCCGAAAGGCAGCAACTGGGGCGGCTTCCCCCTGTGGTACAGCGACGGCTCGCGCACCGATTTCGACCGTTCCGTCACGACGGCGCCCCGCTGGGCCGCCTGGGCCACGGAACAGACGAATGTGCACGCCACGCTGGAACACGCGCTGGGCCAGGGCTGGAAGGCGCAGGCGCAAGCCATGTACAGCAAGCATACGGAAGACACGCCGCTGGTGTTCCTGGCGGAACGGCCCGATAGAATCACGGGCCTGGGCATGCTCGGCTATCCGAACCGCTACATCGGCGCGCGCGACCAGAGCAGCGCCGACGTGAAGCTGTCCGGGCCATTTACCCTGGGCGGACGCCAGCATGAAATCATCGTCGGCGCCAACTACACGCTGCAGCACGCCGAGTTCAGCGTCAAGGAAGCGCTCGACCCTGAACCGATCGGCAATTTCCTCGCCTGGGATGGCAGCTACCCGCAGCCGGCCTGGGGCGAACTCGTGCTGTCGGAAAAATACACGACCAAGCAATATGGCGCCTACGGCGCGGCGCGGCTGAACCTTGCCGAGCACACCAAGCTGATCCTCGGCGGGCGTTTGAGCCGCTGGGACAAGGACCGCATCGGCTTTGACGGCAGCGCCCGCTTTGCCTTCGCCAAGAGCAAGTTCGTGCCCTACGCGGGCGTGGTGATCGATCTCAATGAAACGTATTCGGCCTATGCCAGCTACACGGACATCTTCCGCCCGCAGGAAAACCAGGACCGCGCGGGCGCCTGGCTGGACCCGCTGACGGGGCAAAGCATGGAAGTGGGCTTGAAGGGCGAACTGGCCGGGGGCCGGGCCAACGGTTCTATCGGCATCTTTGAAATCAAGCAGGACAAGCTGGCCCAGCCGGACGGCGCGCACCGGGTTCCCGGCACCACCACGCAAGCGTATTATGCGGCGCGCGGCGCCACCAGCCGCGGCATCGAGGGGGAATTGTCGGGCCGCCTGGCGCCGGGCTGGAACGTGACGGCCAGCGCCAGCCACTTCCGCGCCAGGGACCGCGAGCAGCAGGACATCAACACCCTGTCTCCACGCTCGACGGCGCGATTATTTACCACGTGGAAAGTACGCCCCGACCTCACCGTGGGCGGCGGCGTCAACTGGCAAAGCAAGTTCTACTTTGACGACGAAGGCCCGGACGGCAAGGAAAGAGTGACGCAGGAAGCCTACAGCACGGTGAGCCTGATGGCCACGTACCAGCTGTCGCGCCAGCTGACAGCCCAGCTGAACGTGGAAAACGCGCTGGACAAGAAATACATCAACATCAATACCTATGCGCAAGGCACGTATGGCGTGCCGCGCAGTGTCAGGGGGACGTTGACCTACCGCTTCTGATGCGCATGCAGGCCGGGCGGCATGCGCCCGGTCTGCGCTGACTACGCATCAATAGCGGTAACTCAAGCTCAGCATCGCATTGCGCGGATCGCCATAGCTGACCCGGCGGCCCGTGCTGATGCCGTAATAAGTGCGGTCGCCCAGATTATTGAGGTTGAGCGACACGGCCAGGCGGTCGGAGATCTGGTAGCGCGCCATGGCGTCAAAGACGGCATACGAGCCCTGGTGCACGGTGGTGGTGCCGCCGCGCACGGCCCGGGTTTTCTGCCAGGTGTGCGATTGCCAGCGGGCGCCGCCGCCCACCGTCAGGCGCGGCATCGGCTGCCAGGTGCTGTACAGGCTGAGCTGGTCTTCCGGCGCCAGCGTGTTGACCTTGCCGCTGGCGTCGCGCGCGATCTTGTGCGTGTAGCCGGCCTGCAACTGCCAGCCCGGCATGAGCTGGCCCGACACTTCCAGTTCCACGCCGCGCGAACGCACGCCGTCGATGGCGCGGTAGGCATCCATGCCCGTCACCTTGTTGACCGCGTCAACGTATTCCGCGTAGTTATCCTGGCGCACCTCGAAGGCGGCCGCGCTGGCGTTCAGGCGGCCATTCAGGAACACGCCCTTCACGCCCGCCTCGATATTCTTGCCCAGCATCGGGTCCAGAGTCCTGTTGTCGACGTCGCGGCTGTTTTGCGGACTGAAGATATCGCTGTAGCTGGCAAACGCCGTCAGATCCGGCGCAAAATCCCAGGTCAGGCCCGCATACGGCGTGAAGATCGACGACTCGTCGATGTCGGCCGTGGGATTGACGTAGGACGACAGGCGCCCGCCCAGGATCACGTGCACGCCCTGCGGCAGCGAAAAGCGGCCCGTCGCATACACGGCCTTCTGGCGGATGACTTCGCGGGCCGTGTCCAGCTCCCATTTTGGCTCAGCCACGATGCCCCGGTAGGTATAAATATTGTCGACCTTGATGAAGGAATACGGGCTGAAGACGTCGTCCGACTGCTTGCGGTAGGCGTTCGCGCCCACCACCAGCTCATGCGTGCGGCCCAGCAGGGTGAACGGGCCCTTGGCGTACATGTCCAGGCCATTGCTGGTGGCGTCGCTGTTGTACTGGCGCGCCGTGACGGACGTGCCGCTGCCGTCCGCCTTCGGGAAGCCGTCAAGGTAGGCGACGGGCGCATACAGCGCATTGGCCTGGTGGATCAGGCGCAGATTGGCCAGCCAGCCATTGTCAAACGTGTGCTCGAGCGAAGCGAAGACGGATTTGGCTTCCGTCTGCTGCGTACTCCAGGTGGGCGCGCCGTTGAACGAACGGCGCATGGTGAAGCGCTTGCCGTCCGCGTCGAACAGGGGCGCGCCACCCCAGTCGCTATTGCGCGGCACCGTGTGCTGGTAGTCGGCGCCCACGGTCAGCAAAGTGCGCGGCGACAGATCCGCTTCCAGCGTGCCATACGCCAGTTCGGAGCGGCGTTGGTAGCGGTCGACAAAGGAATGCTTGTCCTGGTACGAGGCCACGGCGCGCGCACGCACGCTGCCGCTGTCGTTCAGGGGGCCGCCCACATCGACCATGCCGCGGTAATTGCTCCACGATCCGGCCGACAGGTCGGCCAGCGCGCGCAGTTCGCGCGTGGGCTTCTTGCGGATCAGGTTGACGGTGGCGCCCGGCGTGCCGGCACCGCTCATCAGCGCATTCGCGCCTTTCAGCACCTCGACCCGGTCGTACAGGTCCATGTTGGCCAGGGACTCGCCCAGGTTCAGCGAAGCGTCGCGCGTCCACGGCAAGCCGTCGTAGCTGAAATTGTCGAGCGAAAAACCGCGCGCATAATAGATCGTGCGCTCGCTGTCGATGTGCTGCACGTACACGCCGGGCGTGTGGCTGAGCACCTCGCTGAGCTGCACCAGGCCGAAATCGTCCATCTGCTGGCGCGTGACGACGCTGACCGCGTGCGGCGTCTCGCGCGGCGACAGCACCAGGCGGTTCGCCGTGCTGACGGCGCCCGTCGTGTACGAGCCCGTGTCTTCCGTCACCTGGCCCAGGTAATTGGTGGTGATGATTACTTCCGGCATGGTCGCTTCCGGCTGGACGGCGGAAGCTTGTGGTGCGGCTGCTTGTACCGTATAGACGCCGCTACCGGTCTTGAGCAAGGCCAGCTGCGTGCCCTGCAAGGCGCGGCGCAAGGCTTGCTCTGCCGTGAAATCGCCCTGCACGGCCGCCCCGCTGACGCCGCGCGCCAGGTCCGCATCGATGGAGATGCGCACGCCGCCACGGCTGGCAATGGCGATCAGGCTGGCATTCAGGGACTGGGCCGGCACGTCATAGCGCACGGTGGCTGGCGCGATCTGGACCGATGGCGTCTGCGCCAGGACGGCAGGCACGGCGCAGGAAAGTAACATTACAGCCAGGGGAATCTGGCGCATCAACAATGGTGGCATGCTGGGACTCTATCTTGGTGGTGAAGGAAAAGTGGGGCTACACCAGGTATGAGCCGCGACGCGCCAAAAGTGACAGTGCTGGCGCAAAAATATTTCAGCTTGCCTTCAGATCCAGGCCCGTCCACCAGCCGCCGGGGCCCTGGCGCAAGGTCACGGGCAGGGTTTCGGCCAGCGCCAGCAAGGTGGCACCGCTGTCGTCAAGCGAGTAATTGCCCGACACGCGCAGCGCCGCGGCCGCCGGCGTGATGTCGATATAGCCGTGGCGGTAGGGACGCAAGGCGGCCACCACTTCGCCCAGCAGTTGGTCGACGGCCAGCAGCATGCCCTGCTCCCACGCCGTCGCCTGCCCTGCCGCCATGCCGGGCAACATGGTCAGGCGGTCCTCGTCAAACCGCGCCGCCTGGCCTTGGCGCAGCACGCGCGCCAGGCCTTTGCCGGCCGGGCGCACTTCGAGGTCGCCCTGCACGGCCAGCGCGACGGTGCCCAGCGCTTCGCGCCGCAACATCAGTTCGCCGCCCTGCGCCGTCACCGTGCCGTGCGTGCTGCGCAGCAGGAAGGGGTGGGCGCTTGCCGGCTGCGCCACGCGGGCCAGCAGCTGTCCCTGGCGTAAGGTGACTTGCCGGTGTTCATGGGTAACGTCCGTGTCGGCAGAAGAACGGGCATCCAAGGTCAGCATACTGCCGTCGGCCAGCGCAAAGCGGCCCCGCCTGGCCGTGGCCGTGTGCAGGTCCGCGCTCCAGTCCGGCAAAAACGGGCTGCCGCGCAGCAGCCAGGCGCCGCCGAATGCCGCGCCCGCCAGGCACAGGGCGCCCTGCAGCAACTGGCGCCGCTTGTTGTCGTGTTGCGCGGCGCGCGCCAGGGTCTGCCCGACAGTCCCCGCCCCGCCCGCCGCCTGCAGCGGGCCGACGCTATGCTCGACGGCGCGTCCCAGGGTATGCCATGCGGCCGCATGGCGCGCATCGGCGGCCAACCAGCGGATGAAGGCCTGGCGCTGGCCCTCGTCCGCTTCGCCCGAGCTGAGCTCGACCAGCCAGCCGATGGCCGCATCCTGTACCGCAGGGGACATGCTCATGCCGCATCCGCCGCGGCGAGGCAGCAGCGCAAGCCTTGCGCCATGTACTGGCGCACCATGCTGGCCGACACGCCCAGTTCAACAGCGATCTGCGCATACGTGAGGCCATCGAGCTGGCTCATCAGGAAAGCGCTGCGCGCCTTGCTGGACAAGGTATCGAGGGCGCGCGACAGCCGCTCCAGCGCTTCGAGCAGCACGGCACGCTCTTCCGGCGACGGCTGCACGGCGTCCGGCAGCTGCGCCAGGGTGTCGATGTACGCCTGCTCGATATCGCGCCGCCGCCATTGCTGCAGCAAGATGCTTTTTGCCACCGTCGTGAGATACGCGCGCGGCTCGCGGATGGCGGCCAGGCGCCCCGCATGCAATACGCGCAGAAACGTTTCAGAAGTGACATCTTCCGCCTCGGCCCGGTTACGTAAACGCAACAGCAGGCGCTGCAGCAGCCAGCCCTGGTGGCCCGTGAAGAGGCTGACGGCCAGGGTCGTGTCATTCGAAGGGAAAGGCAAGGCAGACAAGAGCGGATCCGGCGACTTTAATGATAATGATTCTCATTATATTGCAGAGACCGGAAGATGTCGCGCAATTTTGCTATGCTTATTGACCTGCCATGCCGCCAGTTGCGCCTATTCCAGCTTGAACAGGACATTCACGCTTTTCTCCAATGCGATGCTGCCCGGCGCGCGGACGGCCGACGAAGGCTCCGTGGGAGGAATAAAGGGCGGCGGCACGAAACCCTCATTGCCGGAACGCATCAGCGCGCGCTCGATCGATTGAAACGACACTTCCGATATGGCCATGACGGACGCAATCTTCCGGTTGAACGATTTAGCAATGCGCGCCGCCTTCGTCTCCGCATCCCTGGCAGCCTTCAAATCCAGTTCGGCAACCAGCGCGTCGTGCGCGCTGGTCTTGAATTCCGTATCCATCCGGGTGATATTTTTCATGGCGGCCAGCTCCGACACCAGTGGCGTCCATGCCGCCAAGTCCCGGACCCAGACGCGCAGGTTGCGGTTGATGACGTACATGGGCGGCGAATCGCGTTTTTCCCTGCCTGAATAATCGAGCGTGCGCATGATTTCGGAGGCCTGGATATCCGCTTGCGCAATTTTCACCTTGCCCAGCAACTGGAAGACCTCCGCGGCACCAGCATTGACCACGCCCAGCGTCTTTGCCGCATCGGCGCCCCGGCTGGCAACGGTGATCTCCATGACGGCCATGTCCGGCTGCACTTCCACCTGGGCCGTCCCTGTCTGGAAAATGAAGGGATAATCGGGCAAGGACGAGGCCTGGGCGGCAATATTCAAGTTAAACAGACCCACCACCAGCAACAGTGTGCGCTTCATGCCTCTCCCATACGATCGAATAATGTTTCGGCAATATAGCAGTGCAGATACGAAAAACCAATAGCCCGCCCCGTTCAGGCAATACGGGCCGATTCCGGCAACTTCGCCAGGAGCTTGTCCAGGGTCACCGGATAGTCGCGCACGCGCACGCCGGTGGCGTTGTAGACGGCATTGGCGATGGCCGCCGCCACGCCGCAGATGCCCAGCTCGCCCACGCCCTTGGCTTTCATGGGCGAGGACATGGGGTCGGTTTCATCGAGGAAGATGACGTCCTGGTGCGGGATGTCGGCGTGCACGGGCACTTCGTAGCCGGCCAGGTCGTGGTTGACGAAATAGCCGCGGCGCTGGTCGACCACCAGTTCTTCCATCAGGGCCGCCCCCACGCCCATGGTCATGGCGCCGATCACCTGGCTGCGCGCCGCTTTCGGATTCAGGATGCGGCCGGCCGCGCACACTGCCAGCATGCGGCGCACGCGCACTTCGCCCGTGTCGCTATCCACGCCCACTTCGACGAAATGGGCGCCAAACGTCGATTGCTGGAATTTTTTATCGAGGTCGCCGTATTCCATATGGTCTTCCGCGACGACGTCGCCATGGTAGGCGGCGGCAGCGAGCGGCACGCTGCGCTCGCCCTGGCTCACTTGCCCATCGGAAAAGCGCGCTTCTTTTTCATCGAAGCCCAGCTTGCCGGCGATGGCCTGGCGCAGGCGCACGCAGGCCGCGTAGACGCCGGCCGTGGAACTGTTGCCGCCCCACTGCCCGCCCGAACCGGCCGAGACGGGAAAATCCGAATCGCCCAGGCGCACGACCACCTTGTTCAACGTCACGCCCAGCATTTCCGCCGCAGTCTGCGCGATGATGGTATAGCTGCCCGTGCCGATGTCCGTCATGTCCGTTTCCACCGTGATCACGCCATTGCCATCGAGGCGCACGCGGGCGGCGGACTTCATGACGAGGTTGTTGCGGAAGGCGGCGGCAACGCCCATGCCGACGAGCCAGCGGCCGTCGCGCCGCGCACCCGGCTGCGTCGGTCTCTCCTTCCAGCCGAATTCCACGGCGCCCGTGCGCAGGCAGTCGATCAGGCGGCGCTGGGAAAACGGCCTGCTCGGCTTTTCCGGGTCCACTTTCGTGTCGTTCAGGATGCGGAAAACGATGGGATCCATTTTCAGCTTGTCGGCCATCTCGTCCATGGCAATTTCCAGCGCCATCAGCCCCGGCGCCTCGCCCGGCGCGCGCATGGCGTTGCCTTCCGGCAAATCGAGCACGGCCAGGCGCATGGCCGTCATGCGGTTCGGCCCCGCATACAGCAGCCGCGTCTGCATCACGGCCGTTTCCGGCTGGCCACCTTTCAAGTCGCCGGACCACGATTCATGGCCGATGGCCGTGATCTTGCCATCGCGCGTGGCGCCGATGCGCAGGCGCTGGATGGTGGCGGGCCGGTGCGTCGTGTTGTTGAACATCAGGGGCCGCGTCAGGGCCACCTTGACGGGACGCTGCGCCGCGCGCGCGCCTAGGGCCGCCAGCAAGGCTTCCGCGCGCACGAACAGCTTGCCGCCGAAACCACCGCCGATGTAGGGCGAAACGATGCGCACCTTGTCTTTCGGTATGCCCAAGGTACGGGCCAGGTCGCCACGGCCCCACTCCACCATCTGGTTCGCCGTCCACAGCGTCACCTTGTTGCCCTCCCAGGCGGCAATCGAGGCGTGCGGCTCCATCATGGCGTGCGACTGGTCAGGCGTCGTATAGGTGGCGTCCAGGCGCACTGGCGCATTGGCAAAGGCGCCGGCGAAGTTGCCCGTCTTGCTGTCGGGCTTGCCGTCCTTCGGCTTGGCCGCCGTGCCCTTGGCTTTCGCCAAATCGAAGGCGCCCTTCTGCTCGACATATTTGACGTCGAGCAACTGCGCAGCCGAGCGGGCCTGTTCGAAGGTTTCCGCCACCACCAGCGCGATGGCCTGGTGGTAATGCTGAATGTCGGGGCCGCCCAGCAGGTTTGCCGTGTTCATCTTGCCTTTGCCTAATTTTCCCGCCGATTCCGCCGTCACCACGGCCAGCACGCCAGGCGCGCGCCGCGCGGCGCTGGTGTCGATGGAGGCGATGCTGCCCCTGGCTATCGCCGCGCCGACCACATGGCCATAGGCCGCATGCGGCGCGGCCTTGTTCTGTTCATACGCGTACGGCGCCGTGCCCGTGGTTTTCAGGGGGCCGTCGATGCGGTCCGTGGGACGGCCCACGACTTTCAGCTGGTCGATGGGATTGGTGGTCGCAGGTATCGTGAATTTCATGGCCCTAGCCTTTCTTCGCTTGCGCTTCAGCCAGCACCGCGGCAATCGTGCGCTGCGCCAGGGTCACCTTGAAGGCGTTGTCGTCAGTCGGTTTGGCGCCGGCCAGCAACTGCCGGGCCACGGCGGCGGCGCCATTCGGTATCGCCTGTTCGGCGCCAGAAATTCTCCACGGCTGCGGCGCGACGCCGCCCAAGGCCAGCTTGCCCGTGCCATTGGGCAAGATGATGGCCGCCACGGACACCAGCGCGAACGCGTACGAGGCGCGGTCGCGCACCTTGCGGTAGACATGCTTGCCGCCGGCGGGCCGGGGCAAGGTCACGCTGGTGATCAGTTCGCCCGGCTGCAGCACGGTTTCCAGCTGTGGCGTGTTGCCCGGCAAGCGGTAAAAGTCGGCGATGGGGATGGTGCGCACGGCGCCATCGGCCCGCACCGTGTCGATGGAAGCGTCAAGCACGCGCATGGCCACGGCCATGTCGCTGGGATGCGTGGCGATGCAAGCCTCGCTGCCGCCCAGAATCGCCAGCGGCCGGCTGAAGCCGGCGATGGCCGAGCAGCCGCTGCCCGGCAGGCGCTTGTTGCAAGCCTGGTTCGTATCATAAAAGTAAGGGCAGCGCGTGCGCTGCAGCAGGTTGCCCGCCGTCGTCGCCTTGTTGCGCAATTGCGCCGAGGCACCGGCCAGCAAGGCGCGCGACAAGACGCCGTAATCGCGGCGCACGGTGGCGTGGGCCGCCAGCGCCGTGTTGCGCACGAGGGCGCCGATGCGCAAGCCGCCGTCCCTTGTTGCTTCCACTTTATCCAGCGCGAGGCCATTGACGTCGATCAAATGCGTGGGCGTTTCGATCTCCAGTTTCATCAGATCGAGCAGATTCGTGCCGCCCGCGATGAAGCGGGCGCCCGGCGTGTGCAAGGCGGCGGCCGCCGCTTCGGCCGGCGTGGCGGCCTTCTGGTAGCTGAACACTCTCATGCCGGCCTCCCCGCCACCTCGGTGATGGCCTCGATGATGTTGGAGTAGGCACCGCAGCGGCAGATATTGCCGCTCATACGCTCGCGCAATTCTTCCGGCGTCGCCTGCGGGGCCGCATTCAAGTCGGTGCTGACGTGGCTGGGGATGCCCTGGCGGATCTCTGACAGCGCGGCAACGGCCGAGCAGATCTGCCCCGGGGTGCAGTAGCCGCATTGATAACCGTCATGCGCGACGAAGGCGGCCTGCATCGGATGCAGCTTGTCGGGCGTGCCCAGTCCCTCGATGGTGGTGACCTTGGCGCCGTCATGCATCACGGCAAGAGTCAAGCAGGCATTGATGCGCTGGCCATCGAGCATGACGGTGCAGGCGCCGCACTGGCCATGGTCGCAACCCTTTTTGGTGCCCGTCAGGTGCAGCTGTTCGCGCAAGGCGTCGAGCAAGGTGGTGCGCGTATCGAGTTCCAGGCTGTGGCGCTGGCCATTGACGTCCAGGCTGACTTGCATCAGGACGGGTGGCGGAGAAATACCGGCCTGGGTGGCCGTATTCACCGCTTCCGCCGCTCCCGCCACGCCGGGCACGGCCGCTGCCGTGGCAGACAGCGCGCCGGCGATCAGCAAACCGCGCCTGCCGGCATTGATGTGATTACACTCTGTCATCTCGCGCTTCCTCCTGGCTGTGGACTGGCTGGGTGGGCGCATGCAGGCCCGAAGCACCAGTCTGACGGCCGGATTCCTGCGCGTCTGTACGCGAACGAACGTAAGACATCGGTGAGCGCCTATCCTTGGCGCAGGCGCAGGCTGCGCCGGGTCGTGCCGACGCCCCCCTGCGCCGCGTAACCGGTGTGGCGGGCGCAATGGTCAAGCGCCTGGCGCAGGGCCGTATCGACATTCCGCAAGGACATGTCGTGCCGCTCGGCCACTTCCTGACGGGTCAGCTCGTCCACGCGCAGCGCTTCGAGCACTTGCCGGTGGCGCCGCGGCAGCAAGTCGACTGCCTGCGCCAGCCGCCGCACGTCCGCCTGCAGCTCGGCCAGACGTTCCGGCCCGGCCGCCGTATCGGCGAGGAAATCGACGAGGCCGGCGGCGCCATCGTCACCGCCCTCATCCGCATACAGCCAGGCGCGGTTGCGGCGCAGGCTGTCCATGGCCGCATTGCACGCCACGCGGAACACATAGGCGACGGGGCTGTGCGCCAGCGCGGCACCATCCCCTGCCGCCAAGCTGCCCAGCCGCAGCCAGGCGTCGTGCAGGCTGTCGCTGGCCAGCTCGGCGCAGCCCAGGTGGCGCGCCAGGCGCCGGTGCAGGGCCGCGTAATTGCCTTCCAGCACCGCCTGCAGGCGGGCGCCCTGCGCCGGTGCCGGTATCGGCAAGGGCGCCACGTCGTTGGCCGCCTGCAGACGGGGCCGGATGGCGGGCCGGCACCAGGCCATGCCGGTATGCCCCGCCATGCGCAAGGGCAAGGCAGCAGCCACGTGGGTCATGCCGGCCATCATGGCGACAACCTGCTGCGCTCTTGCGCCGTCAGCTGGCGCGTGGCCGATTCCGGCAGCGGCCCCAGGCCCAGCACGCGCACGGCGCTGCGCGGGTTGTAATCGGCCGCCTCGCTGCGCGCGCCGTCGGCCGGGGTGGCTTGCGCGCTGTCGGGCGGCGCTTCGCTGCCAAAGCCCAGCACGCGCACCGTGAACACGGAGGGCTGCGCCGAACGGGTGGCGGCGCGCTCGCGCTGTACCACTTCCTGCGCCGCCGCCGTGGCCTGTGTCGCCGCCGCGCTGGCGTTGCTCATGGCCGCCACGTTGACGGACGCCACCGTCGGCATGCCCTTCGCTTCGCCCTTGACTTGGATATTCGCCGCGTTCATCACCTTCAGCGCGGCCAGGTTGACGTTGCCGGAGACGCGGATGCCCGCCTCGCCCGCGTCGATGGTGCCCAGCGGGGCCAGCAAGTCCACGTCGCCGGCCGGCACTTCCGCGATAGGCGCCAGGGTGGCGATGCCGGCGCCCGTGCTCGGCACATCGGACGACAGGGTCACGTTGCCCCAGTTGTCATACACGCGCTTGGGCGGCGTGTAGACGATGGTCGACTTCGAACCGCGCCCCGCGTTGATGTCGCCCTGCGACGACCAGCCCAGGATATCGCCGCCAAACGTCGTCATGATGCGGCTCTGGCCCAGCAGGATGCTGCCGTGCGAAAACAGGTCGATATTGCCGCCGCCCTTGGTGATGACGCCCGAGGTGGCCGGCGGCGCCTCGCCCTCGATGCCGAACACCTGCCTGCCGCCCGGCGTCAGCAGCTGGATATCGCCGCCGAAGTTCGTGTGCACGTAGCCGCTGCGGGGGTAGTAATCCCAGCGCTGCTCGCCGTCATTGCGCACCGCGTACAGGCCGCGGTACATGACGATGTCGCCCGCATAGGCAATCGCCTTGCCATTGGTGTCCGTGGCCGGCGCCAGGGCCGCGATGGCGTTGCGGCTGCGCAGGAAGCTGCCATAACGCGAGCTGTCCCAGTCGTTGTACTCGCGCCCGCCCGCCTTCAGTTCCGCGAAATACACAGTGCGGGCGAACACGCGCTGCTGCGGCTCGGGCAAGGCAAGATAAAAGGCCAGCGCTTCGGCAGGCGTGCCCTTGAAACCGTAACGCTCACCGAGCCAGATCGCCAGTTCGCTGTCGTACGCTTTCACCACCTTGCCGGCCTGGTCGGCCAGCGGCACGCCCTTCTGCGCCACGTTCGCCGGGTCGAGATACGGCTTGACGAAGCGCAGGTAATCGAGGCCGGCCGCGCCCACGCCCGCCTGCATGGCGATGCCGGCGCCCGGGCGCTTGTCGCCCGCCACGACGGGACCGAGGCTGACGACGCTGCCCTTGTCCTGCATCAATATGTTGCGCCCGGCGCTGATATCCAGCGTGCCGGGGCCGGCCACGTTGAAGGAGCTGTTCAGGATGTCGCGGCCGGCGGAGACCACCGATACGTCAAACGCATTGTTGTGCACGAACAAGTTGCTGTAATTGCGGAACATCATTTCGCCGTCGCCCCTGCCACTCACGGCTTCCAGCTGGGCCGTGCCGCTGCCGACGATATCGCGGCCCGCCTTCATCCACACCGGTTGCCCCCCCTCGTACCACGTGATGCCCGCATGCCTGGCATCGTAGAACTCGACCATGCGGCCGCTGTTCACGCCCACCAGGTCGCCCTTCACGGCATAGATACGCGCCACTTGCGTGCCGCTGTTGGCGGGACCGGCGGCGGAATCGGGGCCGAACGCGAACAGCGGCAAACTCCACTGCGACGACGGTACGCCCGTGCTTGAGACATTGCCGCCTGCGGAAGTCAGGCTGCCAGGCCGGAGGTTCCAGGCCTCGAAGGCCGGCTTGAACGGCGTCGCCATGCTGTCGGCGGCAGCGCCGGACTGGCTGACGGCATAGCCGCCCGCATAGATGGAATCGCCGGCCAGCCATTGCAGCTGGGCATTGGGAGACGGCGCCAGCAGCAACGGCGAGGCATACGCGGATGCACCACCCCAATCCGTGATGGTCTTGCCGTAGTAAAGGCTGCCATGCGGCGCCGCGACCCGCACGATGGATGGGTAGACGATGGCCAGGTCGGTGGCCGTGTCGATGCCCGCCGTCAGCGGCGTCATGTTGCCGCCGGCGGAGAGCAGGTCGAGCGCCGTGCGCGGCGTCCACAGGCTGAACCAGCTGTAGCCGGCGCCCGCTTCGCCCGACGCGCTGGTAAACGACGAAGCGTTGAACATGGGTACGCGGCCGGGGTCGGCCACGTCCTGCAGCACCTGGTCGCCCAGGGTTGCGACGCTGAACGTGGCGTCACCGGGCACAAGGGTCATGCCCCCCTGCGGCGTCGCGCGCGTGGCGCGGAAGGCGTCGAAGGCGCGTGTTTCCAGCGGCACGTGGTCGGTCGAGCGCGTGCCGTACTGCAGCGCGACGCCGCCCAGCTGCGCAGCCGCCACCTCCACGTGGCCGCGCAAGTCGGCCAGCGCGCCATTCAGATGCCCTCCGCTGGATTGGCTGGCGGGATTGAGATCGCCGCCCACGCGCAGGTCCAGGTCGCCGCCGCCCGTCAGTTGCAGGCTGCCATCGGCCAGCACGCGGCCCGTGCTGCCCACGGCCAGCAGCAAGCCCTGCGAGCGCGGATTGATGTTGGTATTGAAAACGGTGGCAACCTTCGGTGCCAGCACGCCCGCATCGCCCGCCACGTCAGCGCGCACATTGCCGCCGCCCAGGGTGCCGAAGCCCGTAAAGCCCAGCACGGTATCGGCCAGGGTATCGCGGCCCACGTAGCTGCCGAAATTGATCCACCACGCCGTCGGCTGGGCCGGACCACCCGTGGCCACGCCGCCGCTGCCCTGGCGCCACAGCCAGTTGCCCACCGCCACAGAATCGCCCAGGCCATCCTTTTTGACGGGACGCCCGTTGCTGGCCGCCGCCGCGCCCACCAGCGAACCGCTCAGGTCGCCAGCCACCTGCAGCAGCAGATTGCCGCCCCGGTCCGGATACCAGGCGCGGTAGAGGCTGTCGGCGCCGCCATCGACCAGGCGTTCATGCGCACCATCGGGGTTGGACAGCACCGTGCCGTCCAGGTTGCGCGCGCGCGGCAGGTTGTACGGGTCGCCGGCCGCCGTCGCCACCGACGACATGCCGGCCGTGTACACGCCATACAGGCTGTCCATGCGCAGGTCGCCGCCGCTGACGAGGTCCAGGTCGCCCGTGCCCGTGCGCAGCACGCTGTAGCGCAGGCTGGACGCCTTGTAGTCATACGTGGGGCTGGAACTGGTGCACCAGGTGGGGTTTTCCTCGCAAATGGTCAGCCATTTCAGCCCCACCGGATCGACCACGTCGCCCGCCTTGACGCTGGGGTCGGCGAATTCTTCCGCGCCGGCCTTGGTCCAGACATAGGCCACCTTCAGCACGCACATGCTCGCGTCGCCAGCGCAGAATTCGGCCACGGTCTGGCCAAACTGGCTGATGAATTCCTCGGTGATGGGCGTGCCTGCCACGATGCCGACGATGCCCTCGCGCTCGCCCAGCTCCTGCGCCGCCTGCGTCCAGTGCTGCACGCCCTTCGGCGGCACCAGCACGCCATACATGCCGTAATGGCTGTCGGCCAGGCGCAGGGTGCCGTGATCCGGATGCGCCTGCACGCTGCGCGTGTCGGCCGCCTCCAGGTCGGCGCCGGCCGCCAGGCGCATGCCCCACGATTGCGAGCCTTCGGCCAGCATGGGCGCGATGGCCCATAGCTTGCCCTGGCGGCCCGCCACTTCCGGGCGCAGTTCGATGGCCGTCACACCGGGCAGCAGCTTGACGTCGGTGCCGTTCGGGATCAGCGCGCCGACCGGCAGCGCCAGCTTGCCATTCAGCGTGACCACGTTGCGCTCGCCCAGCAAGCCCGGCAAGGCGATGCCTTTCGGCCAGGTCATGGCGCGCACCTTGACCATTTGCGCGATCACGCTGCCCGCATCGAGGCGCGTGCCGGCAGTAAAGGTCTGTTCCGTGGCCAGCAAGGTGCCCGCCGCGTGGACGATATTGCCGGCGCTGTCGCGCACGGCGGCCGCCAGTACCGTGCCGGCCGGCAAGGTGAGTGCCTGGTTCAGGACCACGGCCACGGGCAGGCGCGTGTTGGCGCGGAAACTCAGGGCCTTGACGGGCACGTCGTAATTGAGCGTGGCGCCGCCCGGGAAGATGGTACCGTCGGCCAGGGTCACGCCCTTGCCCGGCACGATGACGTCGCTGCCGTTGAAGTCGCGCCCCGGCAGCAGGCGCCAGCCGCTGTCGTCCTGGGTGGAAGGCGGCGGCGCGAAGCCGTCATTGATACTGCCATAGATGCTCAGATCGCCGCCAGCGCGCAGCAGCAGGCTGCCCACCTCGCCCGAACCGCGCACATTGCTTACTTGAAAGCGCGGGTTCAGGCTGGCGTAGCGCATGCCAGACAGGTCCACGTCGCCCTGCACCACCAGGTCGCCGTCCGCCGTCTTGCTGACGATATCGACGCCGGGACGCAAATGCAGCGCATCGGCATACGCGGCCGTGTTCAAGCCGGCCAGCTTGCCGTTGCGCAAGGCCGTGTTGGCCAGCGCCGCATCGATGAAGGCCGTGCTGTCGCCGTGCTTGCTGTCAAGATACGCCTGGTTGATCACCTGGTAGGGACGGCCGCTGGCCGACAGGTCTGGCACCGGTTGCCCATTGGCGCCCGGCGCCAATGCGTAGGCCGCGTCGTCGTAGCGCTGCATGGCGTTGACGGCGATGGATTTCGCGCCGCGGATGGTCAAGCCGCCGCCGGCGGCGATGGCGATGTCGCCAAAGGTGGCGGCGTCAACGTCCGTGCGGGAACCACCGCTGCCCAGGCGCGGCGCGCTCAGTTCCACCGTGCCGCGCGCGGCGCCGTCGTGTTCGCCCTTGCCCTTGCCGGCCACGGCCGCCGTGCCGTGGCGCACGTCGATCTGCGCGCCGCCGGCCAGGTCCAGTGTGCCTTCGCCCGCGTTCAGTTCCACCATGGCGCGGTTCGGGCTGTCGATGATCTTGCCATAGCTGTCGACGCGCAGGACGGTGCCATGCGCGTCGAGCACGGCGTTGCCGGCCAGGGTGACGCCATGCTGGCCGGCCAGGCGGATGCTGCCCACGCGCTCGCCGCTGGCATCGATCACGCCAGCGACGGCGAGGCGCCCGTTGTCGACGGACACCTGCACTTCGCCCGCCTTCATTTCATTACCGATGGTCAAGTCGCCCTGTTTCAGCTGGAAGCTGCGCCCGCCCGTCACCGCGCCTTCATTCAGGCGCTGGTTGAGCGAGGCGAACTGGCTGTCCAGGGTGCCGCCCGCGCCCAGGGTCTGCGCGCGCACGTCCACGCTGCCCTTCTTGTACGGCACCATGGTGCCGCCCGCGTCGTAGCTGCCGCTGGCGCCGCCCAGGATCTTGCCCTGCAAATCGACCATGCCGGCCGCGCCATCGAGGGCCACGGCCTTCAGGCTGCCGGCGCGGTTGTTCTCGGCCGACAGGTCGATCACGGCGCCCGCAGCCTGGCGGATATCGCCGGCGCGGCTGTCCAGGGTCACGTCGCCGCCCCAGCTGTATTTATCCACGTCGAAGAAGGTGCTCTTGCGGCCCGCCATGTCGATGCGTGCCCCGTCGGCTACGGTGATGTCGTGCCGGGCGCTGACCGTGAGCTTGCCGCTCGGCAGCACTACGGCCGTGGCCACGCTCACGCTGTCGCCGTTCAAGCTCAGCTGGGCTCCCAGCGCGTCATTGTTCTTGACGGGAGCCGCTGGCGCCGCGCCGGCCGGCGCCGCCACCTTCAGCGCGCCGCCCGCCGTATAGCTGTGCGCGGAACCGGCGTCCCCCGTCAGCAGCGGCGTGCCGATGTTCAGATTGCCGCCGCTGTACTGGAAACCCTTGCCCGTCTCATATGCGCCCTGCGCCTGGTAGACGGACAGGCTGCCCTTGTGGTTGGCCGTGACCTGGCCCGACGCTTTCAGGTTGACGTTGGCAAAACCCAGCGCCAGGCGGTCGAACGAGGCGACGCCGGCCGGCTGCGTGAAGGGGCCGAAGCCGAAATCGATGCGTTCCGCCTCCAGGTTCAGGGAGCCGCTGCCCGTGCCGGCGCCGCGCGCAATCACATTGCCGGCCGCGGACAGGGCGCCGCCCCAGACCAGGTTGGCCGTGCGGATGGTGGCCACCGTACCCGCATCGCCCTGGCCATACATGGCCGGGGTGGTCAGCACCAGGCGCTCCAGGTTCGATTTTCCGCTCGTCTTGTCGTAGGTATCGAGCACCACGTCGCCATAGAAATTGACGCTGTCGGCCGCGTTCAGCATCAGCGCCTGCAGGGCCGGCGCGCCCGTGCTGGTGTCGCCGCGCAGCAGGCGGTCCAGCACACCCTGGTTCAGGGTCAGGCCGGTGGGGCGCGTGCCATTGGCCTGGGCCGCCGCCAGCGCCTCGTTGGCGCCGATATTGATGGCGCCAACGGCCAGGCTCAGGTTGCGCGTGCCGTAGCGGGCCGTGTCGTCCAGCTGGAAGCTGCCGCTGGTTGCCAGCAGCAAGGTGCCTTCCGAGTACAGGCTGGCCGTGCCGGCGCAGGCGTCGTCGCACATGCCGATGCGGATGCCGCCGCGCGTCGCGCCACTGACGGGCGCCACATTGAGCAAGCCGTTCGAGGCGGCCAGCACGTGCACGTCCGGGCGGCTCTTGTAGATGAAGCCGTCGTTGGCGTCGTACGCGGCCTTGCCACGGCCCAGGGTGCTGATGCCGGCGCCGGCCGCGATATCGATCACGCCATCGCCCAATTCCTCATTGCCAGGGTCCTGGGCGACCAGAAACACTTCGGGCGCCGACAGGACGGCGCCGGCGCGCAGGTAGATGGCGCGCGCCGACTGGACGCCGAAGTTGACGTAATTGCCGCCCTGGCCATATTCCACGGTGGGGGAATTGCCCACCACGATGCGGGCCGCGCCGATATTGTTCAGGCTTGAAGCACGTATGCTGACCTGCCCGGCGCCGCTGCTAGCCGGCGCGCCGTCGGCAAGGATTTCGATGTTGCCGGCGGCGCTATCGTTCGACATCAGCACCACGGTGCCGCCATAGCCGCCATCGGCCGCGGCGAACTTGCCCGTGCCCCGGAACTGGAACGTGTCCAGACCGCCGCCTTGCGCCAGGGTCAGCTTGAGCGTTTTCGCATCGGACGGCAGCATCGCGCGGGGAATGCCGCGCGTTTGCGCATCGGCCAGGGCAAACGCCGCATAGCCCATTTCATTGTACTGGGAATACGTGCGCAAGACTTTGGCCGGCGTGAGTATCAGCTGGCTGGCCAGCGGCGCGCGGATGTCCGTGCCCGCGATCGACAGGGTGCCGGACGCGGCCCAGGAACCGTTGCGCAGCGGTTGCGCCAGAGTGCCGGCGCTGCCCTGGCCCGCCAGGCCGTTCAGTTCCACGCGGAAGGCGCCTGGCAGCAAGGCATAGGTCGACGGCATCAGCGTGTAGGTGCCTGCCGCCAGGCCCGGCACGCCGCTGCCTATCGTCACCTGCCGGCCCACTGCCGGGTCGGACGCCGCCTTTTCGCCGCCCGCGGGCGCCTGCGGCGCCTGCGCGCCAGGCACGATGGCGTACACGGGATTGGTGGCCAGGCCCGGCAGCACAAAGCCGCCATTCGCCCCCACCTGCATCAGCGGATGGTAGCGCGCGTCGGTGGAGCCGCCGCGGCCCGCGATGAAGCCGGCCCCCGTCAGTTCACCGCCGCCGGACAGGTCGAGCAGCGCACCCGGCTGCACGTCCACGGCCACACCGGCCATTTCCACGCCGACGCGCAAGCTGCCCTGCGCATTGAAGCCGCCCACGCCCATGAAGGTGGCCAGCTTGCCGTCCACGTTCCAGTTCTGGCCGTCGACGGTGCCGCCATACGGCATGACAAGACCGGCGCCGCTGACGGAGGTGATGCTGTTGGCCAGCAGATTGACGCTCAGGCTCTTGTCATTGTCATAGCGGGCCGCGCCGATCGCCAGGCGGCCCAGCGGCGCGCGCACCACGCCGCCCTGCTCGATATGCGCGGCCTCCAGGTCCAGCGAGCCGAAGGCGGAAGACGGCATGGCCGGCACGCCAGCCGTGCTGCGGCCGATGGTCAGGCTGTGCGCCGGATCGTAGCCGAACTTGCCGTTGACGGAGCTATAGCCCACGCGCACGGCCGCGCCGGCCCCCGTGGCCGGATACAGCTGGGCCACAACGAGGGTCATGTCGCCCGGCGAGGACAGCACCGTCGACGGCTGGTTGCCGTCCCAGCCCAGCGGCGACAGCAGGAAGCGCAGGTCGCCGCGGCTGGTCAGGCGCACGTCCTTGGCGAGGATGTCGACCATGCCGCGCACGTCGATCAGGTCGCCCGCTATGCTGATCTGGCTGGCGACCGGCGATTCTCCCGCACTGCCTGGCGTCGTATAGAAATCGCGGCCGGCCGGCTTGATGCTGGCCAGGCGCACATACGGCGCCGCGATGCTGACCTTCGCGCCGGGCTCACTGCCGGGCGACAGCAGCGGCGCACCGTACAGCTGGAAGCTTTGCCGCATCGTCAGCGACACGTCGCCATCGAAGCTGGCGGCGCCCAGCAGGGCCAGGTTGCCGAAACCGCCCGCCTCTACCTGTTCCACGGAAAAGCGACCATGGCCGTATTGCAGCGCCTGCGGCCCGTCCTCGGCCGCTTCCCGCGCCGTCACGCCGCCGGCCAGGTCGCTGGCCACCTGGCGCTGCGTCAGCCGCAGCTGGCGGCCCTGCAGCACCTTGGGCGTGGCCAGCACTTTCAGGTATTCGGGTGTGCCCGTGGCCACGGACAGGGTGCCGCCCGCCGCGCCCGCGCCGCCGGCCCTGGCCCGCAGCTGGCCATCGAGGTACAGGCCATTGTTCGACGCCAGCGCGATGCTGCCGCCCGCGCTGGCCACGTCGACGGCGTCGCCATTGACGTCGAGCACGGCGTGCGCGCCGGACGCATCGAGCACGGCACCGTCGCGCACGACCACGAACAGGCTGGCCGCCGAAGTGCTGCCCTGCGCATGGTCGATCTCGCCGCCGACGACGATGCTGCCGCCGTCAGCCACCTTGCCGTAGCGCCGGCCCTGCGCATCCGTGGCGCTGACGGCGCGCGATGCCACGTCGAGCACGGCATTCTCGCCGATCCAGATGGAGCGGCCATGGCCGGCCGCCTCCACCGCTTCGGACACAGGCCGGTCGACGGCCACGCTACCGAGGCTGACCTTGCCGCCCCAGGCGTTCAGGCGCCCTTCCACCGTCAGCTGGCCCACGCTGGACAGCTTGATGGACTGGCCCGCATCGACATTCACCACGGCATTCTTGCCCACCAGCAATTCGGCGATGGCCATGTCGGCCGCGCCGGACTGCATGTCGCCCACCTGCAGGGCCAGGCTGGCGCCCTTGCGCTGCGTCAAGGTGCCCTTGAGCGGGTTTTCCGTGACCTGTTCCGGCGTCCACAGGGCCAGTTTTTCATTCTCCACCACGCGCAGCACGGGCATGCGCACGTCCACCTGCGTGCCGTCCGCCACCGTCACGCCCTGCTTGCCGACCAGGCTATAGCTGGAAAAACCCTTGTCGAAGAAGCCGCCATCCAGCTGCACGGTGCCTGCCTCGGGTTTTTCAATGTAGCCGATCATGATCTTGTTGGCCTGCAATTCCAGCTTGCCGCCGCCCGCCACGCCATGGCCGCGCACTTGCGCGCCTTCGCCCAGCACCAGGTCCGCCTTCGCGCCATAGCTGGCCAGGGTCACGTTGCCGCCCTTGCCACCCTGCTGTTTCGCCTGCGCCAGGATGGCCGCGCCCGAGCTCACGTCGATCAGGCTGCCATTGCCGATGCGCACGTCGCCATACGTCCGCAACGATACGCTGCCGCCGTTCAGGTATGGCAGGCCGGCGGCGGCCAGCGGATCGCGCAGCACGTTACTGAGCAGACCGCTGGTATCGAGGCTGACGCCATCGGCCAGCACCAGTTTGCCCGGGGGCACGCCCGGATTGACGAAGGTATCGAGCATGCCCAGCGCACCGATCTGGTTCAGCACGTTGCCGGCCGCGATGCTGCCGCCACGGCTGCGCAGGCTGGCGTTGATGGCCACTTCCTTGCCGAACAGGGTGATATTGCCGCCATCGGCCACCTGCAGCGCGCTGTCGACGGTGATCGCGCCTTTCGCGGCAATGCGGACGGCGCCCAGTTGCTGGCTGTTGAGCAAGTTGGTGTCGAGCAGCAGCTTGCCCTGACGCTCTGCAGCCAATACGTCGGCCACGTCGAGGCCGGCGGCGATGCCGTCCTGCACGCGCGTCAGGCGCACCTCGTCCATGACGGCCGACAACGCATGCTGTAGCACGCCCGTGCGCTTGTCGAACATCGGCTGATACTGACCGACGATCAACTGCCCCCGCTGCGCGGCCGCCAGCTGCGACTGCTGGTAGCCGTCGAGCAGCGCCTGCGGCGCCTGCGCCTGGCGTCCGCCCTGGAAAACGTCGCCCGCGATGCCCCCTTCCAGCACGGCCGACCCCGTCGCCACCACCAGCTTGCCCGCGTCGCGGCCCACCGTGTAGCCGTTTTCCAGGCGCTTTTGCGCGGCGATCAATGGATTGGCATAGAAGGCGCTGGCATCCTTGCCCCAGCGCGCATGCTCTTCCTCGTAGCCCTTGTACACGCCCGCGTAAGGCAGGTCGGCGGGCGCGCTGCCCGCTTCATACAGCTTGCCGTCCGCGCCCTTCAGCCAGGTCTGGCGCAGCGCGCCCGTCTGCACGTCCAGCGTGCCGCCCGACAGGTTGATGCTGGAGCCAAGCTGCGTGACGACATCCTTGCCGCCAAAGCTGACCGTGCCGCCCTGCGCCATCCATTCGCTGACGGAGTGGCCCTGCGTGCCCAGGTAGCCGGCCACTTCCAGCAAGCCGCCGGCCGTGTACCAGCGGTCGCTGTCGTAGCCGTTCGTGCCCTTCGGTACGAACACGAGCTTGCGGCGGTCCACCCAGATACTATTGTTGATCAAGGCCTTGCCGTCGCGGTTGACGGGCGCGTCGCGCTGTTCGTTGCCCTGCACATTGATCTCGACATTGTTCGCCTCCATCGCCACCTTCACGCCGACGGCGCCGGAAACGTCGAGCTGGGCGCCATCGCGCAGCAGGCTGCGGCTGGCCGCGTTGACGGCGATCTGGCCGCCCGTGGCCAGGGTCAGCGAGTCGCCCATGAATTCCACCGTGCCGGCGCTGCCGATCTCGATGCGCGACTGGTCGCGGCGGTCGTTCACGGCGAGGATGTTTTCCGTGGACGTCACGGCGGGGCCGCGCATGGCGTCGCGCTGGCTGTCGAGCGCCGTCGTCTTGCCGTCGTCTTCGACGAGGATGGCCGTGGTGGCGCCACGTCCCACGTTAACGGCAGCGTCGCTGCCCAGGGCATTCAGGTGGATGGTGCCGCGCGTGGCCGTGGTGGTGGTAGCAAGCAGCACACCGTCCTGCTGCACCGTGCGCCCGGCCAGGGTGACGTCGCCTTCGCGCGCCTGGATCAGGCCCGTGTTGACGACCTTGCCCGCCGTGCTGCCGGCCGCGAACTGCGGCGTGACTTCGCTGCCGCGCGTGGTCGACAGCGGATTGCCATCCGTGCCCACGCCTTTCTTGATGGTAAAGCTGTCGCCGGCGGCCAGCAGGGCCTGGCCCTTGGGCGTGCTGATCTCGCCCGCATTGTGCACTTCCTTGCCCAGCAGCATCACGTAACCGCCGCCTTCCGTGCTGCCCTTGGGCGCATTGCTGGCCAGGCGCGCACCGGCTTGCACCTGCACCTTGCCGGCCGCATCCGTGAACGTCGTGGCGCCGGCCGTGCCGGGACTGTAGATGCCGTTTTTCTGGAATTGCGTATCGCTGACGCGGGCCGCGGCCGCCACCAGGCTGCGCGTGTCGACCTGGCTCGTGCCTGTAAACACGATGCCGTTGCGGTTGACGAGCAGCAGCGTGCCATCGGCCTTGATCTGGCCCTGTATCTGGCTGGGTCGCGCTTGCGGATCGTTGACCCGGTTCAATACGGCCCAGTCCTTCTGCTGCTGGAACGTCAGGGTCGTATCCTTGCCCACATTGAATGTTTCCCAGTTCAGGATGGCCTTGTCCGCCGTCTGCTGCACCACCACGGCCGTCTTGCCGTTCGCTACCGTCTGCACAGGGCCCTGGGCATTGAGCCAGCCAGCCGTCAGGCTGTTGGTGTCGACCTGCAAGCCGCCTTTCACGAGACCATCGGGTGCGCCGGGCACGCCGCTCGCCGCCTGGCGCGCCTGCGCCTGGGCCGATTGCTGCGCGGCGATGGCGCGCGCAGCCAGGTTCAGGTTGTTGAGCGAGCGCTGTAACGGTTCATTCGCCCGCTGGCCTTCGGGACGGCTGCCCAGCGGCAGCGGCTGGCCATTCGGCAGGCGGCCAGCCGTGGCCGCCGTATTTTGCGCCGCGCCCTTGGCCGCGAACCAGCCGCCGCTGAATGCCTGCTGCGCGCGCGCCGGCGTGGTAAAGGCGCCCGCCATCAGCATGGTGGTCAGTGCGTAAGCGAGCGGCGTGAGCCGCAAGCGGCTGCCCAGCGTGGAGGACCGCTGCGCGCCCGTGTCAACGGTGGGGACTGGGCGCTGGGCAGTGTGAAGCTTGGTCATGGCAATGGTTTCCTGGCTAGAGAGAAGGGAACGGAGCCTGGCGGTAGCGCAAGCGTCCATGCCTCCATGACGTAGCTGGGCGGCGGAAGGGATAATGTTTTTTGAAAAATATTTTCAATCCACTGCCGCTGGGAAAACCGGGATCAGCTGAAATCAGCTGAGCAGCACGATACCGCCTGGCAGACTGGTCATTTGCGCGCCGTACAGGTCGCGTATCATCGCCAGCGCGCCATCGATTTGCCCGATGGAAAAACGCATGCGCACGAGGCGGCGGCCCAGCTCGGCATTGCGCAGCACGACACGGCCCGGACGGTAGCGGTTGATTTCATCGACGACATCGGCCAGCGGCTTGCCGACAAACGACAGCGCGCCCGTGCGCCACGCGTTCGCTTCGCCCTTTGGTGCGGCCGTGGCCGCCTGCACGCCCCGGTCGTCATACACCAGTTGCTGCCCCGCATCAAGGGTCTGGCGGCGCTGTTGCCAGACGACGTCCACGGCGCCCGCCAGGCAGGTGACGCAGACGGCATCGTCCGTGTGGCGCACGTTGAAGCGGGCCGACTGCGCCAGCAAGCGCCCCGCGCCCGCCACCACCGTCACGGGCTGGCGCGCGCCGCTGGCGAGGATTTCCGCCTCGCCGCCCAGCAGCTCGATCGCTTCCGGCGCCCGCACATTGATGCGCGTCTGCGTATTCATCTGCACCGTCATCTGCTGCGACAGGGCCACTTGCCGCTGCTCGCCCGTGCCCGTGCGGTAGTCGGCGCTCCATTCCTGCAGCGAAGGCCAGGCGCCCAGCGGCGGGCGCAAGGCCAGCACGGCCACGCCGGCCGCCAGTGCGCCGCCCAGAAAAGCCCGTCGCCCGGGGCGCGCCGGGAACGCCAGCACGTTCTCCCGCTGTGGCGCGGCGGCGCGGCTCAAGGCGGGGTCGAGCGCCTGCCACAGCTGTTGCAGTTCGCGCCAGGCGCGCGCATGCGCAGGGCTGCGCGCGCACCAGGCGCGCAAGGCGTCGGCGTCGGCCTGCGTAAAATCATCGGCACGCAGCCGCGCCCACCAGGCAGCGGCTTGCTGGCCGATGGCCGTGTCGGCAGGTTCAAAAACGTCGCGTGGATCGCGGTCAGGAGCAGTCATGGGATTCATCAATATTTACGGCGGCCCGACACATCGCTGCGCTGGGCGGCATCGGCATCGGCCATGCACGTTTTACAGTGTTGCATGGCGGCCTGCAATTCTTTCTTCACCATCGCCACGGAAATGCCGAAGCGCTCGGCGATTTCCGCGTTGAGCATGCCGTCGATGCGCGCCGCCGTCAGGATGGCGCGGCGGCGCGGCGACAGGCCTGCCAGGGCCGCGTCGAGCGCCTGCACGTCGAGCCGCGCCGAGACGATGCGCGCCGGGTCGCTGATGTCGTCGCCGGCCTCGTCGGCCATGTGCATCAGCTCTTCGCGTTCGCGCTCGGTGACGATGATGCGGTCGCGGCGATACGCGTCGGTGGCGATATTGGCCGCCATGCGCAGCAGATAGGCGTCGGGATTGTGGACGGGCGCGGCGGCGGGGCCAGGCGCCACCATCGCTTCGAGGCGCAGCCAGGTTTCCTGCAGCGCATCGGCCGCATGATGCTTGCAGCCGACCACCCGTTCGAGGCGCCAGCGCAGCACGGCATAGCGCGAACTGAGATGGCGTTTCAGTCTGGTGCGCAGGTCGGGCATGCTCATGGCGCGTTGCTACCCGGCATGCTGGAAGCGCAATCGACTTCGCTGCCCGGCCCTTGCGGCAGCAGCAGGATGGAAACGGGCTGCGGCATCGACGGCAGCGGCGCCGCGCCCACGCGCATGCCCAGCACCAGGCGCGCAATCGCCGTGTCGCGCGCGCGCAAGCCGGTGCTGTCGAGCAGGTGCACGCGGTCCACCACGCCGGCACGGTTCAGATACAGCTGCAGCGCCAGGCGGTAGCCGCCGGGACGCGTCTGCGCCGCGCGGCACAGCAGCCCCAGCAGTACGTGCTGCAAGCGGCTGACATAGACAGCATGGTCGCCGCCGCCCTGCGTGGCACCCGGTATGTCGGCGGCAGCCACGACGGCGGCCTGCGGCAGCTCGGCTGCGCCTGCCGGGGCATACACGATGACGGCTTGCGCATCGGACAGGCGCGATTGCAGCCCAGTACCCTCCAGCAAGGATTGCAGGGCCGCGCCGGCCGCATGGGCGCCGCGCACGGCGGCTGACTGGCGCTGCGCGTAGCGCTGATCCATCAGCACGGCGATGCCCGTGCGGCGGCTGTACAGGTCCAGCGCGTCGCCGAGGTTTTGCGCGGCGATATCGAACTGCAGCACGGGGCCATCGGCCGGCTGCGCCCGTACGGGCCCCACCGCGGCCAGGAAACCCAGCAGTACCAGGTATCCGGCCAGCGCTAGCACATGAACGGATGCCGGGCTGCCTGTCATATCGCTATCGTGTCGCTATCGTGTGAGGGTGAAAATATGCGGAAACGAGGTATTGCCAAGTGATAATTCTTGTATCAACTGCAATAGCCTACACACAAAAAATGACGGCTTCGTGACATGGCCAGCGTGCGCAAATTTCGCCATGCGGGACGTCTGGCGCGGCAGTGATTTCGGCTACACTGGCTGTCACTTTCCCTTTCAGACGCCTGATGATCGAAAAGAATCTGCCCGAGCTGGTCATGCTGAAGCGCCTCATCGACGAGGGCGGCAGCCACATGGAAGTGGCCGCGCCCTGCAGCATCGCCATGGATGGACGCGAGTTTCCCGTGTACGCAATTGCGCTGGGCAATCCGAGTCCCGACGTGCCCGTGCTGGGCTTTTTCGGCGGCATTCACGGCCTCGAACGCATCGGCACGCAAGTCATCCTGTCTTTCCTGGAAAGCCTGGTCGCCCGCCTGCGCTGGGATGCCACCCTGCACCAGCAGCTGGAAAGCATGCGCCTCGTGTTCATGCCGCTGGTTAATCCGGGCGGCATGTGGCAAGCCACGCGCTGCAATCCGCAAGGCGTGGACCTGATGCGCAATGCGCCGCTGAGTGCGCGCGAAAAAGTGCCGTTCATGCTCGGCGGACAGCGCTACAGCGCCCGCCTGCCCTGGTACCGGGGCGCGGCGCACGGCCCCATGGAGCTGGAAAGCCAGGCCGTGTGCGACCTCGTCGAGCGCGAACTGCTGTCGCGCCAGTTCAGCATCGCCCTCGATTGCCATTCCGGTTTCGGCTTGCGCGACCGCATCTGGTTTCCCCATGCGCATACCAAGGTGCCGATAGCCCACCTGGCCGAGATCGGCGCGCTGGAAGAGCTGTTCAGCCAGAGCTACCCGAACCACAACTATGTGTTCGAGCCGCAAAGCCGGCAATACCGCACGCATGGCGACCTGTGGGACTATCTGTACCTGAACGGCACCAGCTACAGCGGGCGCGTGTTCCTGCCGCTGACGCTGGAAATGGGTTCGTGGCTGTGGGTCAAGAAAAACCCGCGCCAGCTGTTCAACCGGGTCAGCATCTTCAACCCCACGGCCGCGCACCGCTTGCAGCGCGTGCTGCGGCGGCACCTGGTCTGGTTCGATTTCCTCATGCGCGCCGCCAGCAGCCACGGCCGCTGGATGCCGGAAGGCTTGCTGCGCAAGGCGCAGCGCCGGCGCGCGCTGGCGCAATGGTACGAATCATGAGCGGATCGTCCACCTGGGTCCTGCTGCGCGGCCTGATGCGCGAACAGCGCCACTGGGGAAGCTTTCCCGCCACCCTAGCGCGTGCCCTGCCCGGCGCCAGCATCGTCACGCCCGACTTGCCCGGCAATGGCACGCGCCACGCGCACGACAGCGCCACCCGCGTGGCCGCCATGGTGGAAGACTGCCGCCGGGAGTTGCTGGCGCGGGGCATCCCGGCGCCGTACCACTTGCTGGCCCTGTCGCTGGGCGGCATGGTGGCCGTGGAATGGGCCAGCCGCTACCCGCAGGAAATCGCTCGCTGCGTGCTCATCAACACCAGCATGCGGCCATACAGCCCGTTTTACCGGCGCCTGCGCTGGCAAAACTACGGCGCCCTGCTGCGCCAGCTGCTGCTGGGCGACCAACGTAGCCAGGAAGCGCTGATATTGCGCCTGACGAGCCGCCGGCATGCTGGCGGCAACCCTGCGCTGCTGGCCGACTGGCTCCGTTTCCAGCAGGAATACCCCGTCAGCCGGCGTAACGCGCTGCGCCAGCTGCTGTCGGCCGCCCGCTACCGCGCACCCGTCATCCGCCCGACCATGCCCGTGCTGGTGATGGCAGGCGCGCAAGACCAATTGGTCGACCACCGCTGTTCGCAGCGCCTGGCGCGCGCCTGGCAGGCCGATTGCCTGATCCACGGCGACGCCGGCCACGACCTGCCGCTGGACGAGGGCGAATGGCTGGCGCAGTCGGTGGCGCGCTGGCTGGGGGCGGAAGCGACAAGCCATGACAGCACACACACAGCGCAATCATCATGCGGATAACGGAACAGCTGGCAGAACTGGTGCAAGCCGGCGTGCACGAACAGATTTTTCCAGGCGCGGCCTGGGCCACGGGCACCGTCCACCACGGCGAGGCGGGCGCGGCCGGGCGGCTCACGCCCGAGCCCGCCAGCGCCGCGATGCAGGTCGGCACCTTGTTCGACATCGCTTCGCTGACCAAGATCATCAGCGTCTGGGCGCTGATTGGCAGGCTGATTAGCCAGAAACGCCTGCGCCTGGACAGCCGGCTGGCCGACGTGCTGCCCGGCACGCAGGGGCATGCGCTGGCGCCCATCACGATTTTCCAGCTGCTTACCCATACGGCCGGATTGCCGCTGCGCGCCCGCCTGCGCGCCAGCTATGGCGAGGTGTACGACGATATCGTGCGCGGCGTGCTGCGCGAACCGCTGGAAGGCATACCAGGTCAAGCTGTCGAATACACGGACCGCGCGGCCCTGATCCTCGGCTTTGTCATCGAGCGGCTGGTGGGCATGCCCCTGGACCAGGCCCTGGCCGAGCATGTGCTGCGGCCGCTGGGCATGGCCGCCACGGGATTCGGCCCTGTGACGCCACGGCACGGCCAGCTGGTCGCGCCCACCGAGTATTGCGAGCAGGCGGGCGCCCACCTTTGCGGCGTAGTGCATGATTTTTCGGCCCGTCTGCTGGGCGGCGTATGCGGCATCTCCGGGCTGTTTTCCAATGTGCCCGACCTGCAACGCTTCCTGCGGGCCATGCTGGCGCCGGGCCTGCATGGCGCTGTACTCGATGCCGGCTGGGTGCGTGATTCGCTGACGCTGCAGACGGGTGCGCTGCAGCCGTCACGCGGCCTGTTCTGGCACCCTGCGGCAGGCAGCGGGCAGCAAGACGACGTCTGGTGCCACCAGGGTTTCACCGGCACGGCCATGTGGCTCAGCCCCCGGCGCGGCCGCTATGCCGTGCTGCTGACAAACAAGCTGTACTACACGCGCGATTCCGCCCGGGTCAACGAACTGCGGCGCGACTTCATGCGTTGCGCATTCGGCCTCTGAGGTTTACAGGCGCAAGCTCACCACGATGGCCAGCAGCAGCGCGCCGGCCGCCGCCAATAATGCGCTGTTGAAACTGTGCGACTGGGCATACAGGCTGCCGGCCAGCACGGGGCCGATGATCTGTCCGATGCCATACACCACCGTCATGATGGCCATCATGTTCGAACCAAACTTGCCCGCCTTGACTGCCGCCCGCTGCGCGGCCGGCATGGCGATGGTGACCGTGCCGACAAACGTGCCGCCGACGAGTATGGCGCTGAGCAGATAGCCGGTTGCCGATGGCGCCAGCACGGGCAAGGCCACGCCCAGCGCCTGCAGCAACAAGTTCAGCCGCAGCGCCTGGCGCGTGCCCAGGCGCTCATGCAGCCGGTACCACAGGAAACACGATGGCGCCGCGCCCAGGCCGAACACGGCCCACACGTGAGCGGAATTCAGCCCGGGCAAGGCCGTCTTGACCAGCACGGGCAAATACGTGGCCGTGACGATGTAGCCGAGGCCCGCCAGTCCGTAGATCAGCACCAGCGGCCAGGGCGCCACGGGCGCCAAGACCGATGCGGCAGGTTGCGCCGGCGCATCCGGCGTTGCCTGGCCGCTGGCGGCAATGGCGGGCGCGGCCGCCAGCCCCGCCAGCACGGTGACGCCGGCCAGCAGCAGCCACATGCCGGCGCTGTGCCAGCCCAGCTGCGAAGCCAGCACCAGCAACTCGGCCGAGACGGCGATGCCAGCGCCCACGCCCGCGTACAGCAGCGGCGCGCCGCGCGCCTGCCGGCGCTGCACCAGCAGCCACAGCGAGGCGGCCACCATGGCCAGGGCGCTGAACACGCCCGCCACGCCCCGCACCGTCACGAAGAGCCAAACGGGCATCGGCAAGGCCAGCACGCCCAGGCACAGCGCCGTGCCGGCCACCGACCACAGGCTCAGCCGGTGTGCGCTGTGGGCCCGCGCGCGCATGGCCAGGATGGCGCCCAGCAGATAACCCGCATAGTTGGCCGAGGCGGCCAGGCTGCCGTCGCGCAAGGTTAACACGCCTTCCTTGAGCATATGCGGGTAGATGGCCGTGAAGGCAAAGCGGCCAAAGCCCATGCCGATGGCGAGGATGACGGCCGCGGCGAGGGCCGCGCGCAGCCTGGCCGGCGCACTCATGGCGCCGCCTTGGCGACTTGCGCCAGCAAATGCTGAAAGGCGGGCAGGTCGAATCCCGCGCGCCAGACCAGCACGGTGTCAATTTTCCCCGCGGGCAGCGTTGTCAAGGTGGCAGGCGCGTCGGACAGCGCCAGCACGCTGGCCGGCAGCAAGGTCACGCAGGCGCCGGCCGCCACGCAGGCGATCATGATGTGATACGAACTCAGCTCCTGCACCCGCCACTGCGTGCTGCCGGCCACGCCCAGCAGCTCTTCGGCGATGCCGCGGTAGGTGCAGCCCTGCGGGAAGGCCGCCAGCGAGCGCGTGCGCACGTCTGCGGCATGCCGCACGGACGCTTCGCTGGCCGGCAGCAGCAGGCACAGCTCCTCGCGCCACACGGCCCTCGATGCCAGGCCCAGCTCCGCCAGGGCGGCGCCGCCGCCGAACGACGGCGGCAAGGCCACGAAAGCGCAGTCGAGCAAGCCCGTGCGCACTTGCTCGATCAGGGGGCGCGACGGCCCCGTACTCAACTCCAGGCGCGTCCCCGGATAGCCGGCGTGATAGGCGGCCAGCAGCGCCGGCAAGCGGCTGGCCGCCGTGCTTTCCATGCTGCCGATGCGCAAGGTGCCGCCCTCGCGCCCGCCCGTGACGACGTGCCGGGCTTCTTCCTCCAGCGCCAGCAAACGCTGCGCATACTCGAGAAAGCGCTCGCCCGCCGCAGTCAGGGCCATGCGTTTATTTGTGCGCACGAACAATTCCGCGCCGATATCGGCTTCCAGTTGCTGGATGCGCGTGGTGACGCTGGACGGCGCGCGGCCCAGTCGGGCGGCGGCCTGGGTGACGCTCAGTTCACTGGCGACCGAGCAAAAAATCCGCAATGATTCCAAATCCATCGTATTCTCTTTTTGAAAATGATTATGCTATTATATTCTCAAAATACGAATTAAATGCAGCATCCTCAACTTCATGAAGGAATCATCATGACTTCGTCCCAGCCCTTCCTCGACCGTCTCGGCTTGCAATGCCCCATCATCCAGGCGCCGATGGCGGGCGTCTCCACGCCGCGCATGGCAGCTGCCGTCTCGAACGCGGGCGGCCTGGGATCCCTGGCCATCGGCGCCGGCACCGTGGCGCAGGCGCGCCAGATGATCGAAGACACGCGCGCGCTGACGGATGGCCCCTTCAATATCAATGTGTTCTGCCATGCGCCGGCGGTGAGGGATGCGCGGCGCGAAGCGGCTTGGCTGGCCCATCTGGCACCCCTGTTTGCGGAGCTGGGCGCGGCCGTGCCGGTGGCGCTCGACGAGATATACAAAACGTTCATCGGCGACGAGGCGGCGTTTGCCCTGTTGCTGGAACAGCGCCCTGCTGCCGTCAGCTTCCATTTCGGCTTGCCGACGCAGCAGCAGATCGCCGCCCTGCGCCAGGCCGGCATCTACACGCTGGCCACGGCCACCAATCTGCGCGAAGCGCTGCTCATCGAACAGGCGGGCATCGACGCCATCGTGGCGCAAGGCGTGGAAGCGGGCGGACATCGCGGCGTCTTCGACCCGCAGGCGCCGGACGAGCGCCACAGCACCACCGTGCTGCTGCGCCTGCTGGCGGGCCGCACTACCCTGCCCCTGATCGCCGCCGGCGGCATCATGGATGGACAAGGCATCCGCGCCGCGCTGGATCTGGGCGCGGCTGCCGCCCAGCTGGGCACGGCGTTCGTGCTGTGCCCGGAATCCTCGGCCAACGCCGGCTACCGGGCCAACCTCAAGAGCGAGCGGGCGGCGGCCACGCGTTTGACGGCGGCCCTCTCGGGACGCCTGGCGCGCGGCATGGTGAACCGTTTGATCGAACATGGCGAAGCGCCGGGTAGTCCGCCGCCGGCCGACTATCCCGTCGCCTACGATGCCGCCAAGCAATTGAACGCGGCAGCCAGCCAGCACGGCAACAGCGAATTCGCCGCCCAATGGGCCGGCCAGGGCGCGCCGCTGGCACGCGAAATGGAGGCGGCGCAGCTGGTGGCCGCGCTGATCCGGGAAATGGCGGTGTAAGCCGTTCGCTGGACCGGCAAGCCTACGCCGGCTGCTGCTGCGTGGTGCAGTGGATGCCGCCGCCACCGGCCGCGATGGCGTCGATATTCAGCTGCACGATGTCGCGCCCGGGAAATTGTTCGCGCAGGATAGCCTTGGTGTTGCGGTCGGCTGCCGCATCGCCAAATTCCGGGCACAGCACGGCGCCGTTGCAGACATAGAAATTGATGTAGCCGGCGGCGAAGTCCTTGTTTTCATAGCGCGGGCGTACCTGGCCCGGCCCCGGCAGCACCACCACCTGCAGCGCACGGCCGCGCGCATCCGTGGCCTTGCGCAGGATGTCGAGGTGGCGCTGGGTGACGGCGCGTTCGGGCGACGCCGGGTCGCTGTCAAAGCCGGCCGCGACGACGCCGGGAGCGCAGAAGCGCGCATAAAAGTCCGTGTGGCCATCGGTGATGTCCTGACCGGCGATGCCGGGCAGCCAGATGACTTTCTCGATGCCCAGCAGCCGGCGCAATTCCAGCTCGCACTTTGCCTTGCCGACGCCAGGGTTGCGGTTGGCGTTCAGCACGCAGCTTTCCGTGATGATGGCCGTGCCCTGGCCATCGACTTCGATGCCGCCCCCTTCCAGCACCAGGCTGCTTTCCAGCACGGCCACGCCGGCGCGTCCGGCCACGAAAGGGGCCACCAGCGCATCGTCGTCATAGTCCTGCTTTTCACCCCAGCCATTGAAATTGAAATTCACGCCGGCCAGCGCCCCGCCCGCCTTTTTCACGAAGACGGGCCCCGTGTCGCGCATCCACAGGTCGTCGATGGGCTGCACCAGCAGCTTGACCTTGTTGCCGCACAGGCGAGCCGCCACGTCGTAGTCTTCCTCGTTGACAAGCATGTGCACGGGTTCGACGCTGGCAATCGCCTGCGCGATGCGCGCCAGGTCCGCCTGCGCGCCCGCCTTCAAGCGCTTGCCCCACACGTCGTCATTCGCGCCGAAGGCCATCCAGGTGGCGGCGTGGCGCTCGCCTTCGTCGGGCATGCGCCAGCCCGCGCCCGCCGCCAGGGCGGGCATGGCAGGCAAGCCCATGGCGGCACCGGCCGCCAGGCCCAGGGTACCAGTGAGGAAATGTCGTCGTTGCATGCTGATCTCCTTTATGCAATTTCCTGTTGCGTGGTGCAATGGATGCCACCGCCACCGGCCGCGATGGGATCGATATTGATCTGGATCACGGCGCGGCCCGGATACAGTTGCGCGTACTGCGCCCTGGCGCTGGCGTCCGCTTGCGCGTCGCCGAATTCCGGCAGGAAAATGGCGCTGCTGGTGGCATAGTAATTGATGTAACCGGCGGCGAAGGTGTTCGGGTTGTTTCCTGGCCGAATTTTTCCGGGCCCATCGATGACGACGATCTGCAGCGGCTGGCCGTTCGCATCGGTGGCGCCGCGCAAGATCTCCAGGTGGCGCCGGGTCAGCGCGTAATCGTACGATGCCGTATCCATCTCGCGGTGCGCCGCCACCACGCCGGGGCGCACGAAGCGCGCGTAAAAGTCCGTGTGGGCATCCGTGATGTCCTGGTTCTTGATGCCAGGCAGCCAGATCACCTTGCGGATGCCCAGCAGGCGCAGCAATTCCGCTTCGCAATCGGCCTTGCTCCAGCCCGGATTGCGGTTGCTGTTGAGCACGCAGCTTTCCGTGATGATGGCCGTGCCCTTGCCATCGACTTCCAGCGCCCCGCCTTCGAGCACCAGGCGCGTGGCCAGCAGCGGCACCCGGGCCTGAGCCGCCACCACGTCGGCCACCTGCCCATCCTTGCCGGACTGCTGCTTGTTGCCCCAGCCATTGAAGTTGAACTTCACGCCGGCCCGCTCGCCGTTCGGCTTGCGCACGAAGACGGGGCCCGTGTCGCGCATCCATAAATCGTCCATCTCGGCGGGAATCAGATTCACGCGCGCGTCGAGCAATTGCCGCGCGCTGGCCAGCTCGTCCGGGCGCACCAGCATGTTGACGGGTTCATACGCGGCGATGGCATTGGCGATGCGCACCAGCGCCAGCTGCACCTGCGGCACTTGCGCGCGGGTCCACACGGCGTTTGAAGCGCCATACGCCATCCACGTTGCCTTGTGGGCTTCGGCCTCGTCGGGCATGCGCCAGCCATCGGCCTGCTGGGCGCCAGCGCCACTATTGATCGGTGGCGGTGGCGCAACGGGGCCGGTTTCCGGTCCGCCATCGGCGCCACCGCCGCAGCCGGCCAGCAAGCCGCCCAGGGCCAGCGCGCTGCCACCAGTCATGCAATGGCGCAAGAAATAACGACGTGTGTTCATGATTCATCCTTATAAATAAGCCACTTGGCATGCACGGCATTGTGGCGGGATCAAGACATGAAAACAAATGATATGATTTGCCTTAATTCATTAGGTTTTCTCATATGTCAGAACATCGCATTCCTTCGCTGAAGTTGTTGATGGGTTTCGAGGCAGCGGCCCGCCACGGCAATTTCTCGCGCGCGGCCGACGAGCTGCACGTGACGCAGTCGGCCATCAGCCACCAGGTGCAATTGCTGGAAGAACAGGTCAAGCAGCCGCTGTTCCGCCGCGCGGGACGGGGCGTGGAGCTGACGGTGGCCGGCGAAGTGCTGCTGCGCAGCGTGCAGCGCTCGATGACCGTGCTGCGCAGCGGCCTGGGGCGCATCGCCACCTATCTCGATCCCGGTCTCGTGGTGCTGGTGTGCCCGGCGCCCGTGCTGCACGGCTGGCTGCAGCCCCGGCTGCGGGCGCTGGAAGCGCAGTTGCCCGAATTGTGTTTGCTGCTGTCGGTGGATGAAAGCGCCCGTTTCGTCGATGAGATCGACGTCGATATCGCCATCAGCGACCGCCCCCTGCTGCAAGCAGACTTGCAGGAAATCCCCCTGCTGCACGATGAATGGGTGATGGTCGCCAACAGCGAGCTGGCGGCGCGGCTGGCCGGCGTGCCGCAGGATGCGCATCACCTGCATGCGGATCTGGTTTGCCTGGAAGAAAGCCTGACGGGCGACGCCACGGCGCCCCTGTTCCTGGGGCCGCTGGCGCGCTTTCGCAAGCGGGCCATCTATGACGATGCGCGCCTGCTGCTCGACGCCACCCTGGATGGACGCGGCATCGCCTGCCTGCCCCGCTTGCTGGCCGATGCCAGCCTGGCGCGTGGCCAGTTGCACGTCCTGCCCGCTTACCCGCGCGTGCCCGGCGCCACCTGGTGGCTGTCGGGCGTGGCGGAGCATCCGCGTTCGCCCATCGTCGGGCAAGTATTCGACTGGCTGCGCGCGCAGGGTGCGGCGCAGGGGCAATGATCAGGGCCGCGGCACGCGCGCATAGTCGATGCCGCTGGCCCAGCGGTTTTCCCAGTGCGCCAGGTACGACTGCGCCAGGCGCGCACTGTGCCACACGACGATCACATTTTCGCTGTTGGCGGTGGCGGCATCGGCCGTGTAATTGAAGCTGCCATTCTGCACGGTCACGCCATCGGCCACGATGTACTTGTCGTGATGCAAGACATAGCGGGAAATCAGGCGCGTGGGAATGCCTGCGCCGACAAGCCGGTCCAGCGCGGCGCGGCTGTTCTTGCGCGCGTTGCGCCGCGTATCGGCCAGCACCCTGACATCCACGCCCCGCTGCCGCGCCCGCAGCAAGGCCTCGACCACATGGGGCGAGCTGAACGAATAGGCGGCCAGCCGTATGCTCGACGCCGCGCTATCGATGACCTTGAGCACCAGCGCCTCCGCCCCGCCATCGGGGGAAAACGCGTTCTCGATGGTGACTGTGGGCGCGGCATCTGCGGCAAGCGCCGCTGGCGAAACGCCGTTAGCCAGGCACAGCGCAACGGCAAGTACAAGATTTTTCATCGCAGGCATTTCCCTGTTTCAATAATCGAGTGTGGACGAACAAAAAATGTGGACACAGCCTGCAGGCAGACTCGTCACCTGGGCGACTGTCCGCTGTCGTCTGCGGATTCAATCGGTGGTCGCAACACTCTAACTAAACGCCTCGCTTTCCGTAGTTGATGGCTTCAAAATCAAACGATTCAATGCATCCGAAGATTCTTTGCATACCCCATGCTGGCTTTACCCACTCATCGCGGGAGTAGACCGATTTGAGTTTAGGCGACATAGATGCGTAAACGCCATCGAGTTCATTTTGCGCGAGCTGTTTTGCAGTCTGATCGGCGAGAGCACGGATTGCGACATCCGCAACTTTGCCCGAAGACTCAAACGCAAATGTAGGCTGTACTGTTAGCAACGGCGTTACGACAAGCAGCATTGCTTTTAAGAAATACATCGTGTCTCTAAAATATAAAACATTATTTTCTTGTGCGATTCTTTAAACTGTAATGCTGTGGCATTAGTTGCCATAGAGTATATGATTAAAAATCAATCCATAAAAACAAGAGAGGCCACTATAACAATCGCAATGCCAAAAACAAAAACATAATGAATAATTTTCTCGCCTCTTGGTGCCTCAGAAAGACGCTGAGCATTGGTTTTCATCAAGACATCTTTGAGTGTAAATCTGCTGTTTTTCTTATGGTCCACGGCTTTTCTCCTTGGAAATTTTTTTCATTTCTAAACTAAAAGGTAAAATTCCACGGTGGGTGCATGTTTTCTTATTTAAATAATTGCCAACGAAAAGTCTGCTTCTAGCCGACTACTGTCGTTGGCAGCTTCCGCCCCATTGCTGCTGCTTGAAGTCACATTGAACGTCAAAGTAATCGCTGCGTCTCAGTCCGTCAAATGCACCATGGTGTGATCCATTTGCTGCAACTTTGCTTCGATCTGATTCAAGGCATGCAGCTTTTCTTCGCGATGAGACCAGTCCCCGGCGGCCAGCGCCTGGGCTCTTTGCTGCCCGATAGCGTCCAATGCCAGTTGTCGCGCCTGTTGGTTGCATGCCGCTCTTAACTTTATCTCCGCAAATGCGAGAGCAATCGACGCTTCGCAGCGCACATCATCGTCCATGGCGCGTATGTCGGCGTATCCCCACTGCTTTGCCAGTTTCTCGAGGAATCGAATTGGCGTGACATCCTTGTGCGTCTTGTGCCACTCGCGATAGCTCTCCAGAAGATCGGCTCCAGTATCATTACCGTTCGGCGAGAAATCATCCGCGCAGTTCCAAAAAAATGGATCATCCAGCATCTCGCGTGCCTTGGGATGAAAGTCTTCCCAGTCGATTCCCAACTGCTCCCAGGCTGACATCCCGTCACGCTTGGCTTTCGCCGCTGCCTTCAGCCCGGATGCCAGGAGTTGAAGGGCTTCCTCGGAATCCGGGACGCGTTTCCTGGCAGCTTCACAGTGGTCCAGAAATTTCTCCAGGCTAAAATCATCAGTGCGCTTCAATCGCTTGCTCAATAGCCCTAATGCATGGATGACTTCATCCACACCTGCTTTAAAAAGTGGCAAAGATAATGTTGAAGAATGCGTCCAGTCCCGGCCTTCCATCAATTCGCTGGCGATGGCAATCTCGACCTTGCCCTTTGCTCTTCGATAAGTGACCTTGGGCAGCGTTGCGCGGAAATTATTGTGCGCCTCCAACAGAGATTCCAGCGTCTTCTTTGCCGGACCAGAGTCCCTGAAGTGAAGCGTGACCGCAATTTCCTGAATCGCGTCGCCAAAACTGCCGCTGCCCGCGAGAAGAAAATCCCCGATCGGAGACAACGTTGTGTGACCGCCGTAGCAATTATAGGAATTTGCGACTACATGGAAATCCATTGAATACTGCCTTTCATCCGAAATTTCAATTGTTCTGAACATGCCGTGGCTACGGCAGCCGGTGCCGGAACGTCGGTTCGATGTTGCGCGCATGCAGCCAGCGCACGATGTCTTCCAGGGTGGCGTCCTGCAGCAGCAAGCCGGGCTGGGTAACGGGCATGACCGTTGGCATCGGGGTGGCGGAGGGAACGGAGACAGGCGCGGGAACAGGCACGGCATCGCCCAGCCCCGCATGTCCCTGCAACTGCGCCAGCGCCTGCGCGAATTGTCCCGGGTTGATGCTGCGCAAGCTTTCCAGGAAACCCAGCTGGGCGGCTGGCGGCGGTGGCATGTCCAGGCCCGGTTCGTCGACGAAGGCGGCGCCCATGCTGGGGTGGATGAAGGCGGCCCACTTGCCGGACGGCTGCAGGCTTGGCGGCAGCGCCACCTGCTCCACGTAAGCGGGCGGCGCCACGGCGAGAATGTCGGTCGAGGCAGGCAAGAAAGTGGAACGCAGCAGCTGCACGAACTGGCGCGCCTGGGCGACGGGCACGGGCGTGGCCAGTGACAGCCACAACTGGAACGCCGTGCCCGAGATGCTGACGGCTGGCGCCGGCAAGTCCAGCTCGTGCTGCACGGCATTGGCGATCGTGCACAGCGCGCTCCAGTGCGACTCACCGCCGCCCTTCCCGCCAAACTCCAGCACCAGCGCGCGCGCCAGGCCACTCCCGGTCACGAGTTGCACCGCTACCGTCTGCTCGCCCGACAGATGGCGCGCCAGCACGGCCGGCGTCAGCGGCTGCGCGCCGCCGTCCGCATCGACGTATTGCTGCTGTTCATCGAACAGATACAGGCGGGTGAGTTCAGAAATCAGTTTATGCATGGGCGGCCTCGTAATGACGTTGAGCAACACTTGTCAACGTGCCCAGATTATAGCCTCCCCTGCCCCTGTATCTCAGCGCGCCGGCATGCCGGCAGCCTGCCGCGACCGTCCGGCGCCAAACACCAGCCAGCTGGCCACGGCGAACAGGCAGGCAGCCACGCCTCCGTACAGCATCACGGCGCCAAAGCCTTGTGCCAGCGCAAGCTTCGCCACGCCATCCGGCAGCGCGGCGGCGCCCTTGCCTGCCGACAAATTCTCCGCCATGGCGCGCAAGGCGGCCGCGTCCAGCCCCCCGGGCAGCTGCTGCCGCAAGGCGGACTGGATGGCTTCGACGAGGATAAAGCCCATCAGCGCGATATTGATGGACAGGCTGACCATGCGCGCGCTGATGTCGATGCTGGACGCCATGCCGGCCCGTTCGCCGGGCACGGCACCCGTCGTCGTATTGGTGACGGGTGTATTCGTCAGCCCCAGACCCGTGCCCGCCAGCAGGCAGCCGGGCAGCATCGTCAGCCAGCTGGCGGCGTCCGCATGGCTGCCCCAGCACATCAGCAGCAAGCCCGTGCCGATGGCCAGCAAGCCGGCAGGGATCACCGTATCGGCCCGGTAGCGCAGCGCCAGCCGCTCGGCCAGCGGCGGCACGAGCAAGGTGGGCAAGGTGTAGGCCAGCAAGGTCAGGCCCGTCCCCAGGCTGCTATAGCCGAGACAGTGCTGCACGTACAGGGGCAGATAAATCATGAGCGGCCAGAAACTGCAGTTCATGCCCGCCGAACCGAGCAGCGCACCCGAGAAGCGGCGGATGCGGAACACGGAAAAGTCAATCATCGGTTCGGCCTGGCGCCGTTCGATGACGGCAAACGCGGCAAAACCGGCCAGCGCCACGGCCAGGCTGGCCACCGTGCGCGGATCGCTGAAACCCAGCGCCGGCCCCTGCGTGATGCACCACGCCAGACTGAACACAGCCAGCGACAGGGTAGCGATGCCCGCCACGTCCAGCTTGCGCCGCTGCGGGTCGCGCGACTCGCTCACGCCCAGGCCCGCCAGCAGCAGCGCAACGACGGCCAGCGGGCCGTGCACGAGAAATACCCATTGCCAGTTTGACAGCGCGACGATGGCCGCGCCGATGATGGGGCCGAAGCCCAGGCCCAGGCCAAACACGATGCCCCAGGCGCCGAACGCCCGGCCCCGCGCCGCGCCGGCCGGGAACTGCTGCGACAGCACGGCCACCTGGCAAATCAGCATGGCGCCGCCAGCCATGCCCTGCAGCGCACGCGCGGCGATCAGCACGCCCGTGCTGCCGGCCCAGCCGCAGGCCAGCGAACTGACGCCGAACAGGGCCAGGCTGACGAGCAGCAAGCGCTTGCGTCCATAGCGGTCAGCCAGGGTGCCCGTGGCCATCAGCACGGTGGTGCAGGCCAGGGTGTAGGCGTTCATGATCCACTGCAAGTCCTTGAAGTCGCCATGCAGCAAGGTTTCCAGCGTGGGCAGGATGACGGGCACGCTGGAAATTTCCAGGCCGAACATGAGAGAGGCCAGGCAGACGGCGGCCAGGGTCAGTGCATTTTGTTGCGAATTAGTCAGGTGCATCGAAGCCTTGATGTCGGTGGTCATGGAGGTGCGCGTGGAGAAGGCGCACTACGAGCCGCCATTCTAGAAAGCCAGGACTCATGAGGGAAATGATAAAATTTTGTACAATTCATTCATTTTCATCATGAATCACGGGAACCCCATGGACTTCGACACCGCCCTGCTGCGCGCCTTTGTGGCCGTCCAGGACACGGGTGGCTTTACGCGCGCCGCCGAACGGCTGCACCTGAGCCAGTCCGCCATCAGCCACCAGATCCGCCGCCTGGAAGAGCAAGCGGGCGCCGCGCTGCTGATGCGCACGACGCGCAGCCTGCGCCTGACGGAAGATGGCGAAGATTTTCTGCGCCACGCGCGGCAGATCCTGGCAGCCCAGGATGCGCTGTCGCGGCGTTTCCAGCGCTCCGCGATTGCGGGCGCCGTGCGCTTCGGCGTACCGGAAAATTTCATGGGCGCGCGCCTGCCGGCCCTGCTGGCGCAGTTCGCGCACCTGTTTCCGTCCGTTCGACTGGATGTCACGGTGGGCACCTATCTTGACTTGCAAAAACTGGTCGCCGCCGATGCGCTGGACCTGGCCGTTGTCATGACCCTTGCGGACGGGCAAGATGAGGCGGCCGTGCTGCGCCGCACGCGCTTCGTCTGGGCCGCGGCGCACGACTTCCGGCATGAAGGCGCGCTGCCCCTGCCGCTGGCGTTTTCACCGGCGCCCTGCATGCACCGGCAAGTGGGCGTCGACGCCCTCGATGGCGCCGGACTCGACTGGCGCGTGGCGTTCACCTCGCCCAGCCAGCAGGGCTTGCGCGCAGCCGTGCTGGCTGGGCTGGCCATCACGGCCTTGCCACAGGGCGACCTTGAAGCGGGCATGGTGGTCATCGATGGCCAGCATGGCTTGCCCGCCCTGCCCGCCGCCCAGTTCCAGCTGTTGTGGCGCGCCGCCGGCAGCACGGCGGCGGCCGACGCTTTCGGACAGTTGCTGCGCGAGTGGTCAGGCGCTGCGGCGGCATGACAGCGCAGGCAGCAAGCCCGGCAGCGAAGCATGCAATGGCAAAAAAGTGTACCCTTTCAAGCTGCATTTTCTGGCCTAAGGAAATCCTCTCCCATGACATCCCGTACTTTTCTCGTCACTGGCGCGACACGCGGCATCGGTTATGCCATCAGCACCTTGCTGCATCAGCAAGGCCATCGGGTCGTCGGCATCGCGCGGCACATCGAAGACATGGACTTTCCAGGCACGCTGGTGGCCTGCGATCTTGCCGACCTGGCGCAGACGGAGGCAGTGCTCAAGACGCTTGAACAACAGTTTGATATCGATGGCATCGTGAACAATGCAGGCATTGCCTCGCCCCAGCCGCTGGGCCAAATCGACTTTGCCACGTTGCAGAACGTCTTCGATCTGAACGTGCGCGCCGCCATCCAGGTGACGCAGCAATTCGTGGAGGCGATGAAGCAGCGCCGGTATGGCCGGATAGTCAATATCTGCAGCCGTGCCATCCACGGCAGCGTGAACCGCACGGCCTATTCCGCCGCCAAAAGCGCCCTGGTCGGCTGCACGAGAACCTGGGCCCTGGAATTGGCCGAACACGGCGTGACGGTCAATGCGGTCGCGCCAGGCCCCGTGGAAACGGAACTGTTCCGCAAGACCCGTCCCGTCGGCAGCGAAATGGAACGCCAGGTTCCTGGAACAATCCCGATGCGGCGGCTGGGACAGCCCGATGAAATTGCCGCAGTCGTCGGCTTCCTGCTATCGGAACAAGCCAGTTACGTGACAGGTCAGGTGCTGGCGGTGGATGGGGGCGGCAGCTTGGGTGGCCGCGCCTGACAAGTCAGCACCAGCAGCAAGGCCAGCGCCAGCATGGCAGAGGCGCTGCCCAGGGCCACCGTCACGCGGTGCGCCAGCAGGGGCGCGCCTGCCAGCGGGCCCGCGCCCAGGCCGGCCACGGCCACCAGCGCCGCCAGCCCAAGCGAACTGCCCAGCTGGTGCGCCACGTTGACGACGCCCGAGGCGGCGCCCGCATCCCGCGCCGGCACGCCAGCCACGCCGGCCGCCGTCAGGGGGCTCAAGGCCATGCCCTGCCCCGCGCCGATGAGCACCATGGGCAAGGCCACGCCCAGCCAGTAAGCCGTGCCCTCATCGACGCGGCTCAGCCAGGCCATGCCCAGCAGGGTTAATCCCAGTCCCATGGCCAGCAGGCGCGCATTGCCCAGGCGGCGCGTCAAACGCGGCACGCACAGGGCGACGCCGAAGTTGACCAGGGTCATGGGCAGGAAAGCCAGGCCAGTCAATGATGGCGGATAGCCGAGCACCACTTGCAGGAATTGCGTGGTGAAAAAGAAGAACCCGATCATGGCGCCCAGGAACAGCACCCTGGCTCCGTACGCCGCATTGCGCTGCCGATCGGCAAACAGGCGCAGCGGCAGGATCGCTTGCGCGGCGCGGCGCTCAATGATGATGAAGGCCGCCAGCAGCAGCACACCCGCCGCCAGCGCACCCTGCGTCAAGGCATCGCCCCAGCCGGCGCCGGCCGAGCGGATCAAGCCATATACGAGGGCCGACATGCCCATGGTCGAGCTGGCGGCGCCGGCCACGTCGAACTGGCCCCCGCTGCGCGCGCTTTCCGCGATGAAACGGCGCGCGGCCACCAGCATGGCGGCGCCAATCGGCAGATTGATGAAGAAGCCGACCCGCCACGACAGCCATTCGGCCAGCACGCCGCCCAGCACCAGCCCCACGCTGGCGGCGATCCCCGCCACGGCGCTGTACAGGGCGATGGCCCGCATGCGTTCGCGTCCCTCCGCAAACGTGGTTTGAAGCAAGGCCAGGGTCGACGGCGCCAGAATGGCCGCGCCCACGCCCTGGATGGCGCGCGCGGCGATCATCATGGCCGGCGACTGCGCCAGGCCGATGGCCAGCGACGCCAGCGTGAACAGCGCCAGGCCCAGCTGCAACAGGAGGCGCCGGCCATACGCATCGCCAGCGCGCGCGGCCAGCAGCAGCAAGCCGCCAAACGTCAGGGTGTAGGCGCTTTGCACCCAGGCCAGGCCCGTATCCGTAAAGCCCAGTTCCTGGTGGATTTTCGGCAAGCCCGTCAGCACGATGGACGTGTCGAGCACGATCATCACATAGCTGACGAGGATGATGGCAAGGATGGCCGCCTTGTGCGGCGCGGCGGGGATAGCGGGAGCGGAAACATTTTTCATGCCACCACTGTAAAGCGTATGCATTACCGTGAATAGATGCTAAAGTCCGCATGAACTTATTAGCGCAACTAATGAATTGGAAAGACATCCGCCATGGCACAAACCAACTTCAACGACATCCTCGCCTTCGTGGCCGTGGCCCGCGAAGGCAGTTTCACCCGCGCGGCAGCCAAGCTGGGCGTGTCGCAGTCGGCCTTGAGCCAGACCGTGCGCGCGCTGGAAGAACGGCTCGACTTGCGCCTGCTGGTGCGCACCACGCGCAGCGTCTCGCCCACGGAAGCGGGCGAACAGCTGCTGCGCACGGTGGCGCCCCGCTTCGACGAGATCGAGGCGGAACTGGCCCTGCTCAGCGAGCGGCGCGACAAGCCGGCCGGCAACATCCGCATCAGCGCGGGAGAACACTCGGCGCTGACGGTGCTGCAGCCGGCCATCGCCCGTTTGCTGCCGGACTATCCCGACATCCACATCGAAGTCGTCGTCGACAACGGCATGACCGACATCGTGGCCGCGCGCTGCGACGCCGGCGTGCGCCTGGGCGAACAAGTGGCCAAGGACATGATCGCCATGCCCATCGGTCCCGATTTCCGCATGGCCATCGTCGCTTCGCCCGCGTATTTCAGCCGCCATGCGCCGCCCGCCACGCCGCAGGACTTGATGGCGCACAACTGCATCAACATGCGCCTGCCCACCCTGGGCGGCCTATTTGCCTGGGAGTTTGCCAAGCATGGGCAGGAACTGAAAGTACGGGTGGAAGGACAGATGATCTACAACAACATGGCCATGCGATTGCATTCGGCGCTCAATGGACTGGGCGTGGCTTGCATGGCCGAAGACGTGGTGCTGCCTTACGTGGCCGATGGCCGCCTGGTCCGCGTGCTGGACGACTGGTGCCCCGCGTACGCGGGCTACAAGCTGTATTACCCGAGCCGGCGCCACCCTTCCCCCGCGTTTACCTTGTTGCTCGACACCTTGCGCTATCCCCGGGTTTGAGCCAGCGCAATCCCGCACCGGGCATGCGCAGTCACCAAACGAACACGCGTTTACCGTGCGGCTGCGCAGGACTATAGTGGCTGTTTTCCCACCTGTTCAAGGATCGCCATGAAACTCTTTTACTCGCCGGGCGCCTGCTCGCAGGCACCGCACATCATCCTGCGCGAAACGGGCACGCCGTTCACCCTGGTCAAGGTCGACCTGGGCCAGCACAAGACGCAGGAAGGCGGCAATTACTACGAACTCAACCCAAAAGGCCAGGTGCCGCTGCTGGCGCTCGATGATGGCACGACCTTGAGCGAAGGCCCCGTCATCGCCCAGTACATCGCCGAACAGGCCGGCAGACAGGACCTGCTGCCGCCCGTGGGCAGTTTTGCCCGCTACAAGGTGCTGGAATGGCAGAACTACATCACGTCCGAGCTGCACAAATCGTTCAGCCCCCTGTTCGATCCCCGCATCGACGCCGCCACCAAGGCACTGTTCATCAAGCAACTGGGCAAGAAATACAAGTGGGTGGACAGCCGCCTGGAAGGCCAGGCTTACCTGACCGGCGACACGTTCACGGTCGCCGACGCCTACCTGTTCGTCATCACGGCCTGGGCGCCAGGCGTAGGCGTGGATTTGTCCGCGCTGACGCATGTGCAAGCTTTCCTGGCGAGAGTGGGCCAGCGCGACAGCGTCAAGGCGGCGCAGGCAGCGGAAGCATAGAGCCGAGCGTCTTAAAAGCAGTGTTGCGGGGCGGGGAAAGACTGCTCCTTGACGGCGCCGACATAGGCCGTGAAGGCGCCGCCGATGCTGGCCTGCCCCGTCATGAAGTCGCGCACGAAGCGCGCCTTCTTGCCGGGAAACACGTTGAGCATATCGTGCATGACGAGGATCTGGCCCGAGCAATCGGGCCCGGCGCCGATGCCGATAGTGGGAATGGCCAGCAGTGCCGACACTTCCCGGCCCAGCGTGGCAGGGATGGCTTCGAGCAGCAATAGCGCAGCGCCAGCCGCCTGCAGGGCCAGTGCGTCGGCTTTCAACGCCGCAGCTCCTTCCGCCGTCTTGCCCTGCACCTTGAAGCCGCCCAGCTGATGCACGGATTGCGGCGTCAAGCCCAGGTGGGCGAACACGGGTATGCCCCGCTCGGTCAGGAAACGCACCGTGTCGCACAGCCAGCTGCCGCCCTCCAGCTTGAGCATATGTGCGCCCGCCTGCATCAACTGGACGGCGTTGGCATACGCCGCTTGCGGCGTGGCATAGCTGCCGAACGGCATGTCGGCCGCCAGCACGGCCGTACGGTTGCCGCGCGCCACGCTTGCCGTATGGTAAGCAATGTCGGCCACGCTGACCGGCAAGGTCGTGCCCTGCCCCTGCACCACATTCCCCAGCGAATCGCCGACCAGCAGCAGCTCCACGCCACAAGCGTTCATCAGGGTGGCGAAACTGGCGTCATAACAAGTCAGTGCGGCAATCTTTTGCCCCGCATCGCGCATGGCAAGCAAGGCTGGCGCCGTCAACGGCTTACTGTGCAGCAAGTGTGCATTGTGGTCTGGCGCGGGCATGCTTTCTCATTTCATTAAGTTAAGTTTTTTCGGACTTGCCGTGCATCACCATGATGGTTTGCTGCATCAGCGCGCACAAGGTTTCCTTGCCATCGCGCACGGCGAACACTTCGGCTTGCGTGACGATCAGGGTGCGCCCCGGACGCACCACCTTGCCGCGCGCGATCAGTTTCTCGCCATCGGCGGGCGCCAGCAAATTCATCTTGTATTCCACCGTCAGCACGGATGCGCCATCGGCCACCATGGTCATGGCCGCGTAGCCGGCGGCCGAGTCCGCGATCATGCCCACCACGCCGCCATGCACGAAGCCATGCTGCTGCTCGATGCCGCTCCAATGCGGCACATGGATTTCCGTGCTGCCATGCGCCACCACGGGCAGGCTGGCCTGGATCAAGGTCATGGCGTTCTGCAAATCAAAACTGGCGCGAACTTTGTCGGCGAATTGCGGATCGGGAAGTCGGGTCATGGTGGACTGCTTTCTCAAGTGAACAGGGAAAAATGACTACGGCTCCACTCTACCCTGCTTCTGACGCGCTGCGAACAACAGCGTCAGCGGGCCGCTTGCACTGACCAGCACGATGCCAGCCAGCACCAGCGCCGCGCCAAGGAGAAAAGCCATCGACACATGCTCGTCCAGCAACATGGCGCCCAGCAGCACGCCGAACAGCGGCGTCAGGAAGGAAAAAATGCCCAGGCGCGATGCCAGGTAGCGGCGCAGCAAATGAAACCACGCCAGCAGGCTGGCAAACGAGACGATCACGGACTGGAACACCAGGTTGCCGATCACCAGGGGCGTGGCCGCGAAGTCCAGCTGGCCGAGCAACGCTGCCGCGCCCAGCAGCAGCACGCAGCCCGCCGTCAACTGGTACAGCACCACCTGCGTGGCAGGCACGTGCGCCAGGCGTGAACAGCGCACCACCAGGGTCGTCGCGCCCCAGGCCCCGCCAGCGGCCAGGCACAGCAGGTCGCCCAGCAAGCCGCGCGGGTTGACCGGCGCGCCCGCTGGCGCGGTGCCGGGCAAAAAGGCGACGACGATACCGGCAAACGCCAGCGCTACGCCAGCCCATTGCAGCGGGGTAAGGCGCTCCGACGCCAGCCTGAAATGCAGGCCCAGCGCCACAAACAGCGGACCCGTGTAGAGAAACACCACGGCATGCGCGGCGCTCGTATATTGCAATCCAGCTCCCAGCAGCACGTATTCGAGCGCGAACAGGCTGCCGGCCAGCAAGCCCGGGCGCCAGGCGGCGCGCGCTTGCGCCAGGTTTTCGCGGCGCGCCAGCATCAGCAGGCCCACCAGCATGGCCGCCAGGCCCGAACGCAGCGCGATCTGCAGTACGGGCGCCATGTCATGCGCGACCGCCTTGATACCCACCTGCTGCAAACTCCATACGAGACACAGCAGGGTCATGACGACCACTGCCTGCCCATCCATTGCCTTGCGCGTTTCCACAGTATTCCGTCAGATAGTCGGCAGCAGGTAGTATGGCGGGTGCAGCTTTTCTTGATATAGTGAGAAACCGACAGCACCTCGCGCAATACAGCCACCCGCAAACATTTTCATGTCCGCTACCAAACACTTGCTGACCGCGCCCTACAGTGGCGCCCTGCCCGCTCCTATCTGCTTTCGCAGCGCAGCCATGCCCGCTGCGGCCATGTATCCCAGCCACAGCCATTCCTGGGGCGAATTCGTCTATGCGCTTGGTGGCGTGGTGGAGGTGCTGGTGGCAGGAAAACACTATTTGGTGCCGCCCCAGTACGGCATCTGGCTGCCGCCGCGCGTGGCGCATACGGGACAAAACCGCCATCCCGCCTTCCACAGTTCGCTGTATGTAAGCGAAGAACTGTGCCGGGCGCTGCCTCCCGCGCCCTGCGCGCTGGCCGTCACGCCCTTCGTGCGCGCCATGCACGAGCACTTGCGCGCCCACCCGCCCGGCTTGCCGCAGACTATCCATGAAGAGCGCCTCTTGCAGGTCTTGCTGGACCAGCTGGCGCGCGCCACGCCCGTGGGCAGTTACTTGCCCAGCTCGGATGACCCCATGCTGGGCAAGGTACTGGTCATGCTTGACAGCAACCCCGGCGACCACCGCCCGCTGGCCGCTCTGGCACAGGCCATCAACACCACCGAGCGCACCCTGATGCGCCGCTGCCAGCGCGACCTGGGCATGAGCTTTGCCCAATGGCGCGCGCGGCTGCGCGTCATCAAGGCCATGGCCATGCTGGAAGCGGGCCGGACAGTCGAAAGCATCGCGTTCGACCTGGCGTATGCCAGCTCCTCGGCCTTCATCACCATGTTCCGCAAGGTGACGGGAGAGACGCCGGACGAGTACCGGCGGCGCAGCACCTAGCCGAACTCGTCCTTCCCCCGCAAGCGTGCCCGCTGTGCGAAAATGCCCGCCTCTGCCATTGCCGGATTCCGCCCATGCCGCACGCTGTCCTCGCTACCCTTACCACCCTTTCCGGGCGCGATGCGCGCCGCATCGCGCGCCATGCGCCGACGGCCGACGCCGCCCGCTTCCTGCATCCGGTGCAGCAAGCCTTGCTGCACCGGCGCGGCTGGCTGACGATGCTGGCGCCGCGCAGCGCGGGCGGCGCCGAGCTGCCCTTGCCGCAAGTGGTGCGCCTGGAAGAAGCCGTGGCGGCCGTCGATGGCAGCATGGGCTGGGTGCTGACCCTGTGCGCGGGCGCCGGCTGGTTCGCCGGCTTTCTGGCGCCCGACATGGCGCGCGCAATCATCGGCACGCCCCGCGTATGCCTGGGCGGCAGCGGCGCGGCCACCGGTGATGCGGAAGAGGAAGGCGACGGCTACCGCATCTCGGGCAGCTGGGACTACGCCAGCGGCGCGCCGATGGCCACCCACTTCACCCTGAACGCCCGGCTGCAGCGCGATGGCCAGCCCCTGCTCGATGCGGATGGCAAGCCGCGCATCCGCGCCTTCCTCGTGCCCGCCGCGCTGGTGCAACTGGTGCCCTCGTGGAACAGCATCGGCATGCGCGCCAGCGCCTCGCACAGCTACCGCATCGACGGCCAGTGGCTCAGCAAGGAACATGGCTTTGCGATCAGTCCCGACACCGCGACGGCCGACGGCCCCCTGTACCGCTACCCGTTTTACTCGCTGGCCTACGTGACCCTGGCCGCCAACGTGGCCGGCATGGCCGCGCATTTCATGCAGCTGGCAGAGGAATGCATGCGCCACCGTCGCCATGCGCGCGCCGGCTTGCCGCTGCTGGACGTGCCGGAAGTGGCGGCCATGCTGCAAGACAAGCAAGACGCGTTCGCGGCCGCCCGCGCCCGTTTTTACGCCGTGCTGGACAGCAGCTGGGCGCAGGTGGCGGGCGGCGCGGCCCTCGACGCGGACGCCATGCAGGCCGTGCAGGCCAGTTCGCTGGACCTGGTGGCCGTGTGCCGCGCCGCCGTCGATGGCCTGTACCCGTACTGCGGCCTGTACGCGGCCCGCGAAGACAGCGCCATCAACCGCGTGTGGCGCGATTTCCATACGGCCAGCCAGCATTCCTTACTGCTGCCCTGACGGCCGCAGCTTCAACGGTTCGACAATCGTCAGCACCACCAGGAAGGTCAGGCAAGAAATGGCCGCCATGAAGCCGAAGACATAATCCCAGCCGTAGTGGTCGAGCAGCATGCCGACGATCCACGGCGTAGCGGCGCCGCCCAGCTGGCCGCCCATGTTCACGACCGCATTGGCAACGGGGAATTTTTCCTTCGATACGAATTGCATCGGATACACCATGTAGGCGGAAAAACCTATGCTCAGCAGCACGCCCGTGAGGAACAGCAGCGCGCCGTATTGCAGCGGGTCGGCTGGCGCATGGATGAGCAAATACATCATGACGGCCGTCGACAGGGCGGAAATGAGCATGCCGGGTTTCCTGCGCTTGTCGAGCACGCGGTCGGCCAGCAAGCCGCCGAGGATGTTGCCGAAGACGGCGCCTACCCACGGTGCGGCCGCCACCATGCCCATGTTCATGATGGAAAACTGCTTTACCGTCAGCAAATACGTGGGGATCCAAGCCAGCAGCACGCTGGAAATGCCCAGCTGGCAGCAATAGCCGAGCGCGCAACCGAGGATATTCCACGAAGCAAACACGCCACGGCTGGTGCTGACAATGGGCACCGCGCGCACGCGGATCAGCCTGTCGAGCCAGGGCATGGACCGCGACGTGGCCGCCGCGCCGGTGCTGCTGCCATCAAGCGCCTTTTCTTCGATGACGGCCAGTTCTTCGGCATTGACGAAGCGGCTCTCCAACGGCTTGTTGGTCACCAGGAAATACCAGAAGATGGCCAGGATTACGCCGGGCACGGAAAACCAGATGAACACTTCGCGCCAGCCCCAGGCGGCGATGATGGCAGCACCGAGGATCGGCGTGATGACGGGGCCGAACTTGACGGCGGACAAGAACAGACCCGACGCCGTGCCCTTCTCGCGAGAAGGAAACCAGTGATTGATAGTGGTCGTCACGCCGATCGGCAATGGTCCTTCGGCCAGGCCCAGGCCGATGCGGCACAGTTTTAATGACAGCAAGGAGCCCACGAGCCCCGTCAGTCCCGTGGCAATCGACGTGAGGATCATGGAAATCGTAAACACCTTGCGCACGCCAAACTTCGACAGCAGCCAGGCGGAAGGCAGTTGCGCCAGCGCATAGGCGACGAGGAACAGGCTGACGAGGCCGCCCGCGTCGGTATTACTCATTTCAAATTCCTTGCGCAAGAACGGCAAGACCACGCCCAGGTTGGCGCGGTCGGCGGCGGCAATCGTGTAAACGATGAAAAACAGGGCCGCAACGACCCAGCGGTAGCGCGTGGGACGCGATGCGACGGGCGCCGCAGCCGAGGCGGTGATGGTGGTATGCATGGGGTGTCTCCTGGTTTTTATAGTGGTGTTCGCGTATCAGCCCAGCTGCAGCCGGCGCAGCGTCTCGTCCAGGCCCAGCAGTTCGACGGTCGTGGCGCCGTCTCGGATCTGCTGGCGGAATTGCGCTTCCTTCTCTTCGCGCTGGCGGCTTTTCAGCAGCACGTCGTCCACCTCGTGGCGCCGCACCACCACCACGCCATCCTGGTCGCCGACGATGATGTCGCCGGGATCGATGCCAACGTCGCCGATGGTGACGGTCACGTTGAGGCGCCCCGGCTGGTGCTTGCCCGTGCCCTTGATCGACAGGCCCCTGCTAAAGACGGGAAAGCCGGCCTGCGTCATGGCGGCCGCGTCGCGCACGGCGCCGTGGATCACCAGGCCGGCCAGGCCGATCCGCTGCGCTTGCTCGGTAAACACGTCGCCCCACACGCCCGCTTCCATGAAACCCTTGGCGTCGACCACCAGCACGTCGCCGGGCCGGGCCTTGAGCATGGCGTAGTGCAGCATCAGGTTATCGGCCGGCCGCGTATCGACGGTCAGGGCGGGGCCGGCCAGGCGCATGCCGGGCGCAATCGGCTTGATGCCGCTGTCGAGCGCGCCTTTCGCGCCCTGCGCTTCATAGATGGTGGCCGCGCCCAGCTGGCGCAGGGCGTGCAGGGTGGCAATGGAAACAGTCTGATCCATGGTGTGCTTTCAGGTAAGTGGGGAAGATGACTTGCTTCAGGCGGCGGGCACGGGTTTGCGCTGCAAGGTGTGATAGCCGAACTGGCGCCGCGCGTCGCGCAGGGACATGCCGTCCAGCGCGGCGGCGACGATGGCGTGTTCGACCGCCTGCATGGCCAGGGCGCGCTGGAACACCGCATGTGCCCTGCCCGCCGGCACGATGACGACGCCATCCTGGTCGGCCACGACGATGTCACCTGGCGCCACGCGCACGCCGGCCAGGCTGACGGGGGCGCCGACGGCGTCCACCTGTACCCGGTCCTTGCCGGTGCGCATGAAATGTCCCAGCGCAAACAGCGGGTAGCCGGCGGCGTCCGCTTCCGCCGTGTCGCGGCACACGCCATCGATGACCGTGCCCGCCACGCTGCGGTGCGCCGCCAGCTGGCTCATGATGCCGCCCCACACAGTGCAATCGCCGCGGCCGGTGTTGTCGAGCACGGCAATGGCGCCAGCAGGAATATCGTCGAGGTAATCGCCCACCGTGCCGGGGCACTGGCTGTCGATGGGGGCGAAACGCACGGTGAAGGCGGGGCCGAACAGGCGCTGCGGTCCGGCTACGGGAACGATGCCGGGCACGCTGCCGGGCAAGCCGAAATAGTCGAGCGCGTCCGACACTTCCGCGCTGCTCAAGCCCCGCGCCTGCGTGAATACACTGTCTTCCATGAAACGTCTCCAGATCTTGTTGTCGTGGAACCCAGTTTCATATAAAGTGTTTTCAATATCAAACATCGATTATTGACTCTTAAATCAATAAAAATGAACTTAAGACAGTTGCGGTATTTTTGCGAGGTGGTGGAAGCGGGCAGCGCCGCGCACGCGGCCGAGCGCCTGCACGTGGCGCCGACGGCCATCAGCATGCAGCTGGGGCAGCTGGAAACCCACCTGGGCGGCGAGCTGTTCGACCGTTCGCGCCGGCCCATGGAGCCGACGCCGCTGGGCCGGTTTTTCTATCCGCGCGCCAAGGAGCTGCTGCAGCAGACGGCGCGCCTGGACGACGAGGCCAAGGGGCTGGCGACGGGCAGCCACGGCTGGCTGGGCATCGCATTTACTCGCTCGGCCACATTTTCCGTGCTGCCGCGGGCCATCCGGCAATTTCGCGCCGCCTATCCCCAAGTGCAGCTGGACCTGGTCGAGGCGCTGTCCGAATACCAGCCGGCGCAGCTGCGCCAGGGGCGCATCGATATTGGCCTGTCGCGCTTCATCGGTCCCTGCGAAGCGCCGCCCGACCTGTGTCACGCGGTCACACTGGACGACCCGCTGGTGGCCGCCCTGCCCCTGCACCATCGACTGGCGGGACGGACATCGCTGCGCGCAGCCGAACTGGCGGACATTCCCTTCATCCTGTATCCGAAAGATCCGATCAGCCCGTTTGGCCAGCAGATTGTCGCCGCGCTGAAGGCGGCGGGCGCCGAGCCGGCCGTGGCGTATTCAGCCGTGGAAATCTACACCGCCCTGTCGCTGGTGGCCGCCGGCCTGGGCGCCACTCTGGTGGCCCGCTCGATCGCGGAAAACAACCGCACCGATGTGGTCTTCCTGCCCGTGGACGATATCGCCACCAGCACCACGGTGGTGGCCGTTACGCGGGCCGATGAAAAAAGCCGCCTGGTGGCGGCTTTCCTGGATATCCTGGCGCACGGCGGGCAGCCCTGACTATCTGGGGTAGCTGTCATCCGCCACCTGCTCCAGCCAAGTCACCGCCGTGCCATCTTGCGCCTCCGCAATCGCAACATGCTGCATGGCGGACGTGGCCGTGGCGCCATGCCAGTGCTTGACGCCGGGCGGTATCCACGCCACGTCGCCGACCGCCAGCGCCTGCAGCGGGCCCTGCCAGTGCTGCACCCAGCCACTGCCTTGCGTGACGACGAGGGTCTGGCCTAGCGGATGCGTATGCCAAGCCGTGCGGGCGCCGGGCGCAAAGGTGACGATGCCGCCGCCCACGCGGGCCGGAGACGGCCGCTGGAACATGGCGTCGACTTCGACCGTGCCCGTGAAATAGGCGGCGTCGCCCGTGATGGTGGGCATGGCGGCGGCGCGCGTGACGGTGACGGCGGCGTGCGTGGCAGCGGCCTCGGCAGACGCGGAGGCAGAGACGGCCCCGGCGGGCAGGCAAAGCGGCAAGAGTGCCGCGGCGTATCGATGCATGGGTGTTTTCCTTTCTTGCCGGTAAGATCGGCTCCCAGAATGGGCGTGCCGCCGGGCAGCCGGCTTCGCCTGTCCTGGCAATCCAAGCTTAACAGCGCTGGCCCGCGCTGATTAGCGGCACAAAGCCACTAGGACCTATAAGCTGGGCTGATGAATGGACCGATGCGGGGCCGATGCGCGACTTGTTTCGCAAGAAAGGCAGGCGGACGCCATGCAGGCCGCATTGCCTGATAATATGCAGACATTGCTACTTCTCGCTCCCCTACCCATGCACGTCAACACGCTCAGCAGCCTGGCGCAACTTTTGGCCAGCGCCGAAACGGAAACCCTGGCCTTTCCCACCAGCATCAATACGGCACTGCTCCTGCAAAAGGAACTGGCCAACCCGGATTGCCACTCGGCCGACATCAGCCGGCTGCTGCTGTGCGAGCCGACCTTGTCGGCGCGCGCCGTGGCGCTGGCCAATTCGGCCCTGTTCTCGCCCGGCCATACGCCCGCCATCACCAGCGTGCGCGCCGCCGTCGAGCGGCTGGGACACCGCAACCTGTATTCGCTGGCGACGGCGGCCGTCATCCGCCAGCTGAACGCGGGCATCCGCGACGAAGCCCTGCGCGCCCGCGCCACCCAGTTGTGGGCGCACACCGTGCACGTGGCGGCGCTGGCGCATGGACTGGCCAGCGCCGTCACGCATACGGATGCCGATACGGCGCTGTTTGCCGGCATCGTGCATGAAGTGGCCGGCTTTTATTTGCTGGCCCAGGCCGACAAGACCCCGGGCCTGTACGCCCACCTGGAAACGCAGATGGCGTCCGCCCTGGAAGTGATAGGCCGCTCGCTGATGCGTCAGCTGGGCGTGCCGCAGCCGGTGGCCGATGCCGTCAATGCCTTGCCCGGCTCGACCATCATGCTGCCGCCCGAGGGCTTGCGCGATACCCTGCTGCTGGCCAAGGCGCTGGCCCCCGTCCCTTCGCCGCTGCCGCAGGCCGGCATCACCGTCAGCGCGCAGCTGCAAGCCTACTTGGAACACGATCCCGTGCTGCAGGCGCTGCGCACGCAGCCGTCGGCCGAAGCAAAGGGCCTGATCGAGGTACTGCTCAGCTAATGGCCGATCTGCTATGATGGCGCGGGCCGGGATGGACCCGGTCCGCTTTCATTGATGTCCACTGGAAAACTGCCTTGACTACCTCCACCTTACGCATGCTCGGCCTGGCCGCAGCTCTGACCATGGCGTGCAACGCCAACGCCGACAGCTTCGTTTCCTCGGCCTCCAGCGCCGGCTCCCAGTCGAGCGGCAGCATTTCCGACTCGCTCAACGGTTCGAGCAACAGCTCCTCGCGCGACAACAAGGTGGCCAATGGCCCCTACCGCATCATCGACGTGGCCGCCGTGCCGGGCCGCGACGGCATGACGCGCCTGACCATGCAGGCCGACGCCACGGCAACGCCGCTGGTGCTGGACTTGCCGCAAGCGGCGCTCGACAAGCAGCAGCTGGCGCAGGGCGACGTGGTGCATGCGCAAAACCGCGCCTACGGCATCGAATTCTCGCGCAACGACACGCGCGCCGCCTTCTTCCTCGTGCTGGCCGACGACTGGTACGGCGAAATGGCCACGCGTCCCGTCAGCCTTTGATTCGTTTTCTCCCGCGCCGCCCGGCACTGCTGCTGGGCGTTTGCGCCATCTTCGGCATCGCCAGCACGGCTCATGCGGGCACCTCGCTCGCCTCCGCGCGTTTTTGCGACCGCGCGCAGGAGCTCACGGCCACGGAACAGGATCGCCTGTTGCGCTTTGCCGCCGTCGTGCGCGAGGAACTGGCCGCCAGCGAAGGCAGCGTGGCCCTGATCAGCCGCTCCGGCCTGGACCTGGCCCGCTTCGGCATCCGCTATTCGCATGCGGCACTGGCCTGGCGCCACGACAACGACAGCGGCTGGTCCGCGCGCCAGCTGTACTACGCCTGCGACGAGGGCCGCCCGCGCATCTTCGACCAGGGCACGGCCGGTTTCGCCATGGGCACGGAAAACCCGGCGCTGGGCTACATCTCGCTCGTGAAACTGCCGGCCGAAACCGTGCCGCCCCTGCGCAGCGCCCTGCTCGACCCCGTGCGCGTGCAGCAGTTGCTGGCAGGCCGCTACAGCGCCAACGCGTATGCCTTCAGCCTGAAATACCAGAATTGCAATCAGTGGGTGGTGGAATTGCTGGCCTCGGCCTGGGGCGAGCTGGCCGCTGGCAGCGACTTGCGCGCGCGCGCCCAGGACTGGCTGCGCGCCGCGCCCTATGCGCCCGCCCCCGTCGACGTGGGTGCGCGCTGGCTGATGCTCGGTTCGATCTTCGTGCCGCTCGTGCACATGGATGACCACCCGCCGGAAGCCATCGGCACGATGCAGCTGGAAACGAGCCTGCCGGCCAGCCTGGAAGCGTTCGCGCGCCAGCGCCTGCCGGCCAGCGAGCGCGTGGAAATCTGCCACGATGGCAAGCGGGTGGTGGTGCATCGGGGCTGGGAACCGATCGCCGACGGCTGCGTGCCCGGCGCAAACGACCGGGTCATCGCCCTCGACGATACCTAGCTCCCCTGGGCGGACTAAGCTGCCAGGGCCGCTTCGACGTGATCCAGCAGGCGCGCTGATTCGAGCCCCTGCCCCATCTGGCGCGCCAGCTGCCGCTGCATGCGCCCCGCCGACAGGCGCCTGGCCAGCAAGACATCCCCCACACCGAGCCGTTTGGCGCGCCAGCCATTGTCGAACTGGTCGTACGCGAACGGCACGATCAATTGCGGGATGCCCGCGCGGAAGGCGTCCGCGCTGGTGCCGATGCCGCCATGGTGCACCACGGCCGCCGTGCGCGGCAACAGCGCCGCAAACGGTGCGTGCGCTTGCCACATGACGCTGGCCGGCAAGTGCTGCGGCAGTTGCGCCGCATGGGGCGTGAGGAACAGGCCGCGCCGCCCCAGCCGCTGCAAGACTGCGAGGGCGATGCTGAAATAGCGCTGCGCGTGCTGGTGCCCGGTACCGGGCGTAAACACGATGGGTGGCTCGCCCTCGCCCAGAAAACGTTCCAGCTCCGGTGGCAGCGCCGCAGCGCCATGCGTGGCGGCGCCGGCGAAATCGGCTTGCGCGAAATGCGGCGGCCAGTCCGCCTGCGGGGCGGCGAACCACGCGGGAAACAAGCCGAGCGAGGCGTCCGGCGCGGCCAGCATATGTGCAAAAAAATGCGCTTCCGGCGGCAAGCCGTGCTGCGCGCGCGCGCCGTTCAGGCCAGGCAGCATCACCGGATCGATCATGCCGCGGTGGATCATCCGCCACAGGGCCTGGCGCCAGGCCAGCGGCACCCAGGCGGGAATGCGCAAGGAGCCGGCCGCCAGGAAATCATGGCTGCTGCACAGGTTCGATGGCGCCAGATACGCCGCGACGATGCGCAGGTCCGGCCGCGCGGAGCGCGCCAGGGCCGCCATCGGCACGAGGATGGGATGGCACAGCACCACGCAAGCCTCATCGGCCGGCAAGCCTTGCACGACGTCGCGCACGGCGCCCAGGTGCGGCACGAGGCCATTCCACACCACGCCCCAGCCCTTGCGCTCATCCCACAGGCCGGGGTCGTCCAGCATGGCCTGGCCCTCTTCCGCGCTGCCGAAGGTGCGATATGGCAGCCGCGAGGCTTGCGCGGCCGCTTCCTGCCAGCCCGGCACCAGCAGCAGCACGCGCCGGCCCCGTTGCTGCAAGCCCTGCGCCAGCGCGATAAACGGCTGCATGTCGCCACCGGTGCCGCTGCTGGCGACGATGACGAGCGGCGTGGTGGCGGCCTGGCCCGCCAGCGGGTCAGCGCGGGGCAGCATCGAGCGCCTCGCCGATCGCATAGAAGCGCCCGCCGGCGATGTAGTGCAGGCTGCGCCAGGATGGATCGGCCTGTTCGAAATGCCAGTGCCCGTCGCGGAACACGCGCGTGTCGGCCCAGGCGCCCACCACTTCGCCGATGAACAGGTCATACGCCGTCTGGTTGTGCGGTTCGGGGATCAAACGACAGGCCAGCCAGGCGGAGCAGCCGGCCACTAACGGCACATCAACGCCGTCCATGTGAAACAGCTGCACGCCAGCGCGCGCCAGCTTATCGGGCTGCGCATCGAGGCTGTGCGTGCCGACGGCGTGGGTCAGTTGCAACTGCGCCGCCGTCGGCACCTGGATGACAAACGTGCCGCTGCCTTCGACCAGCGCGCGCGTGCGCGTTGCCTTGTCCAGCACCACGGTCAGTTTCGGCGGCGCGAAATCGAGGGCGCAAGCCCAGGCGGCGGCCATCACGTTATCGATGCCGCCATGGCGGGCCGAAACGAGGATGGACGGGCCGTGATTGAGCAGGCGGTAGGCTTTTTCCAGCGGCACCGGGGCGATATGGTGGTCAGCGGCTTCCATCAACGCCCCCGGCGCGCGGCAGCGGCAAAACCATATCCCATTGATCGAGGCCGGGTCCGATGCCATCCGGCGTCACCTTCACGGCCACGAAGCCGAAGCGCGCATAAAAACCCTGCGTGTACTGGCTGGTATTCATGGTCACACTGGTCAGCTGCGGCATGGCGCTGATCGCATCGAGGCGCGCCTGCGTCAGTGCCTGGCCCAGCCCCTGGCCGTGCAGATCCTGCGCCACCATGCCCCAGGACAGGCTGGCGGTCATGCCATCCGCCTCGATGGCGTGGCCGCCGCAGGCGACGATGCGCGCATCACCATCGATGAGGCGCTCGATGACAAGATAGGGCTGCGCCGCTGCATCGATCCAGGCGGCAAAGCGGACGCGCTCCGAAGGGTCGAAAAAGCGCGGCGTATTGCCGTCGAAGAGGGCCAGGCAGGCGTCGCGGTCGCTGGCCTGGTAAACACGTACTGTCTGCATTGTCTGTACTCGCAAGTAGATGAACGAGAATTATACGGGGGCGCGTTCACAAAAGGTGCTCGGACGTCACCATGTGCACGCCCGGCGCGGCGGCAATCGCCGCTTCCAGCAAGGCGCTGGCGATACGCGGCGCGGGATTGATGCGCCAGCGGCGCGGCAGCACGGGAGCCAGCACGCGCAGGATGCGCAAGGCGGCGCCCTCGCCCGCCCGCGCCTCCTCGCGTTCGCCGCCGATCAGGCCCGGCCGCACGTGCGTGAGCGATCTGAAACCCAGCGCTTCCAGGTCGCGTTCCAGCTCGCCCTTGACGCGGTTATAGAAGAAACGCGAGGCCGCGTCGGCGCCGGCGGCGGAATTGAGCGCATACGTGGGCGTGCCGGCCGCCAGCGCCAGCCGCGCCGCGGCCAGCGGATAGCCATGGTCGACCCGCCGGAAGGCCTGCCGCGTGCCCGCCACCTTCATGGTCGTGCCAAGTGTGCAGATGACGGCATCGGCCTGCCACCAGGGCGCATCCGCCGGCAAGCGGTCGAAATCGACAAGGGGCGCGTCCAGCTTGGGATGCGCCGGCAAGGCTTTGCGCACGGGCGCGACGATGGCCGTGACGCGCGAGTCACTCAGCGCCAGGCGCAGCACTTCGCGGCCCACCAGGCCCGTGGAGCCTATCAGTATCAGTTTCATTGCTTCTCCCCGCATGCTGGACGCCACACGATACAGCATCGGGCGCCCAGCCAGTGCATCAGGCGCCCGCGTGCGTGTGATAGATCTTGCTGACGATGGTCCACTCGCCCTGCACCTTGAGCAAATTGAAAAAGTCGGTAAAGCGGAAACCCGAGATATCGTCCGTATCGACGCGCGCGCTGGCCGCCGTGCCCACGATGTCGACGCGCACGATGGCCGCCTTCGCCTGCGGCGATGGCCGGAAGGCGCTGTCGATGATCTCGAACAGGCCTTCAATGGGCCCGCCCGTCAGTTTATCGCCGCCATCGACGCCGAAAATGGTGGCCTGGCTGCTGAAAGCCGGACGCATGATGCTGCTGTCGGCCTGCGCGCCGCCCGCATTGTATTGATTCAGCACGGCGACAATCGCCTGGTAATCCTGCACATACGTGGTGTTGTTCATGTTGCGCTCCTTGGGTGGGTGAAGAGAAATCAGAACTGGCTGACGGGCCAGTCGGTGTAGCCGTTGGCGCCACCGCCGTAATACGCCTCGCGCGGCGCCACGGCCAGCGCCACGCCATGGCGCAGTCGCGCCACCAGATCCGGGTTGGCGATGAAGGGACGGCCAAACGCCACCGCATCGACCTTGCCTTGCGCGCGGCGCGCCTGCGCCAGCGGCAAGTCATAGTGGTTGTTGCCGATGTACGGGCCGTTGAACAGCGCCCGCAGCGCATCGAGGTCGACGCCATCGGGCACATCGCGCGAGGTGGCCGTGGCGCCCTCGACGAAGTGCAGATACGCCAGTCCATGCCGGTTCAACTGTTCGATCAGGTAGCCATAGGTGGCCATCACGTCGCTGTCGATCGGCGTGTTGCCCGCGTCTGGCGTGACGGGAGACAGGCGGATGCCGACCCGCGCCGCGCCCCACACTTTCACTACGGCGTGCGTCACTTCGAGCGTCAGCCGCGCGCGGTTTTCGATGCTGCCGCCATAAGCGTCCGTGCGCCGGTTGGTCGAGTCGCGCAAGAACTGGTCGAGCAGGTAGCTGTTGGCCGAATGCACTTCGACGCCATCGAAACCGGCGCGCAGCGCGCATGCGGCCGCATGCGCATACTGCGCGACGACGCCGGCGATTTCCCCCGTTGCCAGCGCGCGCGGCATGGACACGGGCTGCATGCCGCTGGCGGTGTAGGTGCTGCCCTCGGCGCGGATGGCGGATGGCGCGACGGGCGCGGCGCCATCGGGCTGCAGGCTGGCATGCGAAAACCGTCCCACATGCCACAGCTGGCAAACGATCTTGCCGCCGGCCGCATGCACGGCATCGGTGACCAGCTTCCAGCCGGCCACCTGCTCATCCGTCCATATCCCCGGGGTCAGGGCATAGCCGCGGCCCTGGGCCGAAATATTCGTCGCTTCGCTGATGATCAGGCCGGCGCTGGCGCGCTGGGCGTAATACTCGGCGTGCAAGGCGTTCGGCACGCCATCGTCGCCCATGCGGCTGCGCGTGAGCGGCGCCATGACGATGCGGTTGGCCAATGCCAGCGCGCCCAGATCGACCGGGGAAAATAAATCGCTTTCATGCTGTTCGGTCATCGTATTGCTTTCATGTTAAGTCAGAAAAAACCGGACATAACTGACCGGTCGTCTAGTTAATGATCAAAAAAACGGCTACGACAGCAGCTGTTGCGTGGTCGCCATGGCAGCGTCGAACGGTCCGCCGCTCCTGGCCACCTTGACCATCAGGGACGCGCCCAGCCACAACTGGTAAAGGGATTCGGCCAGCACGCGCGCCGGCGCCGGCGTCGTCGCCGCCGCCACGGAACCGTCGAGATGGCCCGCTTCCACGCACTGCGTCAGGCGGTCCAGGATGGCGCCCGTACCGTGCTGCAGCACGGCGCCCATGTCCACGGACAAGTCGCACACTTCAGCGCCCAGCTTGACCACCAGGCACTTTCCTTCCGGCGCGCTGCTGGCCTGCGTCGCGCGCCAGTAGTCAAAATAGGCCAGCAAACGCTCGCGGGCATTGCCAGGCCCCGCCAGCAAGGCGTCGACCGTCTGTAGATAGGTGGTGAAATAGTCATCGAGCAAGGCTTGGCCAAACTCTTCCTTCGACTTGAAGTAATAATAGAAGGAACCTTTCGGCACGCCGGCCGCCGCCACCAGTTCGGCCAGGCCCACGGCCGTATAGCCCTTCTCGGCCATCAAAGCCTTGGCGATGTCGATCAGGTGCTGGCGCATGTCGGCGGAGGATTTTTTGCTCATGCAGCCAGTATAGCAAAAAATCTGACCGGTCGTCTAGTGAACTATCTTCCCCTCTGACATCACCCCAGGCGCAACGCCAGCGCGGCCAGGGTCACCAGCAGCACGGGCACGGTCAGCACGATGCCGACGCGGAAATAGTATCCCCAGGAAATGTGGATGTTCTTGCTGTCGAGCACATGCAACCACAGCAAGGTGGCCAGGCTGCCGATGGGCGTGATCTTCGGGCCCAGGTCGCTGCCGATGACGTTCGCGTAGATCATCGCCTCGCGCACGGCCCCCTGCGCCGTCGTCGGGTCGATGGCCAGCGCACCGACGAGCACCGTCGGCAGGTTGTTCATCACGGACGACAGCAAGGCCGTCAGCACGCCCGTGCCCATGGCCGCGCCCCACACGCCGTACTGCGCAAAGTGGTTCAGCATGTCCGTCAGGTAAGCCGTCAAACCCGCATTGCGCAAGCCGTACACGACCAGGTACATGCCCAGCGAAAAGACGACGATGTGCCACGGCGCATGGCGCAGCACGTGGCGCGTGGAAATCACGTGGCCCTTGCCGGCCACGCCCAGCAACAGCGCGGCGCCCACGGCGGCGATCAGGCTGATGGGCACGCCCAGGTGTTCTTGCGAGAAGAATCCCACCAGCAGCAGCGCCAGCACCAGCCAGCCAGCGCGGAAGGTGCCCAGGTCGCGGATGGCGGCGTCCGGGCGCTTCAGCTGCGCCACTGCATAGTCGCGGGGAATATCCCGGTGAAAAAAGAGCAGCAAGGCCCCCAGGGTGGCGCCCACGGCGACGACGTTGACGGGCACCATCACGGACGCATATTCGGCAAAGCCGATCTTGAAGAAATCGGCCGAGACGATATTCACCAGGTTCGACACCACCAGCGGCAGGCTGGCCGTGTCGGCGATGAAGCCGGCCGCCATCACGTAGGCCAGCGTGGCCTTGGCGGAAAACTTCAGCGCCCGCAGCATGGCGATGACGATGGGCGTCAGGATCAGCGCGGCGCCGTCATTGGCGAACACGGCGGAAACGAGCGCGCCCAGCAAGACCAGCAGCACGAACAGTTTTCGTCCGCTGCCCCCGCCCCAGCGCGCCACGTGCAGCGCGGCCCATTCGAAGAAGCCGGCCGCGTCCAGCAGCAGGCTGATGATGATCACGGCGATGAAGGTGCCGGTGGCGTTCCACACGATATGCCAGACGACGGGGATGTCGCCCCAGTGGATCACGCCGGCCAGCAAGGCGACACAGGCGCCGATGACGGCGCTCCAGCCGATGCCCAGGCCGCGCGGCTGCCAGATGACGAGGGTTAATGTAGCAAGAAAGATCAGGAAAGCGGTGAGCATGCGGTGAGGTCCCGTTCGATGCGGCGTCGCGGGCACCATGCGCCGCAGCCTGCGTATATCAACAATATTTCCATAATACTGGAATTATTGAATCAAAGCAAAGCTGCGGCGCATTTTCTTACTTGAGCGCGATGGCGATATCCACCAGCCCCACCGTGCCGTTGCCGATGGCGGACGCCGCCGGCGTGGCCGCGCCGCCACTCAACACCGCCGCGCCCGTTGCCAGGTCGATGCGGTACAGGGAACTGGGGCCCGTGGCCGACGTGCGCAAGGCCGCCAAGGCCAGGCCATTCGCGCCGCCCGCGATATCGAAGCCCACGTCGCCCGCCGCCGCCACGCCCAGCAGCCCCACGTTGACGAGGGTACCGTCATTTGGCGGATTTTGCAGGGCGAGGCTGGCGCTGGCCGTGTCGATATCGAACAGCATGGTGGCCGTCGTGCCGGCAAAGCTGTTGCTGTAGGCCGCCGCCGTCACGGCCGGCGTCGCCCCTGCCCGGTTGACGGCGCCATCGGTGGTGGTGGCGCCCGTATCGACATTGATGCGCAAGCTTTGCCCCGTGTTGCCGATCACGCGCAGGCGGTCGGCGACGGGATTGAAGTCCACGCCAAAGGCTGTGCCGGCAATGGCCGTGTAGGGCGCGGTGGCGTCCGCCGCATCGGCGGCCAGCGTCGCCTTGACGCTGGCCGCGCCAGTGGCCGGATCGATGGTGACGATGCGCCCCGCCGAGGAAATCCCGTACAGCAGGCCATCCTTGGGACGGATGTCAAAACCCAGCAAGCGTTCGCCCGCAGCCAGGCCCGTGACGGCCACATTGGCGTCCAGGGTGTTCGGCGTGGCCGTCTTGAAGGTGACGATGCGGGCGTCGTCCGTCAAGCCATAGGCGATGGGCGCGGCCGGCGCTTTCAAGGCGATGCCGCGCAATTCTTCCGTCACGCCGATGGCCGCCACCAGGGCCGCCGGGGCGGTGGTCGCGGCCAGGTTCAGGGTGTACAGGTTGCGCACGCCGGCCACCGTCATGACGGCGTAGCCCGTATTCGTGCGCGCATCGATGTCGAAACCGGCCACGCCGGTCGCCGCCACGCCCAGCGGCACGGCACTGGCCAGGGTGCCGTTGTTGGGCGGATTTTGCGTGTACAGGGTGGCGTTGGCAGCGTCAATGACAAATAAAGTGGTGCTGGCCGTGCCGGCGAAGCTGTTGGTATAGGCGGCGGCCGTGATGGCGGTGCTGGCCACGCCGCCGTTGATGTTGCCATCCGTCGTGGTCGCGCCCGTATCGACATTGATGCGCAGGCTTTGCCCCGTGTTGCTGACGATGCGCAGGCGGTCGGCCACCGGGTTGAAATCGACGCCGAATTCCGTGCCGGCCAGTGCCGTGTACGGCGCCGTGGTGTCGCCGGCATCGGCCGCCAGGGTGGCTTTCACGGTGGCAGCGCCCGTCACGCCATTCAGGTTGTAGATGCGCCCCGTGCTGCCGACGCCATACAGCTGGCCATCGGCGGGACGGACATCGATGCCCAGCAGGTTTTCGCCGGTTTGCAAACCCGTCACGGTGGCCGTGGTGCGGATGGTGGCTGGCGTGGCGCGGTCGAACGACAGCAACTTGTTGCTGGCGGTGAGCACGAAGACATCGCCGGCCACCACCACGGGCGGCGGTGGCGTGACGACGACATCATCATGGTCATCGCCGCCGCAAGCGGCGAGCGACATGGCGACGGCGGAAACAAGCAGCAGCTTGGCAAATGGCAAGGTCGGTAGTATCGGCATGATCGTGGCCCCTGAAAGAGTGGAAGTGCCGCTCGTGCCGCCGTTGCGGTGAGCGCACCCCTGTACTACGCGCCGGGCCGGCGTTTGGATGCAGTGGCACAAAAAAAGTTATTTCGGCTCGATTTATGGTTGTGTTTAGGCAACTTTTTCGGTGTATAGTCTTGGGCAGGAAAATCAACAACATGGAGCGGACCGTGGCAATCGTGTATCAGACAACAAAGTTGGAGGAAGCGCAGCTGAGCGTGGCACTGGTGGAACGCAGCCAGGCTGACCTGCTGGTGCGCCGCGTGGACAGCATCGGCCAGGCGCAAGGCGACGCCCTGTGGTACATCACCCATGACCGCCAGAGCGCCACCGTCATCGTGCGCTTCACGTCACCGAATACGGCGCAGGTAAAAGTCTGTCTTGTCGACGACGACGGCGAGGAGGGTTGGCAAGGGCGACACCCGCGCAATATCCACCTGTAGCGCATGAAGGCCCGTGTACACTGACTTGAAGGAAGCATCGCCATGGATTTGATCTTGCTGGAACCCGGCAACCCGGAACTCGTGTTCGGCAAGATGCCGGACGGTGGCAGCGCCGGCATCGACGCCATCTGGCGCGATGCCGGCGCCCTGCAGGACTTGGGCCCGTGCATCGAGCTGGTCTCGCTGCACCAGGGCATGAAACAGCAAATGACGACGGACGTCAGCAATTCGGCGCGCACGTCAGGGCGGCCCGTGATCACGGAATTTACCTGCGTCAAATATGTCGACCAGACGTCCATCAAGCTGTATGAACTGTGCCTGCGCGCCGAGCCACTGGGCAGGGGTGCGGCCCAGCCGACCAGGCTGTACATCGCCCGTTATTCGAGCAGCAAGACGGCCAACATCATCACCATTGCCCTGCGCGACGCCCTGATCAGCGAAATCCAGCTGCAAACCCATCCCGACGACATGCCCACCGAGCAGTTCAAGCTGAGCTTTACGGAAATACTCTGGAGCCACAGCGTGCAGCAGGCGGATGGCCAGCCCGGTACCCAGTACACGACAGGCTGGAGCCTGGCGCGCAACCGCCCTATTGGGGCGTTTACAGCGTAACAGACGGGATAAACGCATGAACGACGCTGCAAATTCGCCTGCCATCGCCGGCATCAGGAACGCCGGCCTGGTGCTGCTCCACCCGTTCCTGCCGGCAATGTTCCAGCGGCTGGACTTGCTCGCCACTGGCGGCGATGGCAGGCCGCAGCTGCGCGGCGAACACGGCGCGCACGCCGTTCACTTGCTGCAATACCTGGTCGATGGCAGGAGCGATGCACCGGAGCAGCAATTGCTGCTGAACAAGCTGCTGTGCGGCCTGGAACCGGACTTCCCTGCTCCACCCGTCGCCCTCGGAGAAGAAGAACGGGCCCTGTGCGAACAAGTGCTGGCCGCCGTGATGCGCCATTGGCCAGCGGTGGGACAAACCTCGCCCGAGGGATTGCGCCAGGTCTTTCTGCAGCGCGAAGGCCGACTGCAAAAAGGCGACGGGAAATGCACGCTGGCTGTCGCGCGCAATCCCTTCGATGTACTGCTGAGCCGCTTGCCGTGGAACCTGGCTGCCATCCGGCACCCGTGGATGCCGCAACCGCTGTTGATCGACTGGCCCGGCGCGTAGCCTGGCAAGCCCACGCCCGGCTGGCCGCCACCCCGCAAGGCGGGCTACTCCGCCAGCCCTCCCCCCAACGCCTTGTACAGGGCCACGGACGACTTAAACTGGTCGCGCCGCACGTCGAGCAGGGTTTGCTGGGCAGCATACGACTGGCGCTGCGCGTCGAGCAATTCCAGGCGGCTGTCCTGGCCCGCGTCGTAGCGCAGCTGCGACAGCCGCTGGCGCTGCTGCGCCGCGACCACCACGCGCTGCTGCGCATCGATCTGCTGCGCATACGTGGCGCTGCCGGCCAGCCCGTCGCGCACGTCGCGGAAGGCCGCCTGGATGGCCTGCTCGTATTGCAGCACGGCCACGTCCTTGCGCAGGCGCGACAGTTGCAATTCCGCGCGCAGCTGGCCGCCCTGGAACAGCGGCTGCGTCACTTGCGGCGCGAACGACCAGCTGCGCGCGCTGCCACGGAACAGGTCGCCAAGTTCAGGGCTGGCAAAGCCCAGCGAGGCCGTCAGCGACAGACGGGGGAAGAAGGCGGCGCGGGCGGCGCCGATTTCCGCATTCGCCGCCACCAGCGCGTATTCCGCCTGCAGGATGTCGGGACGGCGCGCCAGCAAGTCCGACGGCAGGCCGGGCGGCAGCTGCGTCAGCACGGGCTGGCCATCGAGCGGCCGGCCCGCCGGCAAGTCCGTTGGCAGCGGCGCGCCCAGCAGCAGTTCCAGACTGTTGCGAGCCAAGGCGCTGGCCCGCTCCCGGGCCTGCACGTCCGCTTCCGCCGTGGCCGCCTGTCCTTCCGCCTGCGCCACGTCCAGGCCGCTGCCCTGCTGCGCGCCGTGCAGGCGCTGCGTCAGGGTCAAAGCCTGGCGCCAGTCAAGCAGGGTTTGCCGCGCCAGCGCCAGCTGCTCCTCGGCCAGCCGCTGTTCCAGGTACGCATCGGCGACGGCGCCGATCAGGGCCATGTGCGCGGCGCGCTGGCCCTGCTGCGTGGCCAGGTAGCGCGCAAACGCCGCGTCCGACAAGGAGCGCAGGCGGCCGAACAGGTCGATCTCGAACGCGCTCATGGCGATGCCGGCAGAAAATTGGCTTTGTACTGCGTGGTTTTGGGTCACCGCGTCGGCGCCGCGCTGGCGCACGCCGCCCGCATTCGCGCCGATGGCCGGATAGCGGCCCGCATCCTGGATCTGGTACTGCGCCCGCACGGCTTCCACGTTAAGGGATGCCACGCGCAAGTCGCGGTTGTTTTCCAGTGCGATGTCGACCAGGCGCTGCAGGCGCGCATCGAGCAGCATCTGGCGCCAGCCCAGGTCGGCCGCAGTGTCGGCCATGCCTGGCGCGGCGACCTCGCCATAGCTGGCCGGTATCGGCGCCGCCGGCTTGGCCAGCGGCGGCGTCAATGAACACGCCGACAACAGCCCGGCGATCGGTAACAGATGAAACCAACGCATTACAACTCCCCTTCCACCGCCTTGACGGCGATGCGATTACTGCGTTTATTGAAATAGCTGCCCATCTTGTCGACGGCGCCCAGCACCACGACAAAGAACACGGGCACGAAAAACACGGCCAGCCCGGTGGCGGTAATCATGCCGCCGAACACGCCCGTGCCGATCGCATGCTGCGTTTCGGCGCTGGCGCCCGTGGCCAGCATCAGCGGCACGACGCCCAGCGCGAAGGCCAAGGACGTCATCAAGATCGGACGCAAACGCAAGCGGGCCGCTTCCACCGTCGCCTCGACCAGTCCCTTGCCCTGCGCCTGCAACTGGCGCGCATATTCGACGATCAGGATCGCATTCTTCGCCGACAGGCCGATGATCGTGATCATGCCCACCTTGAAGAACACATCGTTCGGCATGCCGCGCAACATCACGGCCAGCACGGCGCCCAGCAAGCCCAAAGGCACGACCAGCATCACGGAGACGGGAATGCTCCAGCTTTCATACAGGGCCGCCAGCACGAGGAAGACCACCAGCATCGACAGCGCCATCAGCATGGGCGCTTGCGACGCCGATTCCTTCTCTTGCAGCGACTGCCCCGTCCACGCCAGCGCGAAGCCGGGCGGCAGCTGTTTCACGAGGCGCTCCATTTCCAGCATGGCGTCGCCGCTCGATACGCCCGGCGCCGCGCTGCCCGAAATGCGCGCCGCAGGATAACCCTGGTAGCGCACCAGTTGCAGCGGCGACTCGCTCCACACGGGGCGCACCAGTTCGCCCAAGGCCACCATGCCGCCCGCGTTATTGCGGATGCGCAGGGCCAGCACGTCGTTCAACTGCATGCGCGACGGCGCATCGGCCTGGATGATCACCTGCTGCATGCGGCCCGCATTCGGAAAGTCATTGACATAGGTCGACCCCATGGCCGCCGTCAGCATGTCGGCAATGGCCGTAAACGACACGCCCAGCGCTTCCGCCTTGGTGCGGTCGATATCGAGGCGCACGCTGGCGCCCGGCGGCAAGCCGTCCGGATACACGCCCGCCACCTTGCTGCTTTGCGCGGCCAGGCCCAGCAGCTGGTTCTGCGCCGCCTGCAGGGCAGCGATACCCTGGTTGGCGCGGTCTTGCAAGCGCATGGAAAAGCCGGACGAGTTGCCCAGTTCATCGATGGCGGGCGGCATCAGGCTCATGATCACGCCCTCCTTCGCCTGCGACATGGCTTCCTGCGCCAGCGCCACTTCTTCCTGCGCCGTGGCGCCGTTGCGCTGTTTCCAGTCCTTCAGCATGGTGAACGCCAGGCCCGCGTTCGGTCCCGCGCCGGAAAAGCTGAAGCCGAGGATCGACTGATTCACTTCGATGCCGGGCCGCGTGGCCACGTGCTGCTCGTACAGTTTGACGACATCGAGCGTGCGCTCCATGGTGGCGTCGGACGGCAGCTGGATCGAGGTGATGAAGTAGCCCTGGTCTTCTTCCGGCAAAAAGGCCGAAGGCAGCTGCATGAAGGCCACGCCCAGGGCCGCGACGATGGCGCCATACACGACCATCGAACGGCCCGCGCGTTTGAGCATCGCCACCACGCCCTTTTCATAGCGGGCCGTCATGCGCTCGAACTGGCGGTCAAACCACAGGAAGAAGCCTTTCTTGTCATGGTCGTGCGGACCAATCGGTTTCAACATGGTGGCGCACAGGGCCGGCGTCAGGGTCAGCGCCAAAAAGGCAGAGAACAGGATCGACACGGCCATGGCCAGGGTGAACTGGCGATAGATGGCGCCCACGGAACCGCTGGCCAGCGCCATCGGGATGAACACGGCCGTCAACACCAGGGTGATGCCCACGACGGCACCGGTGATTTCGCGCATGGCCTTCGACGTCGCCTCCTTCGGCGACAAGCCTTCGGTCGCCATCAGGCGCTCGACGGCTTCCACCACGACGATGGCATCGTCGACGATGATGCCGATCGCCAGCACCATGCCGAACATGGTCAGCACGTTGACGGAATAGCCGGCCATCAGCATCACCGTGAAGGTGCCCATCAGGGCAATCGGCGCGACGATGGCGGGAATCAGCGTGTAGCGTATCTTTTGCAGGAACAGGTACATGACGAGGAACACCAGCACCATCGCTTCCAGCAGGGTGACGACGACCTTTTCGATCGATATCTTCACGAACGGCGCCGTATCGAACGGCACCGAATACTTGATCCCGGCCGGCATGGTGTGCGCCAGTTCGGCCATGCGCGCGCGCACGGCGGCCGCCGTCTGCACGGCGTTGGCGCCCGGCGACAGCATGATGGCGGCGCCCGAAGCGGCCTGGCCGTTTTCGCGGATGCTGAAATTGAAGCTTTGCGCGCCCAGCGACACTTTCGCCACGTCGCCGATGGTCACTTTCGAGCCATCCGCGTTCGCGCGCAGCACGATGGCGGCAAATTCGGCCGGCGTTTGCAGTTGGCCCTGCACCGTCAGCGGAATCGTGACGCGCTGGCCGTGCACGGCGGGCGAATCGCCCAGGCGGCCCGGGGCGATCTGCGCATTTTGCTGCGCGATGGCGGCCGTCAGCTCGCCCATGGCGATGTTGTACGACACCAGCTTGGCAGGGTCGACCCAGATCCGCATGGCACGCTCGGAGCCGAACAGCTGCACCTTGCCCACGCCGGGAATGCGGCGCAGTTCTTCCGTCACGTTGCGCGCCAGGTAGTCGCCCAGCGCCACTTCGTCATGCTGGCCATTCTCGGAAATCAGGCTGACGATCATCAGGAAGCCGGACGATGCGGACTCCACCGTCAAGCCATTTTGCCGCACGGCTTGCGGCAGGCGCGGTTCGATGGCTTTCAGGCGGTTTTGCACGTCCACCTGCGCCATTTCCGGGTTCGTTCCCGGCTGGAAGGTGACGGTGATCGAGGCCGAACCCGAGGTATCGGTGGACGACTCGAAATACAGCAGGTGCTTGACGCCCGACAGTTCGCGTTCGATCAGACCCACCACGGAATCGTTCATGGTTTGCGGCGTGGCGCCAGGATAGTTGGCGCTGATGCTGACGCTGGGCGGCGCCACCGAAGGGAAGCGCGCAATCGGCAATTGCGGTATGGCGATCAGTCCGAACAGGACGATGAAGACCGCCACCACCCACGCAAAGACGGGGCGGTTGATGAAAAATTGAGGCATGTCGTTACACTTTCAATATGTACGGGTCAGCGCACGGCGCTGACGGCAGGTGCGGCGGCAACGGCTGCGGCGCGCTTCCATGGCTGCGGTGCGGCGGTGGCGCCCGGCTGCAAGCGTTCCTGGCCTTCGATGACGACGGTTTCGCCAGCCTTCAAGCCGCCGTTGACCACGTACTGGTGGTCGATCACGTCGCCCACGCTGATGGGTTTAAGACTTGCTTTGTTCGTGCCATCGAGCACCCAGGCCTGCGCCTGGCCGCCGCTGCTGTGCAGGACGGCTTGCTGCGGCAGCAGCACGCCATTTGCCTGCACGGCGCGGGCGATGCGGGCGCGCACGAACATGCCCGGCAGCAGCTGGCGCTGCGGATTGTCGACCAGCACGCGGATGACGGCGTCGCCCGTGCCCGCATCGACGCTGATGCCGGAGAACAGGATGCGGCCCGTGACGGGATGCGGCTGGCCATCGGCGCCTAAAATGGTCACGGGCAGCTTGTCGGCGCCGCCGGTGCCGGAGGCTTGCAGCGCGGCCAGCGCGGCGGCCGGCTGGCGCACGTCGACATACACCTTGTCGATCTGCTGGATGCGCGCCATCGGCGTGGCATCGGCCAGGCCCACGAGCGCGCCTTCCGTCACCAGTTCGGAGCCGATGCGCCCGGCAATGGGCGCATCGATGCTGGCAAAGGCCAGGTCCAGGCGGCGGCGCGCCAGGGCCGCGCGCGCCTGGGCCACGGTGGCCACGGCTTGCTCGCGCTGGGCCACGGCATCGTCATATGCCTGGCGGCTGATGGCGTCCGCTTCCACCAGCGGCTTCAACCTGTCGGCCTGGCTGCTGGCGCGGTTCGCCGTGGCCACCGCATGCTGCAGGGCGGCGGCGGCCGAATCGACCTCCGCCTGGAATGGCGCCGGGTTCAGCTGGAACAGCTTCTGCCCCGCTTTCACTTCGGCGCCCTGCTCGAACTGGCGGCGCAGCACGATGCCGCCCACCTGCGGGCGGATGTCGGCCGTGCGGAAAGCGGCCACCCTGCCCGGCAATTCATCGCTGAGCACGACAGGCGCCGCTTGCAGCTTGAGTACAGTAACGGCGGCGGGCGGCGCGGCGCCTTCTTCCGGCGCGGGTTTGGAACAGGCGGCAAGGCTGAGCAGTGCCGCGGCGATCAACATGTTTTTCTTGGTGAGGTGGCTCGGATGCATGGTCTTTCTCTATGGCAGATCCCAACCGGCGGTCCGGTCGACAGATAACAAGAGCATAGAAGGCCAAGATGGATGTTCCGTCAAAGAAATGTGGAGATTCGATGGAGACGGCGAAGAATGCTAGACTATTTATATGAACTATCATCACAGCGCCAGCCAGCCCTCCTTCCTTGCCACCACGCCGCCTTCCGCCCTCGTCCTGATCGCCGAAGATGAACCGCAAATCGCCCGCATCCTCGCCGGCTACCTGGAGCGCGACGGCTACCGCACGGCCTTCGCGCACGATGGCCAGGAAGCGCTGCAGCAGCACCTGGCGCTGGCGCCGGACCTGCTGCTGCTCGACGTGCAAATGCCCCGTGTCGATGGCTGGGGCGTGCTGGCGGAAGTGCGGCGGCGCGGCGAGACGCCCGTCATCATGCTGACGGCGCGCGACCAGGATGCCGATAAACTGGCCGCACTGCGCGTGGGCGCCGACGACTACATCATCAAGCCCTTCAATCCGGCCGAAGTGGTGGCCCGCGTGGCCGCCGTGCTGCGCCGCTCGCGCGTGCGCCACCACCCCGTCGGCGGCCAGCGCCTGCGCTGCGGCCCCATCGAGATCGACCAGGAAACCTATGTGGCCAGCGTGCTGCGCGAAGGCGCGCCCGTGCCTTTGAGCCTGACCTTGACGGAGTTCCGCCTGCTGGCCCACCTGGCGCGCACGCCGCGCCGCGTCTGCAGCCGCCTGGAATTGCTGGAGTCGTGCATGCCCGAGAGCAATTCGATGGAACGCACGGTGGACAGCCACGTCAGCAAGCTGCGCAAGAAGCTGGAAGAAGCGGGCGTGATGAACATGCCGGCCAGCCTGCGCGGCGTGGGCTACCGCCTGGAAAGCGACCTCTGATGCGCTTCACAGGCTTGAACCGGCAGATCGTGCTGTCGATGTCCGTGCTGATGGTCATCAGCATCCTCGTCATCTGGATTTTTTCGTGGACGTTTTTCGCCGTCGTCTTCAAGATCGACCCCAACATGCTGTCCGAGCCGGACGACTGGTCGCCGACGACGGTGGAATGGCTGTGGATACTGTCGATTACCATCTTTGGCTTGCTGCTGGCCGCGTTCTTCGCCATCAAGCTCGCGTCGCGCATTTTAAAACCGATCAATTCCGTGATGGACAGCGTGCGCCGCGTGGCGCATGGCGACCTGTCCGCGCGCGCCTTCGCCGGCGACCGCACCCTGGGTGAAACGGCCATGCTGGTCGACGATTTCAACAGCATGGCCGAGCGCCTGCAGCGGGCGGCCAAGGAAAGCGAGACGTGGAATGCGGCCATCGCGCACGAGCTGCGCACGCCCGTGACCATCCTGCGCGGCACCCTGCAAGGCGTCGTCGATGGCGTCTTCAAGCCAGAGGAAGTGCCGTTTTCCAGCCTGCTGTCGCAAGTGGAAGACCTGGGCCGCCTGATCGAGGACTTGCGCACCCTGAGCCTGGCCGACAGCGGCCATATGCAGCTGCGCATGGCATGGACGGACCTGACGCTGGAAATCGAGGAAGTGCGCCGCCTGCTGGCGCCGGACATGGAAGCGGCCGGCTTTGCCCTGCAACTGCACCTGTCCGACCATCCCGTCTGCTGCGACGCGGCGCGCATCCGGCAAATCGTGCTGGCCCTGCTCGACAACGCGCGCCGCTATGCGCATCCGGGCCTGCTGCGCGTGCGCACCCGCGTGCAGGCCGGCCAGTACTACCTGAGCGTCGAAGATGCAGGCCCCGGCATTGCCGAGGAACTGGCGCCGCACGTGTTCGAAGCATTCCGCCGCGGCGACAGCGACAGGGTCGACCTGAACGCGGGCAGCGGCCTGGGCCTGGCCGTGGTCGAAGCCATCGCGCGCGCGCATGGCGGCAGCGCCGTCTGCACGCGTGGCAAGGCGGGCGGCAGCCTGTTCACCATCAAGTGGCCGGTCGAGCACGCCGCGCCGCCGCACACCGGCTGACTATATCGCCGGCGCGCGCAGCATGTCGACAAAGGCGCGCAGCACGGGCGGCATCTGGCGCCGGCTCGGGTAGTACAGGAAGTAACGGGGCGGCGGCGGCAGGCAACGTTCCAGCACGCACGCCAGGCGTCCCGCCGCGATATCGGCGCGCGCATCGGCTTCGTACAGATACGCCAGTCCCGCGCCATCGCGGGCCGCGCGCAGCATCAGTTCATCGTCGTCGAACACCAGCGGCCCGCCGACGGCGATGCTGACACCCTCGCCTGCCTGCTCGAACTCCCACGCATACTGGCGCCCGCTGGGAAAACGCCGGCCGATGCAGGCATGCCCCAGCAAGTCGCGCGGCGTACTTGGCGCCCCATGCGCCGCCAGGTAGGCGGGCGACGCCACCACGACGAACGGTTGCGGCGCGCCCACGGGCACGGCGATCATGTCGGCCGCCACCTGCTCGCCGAAGCGGATGCCCGCGTCAAAGCCGTCGCGCACGATATCGATCATGCCGTCGTCGGTGACCACTTCGACCTGCACGCGCGGATAGCGGGCGACAAAGCTGGCCAGCATGGGCGCCAGCAGCAGCCGGGCGGCCGGACGGGGCACGTTCAGGCGCAGCTTGCCTGCGGGTACATCCTGCAAGGCGCTCAAGTCCTGCAAGGCATCATCGATTTCGCGCATGGCCGGCGCCAGCCGCGCCAGCAACTGCTGCCCCGCCTCGGTCGGCGTGACGCTGCGCGTGGTGCGGTTCAGCAGGCGCACGCCCAGGCGCTCTTCCAGCGCCCGCAGCGCATGGCTGAGGGCGGAAGCGGACACGCCCCGTTCAAGGGCCGCCTTGCGAAAGCTGCGCAGGCGGGCGACGGCGGCAAAGGCCGTCAATTCATTGAGGTCAGACATTATTCATGAACAAAATTCAGTAATGCATGCAGGATAAGCCATCTTATCGCATGCTGTTGCTTCATCCATACTCCTTGCATCTTTTTTTGAAGAGGAGTGAAAAATGGAACACAGAACACTGGGCAAGTCCGGCTTGCGCGTCGCCCCCATCGGCCTGGGCTGCATGGGCATGAGCTTTGCCTACGGCGGCGCGGACGAGGCCACCTCGCTGCGCGTGCTGCACCGCGCCGTGGAACTGGGCGTGACCCTGATCGATACGGCGGAAGTCTACGGCCCCTACGCCAACGAGGAACTGGTGGGCCGCGCCTTGAAGCAACTGCGCGGCAAGGTCCACATCTCCACCAAGTTCGGCTTCAGAATCTTGCCCCACGGCCAGGGCGTGGAACGCATGGCGGGCGTCGACAGCCGCCCCGGACACATCGTCCGGGCCGTGGAAGCGTCGCTGTCCCGGCTGGGCATCGATTGCATCGACTTGCTGTACCAGCACCGCGTGGACCCCGCCGTGCCCATCGAAGACGTCGTCGGCGCCATGGCGGATCTGGTGCGGGCCGGCAAGGTGCGCCACCTGGGGCTGTCGGAAGTGTCGGCAGCCACCCTGCGCCGCGCCCACGCCGTGCATCCGATTGCGGCCGTCCAGTCCGAGTATTCGCTGTGGAGCCGCGATGTGGAAGCCGAGGTGCTGCCCGCTTGCCGCGCGCTCGGTATCGGCTTCGTGCCCTACAGCCCGCTGGGCCGGGGCTTCCTGACGGGCCGGCTCGCATCCGGCGCCGCACTGGCGCCGGACGACTACCGCCACAGCCTGCCCCGTTTCCAGCCGCAGGCGATGGAAGCCAACGCGAAGCTGGTGGCTGAACTGCAGCGCCTGGCGGCGGCGCGCGGCGCCACGGCAGCCCAGCTGGCCCTGGCCTGGCTGCTGGCCCAAGGCAGCGATATCGTGCCGATACCGGGCGCCCGCAGCCTGGCGCACCTGGAAGAGAATGTGGCCGCCGCGCGTATCACCCTGAGCAAAGCCGAGCTGGGCGCCATCGGCGCCGCCATCGCGCCCGCCGCCGTGCAGGGCGCGCGCTACCCGCAGCATGAGCTTGCCATGCTTGGCCTGTAGACAACCGTGCCTGGCTCAGCTATACAAGTTCTTTTGCCCGCCGCACTTGAAATGCCTGAATCCGCTATCATTTCCAATCTGAACTATTCATTATGAAAGGGATTTATATGTCCGCACTGCTCGAAACACTGCAATGGCGCTACGCCACCAAGAAGATGGACCCGACGAAAACGGTGCCGCAAGACAAGGTCGAGCGCATCCTGGAAGCCGTGCGCCTAACGGCCAGCTCCAGCGGACTGCATCCTTACGAAGTCTTCGTCGTGACGAATCCGGCCCTGCGCGAACAGATCAAGCCGCATGCATGGAACCAGTCGCAAGTGACGGACGCCTCGCACCTGCTGGTGTTCGCCGCCTGGGACAATTACACGGCAGAACGCATCAACGCGCGTTTTGACCTGGTCAACACCGTGCGCGGCTTCAAGAATGAAGGCTGGGAAGCCTACCGCCAGCAAATCCTGGCCACGTATCCGCAGCGCGATGCGGAAACCAACTACCAGCACGCGGCGCGCCAGGCGTATATCGGCGTGGGCACGGCCCTGATCGCCGCGGCCCAGGAAAAGGTCGATTCGACGCCGATGGAAGGCTTTGATCCAGCCAAGGTCGATGAAATCCTGAATCTGCGTGAAAAAGGCCTGCGTTCCGTCGTCATGCTGCCGCTCGGCTACCGCGCCGACGCAGGCGACTGGCTGGTGGACTTGAAAAAAGTGCGCCCCGCGCGCGAGCAATTCATCACCGAGCTGGCGTAAGCGCCTCGCCAGTGACTGAAAAGCGGATGCCCTCGCCGGCATCCGCTTTTTTTTGTCCGTTCAGGCCGCTTGCGGAAAACGCACCGTCACCTGCAGGCCCCGTCCCTCGCCCCCCTCGGCCAGCGCGATATCGGCCTGGTGGTGCTCGGCGATATGGCGCACGATGGACAGGCCCAGGCCGCAGCCCCAGGCGTCGTTGCCGTCGGGACGGAAGAAGCGGTCGAACAGGCGCGCGTGGTGCTGTTGCGGCACGCCGGGACCGTTGTCGGACACGCGCAGCAGGGGCCGGCCCTCTTCCACGGCCGCCTGCAAGTCGACCCTGCCACCCTGCTGCGTGTAGCGCAAGGCGTTGTCGATCAGGTTATTCAGCAACACTTGCAAGCCATCGGGATCGGCCTGTACCAGCACCCTGGCCGGCAACGTTTCCACCACGCCCAGGTCGATCTCCCGGCTGTCGGCCAGCGCGCTGTGGTCGGCCACGGCCGCTTCCAGCAATTGTCCCAGGTCCACCGTGTGCAGCTGGCTGGCCGCCAGCGCCGTTTCGTGGCGCGCCAGGCTGAGCAGCTGACGCACGAGGTGCGTGCTGCGGTCCAGCCGCTCATGCAGCCGCGCCAGCGCCACGCGGCGTTCTTCCTCGCTGGCGGCCCGCTCGGCCACCTGCAGCTGCAGTTTCAGCGCCGTCAGCGGCGAGCGCAATTCATGCGCCGCATCGGCAACAAAGGTGCGCTGCGCCGTCAGCGCCGCTTCGAACTGCCCCATCAGGCTATTCAACGCCAGCGCCACGGGCCGCAGTTCTGGCGGCATGTCGTCGGCCGCCAGCGGCGTGAGCGCGTCCGGCGAACGGCCCGCCACGGATTCGGCCAGCCGGTGCAGCGGCGCCAGCGCCCGCCCCACGACGGCGACGATCAGCAGCGCCAGGATCAGCGCGAATACCAGCAGGGGCGCGCCGGCCCGCATGGTCATCTGCCAGGCCAGCTGGTCGCGCACGGCCTGCGCCTGCGCCACCTGCACGTAGCGGCCGCGCCGCGTTTCGCCGTACAGGCGCCAGTCCTCGCCGTGCAGCACGACATCGGCAAAACCGGCCAGCGCATAGCGCGGCAGTGCCGGCTGGCCCTGCAGGACGGGCAATGGCTGGCCATCCTCGTCCCAGGCCTGCAGCACGAACGCTTCTTCCGGGTCTTGCGCGGCGGCCAGGCCCGTCTGCGTCTCGAATTCGTCGGGCAAGGCCACGGCCAGCTGGCGTAGCTGCAGATCGGCCAGTTCATTGGTTTCTTCCAGCAGCGAACGGAACAGCGAAATGCCGGCGCCGAGCACGCACAGCAAGGTGGCGGCAAGCAAACCGAGCAGCAACTGGCGGCGGATGGTCAGCAAGATGCTACCCGCATCTTGTAGCCCACACCGCGCACGGTCTGGATGCAGTCGGCACCGAGCTTCTTGCGCAGCTGGTACACGTACACATCGACGGTATTACTTTCCACTTCGCAATCCCAGCCATACAGCTTTTCGCTCAGCTGGCGCTTCGACACCACCTTGCCCGGATGGTCGAGCAAGGCGCGCAGCACGGAAAACTCGCGCGGCGGCAGCTTGATCAATTCGCCCTCGAACGTGACCTCGTGGCTGGCCAGGTCGAGGATCAGCGCGCCGTGCTCGATGACGGAGCGCGAACGGCTGACGCGGCGGCGCAGCAGCGCGCGGATGCGCGCCAGCAGCTCGTCGAGGTCGAACGGCTTGACCAGGTAATCGTCGGCGCCACTGTCGAGCCCATCGACGCGGGCCGGCGTACCGTCGCGCGCCGTGATGATCAGCACGGGCAACTCGGCGCCCCGCGCACGCATGGTGCGCAGCACGTCCATGCCCTCCTTACCGGGCAAGCCCAGGTCCAGCAGCATCAAATCGTAGGCGAAGCCGGCCAGCGCCAGCTCCGCATCGTGGCCATCGCGCACCCAGTCCACGGCATAGCACTCGCCGCGCAAGCCCTCGACCAGGCTCTCCCCGATCATCGGATCGTCTTCCACCAGCAACACGCGCACGCGGGCCTCTCAATGTCTTGAAATAGCCGCCATCTTACCTCGACTGGCGCCGCGCCGCATAAGCTGCCGCGTTGGCCTTACCTGGGCCCGGACCCGCGGAACGGCGGGATATTGCCTTCTTGCGGAAACAGCGCCACGCCTTTCGCAAGCGGTACCGCCGCAGCGAGCGCCTCGCCTGGCTGGGCCGCTTGCGATACCGGCAGAAAAGCCAGCAGGGATAGCGCGCCAACACAGAAAATAGCCTTGATTTTCATATCATTCCTCAAAGGTTGCATAGAAAAATATCGGATCAATACATTATTTTATGTATTGATAAACAGGCAATGCCAATCCAAGATAGCTACATGCTGGCAACAAGTCAATCTCCGCAGTAACTGAATTGCCCGGCCTGGCGCCCGATTTCACGCCAGCGTGACTATGTGCGCATTTGGCGCATTTTTTATGCGGTATATTTTCCTTCCCTCCACGCATCTGGAAAGGCCCGCCATGTCCACCCCCACTTTGGATACCGTCATCGTCAAGGCGGCGATTTATCCGCCCATCGGCATTGCCCGCGTGGGCAACAGCCCCAGCGAGTACTTTCTGGGACCGGAGGTGCCGGAACCGGCGGCGCGGCCGGCCGGTTATTACCGCGATGCGTCCGGAGCCATCAAGCGCCAGGCGGCCAGCTTTCGCATCTACGGCCTGAACGCGGCCGGCGTGGCGGTGGCCGAATTGAACGCCGGCAATGCCGACATCGAATGGTCCGTCACCCTGGCCAACACGAAGGCGGCGTGGTACCAGTTCCAGATCGCGCTCGATATTCCCGAGGCGAATGTCACCCAGCCCTCGTTCCTGCGCAACATGGCCGTCACCGACCGCGCGCAACTGTCCATCACGCCGGGCGAGCGCAAGATCAGCGGCAGCGACAGCCAAGGCGTGGCCTTCGACAGCGGCCGCTTCATGGGCACGCCCGTCTACCTGGGCGAATTGCGCACGGATGCCATGGGACGGCTGATCGTGCTGGGCGGCCATGGCAAGTCGGCCTCGTGGAATGGCGCGCGCGCCATCACCTTTGCCAACAACGAAGGCTGGCATGACGACACGGCCGACGGCCCCGTCTGCGCCAAGGTCCACTACCAGGGCCATGCCTTGCCGATCGACATGGCCTGGGTGGTCGTCGCGCCGCCCGACTATGCGCCGCAGCAAAAGTCGGTGCGCACCATGTGGGACTTGATGCGCGACTTGTTTGTTTCCGAAGGCAAAATTGCCGCGCCTGCCGTTCCCTCGTTCCAGGACGATATCCGCCCCATTTTCGAGCGCCTGTCCAATCTGCAATGGGTGAATGCCGGCTTTGCGGCCGCCTTTGGCTGGGACGGCAGCACGCCGTTCAGCCGCGACGAATGGATGGCGCGCCTGGCCAGCCCGTCCGACAACCGCAAGGAGTGGCGCAACGTCATCTATAACCAGTTCCGCCAGTTCGAGCGCGACGCGTGGGCGCCATCGCCGTGGCCATGGCTGTATGGCGATGCGATGGCCATCCCGCCGGCAGACACGCCACGCCAGAACTGCGCGCTGAGCAATCTGCAGTTGCGCTTCCTCAAGCAATGGGCCGACGGCAAGTTCACGGACGACTACGCGCCCGGCAAGACGCCGCCGCAAAGCCTGGCCGACGTGGAACTGGCGCAGCAACCGGACACCCTGCTGCGCGCGGCCATGGAATTCTGCCTGGCCGACGCCTTCCACCCCGGCTGCGAAATGACCTGGCCCATGCGCCAGGCCAGCATGTACAGCGCGCCGTTCCGCCTGGCGCACCGGCCGCCCGGCTGGGTGGAGCCCGATTACGGCGCCGTCTTGACACCGGACAATATCAGCAGCCCCTGCTCGGCGCAGATCGCCGGTGGCGTGACGCGCTGGATGGCCGTGCCATGGCAGACGGACACGGCCAGCTGCCGCTCCGGCTACCAGTCCGACTACGATCCCTACGTGCCCACGTTCTGGCCCGCGCGCGTGCCCAACCAGGTGATGAGCAAGCTCGCCTACGACACGGTGATGAACCGCGAAGTCCCCGTCGACGACCGCCTGGCCGCCTTCGCCCGGCGCGCCGCGTGGATACGGCCGCTGGGCAACATCAGCTATGAAGAGCAGATCAACAACATGATCGCCGACCTGGCGCAAGTGGGCGTGGTGGAAGTACGCCCCGGGCCCACGGACGTGACGGGCTTCCCTGCCTTCCTGCAGGTGGAAAACCTGCCGCAGCCGATAGCCGGCAAGCACCTGTTGCGCGCGGCGGCGGGCATACCGGACGAGTTCGTCGACGTCGACCTGGAAGGCACGGAAAAAGCGCGCCATCTGCAACGGCACCGCTTGTGACCCTGCTGCAGGCCGACGTGCTCATCGTCGGCTCCGGTCCGGCCGGCGCCACGGCCGCCCTGAACCTGGCGGGGCGGCACCGGGTCTTGCTGGTCGACCGGCTGGCCGCGCCGCTGGCGCGCATCGGCGAATCGCTGCCGCCGGCCGCCGCGCGCCTGCTGCAGGACATGGGCTTGCTTGACGCCTTCCTGCAGCAGGGCCATGCGCCCTACCACGGCAACCGCGCCTGGTGGAACGGCGCCTGGACGGAACACCACTTCCTCAGCGATCCCGACGGGCACGGCTGGCACCTGGCGCGCGGCACCTTCGACCTGTGGCTGCGCGACGAGGCGCGCCGGCGCGGCGCCGCCCTGCTGGCCTCGGCCAAGATCGTGGGCATCGTACCGGACGATGCCGGCTGGAAAGTACGCCTGGTAACGCAGCACGGCCCCTGCGACGCGGCGGCGCGCATCATCATCGACGCCACGGGACGCAGTGCCCGGCTGGCCCGCAGAATCGGGGCGCGGCGCCAGCGCGGCGACCGGCTGGTATCAGTGTGGCAATACGGGCAGGATCGCACGCCCTCGGCGCGGGGCTTTGCCCACATCGAGGCCTGCGAATACGGCTGGTGGTACAGCGCGCCCCTGCCCGGCCAGCGCCGCGTGCTGGCCTTGCATACGGATGCGGACTTGCTCGACACCAACATCTTGCGCGATGCCGGCTGGCTGGAAGCGGCGGCGCGCCGCATGCCCGCCACGCGGGAATTGCTGGAGCAGCAAGGCTATGCGGCCGATACGCCCGCCATGACCACGCCCGCGCATACGGCGACCCTGGACGCCGGCGCCGGCCCAGGCTGGTTCGCCGTCGGCGACGCCGCGCTGAGCTTCGATCCGCTGTCCTCGCAAGGCATCTTCAACGCCCTGTACACGGGCCTGGCCACGGCCGAGGCCGCCGACCGCACGCTGCACGGCGACGTGAATGCCTATCATAAATACAATGGGGAACTGACAGCCATCGGCGCGGCGTACGAACGCCACCTGGCGTACTGCTACGGCCAGGAAACGCGCTGGCCGTCAGCGCCGTTCTGGCGCCGGCGCAGGCCGGCCATGCAGGCAAGCTGAGCCTGACGCAGTTATGGTTCTAGCAAGATTGCGCGCCATTACGGCCGCATCGTCAGCACCCCGATGACCAGCGCGCGCATGCCCAGGTCGAACTCGGCCTCAATGAGCGCATCGTCCTCTGCTTCCCAGGCGTCGCCGGCCGGCGCATACACGGTGTCGGCCAGGGCCACGCAGTGAAACGCCACGGTCGACAGCAGCCAGCGGGCGCGCTCCAGCGGCAGCTGGTAGCCGTTCGCCACCTGCGCCTGGTGGGCCTCGATGCGCGCCAGCATGGCCGGCGGCGTCGCTTTCCGGCGCAGCAGATAGGGCGCCAGGCCGGGATGCGATTTGACCAGCTGGCGCAGCGAAGCGCTGAAACGCAGCAGGTAGTGCTCCAGGTCATCCTCTCCGGGCGCCGGCAATTGCCAGCGCGCAAAAATCTCCGCGGCCACCAGCAGCTTGAGCGCGGCCAGGTGCGCGACGTGCTTGTACAGCGCCACGTGGCTGACGCCAAGCAAGGCGGCCACGCCGGTGAAAGTCATGGCGGGCAAGCCCATGGCGATGCCGGCGTCGGCAATGCGCGCGCGCGTGATGCTGGGGGGACGCCCGGGGCGCGGTGTATCGGTGGCAATAGTCATGATTATTTTCCGTGGCGGCAGCTGCGTTGTCGTTTTTCAGCAATTAGTTTAGCATGATGAAACTAATTACCCAAGACACAGGAGTACTTACCATGGCAACACCCCCAGAACCGCAATCGGGCGGCCCCTTGCGCAATGCCGAACATGACCGCAGCCTGCATGCAGTCACGGCCACCGTCGCCACCATCGCGCGCCCCGTTCCCAGCGTGCTGCGCGTCACGGCCGGCCTGGCCCGCTCGAGCGACGATCCGCACTGGGCGCTGCCCAACGTGGCCTTCCGCATCCATCTCGACGGCGCCGTCGATGGCGGCGCGTCGCGCATCTACACCGTACGCAGCTATGACGCGGCGGCGTCAGCCTTTACCTTCGATATCGTGCTGCATGAACATGCCAGCCCCATGATGCGCTGGGGCGACAGCCTGCGCGTGGGCGACGTCTTTCGCCTGACGGGGCCGCGCCCGCAGTTCACCGTTCCAGGCGGCGGCGAACGCAAGCTCGCCCTCTTCCTCGACGAGACGGGCATACCCGCCCTGTATGCCATGTTGCAGCAATGGCCCGCCAACGCGAGCGGCATCGGCTGGGTAGTGACCGATGATGAAGCGGCGTTCCAGGAATTGCCCAAGGTGCCGGGCCTGGCATTGCAGCGCCTCGGCACGGCCCACGTGGCGCCGGACGGGCCGCTGGCCGCCCAGGCCAGGGCGTTGCATGATCCGCAGGATTACGCGATATGGGGCGCGGGCGAACGCGATGAAATGCGCGCCATCCGCCAGCACTTCCGCATCGATGCAGGCCTGGACAAGGAACAGGTGCTGGTGGCCGGCTACTGGAAGCGCGGCGTCAGCAATACGCACATCGACGCGCGGCGCAAGCACAGCTTCGAGCAGCTGATCGCCAATGGCGGCACCCTGGCCGACTTCGACGACCTGGCCGTCGAAGTGTGAGCCGTGCCGATCGCGGCGCGCGCTAGCGGGCGGCGAAGTCGAAGCGCCACGCGTCCTGGCTGCGGTGCAAGGTCACGTCCACTTCGGTAACCGAGACCGGCATCGCATACTGCGTCATGTCCTGGAAACTCTCCAGGCTGTAGGTCTGGTCCGCTGCTGGCCGCATGGCGACCACAAAATAAAGGCTGGGCAGGTATTCGAAACCGACCGTCATGTTGGCGTCGACATCGGGCATGGTCGCGACCGGCCGGTCGTTCACGTACCAGTTGCAGCTGAATGGGATGAATGGGCTGGTCTCGTTCATGACGCCGCATTGCGCCGGCGTCAGCTTCGATTGCGCCAGCGAGGCGGCGGCCGGCTGCAGCAGCGGCGACAAGCCATGCGGGCTCACGGCCGACAGCAGCTGTCCCGGCGCGATGACCTGGCGGCCCGAGACGATGGTGTTCCCGGTGATGCCGAAACTGTTCACGTCGGTCGAAATCCTGTCCTCGTAGTGGAACGATTCGGTGGCGCCGGCCGACCCCGTCAACACTTGCCAGGCATGGCTGTGGTAATGGCCCTGCGGGTTTTGCAGCTTCAGGAAAACCAGCACGGAGTTGCCTTGCAAATCGTCTGTTTCCACGTTGTAGCGGACGTTGAATTGAATGCCCATCGCTTGCTCCCTGCCTGGAATCTGCACGAACTCAGGAAAGACAGCGCCGGAGGACGAGTCCGCGATTTCCTCCGGCGCCGGTTGTCACTGCTCATGCCCTGGCTGATGCAGGGCCTGGGCACGCTACTCCCGAACGATTACTGCGCCAGGTAGCGTTCCGAACGAGGACCGTACAGCAAGCCATTCGGCACGCCGGCCGACAGCATGCGCGCATTTGCCGTGCCGGCGAGCGGATGGCTGGCATCGGTGCTGGTGTTGATGATCTGCTTGACGGCCGCCGTCACCAGCATGCCGACCAGGCCGCCGCCACCGCTGTTGTTGCCTTCGTTGCTCGATGCGCTGGCCGCGCCCTGCCACAGCAAGGCGCCCGTCTTCAGGTCGACCAGCTTGGCATCGACCGACACCACCGTCACGCTGTCGATCACGGCATAGGTCGTGCCGTACTTGGAAATCGTCACGTACAGGCCCGCATCGGCGCCAAAGATCTCGTTGAGCTTTTTCGCATCGACGCCGTGGATATCGGCAGCGTTCGTCAAGCCGTTCTGCTTGAAGGTTTCACCGACCACGGCCACCGGCAGCACATAGTATCCCGCTTCGGCCAGCGGATACGTCACTTGCGCGTAGACGCTGTTGCCGGCATTAACTTCCGGCGAGTTGTTCAACGGCGGCAAGACCACGATGGAGCGGGGCTTGGCCGCCTTGAAGGCGGTGTAATCATACGCGGCCTGCTTGGTGGCGCAACCGACCATGAAGATGGCGGGACCCAGGCACAAGGCCATTTTCAACATGCGCGACTTCATAATTTCTCGCCTTTTTTCATTTTACCCAACAGGAAGTCCATGTACGGCGTCGATTCCGGGAACAGTTTTTTCTCGTCTTCGAACTGCGCTTCGACCTGTTCCGGCTTGCCCGCGATCGAGTACAGCATGCCCAGGTGGGCATGGAAACCCGGCGGCGCGTGGTTGCCCTTCGCGCCAATCACTTGCAAGTCTTTTTCCATGGCGGCGATCTGCTGTTCAGGGCTTTCACCCTTCAGGTATTCGTACACTTGCGGCTCGTAGCCTTCCCATTGGTACAGGGTCTTCGATTGCGTGGCGCAACCGGTCAGGGCGGCACAGGCGAGCAGCGCCAGCAGGGCTGCGCCCTTGTTCATCATTGTTTTCATGGGATACCTTATTGTTTGCGCATTGCGCCCGCTTCGACACCAGCCACCAGGCGCTCGACCGCTTCGCGCATGGCCAGGTCCAGCACCTTGCCGTTGAGGGTGGCGTCATAGCTGGCGGTGCCGCCAAAACCCAGCACTTCGCGGTTCGACAGGCTGTATTCGCCGGCGCCGGCGGCCGAAAACACGACTTCAGACGTAGCGATATTGACGACGTTCAAGGTGACCTTGGCATAGGCCACTTGCGTCTTGCCGCGGCCCATGATACCGAACAATTGCTTGTCGCCCACTTCCTTGCGGCCGAATTCGGTCACGTCGCCCGTGACGACGAAATCGGCGCCCTTGATATTCTGTCCCTGCTTCTTGAACTCGGCTTCCTGCTTGAGTTCCGCCATGTTGTCGCGGTCGAGCACGTTGAAACGGTTAGACGTTTGCAGGTGCGAAATCAGGATCGTCTTCGACTGGCTGCCCAGGCGGTCGACGCCGTCGGAAAAGATGCCGCGCATGAAGTTCGAGCGGTTGTCGAACTTGCCGACAGCGATCAGGGTGCGTGGACCAACGTAGGGACGGGCTGCACTGGCAACCGTGGGGACAGCCACGGCTTGCGAGGTTTCCGAAGCGCAGCCAGCCAAGGCCGCGCCAATCAGCGCTGCAATCAACAACGCGCCGGGTTTATTCTTGTTCATAGTGCCCTTATGATATGGAGGATCAGGAGCAACCTGCGAAATTGATTTTAGGCAAGTTAATTTCCTAATTACAATTATATGGTATTGCATGTCTCACAATTCTATCCAAAAGTAACAATAACAAGATTGCATTATTGCCAGTGCTGTTCAGGCGGTGCCTGCTTGACTTCTCAAGGCCAATTCATTAACTTGACAGTAAAAAACGGTCAGCGTTGAAGGCCGTATGCCACTGCCACCGACAGACCTTGCCCGCCGGCCTGCCCCACCCCGGCGCCCACTCCACTGCAGCTTTTCACATACATGGGTCACCGGCCATGCCGACACACGATCATTCCCCGGCCCATCCGCTGGCCACGGCGCTGGCGCTTTCGCTGGGTGCTGCCGTCGCCCTGGGCCTGTCGCGCTTTTCCTATGGCTTGCTGCTGCCGCCCATGCGTGCCGACCTGGGCTGGTCCTACCTGCTGGCCGGGGCCATGAACACCTTCAATGCGCTCGGCTATTTTCTCGGCGCCCTGGCCACGCCAGCCCTGATGCGCCGGCTGGGCGTGTGGCGTCTGCTGATCGTCGGTTCCGTGCTGGCCAGCATCTTCATGCTGATGTCGGGCCTCGTCAGCGACACGACCACCCTGTTCCTGCAGCGCGTGTGCGCGGGTGTGGCCAGCGCCTTCATGTTCATCGCCGGCGGCGTGCTGGCGGCGCGGCTCGGTTCCATGCACAGCCAGCGCGCCGGCTTTTACATCGGCCTGTATTACGGCGGCACGGGCTTTGGCATTGCCTTGTCTGCCCTGCTGGTGCCGGCCGCGCTGGCGTCCGCCCGGGAACACGGCGCCGCGCACGCGTGGCAATGGCCCTGGCTGGCACTGGGCATCACCTGCCTGCTGGCCACCGCCATCATGGCCTTGCCGGCCAAAGCGATCGGCGAAGCGCCACGCGCCCTCGACACGCCGCGGCGCTTCGCCTGGCGCGACTTTACCCCCAGCCTGGCCGGCTACTTCATGTTCGGCGTCGGCTACATCGGCTACATGACCTTTGTCATCGCGCTGCTCAAGCAGCAAGGCATGCCGCCCACCCTGGTCACCGTGTTCTACACTTTATTGGGCCTGGCGGTGGTGGCGTCATCGCGCATCTGGGCGCGCATGCTGGACCGCTACAGGGGCGGCGAATCGCTGGCGATATTGAATGGCGTGCTGGGCGTGGTGACCATCCTGCCCGCGCTGACGAGCTTTATACCCGTCGTGTTCCTCTCCGGCCTGGTCTTCGGCGCCGTATTTCTGTCGGTGGTAGCGTCGACCACGGCCCTGGTGCGGCATAACCTGCCGCAGCAATCCTGGACGTCCGGCATCAGCGCCTACACGACGGTCTTTGCGCTGGGGCAGATCGTCGGCCCCATCGTGGTCGGCTGGATCGCCGACGGCCCGGCCGGACTGGAACGGGGCTTGATCGCCTCGGCCATCGCCCTCTTCATCGGCGCGGCGCTGGCCTCGCGGCAAAAGGCGCTGGCGCCGGCCGCATAGTAGACTAAAGGCATAGCCCACCCTCGAGGAAAGAACACGATGAACACCGATGCACGAAAAATCCCCGCAACGATGGATGCCGAAACGCTGGAATTCATCCAGGGCCTGTTTGCCCTGGTACGCGAAGGCGATACGCAGCAACTGGGCGCCATGGTGGCCCAGGGCGTGCCAGTCAACTTCCGCAACGAAAAAGGCGACAGCCTGATCATGCTGGCCAGCTACCATGGCCACCTGGAAACATCGCGCCTGCTGCTCGAAGCGGGCGCCGACGCCAACGTCCCCAACGACCAGGGCCAGACGCCGCTGGCCGGCGTGGCCTATAAAGACTACCTGGACATCGCCGCGCTGCTGCTACAGCACGGCGCCAGGGTGGACGGCGCCAGCCCGGACGGCAAGACCCCGTTGATGATGGCAGCCATGTTCAACCGCCTGGCCATCCTCGACCTGCTGCTGCAGCACGGCGCCCGCATCGATGCCGTGGACAGCCGCGGCATGACTGCCGTCTCGCTGGCCAAGAGCATGAACGCGCAAGAGACCCTGGCACGGCTGGTCAGCCTGGGCCAAGCGGAATAAACAGGGGCACTGTCTGCCAGTAATCGCGCGACAGCATCGCGGGGGATGGCGCGCGATTACGACCGCCAGAGCATCGAGCGCTAAGTACCTGCCGCCATCCTTGTCTAGAAAATGAAGATGCTTCATTTCTACCCCAGAGAGGAACGGCTCATCAGGAACATCAATGGGATCGTACATTTTACTTATCTAATTTAAAGATAGTACACGCCCATCGGCAAAGCGGGCTTTCCTGATTTTCTGGATTTTCTCGTACTTTTAAAAAGATCAATTTTTTCCGGCTCAGCGATCCCAAGTGCCTTCCCTACTCTATCCATTTCTTTTGAAAAATCCATAAAATCTGACCAACTCAATCCAACTGTTGCAAATAAAATAACCGGCGCTGTTATAGTTGCAGTAATCAGCATCAACCATAATGGAATATTCCAAAAAAAACCCATTCCAAGAGTAAGGATGTATAATCCTATGCAAAAATACCCACTACATATTAATAGATGATATTTTTTTGCGGTAGTGCCACGTTCAGAATGTGGCTGCATCCATATCTTGTTTTCCTTTACATCAATGACTGCGACAGCGATGAAGTCATTACCTTTTTGATAGCCGACAAGCTGAACCTCGTCCCCGGCTCTAAAACCAACTTCCCAAAAACTCCCGCTAACCCACTTGCCGCCCACGCTCATGCTGAAGCTTGTGACAGGATCTCCGTCACTTGTGGCCGCCTGCGCACTGTGAACAGCGCCTGATTCGCCCGTGGTAGCCTGCACGATCGAGGTCAAACCGGATATTTTCTTGAATGATTCAGCACTCTTCAAATAATTCACATGCATGTCGGAAGTTCTTAACTCCTCAACAACGCCGCTGACCAACTTATAGGAGAATTCATGCATATGATTTTCTCGATCGCTGAACTGGCAATCTCTTTACAGCAATGCCATCAATTTCGGGGAGGAAGCGACTCAGATCCAACTTGAAAAGTAACGGAAATGTATCGAGGAAATTATCAAGCAGATTGAATTTTGTATTTCGACCTGTGTTTTTTCAAGGCCAATTCACAACTATATCCAATAAAACCATAGCTATGATCCTTGAATAAAGTAGCGCCAGCACGCATATCAAAGTCACTTGGCCTTGGAAAACCATGGGCAGCGAAAATTTCCGTCGCACATATCGAATAATCACGCATGGTTCTGAAGCTCCAATATTCGAAAGGAATCCAGAAAATCAAAGGAACCAGGAATATAGTACTACATGCCAAAATTATATATTCTTTTTTTTCAACAGATATATCAACATAGGAAAAGAATGCAGCAAAAGCCATAACCCACATAAACAATATCATATTCCGTGCAAATTTCATGCAATTCCAAAAAAAAGCTCGCTCTCCGCAATAGGTATTCAGTGGCATCAGCAACAAACTATCGTCAATACGGAGCAAACTATGCACATACAGTACATCCTTTCTCTGTGTCACCACCAATTTGACGATATCGCCATCCTTGATCTTGTCAGCGTCTCTAAAAACACCACATACTACTTTCCCGTTGACCAACCCGGCAAAATTGTACATATCTTCGCCATCATAAAAACTCAGCATGGCTGCATTTGCCAACGCCCCTGGCATGCCATTGATGGCGGCCGCGACACCACCTGCCAGATTCTTTTCCGCAAGGCTGCTTTCAATTTTACTAAGTAAATTTACATTTGTTGCAGCCATATGAAATTCTGTGAGTTTTCCTTCCACAGTAAAAAAAACCTCTTCGGAAGAAGTATTTTCAGCACCCTCTTTTTTCATCATGTGCTTCCTAAAAGTTATGATTGAACCGTTTTGAATGCCTTCTGCAACTCCATTAATTCTTTCTCAACAGAATCAAACGGCTTTTCACTAAATAATCCTCTTCTCTTCCTGAAACTGCATGCTTGAAACCAATTCTCCAGATCATCGTCCATGATCCATACCCGATATCCGACTTCGACCACTGTTATCCCTAAGCCAATCAGATTAAACCGGGCCAATCGTATTAATAAAAGGGTTCTCCCGTCTGCCACCTTTTTAGCAAGTGCAGCAGTTCCGACAAGAAATTTTGCCATATTCAGGGAAAGACTTGAATTTCTCGCCAATAACGATCCGGCCAATCGCGACATTAAAGGAGCGGAATACGAAAATGCTGCGGCCAAACCTAAACCTATGTTACCCAGACCCAGAAATGCCCTCCCCGCATAAATTCCCACCAGAATTCTATCAGTCCTTTCTTTTTTGCTCTCCTCATGAGCGGAAAGAACATCCAGCCAAAATATAATTACACCAGAAAGTGCCCCAAGAATTCCCGCAGCCATTTTAAAGCCACCACGAATAATATCGGCGCCCTTATTTATGCCCGAAATCTTGTTGTAAGGAGAAATTTCCCTTATAGATTTTGTCACAGAATAAGCCAGATCAAATGACATACTGCTCAATGAAAATATTGAAGCTGCCACCTCAGCCTGCAGCCTGGGGGAATCGAAAAAATGAGGCAATTTTGTTGCCAGGGAAAGGCTTTCGATTGACATTAAAAGGACACCAATGCGGGCATGGCGAAAATTATTGGTCTCGGGCCGTTTCCCTACGTCCAATTCATCCAATGCAATCTTGACCTTATTTTTTACCTTTATCTGCTCATCCTCTATCAGTTTTCCTATGCTCCCTTCCACTTTTGCCGCATCTGCCTGGGCAATTCTGGTGGCCTCCGCTCGCGCCATGCGCTCAGCTTTATTTTCTATTTTCTGCTCTAATTTATTTTTTTTATTTTCCGTTTTCAGCGTTTCAGCGTATTTCTTTGATTTTTCTCTTAATTCATCAATATTTTTCTGCTTCAGAGGAGCCATCAATTCCTCGAAGGTTATTTTCTCAGTCAGATCCGCCAATTTTGAGTACAGCAATACACCGACAACGCTGGAAATTGCCTTGTCCAGCTTCCCGCTTTTGGTGGACAGTGCTTGGGTCCACTCCGATATTTTTGCAAATGCCATTCCTTCAATAGTACGGTGATATTTTGAAAGATTACGAATCGATTTGTTCTTCTTGGCATTTGGATCATTATTGTGAATCTTAAGAATTTCACCATCACGCAACCATTCATCCCATGCGGAATCAATTTTTTTAAAGGAATCAATCAGGCCTTTGCAGGCCTTTAACCACGGTACCGCCTGTACTTTTGAAATATCTCCTGCAGCCTCGACCTGGTCTTTAGCGTCCTTGAAAGCTTTTTCCGCAGCATCGTATAAAGATTTGTGATTGTAAAAATTTGAACGCATGTACAAATTTTTTCTTTCAATGGAATTGACATCCATCCAATTTTTAAGAACAGGTTCATTTTCCTTACCCGAGAACATGCCAAACACGCACCGGGAATATTCAAAATTAAAGCAGAACCCGCTACTGATATTTTCTTCGTCATAACTATCAAATGCCTCAACCAGTTCCGTGGACATCACCCACTTGACGTGATCGACAGTTCTTTTCCTCGATGTTGCCTCCGCTTCTTTCGACAGTTTATCCAGTGCTTTCCGAAGCAAATCAATTTCAGAAACAGAGATAAGCGACTCATATTTCTTTTCAAATTTGTCGCGCGCATCCTGTTCACTGCCAGCAAGAAGCTGCTCGCGCCGTCTCTCGCGCGCTTCAGAAGTTTTCCTTATTCTCTCTTCAATTATTTCAGCTTCTTTTACACGATTTAATTTCCTGAGCATTTCGGCGTTATTTTTATTAATATCCGGAAGCGCCCTCGAATCCATGTCATCGAGATTTTTCTTTCTGATTTCCACGCCGTATTTGATGACACAGTCCTTGACATCATCAATGCCAACCATGACGTCCATCTTCCGCCGATTGCTGACTTTTTCCTTGTCCACCTGCTCAAGAAAATTCTCAAGCGGTTCCAGTGCTGCATTACGAAAATCGTTCAATTCCTGCGTGATGCCGATTGGGTCAAACACAGCAAACGCTGCCGCCTGGGTCGCTACCATTTTTTCTTCCAGCTTTCCGATCCGGCCGCCCGGTGTCGCCAGTGGAAGGTTGGCTACGCCTTCATAAGCATCGCAACTTGCCATGTAGAGTTGCTGCATGAGAATTTTCCCCAAAGGGCTCTTGCAGGCATTCTGATACTGCCGGGCGAGCACGGCCTCGGGGACGTATTTGCCAAGCTCTTCAGGCTTCAGGCTGTGCGGCTGTTCGGTACTGCCCGCCGCCCATTCCTTTGGCAGAAAAACCTGCATTTGTCCTTTTTTAACGCTGGCCTCGGCATTGGCCGCATACGCATCCAGCCGCTCTCTCGTCATGGCAGTCGGCGTGAACAACAGATAAATTTTTTCGACAAACTCGATCTTGTCGATCGCGATCAGGCTGGCGTTGATGCCGCAGGTGGTGCGGTCACAAGAAAAATTCACGGCCGCCGATGGCGGCGAATCGACGGGAAATTTAGACAGGAAGGCGTCGTCGTCGGCAAAATAGCCTTCCCAATACAGCAATCCCGACCGCTTGATCAGCACGTACAGGAAACCGGCGCGCAGCAGGCGCGGCGCATAGCTGGCGTTTTCCAGCGTGATGTGCTTGACCTTGTCGCCCAGCTTGCCGGGCAAGGCTGGCACATGATTCGCCGCGCCCTCGCCCACCACTGCCGCATAACGCAAGGGCAAAATGAACAAGCCGTTTTTATCGCAAAATTTACAGTCTTTCATCGCTCTTCCTGTTGAGTGGGCGGCACGCGGTCATCCTGCTGGGCATCAAGCCAGGGAATGAAGACGGGCGTTTAATACTATGTCCAGCGGCAAGCCTTGCATGGCTGCCATCCGCATCAGTTCCCCTAGGGCGGGGTGCATGGTGAATGCCTGGCCGTGTGCGACGGCGCGCCAGGCATAGGCGATCTGATCATCAGGCTGGTCCAGGCCCGCACTTGCGCTGTAGACAAGATGGTGGTCGATTTGCGCATCGATGCCTGGCCCGATGGCCGTTTGCCTGGCGCTCAGGATGCGCACCACCAGATTGATCTGCTCGATGCGCTCCATCGCCTGCCTGGTTGGCTCATCGATGCGCAGGGGAATGTCTTGCACTGCCGACACCGGTTGCGCATTGCCATGCTGGATCAGCTGCCCATCGCGGTCGAGCTGGCACCATCTCTCGACAGGGCCGAGCAGATCGTCAAAACTGCTGCGCCCCGACACGCCTGCAGTAGATGGCGGAAACAGTCTCACCAGATGCGGCATGACGCGAGGGTCAAAATAGCGCAGGTAAACGGCATCGCCGGACGCATAGCGCACATTCAGGCGCGCCAGCATGGCGCTACGCAGACGTTCCAGCGTCACGTGACTAAATAGCCAGGCACAGATCCGGGGCACTGCGCCCGGTTCGGCATGCTGCTCTTGCGCCAGCTTCAAACTATATTCGACCAGCGCATAGTGCTCGGGCCGCTTGTTTGACAACGCGAGCAGCATCGGTGCGCGCTGCAAGTCATCCTGGAAGATCGGGTCATCGAGCAGCACGCTGGCCGCGGGCGGCGACAGAGCCTCGATCGCCTCGCGCAAAGGATTGTCGATGAACTGGTCGATCAGGACGACGGTCCTGTCATAGCCGCGGGCCACGTTGTAGAGCACTTCATCGGCGCGCGCCGCCGATCCCCCCGCCGAAGACAGTGCAGGCGATGACACTTTATCGTTTGACACTGGCCGCTCCCGCCTGCGTGGCATCGAGCAGTTTCAGTGCACAGCCTTTCAATTGTCCTGCCGGCAAGGCCAAAGGGGCAGGACTGGCACTGGCCGGCCCCGTGAGCTCCTTCATGCCGGCCTTGAATTCCATCTTGCCGGGCCCATGAATCTCGATATTGCCGCCTTCGAGCTTGATATAGGCGCCCTGCACCGTCATCAGCACATGCTGCTTGCCGTTGATGTTGACGCTTTTGCTGACGCTGGCCACGGTCACGGCCTTGTCCGCGGTTAATTTTGTTTCATCGGACTGGCTCTGGCTGCTGACCTTGCCGCTGGCCGCGTGCAGGCGGATGCCCGTTTCCTGGTTGGGTTTGTCGGGCTTGCTGGCCTTGCCATAAGTAAACAGGCTGATGCCGGAACTGATCGCATGGAAATGGTTGCCTTGCGCGCCGAAATTGATGTCCTGCCCTGCCGCGATGCTGCTGGTATTGCCGGCGGCGAAAAGGGCGTTGAGCGGCGTGGTGGCGGCGATGCCGGCCGGACTGGACAATTGCAGCTGCGGCGCGCCATAGGCCGTTACCTGGCCATCGCCCGTGCCCGTCGTGCCCTTGAGCATTTCGATGCTGTTCGCCAATTGCTTCAGCGCCAGCAGCGTATCGGGCGACGCTTCGGCCTGGCCTTGCCCACCGCCTAAGACAGCCTTGTGCTTTTGCGCCGTCTCGGCAAGCGATGTCAGCAGGGCCAGGCTCTGTTCGATCTGGGCCGTTGCTTCCTTGGTATCCATCTGCGTGCCGCTGGCATTGGTGCGCCCGTCGGTCGACAGCAGCAGCCCCTGCCCCGCACGCAACGCGGCACTGTGCTCGGTTTTCAGTTCCGCGCCGAAGCCGGCGGCGGCCAGCCGCTGGTTGTCCGTCTGATGGCGCAAGTGTCCCAGATTCAGCTCGGCAGTGCCCTGGTGTGCGCCGGCATGGCGCTGCAGGGCCACGCGCGGCTGGCCAGGGCTGTCGTCGAATACCAGCTGGCTGTACGCCGCGCCGCCCTGCTGGCTGGCCTGCATGGCCTGGCTCTTGATGCCGGACAGTGCGGCCGGGTGGGCATGCGCGCCCGCTTCCCCCGGAAACCAGGCCGGCGCATTGCCGGTGGCCGGCCCGGCGCCATGGGCCACGCGGTTATTCTGGGCGTCGGCCGTGCCTTGGCCGTTGTAGACGGTACCGATCACGAGCGGCCGGTCGATATTGCCTTCCAGGAAATCAATCAATACTTCCTGGCCGATGCGCGGCAAGGCATGGCCACCCCAGTTGGCGCCCGCCACCGGCGCCATCGTGGAGGCGACGCGCACCCAGGTGCCGGCACTGTCGTCGCCAGGCGCGCCGGTATGCTTGCCGCCTTGCGGATGGTCGAGGCGGCTGTGGCTCATGACGCCGCGCTGCCAGTGAAATTGCACCTTGATGCGGTGGTCGCGGTCGGTGTGAATCACGGCGCCGGCCGGACCCACCACGACGGCCGTCTGCTGTCCATGCACGGTCGGGCGCGGATGCAGCAGCTGGCCATGCTGGTCCTTGCCGCTGGCGCGATAAGGAATATTGCTGCGGATGGCATCGATGCGGTTGCGGTACAGGGGGCGCTCGGCAATGGCGCCCAGCAGCGCGGGCATGCGGTGCAGGCTGCCGGCTTGCTCCTTGCGGATGGCCGCATCGAGCAAGCCCGTCTTGAGCGTCTGCACAATGGACGACTGCAGATCCGCGCTCAGGTTGTTGTGCATCAGGTGGACCGTGCGCACGATCAGGAAGCTGCGCTCGTCGTCGCTGCCCGCCTGGTCGAACACCGGCTGCCCCTGCAAGCTAAACGTGGTGCCCGGCGACAAGGTACGCACGGTACCGGCCGCCACGTGGACTTCCTTGCCCGCTTCCAGCGCCTGCAACTGGTTGCGCGCGATGCGCTGGCCCTGCTCGCGCGAGGCATAGGCATAGGCCCCGGGCGCGTCGCGGCTGAGCAGCTCCACGCCCTGCACCGGACCTGCCGCGCTGGCGACGCGCTGGTCGAGCGAGCGGTAATCCCAGCTGCCCAGTTCGATGGCATTGGTCTGCTGGCGCAATTCGGTGCGCCAGCGGTCGATGCTGTCAACCTTCATGACGGCGCCCGGCTGCGTGAAATTGATGCTGCCCTGGGCATTCGGCTTGAAGGCGCCGTTATGGTCCGCGATCACCAGGCAGTGGCTGCCCAGGCTGGGGCTGCCGGGATCGCCACTGTGTTCATAGTAATAGAACAGGCCTTCCTCGTGCATCAGGCGCTGCGCGTAGGCCCAGTCGCTTTCCTGGTACTGGGTGCTCAGGCTGCGCTTCGGGTATGCCGCGTGATCGAGGATATCGAAACGCCAGGCCGGCGCCAGCTTGCCCTGCGCCTGGTAAGCGGCAAACAGCGCGTCGAGGATGTCGAATACCGTCATGTCCTGGAACACGCGGCTGTCGCGGCCGTGGGCAAGAAACGCGCTCCACGGTTCCAGGGTCAGGTGATAGCGCGCCATGCCGCCGTTCGCGCCAACCAGCTCGACGGCGGTGATATGGCCGTGGAACGGGCGCAGCGCGTCGGCGCTGGTAGCGGTCAGCAATTGCAGCAGGGCCGGCTGGCCAATCAGGGTACGCAAGGAAATGGCGGCGTCCGTCGACAAGGCCGCGATCTGGAACACGAAGCCCGTGCTCAAGCCTTCCTCGCCGCGCACGCATTCGGCCAGCAGACGATCGGCGCCGAGGGGCGTGGTCAGCTGTAGCAATCTGCTGGCTTGCGTGAAACTGGCGGGCAAGGACATGGACATCCGGAACTCCATCACGCGGCTTCCCGCACAAAATTAGTAAATAAGCATTTTTATCGAAGCCATTACACCCTAGAAATTTTTTTATAGCAAGAGTGTTTCGATTGAAATCTCGGCTCAGCAATCATTGCGTGCCGCTCAGACCGCGCAACTCCGGCATGGCCGGTTCGGTGGGCCGCAAATGCGTACTCTTCAACAAGGTTTCCAGGCGCGCGTAGCTGCTCTTGAACGGCGGCGGATTCTGCTTCAGTTCCGGTGCCTGCTCCATGCTGCGGCTGCCTAGTTCGATCAGGATGTAGGGCAGCACCGCCGTGCCCAGCCATCCCGCATAACCGGTGAATACCGTATAGGTTTCAAACGGCGCGCTGCCTGGCCGCTCCACTTTCAGCGCCACGCCGCCCTGCTGCGCCGTCAGCGCGCCGATGCGGACGCTACGGGGCGCGATGCGTTCGACAATGAAAGGCTTGGCCTCCTGCTCGCCGCGGCTGCCGAACTGGCCGATGCCGCCGGTGGCGGCCGCCTGGACCAGCGGCACCTTCAAGGCGCGCGGATCGACGTTGCCGGTGCTGATCGTATATAACACGCCGGGCGCGTCGGGCCAGCGCAAGGACTGCTTGATAGCGCTGACCGTCTTGCCATCGTCAGCGATAAAGCCATGCGGAATGCACAGGCCCAGCTCTTTCGGCACTTCATTGGCGGCGCGCGGGCGGAAGCTTTTCAGGAAGCGGATGAACTGCTGGCCATGCGCCGCCTCGCTATTGTTGTCGCGTATTTCTTGCATGGATTCAAACACATACACATATTCGCCGCGCTTCAGGTGGGTGCGATAGATGGAATAGCGGGTGGGGTTGGCCGTTCCCGAACCTTCGCTGCTGCGGTAACCGTCACTGTCGGGCAGGCCGGAATCAAATGTCTGGTAGTTGCTTTGCAGTTCCTTGATCTGCGCCTGCCTGCCGGTGAGCGACTTCTGCGCCAGATAGCTCGCCTGGCGGGTCTTCGCGTTGGCGGGCTGGCCTTTCAATTCGGCCAGTTCCGCCTCATCGTCCTTGAGCAGCGCCTGCAGGCGGTCGATCCTGGGTTGCGGCATGGCTTCCCGCAAGGCGGCCATATCTTCCTTGCCTAGCGGCCCCAGCACACCGATGCGGACATTTCCAACCTGTATCTCATCACCCTGGTGAAATACGTCTTCGCTGAAAGACCGGTAAAAGATGCCCGTGTCGGAAGCGTCCTTGTAGCGGGTCGGCCACTGTACCGGTGCATGCACGTCGAACACCAGCCGCCCCAGGCACTCGCGCGCCATGCCGGCCGGCGTCGCGTACCCGGGCGCGGTCGCTTGCATCAGTTCCTGCGCCGTGGGCCTGCGCGATGGCGCCGCCGGATCGGCCTGGTTGGCGGCCATGCCTTCGCCATACGCGCCGGCAAACAGCAGGAGAGTGGCGAGATGGCATGCGGCAAAACGCGGAAGACAAAATATCATCATGGCTACCAATCAAAAAAAGCACTATTCTTCAAGCCGAGCTTTCGCCCTGGCCGGCTGGCGGGCGCTTGCCTGATTCAACCTGGGCGTAGGTCTCTTGCGGCAATGGATGGTCTGCATCGCGCGGCGGTTTCTTCTCCTGATGGGCCAGCAGGGTCAGATTCATGCCTGAAATATTGTTTTCGCCGGCCGTCCAGGTGACTGGCAAGGCCACGATAAAACCCTCGACACCCACCGGCGCCGATTCGGGCGCGCGCGTTTGCGCCTCCCAGGAGTGCGATTTGTCGCGCAAGATATCGGCATCGCGCCAGAAGCGCTCGTGGAACGGCATGTGGTGTTCCAGGCTGCGCGTCCTGGCATTCCAGGTGGGCCAGATCGAACTGGGCTTGCCGCTTGGGCGGGCCAGGAAAGCGAAGGCCTTGGCATACGCTTCCGCATTGGCCAGCGCCAATTTTTGAATCGCCTCCCAGGTGTCCGGAGCCGCCGGACGCAACAGGTGCTTGATCAAGCCCTTGGCCGGGGTGGCGCCATCGGTCAGGCCGAACAGTTTTTTCCACAGGCGCACCCGCAAGTCATGCACGTTGACGCTGACCTTGTCGCTATCGACACCATCGAGCTCGACATCGGTCTGATTGTCATCCCTGACGACGACCGCCAGTTCAGAATCGCGCCCGCCCAGCTGGCTGCGGTCGTTGATATTGGCGCTGCCCAGGATCGCCACCCTGTCGTCGGCGATCAGCAGCTTGGAGTGCACATAAATCTGCTCCGTCACGTGACGCGTGCCCAGGGTTTCCCAGGAACGCAAGTTGAGCAAGGTCAGGTAGCTGGTCCACTTGTCGCCGGCCAGTTCGGCCAGGCGGTCCGGCGCGTAGCCGGCAACGGTTTTCCTGGCCTCTTCCGCCCCCAGTTTTTTGCTCTTGCGCAGATCCCGCACCAGGATGGCGCGCCGGATCCGGTTGACCAGGCTATCCTTGCCGAACACCAGCGACTGCATCGTCAAATGCAGCTGCGTCATAATATTGAGGGTGTCGAGCGTGCCTTCCGGATGCACCGGCAGCACCATGTAGACATGGAAGGGCAAGCCATCGTTGATGGCCCGCTCGATGCGCTGCGACAATGCCAGGCCAATCGGATTGAGGATGCCTGGCTCTTCCTTGCCCATCATGCGGGTCGAGGTGATATCGGCGTAGTTGCTCATCACATTGAACAGATCGGCCATGAAATCACTGCCGCCACCGGTAATGTCGGCCTTGACATCGTCGATCTGCGACCAGATCAGCTTGTCGATCATGTCCGCCGGCGGCACGCCATACACGCCGAGCTGCCGCGCATACTTTTCATAGGCCGGCGACTTGCTGATGTCGAGCAGCGCCGCCATCGGACCGGACAGCGGCCTGGTCTTGCTTGCATCGCTGCCATATTCCGACTGGAAAAACTGGCCTTCGATATAGATGAACTTCTGCGCTCCATTAATTGCCGTCAGCATCGCCTTCAGACAGTTGTTCTGCGGCCATTCCGGCCTGGCCGCGGGTTTGCTGCCGCGCGCATGTGCGGCCAGCTCGTCATTGAGCAACCTCATCGGCGCGCTGCGCAACACTTGCACCCAGGCATCGCCCGGCGGCTTCGCAGGCGTTTTGGGCGGTGGCGCGGCAGCGATGCGCTGCAAGACCAGCCTGGGCGTGCCGGACATGCCCAGCGCCTGGAACATCTTGATCAGCGAAGGCGGCATGCTGGCCTGGTACGATTTTTCATATCGCTGGGCAATGCCGTTCCAGCGCTCGATGAAATTGCGGCTCAAGTCGCTGACCGACGGCCCGACGATGGCCGCATGCACATCGTGCCATGGCATGCGCGGCTGCGTGGCGGCGAAGGTCTTGGCCCCGGTCGGCATGATCTTGCGCAATTTTTTCAGGTTTTCATAGCGCGTGGGACGCGCGTCGGCCAAGGTCGACAGATAAGTGAGGACGCCGATCACGAAAGTCTCGATCAGCTTGACCGTGCCGCTGCGCAATTCGGGCGGCAGCTTGTTCAGCGAGCCGGCGTTCAGCCAGGACATCAGCGCCGTGCCGCCATCGATCACATGCGCGCTGCCCGTGGTGCGCACGGCATCGACCTTGTCGCGCAAGCCCTTGTCGAGCTGGCCGTAAGCCCAGCGCGATATATCCTGCGCAACATCGATCGGTATGTCTTGCAGCTTGCCGATAAAGTCGGGCATCAGGTCGATCGCATCCCATTTGGCGGACATATTCTTCGATATCCGCGCGATGCCATCCTTGGCGTCCTGCACCACGTCAAGCACGACGGCGATCGGCCTGATCGTTGCCGAGGTGGCAAACGTGGCCGCGCCACCGACTTTTCCGCCGATGCAGCCGGCCAGCAGTTCGGCGCGCGTCAGGTAGGCCGTTTGCGCTTCATGGTTCATCGGCTCGATGGCCGGGATGCAGGTGTTGTACACCTCGTTGCCCTTGCGCGTGCCGTGGCTGAGGGCGAACTTCCCGTTGTCGCGGCGGCCATAGGCAAGGTCGATGCCGCCGACAAACGCGCGCTCATTGTCGATCACCACGAGTTTCTGGTGATGGGAAAAGCCGATGCCCAGCATGCCTTCCATGTCGCTCTGGGCGATCGCCGGCAAGGCGAACGCCTTGGCGGGGCCGCCGACGCCTGCATTGAGCTGGAAGATCGCCAGCACGGTTTCGAAGTCGCCCGTATCGACCCCGACCTTGGGCGAAAGCCACGGCATCACATACACTTTCGGACGGTGGGGATTGCTTATCGCCGTTTCCAGGCACTCGAACAAGGTCTTGCCCGCCGTCAGTTCGACATCGAAATTGACTTGCCAACCGGTGATGAAAATCGATTTCTTGGCGCCTTCGATGGCTTTCGCCACTGCCGTGAAATACTCTTCGCCGGTGACATAGAATTCGACCTGGTTGCCCTTTTGCTGTTCCGAAAAGATGCTGCCCCACTTTTGCTCGGGGAAATTCGGCAGTTCTTCGCCATCGTGCACGAAACAGCCGGGCGCCGACGTGGCCGGCGCGCTCGGCGTACCGTCCTTGCCCGTCAGCTGGGAGATATTTTTATTTGTCATGACGCATGTCGCAGTGTGTCGCCGGTTGGCTTGCATGGAAGGAAAATGTCAGCATCAGACTTTCACCTTCGGCAGGATGTTTTTCAGGGTAAGCGAGGCCAGCGCTTCTTTCGCATAGCGCGCCTGCGGTGCGGCGGCCGCCTCGAAGATGGTGGCATAGCGTCCAGCGCTGAAATCCGCCGCCTGCATCGCATGGAACAGCTTTTCCTTGTCGGTCCAGTCAGGCGATTCGGTTTCCACGTTCAGCCGCACGCTGTGGCCCGGATACACGATCCATGTATGGTCCGGATTGCTCGCATAGACGGCGGCAAGCTTTTCTTCCTCCGCATCGCTGAGCTTGATATTCCCCGATGCATCGGTCTTGCCCTGCGCCACTAGCTTGTCGTCGTCGATGAAATCCATGCCATCGGGCTGCGCGCCATGGGTGATCTTCCACGGCGTGTGCGCCAGCGCATGGCCTTTCAGCCCCGGCGTGTCGGCCAGGCGCAGCAAGAATTTCAACGGCCGCAACGCCAGTTCGGAACGCGGCAGACGGGGCAATGGATAACCGAGTCCTGTCGGCCCCAGAAAACTTTTCTTGCCTGCAAACACCGTGATTTTCCCGGGGCACTGGATCGTGATATTGCCGCCCTCGATGGTGATGTTGGCGCCACCCGCCGTGGAGAGGCGGATGCTTTTTGCCGCCGCCCAGTCGATATGCGCGTTGGCGCTGACGACATTGACCTCTTCGCGCGCCTGGATCTTGATCTCGTCGGACTGGGCTTGCACCTCGATGGGCTGGCTGACCGCCACCAGCTGCATGCCCAGCTCGCCCTCGCCCGGCTTGACCACGCCGCCCAGCAGACCGATCGCCTGGCCCGTGTGCAATCGCCACTTGCCGCCGCCGGCGAACTGCGTATCGAGCCCGCTCATCAGTGTTACCGTTTCGCCATTCGACAATTGCATATCCTGTCCGGCCACCGCGCCCAGGCCTCCCTTGGCCGCCACCGCGATGATGGCGTCGCTGCTGTGCGGCAGCTTGTCGTCGGCCGGCGCGACGGGCTTGCCGGCCGCATCGCTCCTGGCGGCCGCCACGCTGTCGCGGCTCAGCATGCCCGAGGCAGTAGTCAGGAAAGCCGGCAACGGCGCGGCCTTCGCATCGAGCGTACTGCTGCCGGGCGCCGTCGCCCCCAGGTGCGCCGCATAGGCCACGCCCTGGTGCGTGACGGCCGCCGCGCTGAAGGTCTCGCCCAGCTTGGCGGCCTGCTTGAGCAGCGCCATGCCGGGCGCATTGTCGCCGGCCGGGTCGCGCGCGCCGGCGCCATGGTTGAGTACATAACTGGATACCAGCAGGCCTGCGCCCGCCCGCACCGCGCCATACGCATCCGTGCGCAGCTCGGCGCCGGCGCCGCGCAGGCTGCCGCGGTAATTGTCGGCCGCGTGGATCAGATGGCCCAGGCTCAGTTCGCTGGCCGCATGGCTGCTTTTCAGCTGCACCCGGCCCTGGCTGTCGGTGTCGTCGAACAGCAGCTGGTTGTAGCCGGCCATGCTGCCCGCCTTGCCGAACTCCTTGCTGCGGATGCCCCATTGCGCGCTGGCATTGCGGTGCGCCGCGCTGGCCCCGCCGGCGCCATGCCATAGCGGGCTATTGCCGCCCGCCAGGTTGCCCTGGGCTGTTGCGCCATGGTCGTGGGCCGGCGCGAACAGTTTGTCCGTGTCGGCCTGGGCAGCGGTGGCGCCGCCCGGCGTGGGCGCGCCGCCGCCCTCGCCCTGGCCGTTGTACAGCGCGCCGACGATGATGGGCCGGTCGATATCGTTTTCCAGGAACTGCACCAGCACTTCCTGGCCGATGCGCGGCAGGAACTGGCTGCCCATGCCGCCGCCGGCCGCGCGCTGCGCGACCCGCACCCAGCACGTTGCCGCCGTCTCCTGCTGCCAGTGAAAGCGGATGCGCACCCGGCCCAGGCTGTCGCAATATATTTCATCGGCGCCGCTGGCCGCGTCATTGCCATCGGCTCCCACGACGATGGCGCTCTGGCTGCCGAAGGCGGTCGGTTTCGGATGCTGGCGCAATCCATTTTCACCCAGCACCGGGCGCCACGGCGTGGCGGCGGGAATCGCTTCCAGATGATTGGCGTAGCCGCTGGCCACCGCCTGGGCGATCACCTGCTCGAAATGTTCGATGTGGCGCGGGCCCAGGTTCAGCGTGCCCAGGCTTTCCTGCAGCAGTTCCGGGATCGGGCCGAACAGTTCGGCCAGACCTTGCCTGGCCGGCGCCGGCAGGTTGTTGACGCCCACGCTGCAAACGCGCAGCACCGTATAAGCGGGGGCCGGCGCGTCGCCGCCAGCCGCCTGCAGCGGTCCCTGCGTCAGGCTGAAGCGCGTGCCGGCGCGCAAGGTGCGCACCGTCGAACGGGCAACGCAGCGTTCGCTGCGCGCTTCGATCGATTGCATCCGCAACAGCGCGTAGCGGCTGGCCTGGGCCGAGTCGGCATAGTAATACTGGCCCGGCGTATCGTAGCTTTCCAGCAGCGGCGCATGCTGGCCGCCCACCGCCGTCCGGGTCGGCACGCTGGCCGCGACCGCCTGCTTGGCCTTGTAGTCATAACTGAGCACGGTCGCCAGCGCCGTGTTCAGCGAACGCGCCGTGCTGAACGCCTGCAGCGTGTCGCCCTGCTCGCCGGCGCGCGCGCCATGAAAGCGGATGCCGCCGCCGGCAGCGCTGGACGCGTCTTCCGGCACCGCGCTGTCGCTGCTGCTGTCGGCAAACAGCACCAGGCAATGGCCGCCTTCCTGTTCCTCGAAGCGCCACGCCAGCCCTTCTTCGGTCAGCAGGCGGCTGACGAAATCGAGGTCCGACTCGCGGTACTGGCAGCAATAGCTGCGCGCAGCGACGCCATCCATGAACGGACGCGTGTCATCGCTCCAGCGCCACCGCGCCGCCGGCGCGTAGGACTGGAACACGGACTCGACGATCTCGATCACGCTCTTGTCTTGCCAGACGCGGCTGTTACGCACCTGGCCCAGCCGCCACAACCAGGGCGTCAGGCGCAGCCGGTAGCGCGCCAGGCCGCCCATGCTGCCCAGCATGGCCGCCTCGCTGACATGACCGCTGAAGCTGGCGCGGCTGCCATCAAACAAGCTCACTTGCAGCGTGGCCAGCTTGCCCAGCATGGGTGCCAGCGCCAGCTGCGCGCTGGTCGACAGCACGATGACATCGCGCGCGCCGGGCGTCTGCAATTGCTCGTCGCAGGCGAACGCTTCCACCAGCAGCGGGTCCGCATCCTGCGCGCTGTCGCCTTCAATCTTGATTTCGTACAAGCGCGTGATGCTGGAGAACGCTCCCAGTGCGGCGCCCACCTGGTCCAGCTGCGCTGCGCTCATTGCGCGCCTTTCGACGCAGCCCTGGCGGCCTTGCATAGCGGCTTGCCGGTACGGCCGGCGCAAGTTCGCTGCCGGCAGCTATCGGCGGCGGCCGGTTTCAACTTGCTGCATTGCTGTAACTGGGCTTGCAGGCTGGACGGCGCTTTTTTGGGCGGCGTGCCAGCCTGGGCATGCGACACCAGCGCGGCCAGGAGGGCTACGTCGCTTTCCTGTTCCGGCGTGGCGGCGGGCTTGGCCTTATCAGCGGGATTGAGCGGTTTGGCTGGCGGTTTTTTCTGCGGCGCGCGCGCCGGCTTGGGCGCGTTCTTCTGCGGACTTTCCAGTGCCTTGCTCAGCACATCCCTGGGACCGGGCACCGGCGCCGGAACGGGAGCTGGCAGGTCGGCGCCCAGCATTTCGCTCAAGCTCTGCCGCGGCGGCGCCGGCTGTTCCTCTTCGCGTATGCTGGCCGCGGCGGTGACGGGAGCGGTGGCCGCGGCCGGTGTTTCCGCTGCCGGCGCCGTGCTGCGCAACACCGGGTCCTCCACCGCCGCCGTCTCGCGTTGTCCCAGCCAGGCGCCGGTGGCCAGCAACAGCAAGGCGCCGGCCAGCATGCCCCCCCAGACCGGCCACCGGCTGGCGCGCCTGCCGCCAAGCGGCACGGGCGCAGGCCGCTTGCCGCCTTCGAGATGGTTGAGGATACGGCTACGGTCCGCCTCGGCCTGTTGCGCGGGCGTCAATAAGCTGGGCCGTGTCGATGGCCGCGGGCTGTCGTCATTGCTTGGCAAAATCTTAACTCCTGTCAATATTTGCAATACCTTACGACAATAAAAAAAAGCGTGACGCATGTTAGGAAATCAACAGTGTGCACCCGGCGCACAATTGAAACTAAGCCCCCGTAATTAGCAAGTTAGTAAGATATACTCAGCGGCAATATTAGCGCAAACGCTGGCACAGCGGCATTCAACTGCCCATGCCTGGCGCCTTTTTTGGAACGGGGTGGGCGTGTTTCTATTGGCGGTGGCACTCTATTTTTTACTCGCATGCCTGATCAGCTGGCTCGTGCTGTTTCCATCCGGCCGCGAACTGGTGATGCGGGCGCTGGCGACGGCCGAACGGGGCATCGGGGCGCGGCTCGAGCGGCTGGCCCGGCGCAGGAACGCCGGACTGGACACGCTGCGCCGTGGCGGCGCCAGCACCTTGCTCGGCAGCGCGGCGTTCGTGCGCCGCCATTACCTGCTGTTTCTGGGCGGTGCGGCGGTGATGTGCCTGCCACCGGTGATCGCCTTGCTGGCAGGCAGCAAGAACGTGCTGGGCGGCTACGAGGTCTCGACGCGCGAAATGAATACGCAAGTGTCGGCCCTGCTGCAAGGGGAACAGCTGGTGCCGCCAGTGGATCTGCCGCCGCTGGTGTTCGCCACCGAGGAAGTGCAGCAAGTGCGGCCGATGCTGGTATCGGCCAGCCGCAACTGGACGCTGCTCAATGCCGAATACGCGCAAAGGCTGCTGCTGGTGTTCAAGATCATGAAGGACAAACATGGCTACGACATGGCCATCCTGGAAGGTTACCGCAGTCCGGAACGGCAAAACATGCTGGCCGGCATGGGCAGCAATGTCACCAATGCGGCCGCGTTCCAGAGCTGGCATCAGTATGGTCTGGCCGCCGATTGCGCCTTTTTGCGCGACGGCAAGCTGGTGATATCAGAGAAAGATCCATGGGCCATGCGCGGCTATCAGCTGTATGGCGAAGTGGCTGAATCGGTCGGCATGACATGGGGCGGCCGCTGGAAAATGATGGACTTCGGCCACACCGAACTGCGCGTGCCTGGTGTAATGAAAAAACAACGATGACTGGAAGGAGCACACATGGCTGGTCCCGTAATCAGATTGGGCGACAAGACATCGCATGGCGGCAGCGTGCTGGAGGCCTCGGCGGTGACGGACAGCGGCGGCATCGGCATCGCGCGCGTAGGCGACAAGGTGTCGTGCCCGCGGCCAGGCCATGGCATCTGTCCCATCGTCAGCGGCGACGCCAGCTGGATCGTCGATGGCAAGCCGGTGGCCCGCCAGGGCGACAAGACCAGTTGTGGCGCGGTGCTGATCGCCAGCCAGCAAGCCACCACGGATCAGCTATGACCTCCGGTCGCCACTGCAAGGGAGCGCACTGATGCGCCCGTGGCTGCGGCGCAGCCTGCTGATACTGGCCGTGTTCGCCTTATGCTGGGGCGGCGCGATCTGGTACTGGCGCACCAGCACGCGCATGCCATCGACGGGCGACCTGGCCGGCAGCATGCTGGCATTGCCGCTGGCGCTGCTCATCAGCTGGTGGCTGGGCAAGAAACTGGTAACGAGGCTGGCCGCGCCGGCTGCGGTGCCGGCGCTGTTTGACGCCGCCGACGGCGACGCCGGCGCGCCCGGCAATGACCCTGCGCCGCGCGCGCCGCTGCACCTGGCCGCCGCCGCACTGCGCATGCCGGGCGGCGCCTCGGCGCCGGAACTGGCGGCCGCGCTGCTGGACAAGCAGCAGCGTCCCGAACTCGATCCGGAACTGACCGACGCGCAAGGCTACCCGGTGATGAGCGCCCGTGTGGCGGACCTCGATGAACATGGCCAGAAAGCCCTGCTGGACGACTGGCTGCAGACCCGTCCGGCCGATACGGCGCCGGGCGCAGCACCGCATTTCGATGCCGAACACTTGCGCGCACTGGCGCTGGGCGCCGAGGTATTGACCGAACTGATGCAGGAAGCGGCGATGCACGCACAGCTCGACGACTACCAGGCGGCACAACCGGGATCGCGCGCCGCGCTGCCGTTGCCGACCCTGCAACTGCATCTGCTGTTGCCGCCCGATTGGAACAAGCCGCAGCGCGACACGGGCGCCGCCTGGCTGCATGGGCAGGCGCAACAGCAAGGCTGGCCTGCCGACAAGCTCAGCGTGCACCTGGCCAGCGACAGCGGGCCGCTGGCGCTGATCGAACAGCTGGCCGCGCAGGCGGCCTTGCAGGAGCTGCCGTGCCTGGCCATCGTGCTGGCCTGCGGTTCGCATATCGGCGAGCTGACCGTGCATGACTGGACCTCGCGCGGCCTGCTGTTCAATGCCGGCCAGCCCAGCGGGCAGATTCCCGGCGAAGGCGCGGCAGGCCTGCTGCTGGCCGATGCGGCCCAGGCGGCGGCGCTGCAGGCGGACACGCCGGTACTGCTGCACCATGCCAGCATGGCCGTGCGCGGCCAGTCGGCGGATGGCCGCGGCCATGGCGATGCCACCTTGCTGGCCGAGCTGGGCGGCAAGGCGATGTCGGCGGCGTCTGTCGCCCCGGACGCGATCACGCGGCTCTACGCCGATGCCGACCAGCGCTCCAGCCGCATGATCGAACTGATGAACAATGCCGGCACGCTGCTGCCCGATATCGATCTCAGCAACGACGTGCTGAGCGTGGCGGCGGCCTGCGGCCAGAGTGGCCATGTAGCCACCCTGGCGGCGCTGGTGCTGGCGCGGCACGAGGCGGCCGAGAATGCCAGCCAGGTGCTATGCCTGAGCAACCTCGACGCCTTCCACCGGGCCGCAGTGGTGGTGGGCCCGGAAGCCCTTGCCCCTGAATCCCTCGCCGCGACATGACCCCTTCCTCCACCATGCCTATCAACCTCTCGCCCCTCATACTATGATGCAACGATTCTGGCATTCCATTACTACCCGTTTCAGCCTGTTCGCCATCGGCTTCGTGGCGCTGGCCGCGCTGCTGGTCAGTTGCGCCGTCATCTTTGAATGGCCGCTGGTATGGATCGTGCCGCCGCTGGCGCTGGTCCTGCTGGTCGCCAGCGCGGTATGGTGGCTGCAGCGCAGGCGCCGCCAGCGCGACGCCGCCAGCTTCGGCGGCATGCTGGAACAGCAGACGGCCGGCGCGCTACCCAAGGCGGGGCCCACGCAGCGCGAGGAAACCGAAGCCATCCGCAAACGCATGCTCGAAGCGATCGGCACCATCAAGACGTCCAAACTGGGCCAGCTGTCGGGCGACGCCGCCCTGTACGAGCTGCCCTGGTATATGGTCATCGGCAATCCGGCGGCCGGCAAGAGCACGGCGATCGCCAATTCCGGCCTGCAGTTTCCTTTTGCCGACAGCAAGATCGTGCAAGGCATCGGCGGCACCCGCAATTGCGACTGGTTCTTCACCACCGACGGCATCCTGCTCGACACGGCTGGCCGTTATTCCGTCAACGACGAAGACCGTGCCGAATGGTTCGGCTTCCTGGCGCTGCTGAAAAAACACCGCAAGCGCGCGCCGATCAACGGCATCATCATCGCCGTCAGCATTGCCGAACTGACCGGCAGCCGGCCCGAATTCGCCATCAACCTGGCCAAGAACCTGCGCCAGCGGGTGCAGGAGCTGACGGAAAAACTGGAAGTGCACGCGCCCGTCTACGTGGTGTTCACCAAGGCCGACCTGATTACCGGTTTCAACGAATTTTTCCAGGACACGGAACGGGGCGAACGCGACCGGGTATGGGGCGCCACCCTGCCCTACAGCCAGACCAGTTCCAGGCAGGACGTGCTGGAGCAGTTCGACCAGCGTTTCGACGAACTGTATGACGGCTTGAAAGAGCTGAGCCTGGCCAGCATGGCGCTGCAGCAGCAGGAACGCATGCCGCCGGGCGTGTTTACCTTCCCGCTCGAGTTCAGCACGATCAAGGGGTCGCTGCGCGCCTTCATCGCCACCCTGTTCGAGGAAAACCCGTTCCAGTTCAAACCCGTCATGCGCGGCTTCTATTTCACCAGCGCGCTGCAGGAAGGCATGTCGGTATCGGCCTCGTCGGAACGCGTGGCGCAGCGCTTCGATTTGAAATTGCAGCCGCAGCAGCAGAACGCGGTGCAGGATCAGCACGGCTATTTCCTGCTCAATCTGTTCCGCAAGGTGATCTTCGCCGACAAGGAACTGGTCGCCCAGTACGCCAGTCCGGCCAAGACCCGCGTGCGCTACGCCACTTTCTTTGCCGCCACCGCGCTGGTGGGCCTGGCGCTGGCCGGCTGGAGCTGGTCTTACATGGCCAACCGCCAGCTCGTGGCCAACGTGCAGGCGGACCTGGACCAGGCGATCAAGGTGCAGGACAAGCGGCTCGACCTGCAATCGCGTTTCGAAGCGCTGGAAATCATGCAGGACCGGATCGAGCAGCTCGATTCCTACCGCAACAGCCGGCCTGTCTCGCTGGGCCTGGGCCTGTACCAGGGGGACCTGCTGGAACGCAAACTGCGCGAAGAGTATTTTTCGGGCGTGCGTGAAGTGATGCTGGCGCCGGTGTCGCAATCGCTGGAAGCCTTCCTGGCCGAGGTCAATGCCGGCGCCAGCCGCTTGCAGCCGATGGCCAGCACGCCGCAGTCGGGCGCGGTGTCGGCCAGCGCGGCCGCCACCCTGCCCGCGCCGGCCGGCACCCTGGCGGCACCGGTAGCCGCCACGCCGACGGCGGCCCTGGCCAGCGCCCCGGCCGCCGCGCCGCCAGCCACGGCCGCCGCCGTCAACCTCGGCGCGCAGCAGTTCAAGGATGCCTCGCCGGCCAATGTGGAAGACGCCTATAACGCCCTGAAAACCTATCTGATGCTGAGCGACAAGTCGCGCGCCGAAGCGAGCCACTTGAATGACCAGCTGACCCGCTTCTGGAGAGTCTGGCTCGACAGCAACCGCGGCAGCATGCCGCGCGAACAGATGATACGCAGCGCCGAACGCATGATTTCGTTTTACCTCACCCAGATCAACGACCCGTCCTGGCCGCAGATCGACAGCAAGCTGGCGCTGGTCGACCAGTCTCGCGACAGCCTGCGCCGCGTGGTGCGGGGCATGCCGGCGCGCGAACGCGTGTACGCCGACGTCAAGGCACGCGCCGCCACGCGCTTCGCCTCGATGACGGTGGCGCGCATCGTCGGCGAGCAGGACAAGGAACTGGTGCTGGGCAGCTACGCCATTCCCGGCACCTTCACGCGCGACGCATGGGAACAATTCATCCAGCAAGCGTTCCAGGAGGCGGCCAACCGCGAACTGCAAAGCGCCGACTGGGTGCTGAAAACGGCGTCGAAGGACGACCTGACGCTGGAAGGCAGCCCGGAGCAGATCCAGAAAGCGCTGGTCGAACTGTACAAGACGGACTACGCCAAGGAATGGCAGAAATTCATCCAGGGCGTCAGCATCCGCGAGTTGAACGGCTTCGACAATGCGGCGGCGGCCATGAACCGGCTCGGCGATCCGCAAACCTCGCCGATCAACAAGCTGATCGAAACCGTGTACAAGGAAACCTCGTGGGACAACCCGTCACTGCTGGGCCAGGGCTTGCAGCGCGCCCAGCGCGGCGTGATGGGCTGGTTCAAGGAAACCATCCTGCGCCAGAAACCCTCCGGCATCAACGTCAACATCGGCAGCGGCGCGCCCGCCGCCGGCGCCTTGCCGATGGGGCCGGTGGGCCGCGAATTCTCCGGCGTGGCCCGCCTGGTGGTTACCAAGGACAAGGACGCTTCGCTGATGCGCGGCTACATGGAAGCGCTATCGAAGCTGCGCGCCCGCTTCAACCAGATCAAGAACCAAGGCGATACGGGTCCCGGCGCCAAGCAGTTCATGCAGCAGACGCTGGACGGCACCGGCTCGGAACTGGCCGATGCGCTCAAATACGTGGATGAACAGATGCTGACCGGCATGACCGATGCGCAAAAGCAGGCGATCCGGCCGCTGCTGGTGCGTCCGCTGATGCAGACGTTCGCCGTCATCATCAAGCCGACCGAAACGGAAATCAACAAGGTCTGGCTGGCGCAGGTGCTCGAACCGTTCCAGAAAACCCTGGCGCCCAAGTATCCGTTCGCGCCCGCCTCGGGTAGCGAGGCCAGCAATGCCGACATCGGCCAGGTATTCGGACCGGAAGGCAGCATCGCCAAGTTCTTCAATACCACCATCGGCCCGCTGGTGGTGCGCCGCGGCGATTCACTCAGCGCCAAGACCTGGGCCAACATGGGCATCGGCCTGGCGCCGTCGGTGGTGGCCAGCTTCCCCGGCTGGATCGCTCCGCTCAGCGCCAACGGCGTGGCCACGGCGGCCGGCGCCGGCGAAGCGCAAACCCGTTTCGACCTGCAGGCGCTGGCTGCCACCGGCGCCACCGAGTACACGATCGAGATCGATGGCCAGGCGCTGCGCTGGCGCGGCCAGCCGCAGCCGTGGATCCATATGGTCTGGCCGAATCCGCAAGGCACGCCAGGCGCGCGCATCAGCGCCATCACGCCGGAGGGCCGCACGGTCGTGTTGCTCAACGAACCCGGCCATTTCGGCTTGAAGAAAATGATCGATTCGGCCAAGCGCAAGCGCAAGGATGGCGGCGTATTCGAATTGAGCTGGGAAAACAGCGGCGTGAGCGTGGCGGCCAACCTGAAAATCGTCGCCACGCCGGCGCCGCCCGCGGCACCGGCCACCGCCTCGGGCGCCGCAGGCTTCCGCGGCCTGAAGCTGCCGGAAGTCGTGGCCCAGAGCGTACCGGCCGTGAATGCGCCTGGCGCCGCCCCCACCGCCACCGGCAATGCGGCCAGCGCCGCCGTCGCGCCATGAGCCGCACCACCGCCACCCCGATCGGCTATTTCGGCAAGCTGCCCAGCCGCGGCGACTTCGTCAAGGCCAGCGACAACCCGGCCCTGCTGAAGATCCTCGACGACTGGCTGGCGCAGGCGATGGACCTGCTCAGCGCCGACGCGCGCTGGAAGCTGACCTACGATGCGTTGCCGCCCATGCATTTCGCCTTCATCGGCCCGCGCCGGGGACGCGCCATAGCCGGCCATATCGCCGCCAGCAGCGATGCGTCGTCGCGCCGTTTTCCCTTCCTGATGATGAGCACCATGGAAGTGGACCAGCCGGCCGCGTTTGTCGCCAACAGTCCGCTGGTGCTGTCGCGCCTGTGGAACCGTTGCGAGGCGCTCAGCAACGACATGCGCGGCCCCGATGCGGGCAACGCGCTGCACGCGGCCAGCCATGCCAGCATCGACCTCGACCTGCGTGCCGCCGCCTATGAAGCTACCTTCAACGATTTCCTCGACATGCAGACCGTGGGCGAACTCGACGCGCTGCTGGCGCCCACCGGGTTCACGGGCACGGTGCGGCAGGTGCTGCTGGCACTGGGCCTGCTGCTGCAGCCGGTGATGGCCAGCAGTTCCAGCCGGCTGGAGAAAAGTCTCGAATTGCCGCTGCCGGCCGACCCGCTGTACCGCAACATGGTGGCGGCGTTCTGGATGCACCTGATCACGCCGTTCCTGGCGCGTGCCGACTTCGAGCTGGCGCTGTTCATCACGCGGCTGCGCGGCCGGCAGACGCTGGTGCTGGGATTTTCCGGCGCGTCGGCGCAGACCCTGCATGTACTGATGAACCCGCAGGCGGCACTGGAACACCATATCGCGTTCGACGACCTGGACTGGGTCGAGGAACACGTCGGCAACGACTACGCGATCAAGAAAGTGTCTACCTATCTGGCGCAAGCCAACCTCTCGCTCAAATCGGCGCACGATTCCCTGCGCGCCGCCTTTATCGGAACCTGACCATGCGCGTATCCCGGATCGTTCTCTTCCTCGGCATGGCGCTGACCGCCATGTCCGCTTCAGCGCAAGCGCCCATCTCGGTACCCACGGCCACCACGCCGCAGCCAGGCCAGGTGCTGGCCGCTGGCACCGTGCCTGACGAAGCGAGCAAGGCTGCCGTCCTGGCGCGCCTGCGCGAACTGTACGGCGCCGACAAGGTGGTCGACCAGATCGCCGTCGGCCAGGTGGTGCTGCCTGCCAACTGGAACGCCTATGTACAAAAGCTGCTGTCCCCCAACCTCAAGCAGATCAGCCGCGGCCAGCTGAAAATCGACGGCAGCGTCGTCAGCGTGCGCGGGGAAGTGGCCAACGAGGCGCAGCGGCAAAAAATCGCCAGCGATATCGCCACCAGCCTCAATCCCACCTACAGCGTCAACAATGGCCTGCGCGTGTCGGCCAGCGAGCAAGGCGTGCTCGACACCACCCTGGCCAACCGCACCATCGAGTTTGAAAGCGGCAAAGCCACCTTGACGCCATCGGGCCGCGCCATCCTCGATGAAATGGCGGCGGCCATGCAAAAGCTGGCCGGCCGCAAGGTCGAAATCATCGGCCATACCGATAACCAGGGCTTGCGCGCCAGTAACCAGAGCCTGAGCCAGGCGCGGGCCGAGGCCGTCAAATTCTACCTGGCATCGAAAGGCATCCACGGCGACCTGCTGACGGCCTCGGGCCAGGGCTCCGACCGGCCGATCGCCAGCAATGACACGGTGGACGGGCGCGCCCGCAACCGGCGCATTGAATTTCGCATGGCGCAATAATCATCCATCAGGGGACCACATGTTTTCAGCCGAACAATTATTACTTCCAATTAGCAATGAACAACCGGCAGGCGTGGACCTGGCGTTTTCGCCCGAACTCGACGCCATTACCCTGGCGCGCAAGTTCGACGATCCCACGCTCGACCAGGGCGAATGGGTCGCCGACCTGAAGGAAGCCGACTGGGACTTCGTCGTGCGCAGCTGCGCCGGCCTGCTTGCCGGCAGCAGCAAGGATCTGCGCCTGGCCGTCTGGCTGACGGAAGCGGGCACCAAGCGCCACCACCTGCGCGGCATGGCCGAGGGCTTGCTGGTATTGGCCGGGCTGTGCGAAAAATTCTGGGACCGGGGCCTGTTCCCGGAAGCCGAGGATGGCGACCAGGAGCAGCGCATCGGCAACCTCAGCTGGATACTCTCGCGCATTCCTGCGCTGCTGCGCGAGGTGCCCGTCACGGGCGGCCCTGGCGGCGCCTTTTCCACCATCGATTTCGAGACGGCGCGGCGCCAGGCCGCCCCGGGTGATTCCGCCAGACATCATGAGGGCGTCAAGTTGTCCGACATGGAAGCGGCGCGGCGCAACAACTCGGCCGCCTTCTGCGCCAGCTTCGCCGTCGACGCGCAAGATTGCCTGGAAGCGCTGCGCAAGCTTGAAAGAGTCATCGACGCCCGGCTGGGCAACGACAGCCCGGCCTTCTCCACGGCGCGCGAAGCCGTCGAAGCGATGCTGCGCGTGATGCCCGCCAGTGCCGGCGCGGCGCCAGCAGTGCCCGCCGCAGCGGCGGGCGGCACGGCCGTTGCAGAAAGCACCATGGCGCCGGCCCTGCCAGCGATCCCGGCCGGCCCGCCCGGCGCCATCGCCACCCGCGCGCAGGCGATCGAGCAACTGCGCGCCGTGGCGCAATTCTTCCGCCGCAGCGAGCCGCACAGCCCCGTCTCCTATTTTGCCGACAAGGCCGCCAATGCGGCCGACCAGGATTTGCACAGCTGGCTGCGCACGGTAGTCAAGGATCCCCATTCGCTCGCGCATATCGAAGAACTGCTGGGCGTGCAACCGCCCGGCAATGGCTAAGCGGATGCCCTCTCCCCCTTGGCGGCGCATCTGCCGTCGCCGAGGGTGTTGTACCTGGCGCGGTCTTATTTCGCTTTTTCCCGTTCTTCCTCGCGCCAGCGCTTTTCCAGCTGCGCCTTCCACTCGGCCTCTGCCTTCGCATATTTCAAGATGACCTTTTTTTCGGCCTGATAATAAAGCCGCGCTTCCTGGCTGGCTTGCTGCATGGCGTTTTTCGCGGTCTTGACTGCGCGGTCCAATTTCTTTTCCGCCTCCACCCCAGCATCATGCACTTCGTGACCGGCGCGGGTGGCGCCATCGACGATCATCCGGCTCGTTTCCCTGTACGTTGCCACCGCCTGCCGCTCCAGCCGTTTTTCGGCCTCGGCCACCGCCTTCGCGGTCGCGGCAACCTTTCTGCGCGCTGCCCGGTAAGTGCTGACCGTATAGCCATACAACTTCTGGAAGTAGGTCACGGCCGCGTCGCCTGCTGCCTTGACGGCCTTCAAAGATTCATTGGCAATATTCGACATGTTCGAATAATCATCGCTTTGCACGAAAACGTTGCGGAAGCGGCCATAGCCGCCGGTCAGCCATACCGGTTCGTGCTTGCCCAGGATGCGAAAGCCGGCGCGCGAATCGTGCACATAATCTTCAAACAGCGTGACGCAGCCGGCCGGCGGCTGCGCGCCTTCCGTCATGATTTTCAAAAACCGCTCTTCCCAGTCGCTTAACGGGTCTTTGCCGTCTTCGACAAACAGCATGCCAGCCGGGCTGACGCGATTCAAGACCGTCTTGGCACGTTCATTGAGCCACCCCGCCACGGTTGCGTTGGCCTTCTTTCGTTCGCGCCAGGAGCGCAAATATATCCCCAGATCGGTGTCGGCCTCCAGCAAGTCTTTCTGGCCCGGCTTATCCGACTCCTTGAAAAAACGCTTGCTCTTCAATTGCGTTTTTCCCTGCGCGTGCAACATGCCGCGCCAGCGCAGATATTGTTTTGTATGCGCCTCGGTAAAGGTCTTCACGTCCGCGCCCTTGATGCCGTTATGGGTCAGCCAGTTGTTATAGGAGGCGATCAGTCTTGGGTCGGTGGAAAAAGACTTTCGAACGGCAACCCGCTGTTTCTCGTTCATTTCATTGATCGTCAATAACGGCACTCCCGCTTTGAGGGCGGCGAAATGCATGTCGATCAACGGTATCTGCGACAAGTGAGGTGAGGGCCCCCAGGCCGGCATGGATCTGCCCTGCTCTCCCGGGTAATAACCGCCGCCCACATCGGAATGCATGCCGGGATATCCTACATTACCCCGTCCAGTTGCCGATTCCAACGGGAAACTCGCGCGCTGTTCATGCAAAGCAATAAAGTGGGCACATTCTTCGACAACTGGATGGATGCTCTGCGTTCCATCTCCCCACGCCATATGGCCAAAGGTGACTGGCGTCACATCACCCACACCTACTGCCGCAACGGTATCAAAAATTCCCAGGAAACCTATCCGAATGGGTACGCCGGCAAGCTCAAATGCGCCATTTTCCCGTTCAAATATCTGATGCAGCCAATGTGCACTGGCACGCGCTTCGGCCGCGCCACGGGAAAAACCGAAAATGGAAACATTAATTTGCTTTACCTTGCGCTGATGGGTTTTCACGACCTTTGCAAGACGCTCTTCCAGAGCAGTCAACATCGTCCAGCGCCGCACGCCCTCTTTACCCAGCAGCATCTGAGAACTCATCAAGTTAACCAGCACCCGCTGTGCGTCGGATTCAATTAAGTTGGATCCGGTCAAGTATGAATGCACTGCATTGAACAGCGAAGTAATACCCCAATTTATTCTATCGGCGCCCATAAAGCCAAATCCACCGCCAGCATTATCGGTAAGGGTTGAAATAGTGTCACCAATAGCAGCAAACGGAGTTCCTACACCTGGCATGTAGACACTAAAATATCCATTTCTCTCTTGCTCAAGATGCGCATCCCACAACTTGGCAACGTTGCTGTGCTTGTTACGTTGCCGTTGTGTAAGATTTTTCGGATTGACAACCGGATCAACCTGCCTCCACGCAGCATTATTTCCGCTGCCATCATAAAACAGCCCGATATAAACTTGCCCTTGGCATTCAGTTTTATGAGGTGATCTAACACATGCCATGGCTTTGGCACGTTGTGACGATTCTTTTGCCGTGAGCCTGCGACGCCCATCCAAGGGTGCTTTACGTCCAGTATAAATAATAGACATTTATATAAGCTCCATGAACAATTTTGAAGTTGGAATTACTCCCATATAATCTCCAATGGCACGCCTGGCTCAAGCTCTGCCTCCTTGCCCGAGAGTGGATACTTTCTATGTCCCAATGCATATTTAGTCACAAATACCTTGTAATTTCCATTATGCAGAAAATGTACTATAAATCTTCCAGCGTCGCTCGAGACATACTTAGGCACGGGAACCGTTTTTTCCACACTAATTTCTTTTCCATTTTTTATGGTGCTCATGCGGATTGTTGCCGTCATCCCTGGTTTCCATACGGCCGGAATTGAAAGGCAACAAGTATATCCACCGCCACCAGCACCCGCATCGAGATAACCCACTTCCACTTCCGACCCTGTCGACAAGGTCACTAAATAACCCCCGATCCCGTGTTCGGTATGATTGTATCCACTTACATTGACTGGCAACATCATCTTTTCCTTGCCACATGCCGCATTTGAAAATGCCATAAAAATACATAAAAATACATTGAGTAAATTTTTCGGCAATAATTTTTTTATCATGTGATCTCCTGAAATTCGCCGGCCAAATAAATCTTGTGATTCAAATTACATGAAATCAATTTCAAAAAATATTATCCCTTTGGCCCATACGACTCCCACAACGGTGGCCCCGCTTCCCAAACGGTTTTCGGCAAGGCTTGCAGCGCGTCGTAAAAAGCATCGAGCGATGCGGGTGGGTTTTTCATGAATGCAATAAACAAGGGCTGTTCCATGGCCTTGCCGGAGGTATATAGCGCCAGCAAGACGTACTGCGTTTGCCGGTCGAGGTCATCGATCCCGGCATCGAGCGCCCGCTGCTGGTATTTCGCGACAAAGGCGTTCAGCACGCGCGGCGGCGTGTCATTCGTTTCATCGGTGATCACGCGCCGCAAATGGCTGACCAGATTGGCAGTGTCGGCCGGTTTCAGCTTGCCATGCGTCACCGCGCTTGACGCCTGCGGCGCGGCTTTTACCGTTGTCTGCGCCGCGGCGTTACCGCTGGCAAATGCCAAGGCCAAACTCAGGCACAGCGCCGGCAGCCGGTCAAGCTTCAACTTGTACGCCCCATAAAGGTGGGCCGGCTTCCCATACATCGTCGGACAAGGCTTGCATGGCTTCATAAAAACTTTCGATAGAGGTGGGTGGGTCTTGCATGAGGGCGACGAAATCGGGATGTTCAATGCCGGCGCCGGACGTATACAGGGCCAGCAACAGGTATTGCGTCTGGCGGTCCAGGTCGTCGATGCCGGCGGCCAGCGCGCGCTGCTGGTAGCGGGCGACGAATTCGTACAGCAGCCGGGGCGGGGTATCGCTGGTTTCGTCCGTGATCACCCGCCGCAAATGGCTGATCAGCGTATCGGCGTCGCCGGCATCGACCAGCATGCCGTATTGCGCATCGTCCAGGTGGATGAGCGGCGAGTCCATGAGCGCAGCGTCCGGTGCAGCACCGGCAGTGTCGACCTCCAGCAGGACGGCAACGTCGCCAAAACGGTTGATATACTGCAAGCTCAACAGTCCAGCCACGAACTGCTCACGCTGCAGCGGCTCCAGGCAGGCCAGCCAAACGGGCAGAATGCGCGTGTCATACCAGCGCAGCATCATCTGCTGCTCGTCGCTCAGGCCGACGGCGTGAAACTGGCGCAAATGCCGCGCCAGTTCGGGCAAGGGCCATGGACTTTCCATCCAGCTCAGGCAAGGCGCGCCATAACCGAGCTTTTCGGCCCAGTCGCAGACTTTTTCCAGCATGGCCGGCGCAAGGCCGGACAACCGTATCAGCAGGGGCGCGATCTCGGGCAGGCTCGCTTCGTGGGTTTCCTCGAACAGCGACGCATATGGCACTTTCCAGCGCTGCAGCGCCAGGTGGCTGTTTTCGGCTTGCGCGCTGTCGAGCAGCAGATAAGGCAGGCGTTGCCGCTCAAGACTGGCCCGGACCCAGTGGTGCAATGCCGAAACGCTGCCGGGCGTCACCGCAGCACTCCCGCCGCGCCCTGTTGCATGGCGCTCAAAATGCAGCTTTTGCACGTGCTCGATGGCAATGGCGGCATCACATATGGTGCGCGGGTGGGCCCGATGAAGCTTTTCTTGCCGGCAAACACGGTGATCTTGCCAGGACACTGGATGGTGATGTTCCCGCCCTCGATGGTGATGTTGGCCCCGTCCGCCGTCGACAGGCGGATGCTTTTGGCTGCCGCCCAGTCGACATGCGCGTTGGCGCTGATGACGCTGACCTCGTCGCGCGCCTGGAGCCGCAAGGTATCGCCTTGCGCCTGCGCGTCGATGATGCCCTGGGCGGCGATCAGCTGCATCCCGGCATCCCCCTCCCCGGCCTTGACTGCACCGCCCAACATGCCGATGGCCTGGCCCGTGTGCAGGCGCCACTGGCCGCCGCTGCTCCATTGCGTGTCCTGCCCGCTCATCAGGACGACGCTCTC
>NZ_FNDA01000015.1:0-1561 GCF_900099875.1 Janthinobacterium sp. YR213 | reverse complement strand
CTGATTCGTGCAAACTCTAGAAAGGAGGTGATCCAGCCGCACCTTCCGATACGGCTACCTTGTTACGACTTCACCCCAGTCACGAATCCTACCGTGGTAAGCGCCCTCCTTACGGTTAAGCTACCTACTTCTGGTAAAACCCGCTCCCATGGTGTGACGGGCGGTGTGTACAAGACCCGGGAACGTATTCACCGCGACATGCTGATCCGCGATTACTAGCGATTCCAACTTCATGCAGTCGAGTTGCAGACTACAATCCGGACTACGATACACTTTCTGCGATTAGCTCCCCCTCGCGGGTTGGCGGCGCTCTGTATGTACCATTGTATGACGTGTGAAGCCCTACCCATAAGGGCCATGAGGACTTGACGTCATCCCCACCTTCCTCCGGTTTGTCACCGGCAGTCTCATTAGAGTGCCCTTTCGTAGCAACTAATGACAAGGGTTGCGCTCGTTGCGGGACTTAACCCAACATCTCACGACACGAGCTGACGACAGCCATGCAGCACCTGTGTACTGGTTCTCTTTCGAGCACTCCCCAATCTCTCGGGGATTCCAGCCATGTCAAGGGTAGGTAAGGTTTTTCGCGTTGCATCGAATTAATCCACATCATCCACCGCTTGTGCGGGTCCCCGTCAATTCCTTTGAGTTTTAATCTTGCGACCGTACTCCCCAGGCGGTCTACTTCACGCGTTAGCTGCGTTACCAAGTCAATTAAGACCCGACAACTAGTAGACATCGTTTAGGGCGTGGACTACCAGGGTATCTAATCCTGTTTGCTCCCCACGCTTTCGTGCATGAGCGTCAATCTTGACCCAGGGGGCTGCCTTCGCCATCGGTGTTCCTCCACATATCTACGCATTTCACTGCTACACGTGGAATTCTACCCCCCTCTGCCAGATTCTAGCCTTGCAGTCTCCAATGCAATTCCCAGGTTGAGCCCGGGGATTTCACATCAGACTTACAAAACCGCCTGCGCACGCTTTACGCCCAGTAATTCCGATTAACGCTTGCACCCTACGTATTACCGCGGCTGCTGGCACGTAGTTAGCCGGTGCTTATTCTTCAGGTACCGTCATTAGCAAGAGATATTAGCTCTCACCGTTTCTTCCCTGACAAAAGAGCTTTACAACCCGAAGGCCTTCTTCACTCACGCGGCATTGCTGGATCAGGCTTTCGCCCATTGTCCAAAATTCCCCACTGCTGCCTCCCGTAGGAGTCTGGACCGTGTCTCAGTTCCAGTGTGGCTGGTCGTCCTCTCAGACCAGCTACTGATCGATGCCTTGGTAGGCTTTTACCCTACCAACTAGCTAATCAGATATCGGCCGCTCCACGAGCATGAGGTCTTGCGATCCCCCACTTTCATCCTTAGATCGTATGCGGTATTAGCGTAACTTTCGCTACGTTATCCCCCACTCTAGGGTACGTTCCGATATATTACTCACCCGTTCGCCACTCGCCACCAGAGCAAGCTCCGTGCTGCCGTTCGACTTGCATGTGTAAGGCATGCCGCCAGCGTTCAATCTGAGCCAGGATCAAACTCTTCAGTTTAATCTCTGTT
>NZ_FNDA01000008.1:0-236666 GCF_900099875.1 Janthinobacterium sp. YR213 | reverse complement strand
GTTCGACTTGCATGTGTAAGGCATGCCGCCAGCGTTCAATCTGAGCCAGGATCAAACTCTTCAGTTTAATCTCTGTTACTTTGCCGTTTTACCGGCATGGTCGAACTATTTAACTAGTTCAAACCCCTCGCATTGCGAGGTGTTTGCTCACTCAAAAAACTGACAGGCCACTACTTTCGTAGCGCCTATTTCATTATTTCTTGTGAACATTTGATATTTTAAGTTTTACAGCGGTCCGAAGATCACTGCTGCACTTACATCAAATGCCCACACTTATCGACTGTTAATTGTTAAAGAACTGTATTCGGTTACTGCTTTCGCGCTATCGACAAAGCGTTGTGTTTGTCAGCTGCGAAGAAGGAAGAGTATGAAGCAATTTGCTACGTCCGTCAACTCCTTCTTTTTTCTCACCGCACTCGGCATTTGCATGCGTCGTTCAGCGAGGGGGCGAATTATAGCCATAGTGCTGCGGCTCCGCAAGAGCCATTTTCGACCAGTTATGGCAAGACGAACGATTTCACCAGGGTCAGCTCGCCAGCAGCCCGCATCGGTACCTGGAAGCTCTGCAGCTTTTCACGCGGCGTGCCTTCATTGGTGATGACCGATATACGGGCGACGGTCAGCATGGCGGTGTTTTCGCCGCTGCCGTAGTAATTGACATAGACGTGATAATTGCCCTTCAGGGGTGCCGCGCTGGAAAAGATCTCCGGGCCATAGCCGGTGGTCACGTCCACATCCAGCGCGCCGCCATCTTTCAAGACGCGATTGCCGTACCAGGCGTGGCCACCGTCCGGCGTGACCACGTGCATATCGAGGTCCGTGCCGGCGCTGTCCCACGACAGCACGATACGCAGGCGCGCCTGCGTCTTGCCCTGGTAACTGTCGACAAACTGGGTGCGCGCGCGGCTCCTGCCATCCGGCGAGCGCACTTCCACGCTGTTCGAGCCGCTGCCGAAGCCATACGGGCGCCCGTAGCTGCCATCCTCGCCCACTTCCATTGGCATCGCCACGCCATTGACCACCAAAGTAGCGGGCTTGCCCTTGACGGCGCCCGCGATGCGTCCCCTTATCTGCGCCGTCTCGGCCTGGCCCGGCTGCAGGTTGACGGACGCGGCGGGGTAATTCACCGCTTGCGTATAGTCCTCGCGCGCGCCGGCCGAATTGCGCCAGCCGCCCTTCGGTGCATCGATGGTGACCTGGGCCTGCGCCCAGAGTGGCAATAGCATCAGGGGAATCGAGCAACGGATATAAAAACTCACAGGGCCTCCAGGTTAAGGTCGACGAGCCGGCGGGCCAGCCGCTCGACATATTCTTCGTCCTGGCCGCGCGGATGACGGCGCAGGCCAAGATGCAGGTATTCATGGGCCAGGGTGATGCGGTCTTCGCGCGTGGCCAGCGGCCGCATGAAGATACGGTTGCGCGACTGCTCCGAATACGGCGCGCCACTCTGCAAGGCGCAGACCAGCGGCGCTTGTGACGGCGCCTCGTAGCCGGCCTCGCGCAGCAGCACGCGCTGCCAGCGCGGCACGGACCGCGCCAGCCAATCCTCGTTCTGCGCCAGGCGCTGGCAACGCGCGCCAGTATTGCCAAAGGTACTCAACGCGCCGCCGGGATAGGCTGCCGCCAGCAATTCATCATAGTGCTTGCCCTGTTTGGCCTGGCGCACCGCCTCGCTCCATGCCATGGTGCCCTCGGACGGCAAATTCGTGTGATAGCGCACGGTGACGCCATCGACGATTAACTGGTCGGTCCAGCGCGCAATCGCCAGCGCCGCGGGCGTGGCGGGGCTGGGACTGACGCGCTGGGTCGCACTGCTGTCGGCGATCTGCTGGCAGCCTGCCACGGTCACGGCATTCTGCTGCAGATACGTGCGCGCGGCAATCGCCAGCGCCTTGGCCGCTTCCGGCTCGCCGGCATTCGCTTCGCGGTCGAGCACGCGCGCCACATATTCATTTACGCCGAAGCGGCCGCGCAATTGCGGGCGGCCGCCCTTCTCCTGCAGCAGCATCAACTCGCCGGTGCTGCGCAGGGCCAGGTTCTGGCCATTTTCGAATTGCACATGGTAGCGGCCATTGAGCGGGCCAGGTGCGGCTACGCCACGCTCGCCGCGCACGGCACGGATCGGATAGCGCTTGAAGTAATCGACCACCACGCAGCCGCCATCGTCGGCCGCGCCCACTGGCGGCAAGCTGGCGGCCAGTCTGGGCGCCCACTGTGCAAAGACATTGCTGCTGCCACCCGCGCCGCCAAACCAGATCGGCGTGCCGTCGGCCAGCCAGCCGGCCGCGCCGCCGATACGCTCTTCTGCCCGGCGCTGCTCGTGCCAGGAATACGTCTTCACGCGCAGCTGGCTACCGAACCAGCGCGCCGCACCAAAGCCGCGCCCATCGAGCACCACGCGCAGCAGCGCCGCTTCGGCATCCGCGCGGCTGGCAGCCGGGATGCTGCCCAGCGCGCGCAGCAGGCTGTCCAGGCGCACCATGCGCGCCGGCGCCAGCTGCGCGGGGTCGGACAGCCAGGCAAAATCGCCTGTCGGTGCGCTACCCAGGCGGCCCGTCCAGTACTGGCGCCATGAAGCCGGCGCGATCATCAGACGCCTGGGCGAGAAAAACAGGCCGCAGGACTGCGCCAGCGCCGCGTCGTGGCCGATGCTCTGGCCCGCATCGCAGCAATACACTTCTTCCGGATCGCGGCCGCCGCAGCGGTAGTCCGGCATCGCCACCTTGTTATCGGCCGCGTATACATAGACAAACAGCTTCCACAGGCTGGCCAGTGGCACCTGCCGCGCGCCGTCAAACGGCGGCGGCGCGGCACCGCCCTGGCGCAACTGCCGCACTTCCGTCTTGCCGTCGCGCCACCAGGCGACATCCAGCGATGCAGACCGGGCAGGAGCGGCCAGCAGCAGGGTCGCCATCAACGCAGGAAGTACCACACGCATCACTCGACCTTCAACGCGCGCGTGATCTTGCCGCCGCCCTCGAAGGCTTTCTGCTCCGGCTGGTACATGCGGTAAAAGCGCGCTGGCGGCAGCACATAAATGCCCTTCTGTGCAAAGCGGATCAAATGGCGCACGGTCACGTCGCCGGCCAAAGGCTCGATGGGCACCGCATAGCCGTCGCGGCGCTCGGCATGACGCGCGCGTTCCAGCGCGGCCGGCTTGTCGCCCGCCATGACCATGCCCCAGGTGGTCGATTCGACCATGGCGCCCGGCGGCAGCGCCACTTCCAGCAAGCCAAAGCGGTGCTTCGCGCCCGCCGCTGCTTTCAAGGTGATTTCATCGAGGTACAGCGCGTCCGTGCTGAGCGCCTCGCCCGGCTTGACCAGCTCCGTCGTGTAGCCGCCCTTGCCCGCCTTCATACGCAGGATGCGCCGTTCGACGGTGACCGGCAAGGTCTGCGTTTCGGCGGCGTGGCTGTCGTACTGCAGCACAGCCACCGTGCCGGCCGGCGCCGGGGTCGATGCAGCGAGACGCAGTTTGTCAGGCAGGCCCTTGGCATCGCTCCAACGCCAGAGCGGCTGGCCGCCGCGGCTGTCGCGTTTTTGCCATGCGCCGTCCGGCGCGACGGCCGGCCCCTTGCCAAACGATGCCCCGCCCAGCTTTTTTTGCACCCACAACAAGGTCATCGCGCGGTCCAGGGTCGGCATCTCGGCGCGCACGCTGGCCAGCACCGCCTCGGCCTGGGTAGCCGGCACTTCGCCAGCCAGCATCAGCAGGGCCTGCGCCACCGGCGCTTTCGATTCGCGCAGCACCTGCCACGCGCTGGCCACTTGCAGCTGCAGCGAATGCGGCAGGGCGATGCCGTTCTGGGCGGCGACCAGCGCCACCAGGCCCAGCGACATCGCTTGCGCTTCGCGGTCAGAAGCGCCGCCCAGCAGCAGGCTGCCGCTGTCGCCCGCCTGACGCGGCTTGCCGCCCAGGACGGCGATAGCGCTGTCGTCCACCAGGCCCGCCGCCAGCGTCTGCGTGGGCAGGCCCATCTCGCGCGCCATCCACAGCACCAGCGCACGGTCGCCCATCGCGTCCTTCAAGCCATGTTCGCTGTAGACGGCCAGCAGCTTGTTCCAGTGTTCGGGCGGCAGCTCGATGCGCAGCGCGCGCGCCGCGTACCAGTCGGCGTAATAGGCATAGGCCGTCATCAAGGCATTGCCGGCCGTGGCATTGCCCCACCAACCGAAGACGGCATTCGGACCGGCCATGGACACCAGGCGCAGGCGCTGCGCAGTCAGCAGCGTTTGCAGGCGCTCGCTTGCCGCGCCGGCATCCGCTCCCAGGCTTTGCGTGGCCAGCGCCAGCGGAATCAGGCGGCTCGCCGTCTGCTCCACGCAGCCATACGGATAGTCGATCAGATCGTCGGCAATGCGCGCGAAGTGGCTGGCGGCTCCTTGCGCGAACGAGAGGCGGATATTGCGCGCATCCGCCGGCAGCTTGAGGGGAATCTCACCAGCGGCGCCATCAAGCGGCAGCACCAGCGTGCGCGGGCTGCTCCAGGTGGCGGGCAGCGTCTGCATGGCCGTGTCCAGCGCATCGACCAGTTTGCCGTTCTGTTTTACCTCCAGGCGCAGCGGTCCGGCAGCGCCTGCAGCGAGCGGGAATTCGACGTAATTAACACCCGGCTTGGCGGACAGTTTTTCCGTCTTCGCTTGCGTTCCGCCTGCACCGCCGGAAAGCACCACGTCGAGCGCCTGCTCCTTGCCCGTCTGGTTGAACACGGCCACCGAAGCACGCGGCGCATCGCCGGCGCGCATCCAGTCAGGCGCGGTCCACTTGGCATAGTAATTCTTCTCCGAACGCAGATAGGCGGTGCGCTGGCCGACCCGTCCCTGTTCATCCATCGCGCGGCCCGTGATACGCCAGCGTGTCAGCGCGTCGGGCATGGTGAAGCTCACGCGCGCATTGCCATTGGCATCGGTCTTCAGCGATGGCGCCCAGTACGCGGTATCGATATTGTCGCGGCGCGGACGTTCGAGTACCTTGACGCCCCGCTCGTTGTAGTTGTGGCGCGCCGGTGCGCCCGCTGTGCGCCCCTGCGCCATGTCGTAGCTGATGAAAGACAGGCTGGCCGTGGTGCGCACGTTGTTGCGGCGCGGATGATAGAAAAAGTCGCCGATGTCCGGCGCGATTTCCGGCTGCAGCACATAGATCATTTCATCGACCACGCCCAGCGCCACCATGGTGCTCAGGGGCTTGCCGTCCAGGGTCGCCTTGACGTCCAGCGTCACCTTTTCGCCCGGCTGGTAAACCTCCTTGTCGCTCTTGAACTGCAGCGCGATGCGCGGCTCGATCACTTGCAGGCCCGCGTTCTCGAAGACGAAATCGCCATTGCGGGTATAGGCCACCGAGAACGTCATGTTCGGCCCATGTTCTTCCTTGACGGGAATGCGCACGCGCCACTGCCGCGGCGCCACGCGCTTCGCCTGGTACCAATCAGCGGCGCCGGCCATCAAGCCATGGTGTTCCACCTTGTCGCGCTCGAGCGTGAACAGCGCCTGGTCGACCTTGTCGGAGAAAGTGATCAAGGCTTCGGCGGTGTCGCCCGGACGATAGCGGGCGCGGTCCAGCACGATCTCGATGCTGCCCGGCGTCGCCTGCACGCCGTCACCCGACACCCAGTGGCTGGCGGCGGCCAGCAAATTGCCCCGCTCGTCGCGCAGCGCCAGCTGATACGAGCCCGATGCGGGGAATGTCACATCCCAGCCCTTGGCGGCCGGATCAAATGCACCCTCGGTCTTGCCCTGTTTTTCCAGCTGCACCATCTCCCAGCGCACGGGCTTGGCCGCGCTTTGGCCATCGGCCACCAGGTCGAAATGCACGTTTTGTCCCGGATCGGAAAACTGGCGCACGGCCTTCAGCTGGTAGCTGCTGCTCGAACGTTCTATCATCAGCTCGCGCGTCGTCTTGACGCGGTAGGCCGCGCCATCGGTCGCCAGCACGGTCAGGATGTAGCGCGACGGATCGGCGGCGGGCGGCAAGGTGAAGTCCACATTGCCGCTGCCATCGCTCGTCACTTCCTCGGTTTTCAGCGCCACGGGGAACAGGCCGCTGTAACGCAGTTCGCCCTCGACCATGGTGTTTTGCTGGCTGCGCAGCGACAAGGTCATCTTCGCGTTTTTCACCGGTTTGCCATCGGGGTAGCGCAGCGCGATGCTGCCCTTGACCGCCTCGCCCGTCTTGAATTCCGGTTTCGATGGCTGGACGTTGATTTCAAAATGCGGCTTGACATATTCGGCCACGCGGAAGGCCGCGCCATACACGCCATCCTTGTAATTGAAGCGCAGCTCATAGCCGCCGGCGGTGGCTTCCGCGGGCAGGCGGAAGCGCGTGTCGGCGCCCGTGTCGCCGGACAGCTGCAGCGTTTGCGTCAGCAGCGGCGTGCCGTTCGGATTGAGCACGGTCAGGCTCAGCGGCGCAGCAGCTGCCGCCTGCGATGCGCGCGCCGAAGTGAATTCTCGCCCCAAAAACTTGACGTTGACTTCGTCGCCGGGCCGGTACAGGGGCCGGTCGGTTACCGCATAAATCTTGGTGTTATAGATTTCGCTGTCATAGTAAAAATTCTCGGACACGAACACGCCGCCGTCGCGGTCCTGGCCCAGCACATACGTATGTTCCGGGCTGCCGCGCTCGAGCGAGGCGACGCCATCTGCACCCGTAGTGGCCGACTGCAGCACGCCGGTGCCGTCCGTCCACGCCACGCTGGCGCCAGCCACGGCGGCGCTGTTGTCGCGCCGCGCCGTCCACACCAGCATCTGGCCGGACGATACCTTGGTGACGGCCACCGTGTCCGACACGAACACCAGGGTGGTGGCGCGGTGCTCGCCGATGATCGCTTCGATCAGGTACAAGCCCGGCTTGCGTTTACCCAGCGGTATCATCACGTTGCCGGCGCCGGCGACGATGAAGTCGCTGCTGGAGCCATCGAGCTTGACGCCTTTCGGCGGTGCGATGGCCTTGGCTTGCCAGATCGGATAACGGAAGCTGTCGACCAGCTCCATGCCCTTGATCGGCTTGTACTGCGGATGGTTGGCGAACACGGTCGGCTTGCGGATCGCGTCATTCGTCGCCAGTTGCGGCTGCTCTTTCGTGACCGCGCGGCGCGCGTCGCCGGAAAACAGCTTGCGCCAGGCCAGGCGCGACTGCTTCCACCAGCTATCCCACAGAAAGCTCAAGGTGTTGGCCAGGCCCTCGCCCTGGTAATTGCCTTCAACCTGGATGCGGTGCAGATTGCGCTGCTTTTTCAGGAATTCCATCGGCTCGGGCACGCGGTAGACGACGATGTCGGCGCCCGAATACGCTTCCAGGTTCATGCGTCCCATATCGCGGCCCGGCACTTCCAGCCGCACGCGCGCTTCATCAAGACTGCCGTAGCTGGCGTCCGACAGCAGGAAGAAGGGCTCGCCCTTGAAGGTGCTGTAGTTGCTCGGTTCGCGCTGCTGCGCGGAGGCACCGCCTATGAGCACCAGCGCCAGCAGGCCGGCAAATAGCAGCTTCATGAAAAAAATCGGCTTCATGATAAAAACGCCAGCCGGAACACACCGGCGAAATTCGGATTGTTGACCACAGGTTGCCACCGCGTGTCCTTCCAGCTCGTAAGTTCTTTGATATCGACGGTCCGCAGACCATTGTCGTCGGGGGTGACGGTGCCGGTGTGGTAGGCGATGCGCGCCCCCATCCAGACCATCAGGTGCTGTTCGTCGCCCTGGTCGAAAAACAGCAGGTCGCCGGGCAGCGCCTGGCTGATTTCGCGGGCGATGAAACGGCTGTTGTGCTGCACCAGCGCCAGCGCCGTGACGAAGTGGCCGACGCTGCCGCCCGTCTGCACCCAGCGGTTGCGCAAGGCTGCCTGCTTCGCGTCCAGTTCCAGCTCGGGCGGCAGGCGCCGGTCGCTGGCGATGCCGTTCGCATGCAGCCACTTCGCGTCATGCACGGTCAAGGCTTCGTTGACGGCAAAGCGCACCAGGCCGGCGCAATCGCGGTGCGTCCAGCGCGGTGACGGCCCCCGTTCGATCTGCGCATTGACGATGCGCAGCATCCAGGCCTGGAAGGCGCGGCTCTGGGCCTGCGACAGCTGCACTTGCGGTTCGGCGGCCGCGCGCAGGGCCCACGCGGGCATTGCCACGGTGGCGGCGCAGGCCGCCAACAATCGCAAGGCGGCACGGCGCGCATGCCGTACCGTCATCGCGCGGTCTCCTGCCATTCCAGCGTTTCCCATGACGTGCCGCTGGCTGGCTGCCGCTTGAGTACCATGCGCAGCGGCGGGTATTTTTTCAAGGCGTTCAGGCGCGGCACCAGGTGTTCGTTGGCGGCCGCGCGCAGTACCGGTTCGTTGTTCGCCGGCAGGGTATCGAAGGCTTCCAGCTGGATCAGGCGGGCCAGCGATGCCGGCGCGATCAGGCCAATGGTGCGCGCGCCATCGGGCAGCAGGTCGCTGGCGGCCGGCGCCTGCTTGCGGCGCACGGCCAGCACCTGGTCCACCAGCTTGCCGTCAGCGGAAAAGACCACCGTATTACCGGCTACGGCCAGCGCCGGCGCGGACTGGCCCAGGGCCGTGGCGACGCTGCGCTCCCAACGAACGGCGCCATCCTTGCCAGTGGTCTTGCGCACGGGGTCCTTGCCGCCGATGGCCGCCTCGAACAGGCTGCCATATACAGCGTCATCACCGGTCTGCGCACTGCGGGTGGCGACAAACACCGGCGTATGCAGGCGCGAAGTACCGTACCAGCACGCGGCGGCAGGGCCTTGCAAGTGTCCGGCCAGCGGCACCACCGGCGCCGACGTCTTGTCGCCCAGGCGCTTGAGCACGGGCTGCAGCGCGGTCCAGTCCACCGGCACGCTGAAACAGGCGCTCGGGTTGTGCGGCAGCACGGGCCACAAGGCGCTGCTGTCGTAGCCGCCCTTGCCGCTCTGGTTCAATTTGTCCGCATTGAGCAGCACCTTGGACTGCCAGGCGCCCTTGCTGAAATCGAAACGCAGCGCTTCAAGCGCGCCAAAGAAGGGCTGGTAACCGAATGACAGGAAGTCCGCCTTGACGGCGATGCTGTGGCCCTCAGGCGCGGCGCTGTCGAGATGGAACTGCGCATGAAAGACATTCTGTTTGGCCGGCTCCGGCGCCAGCAGGCTGGCCACGGTTTTCTCGGCCGTGCCATCGCCATTCTTGCCATCACTGCCGCCATACAGCATGCCGGGATGGGACAGGATGACGAGGCGCTGGCCGTGCGCGGCAAACAGCAAGGTGCGCTGGTAGGCGTAATTGAGCGCGTACACCGGCACCTGGCCGCCATCGACGCGCAAGCTGCCGGCCACGCGCATTTGCGTATCCTTCAAGGCGATCTTGCCCGCTTCCTCGAGCAGGCGCGTCAACTGGCCACGCGACACGGCGATGGCGAAGTGCTTGAGCGAGCCGTCGGCGTCGCGCCACAGGGCCACTTCCGCAGGCTGGTCCAGCACCATGCGCAGCAACTGGTCGCCCCATCCCAGCTCATGTTCGTAGGCGATGCGGCGCAAGCTGCCCTTCAGGCCCAGCCGGTCTTCGCTCTGCTCGTAATAGAAGAGGAAATCCTCGCGCAGCACATCGCGCGCCAGCGGCACCGTCAGCAGGTCGCGCGGCAAGGTCGACAGGCTTTTCGTCCGGACCAGCGCGTCGGGCCGGGATAAATCCAGCTTCAGGCCGTTGACCGGCCCCATCGCGCCCCAGCCGAAGACGCGGTAGCCGACCAGCGCGGCCGCCACCAGCGCCACCCCGGCAAGTGCCCCGACCAGGACTTTTTTACTAAGCACTTTTTTATCTTGTACTTTTTTCGCCAGCACCGTGTATTCCTTTACCCTGCCGTAGCATTGACAAGTTAGTAATTATTGACAAATGGTAACATGGCATTTCTGGCCGCAGCGCACCGGTGACGCGACAGCGTAAAATAGCGGTTTCGCCGTTTCCATCGCCTCCCATGACCATCCTGCTCTCCACCCTGAACGCCCGCTACACCCACGCCTCGCTGGGATTGCGCTATTTGCTGGCCAATATGGGGCCGTTGCAGGCGCAGACGCGGCTGCAGGAATTCGTCATCGGCACGAAAACCACGGAACTGGTCGAGCGCATCCTCGTCAACAAGCCGCGCATCATCGGTTTTGGCGTGTACATATGGAACGTCGAGGAAACCACCAAGCTGGTAGCCATGCTCAAGCGCGTGGCGCCCGAGGTCATCATCGTGCTGGGCGGGCCGGAAGTGTCGCATGAAGCGGGCGAGCAAGAGATCGTCAAACTGGCCGACTACCTGATCACGGGCTGGGGCGACGTCACCTTCCCCAAGCTGTGCGGCGAGATCCTCAACGGGCCGAAGCCGCTGATGAAGATCCATGCCGGCGTGCAAGCCCCGCTGGCGGAACTGCAACTGCCCTACTCCTTGTATACAGACGACGATATCCGCCACCGCACGATTTACGTGGAAGCATCGCGCGGCTGTCCGTTCAAGTGCGAATTCTGCCTGTCCGCGCTGGACAAGACGGCCTGGCCCTTCGCCCTGGAAAATTTCCTCGCCGAGATGGAATCCCTGCATGCGCGCGGCGCCCGCCTGTTCAAGTTCGTCGACCGCACCTTCAACCTGAACATCAAGACCAGCCTGAAGATCATGCAGTTCTTTCTGGACAAGATCGAGGCCAACCCGGACGATCCCATCTATGCCCACTTCGAACTGGTGCCCGACCACTTGCCCGATGCCTTGAAAGAAGGCATCAGCAAGTTCCCGCCCGGCGCGCTGCAGTTCGAGATCGGCATCCAGAGCTTCAATCCGGACGTGCAATCGCTGGTCAGCCGCAAGCAGGACAATCAAAAGGCGGCCGACAACATCCGCTGGCTGTGCGAGGAATCGAACGCCCACCTGCACGTGGACTTGATCGCCGGCTTGCCGGGCGAGGATGAAGCGAGTTTCGCGGCCGGCTTCAACCAGCTGGTGGCCTTGAAACCGCATGAAATCCAGTTCGGCATATTAAAGCGGCTGCGCGGCACGCCCATCATCCGCCATACGGAAAACTACGGCATGGTGTTCGATCCGCACCCGCCCTACACCATCCTGGCGAATAAACAGCTCGATTTCATGAGCATGCAGCGCCTCGTGCGCTTCGCCCGCTACTGGGACCTGGTGGCCAACTCGGGCCGCTTCGCCAATACGGTGCAATGGATGCTCGGTGATGCGCCGTTTGAAAACTTCATGGATTTTTCGAACTGGCTGTACGCCCACACGGATGCCACCCACCGCATCGCCATGGAACGCCTGGCCAAGCTGGTGGCGCAATGGCTGCAGACGCGCGGCATGAGCGCGGTCGAGGCCAATGCCCTGCTGGCCAGCGACTATGCGGGCGGCGCGCAGGCGGCCGCGCATGGCAAGCCAAGCGAAGTGAGTACTAGCGGCGCCAAGGTGCGCCCGGACGTGGCCCTGCCGCAGCGGCAGGCACGCCATCTGGCTTCCTGACAGGCTGGCGATTGAACAGCGGTGGCGGTCTGCGCCATTCTCCCTTAAACTGGCACGATGCCGACTGTACAATCGCCGAAACTGACCCTCTCCCAGACCAGCTCCCAACAGGGAGCCCTTGTCACTGCCAGCGGCACCTGGCAGGTGCACGCGCTGGCGCATGACAATGCCATCAAGGCCATCGATGCCCAGCTCAAGCCCTTGCAGGGCGATACCAAGGCGCAATGGGACCTGTCGGCCATCGACAGCATGGACCATATCGGCGCCCAGCTGTTCTGGAATGCCTGGGGCAAGCAGCGTCCGGCGCAGCTGACCCTGGCGCCGTCGCAGGAAGAGTTTTTCAGGCGCATCGAAGAAACGGGGCCGTTGGAAACGCCGCCCTCGCGCGCCAACCGCCTCACGCCCGTGATGAAACTGGGCATGGCCATCCTGCTGTTTTTCGAACATTTGAAGGGTTTTATTGCCCTCGTGGGCCAGGTGACGCAGGATATCGGCCGCTTCGCGCGCCATCCGATGCGCGGGCCATGGCGTGAAATTTCCGCCAATATCTTCCATGCGGGCTTCCAGGCGCTGGGCATCACGGCCCTCGTCGGCTTTCTGATCGGCGTGGTGCTGTCCTATCTGTCCGCGCAGCAGCTGCGCGCCTTTGGCGGCGACATCTACCTGGTCAACCTGCTGGGCATGAGCGTCATCCGCGAACTCGGGCCGCTGCTCGCCGCCATCCTCGTCGCGGGCCGCTCGGGCTCGTCCATCACGGCCCAGCTGGGCGTCATGCGCGTCACGGAAGAGCTCGACGCCATGCTGGTGATGGGCATTTCGCACGGATTCCGCCTGATCATGCCGAAAGTGCTGGCCCTGGCCATTTCCATGCCCCTGCTCGTCATCTGGACGGATACGGCCGCACTGATCGGCGGCATGGTGGCGGCCAAGGTGGAACTGAACCTGTCGGCGCGCTACTTCATCCAGAAGCTGCCCGACGCCGTGCCGCTGGCCAACTACATGATCGGCCTGGGCAAGGGCGTCATCTTCGGCATGCTGATCGCGCTGGTCTCGTGCCACTTCGGCCTGCGCATCAAGGCCAACACGGAAAGCCTGGGGCGCGGCACCACCACCGCCGTCGTCACGGCCATCACGGTCGTGATCCTGGCCGACGCCGTGTTCGCCATCGTCTTCAATGGAGTGGGCTACTGATGACGGACGACACCAATATCGCTTGCGGCACCGGCAAGGAAGGCCAGTTCAACCTGCACGGCGACGCGCCCGTGGTGGACATCACCAATCTGTGGACCAAGTTCGGCCGCACCGTCGTGCACCAGGATTTGAACCTGGAAATCGAACGGGGCGAGATCCTTTCCATCGTGGGCGGCTCCGGCACGGGCAAGACGGTGCTGCTGCGCCAGATGCTGGGCCTGGAACATCCGGCGCGGGGATGCGTCAAAGTCTTTGGCGAAGATATCAACCAGGCAAGTTCCGACCAGCTGCAACAGTTGCGCAACCACTGGGGCATGCTGTTCCAGCAAGGCGCCCTGTATTCGGCCCTGACCGTGTTCGACAATGTGGCCCAGCCCATGCGCGAATTGCGCGTGCTGCCCGAAGCCCTGGTGCACGACGCGGTACTATTAAAGATGAACATGGTGGGCCTGGGCCCGGAACATGCGCTGAAAATGCCCTCGGACTTGTCGGGCGGCATGATCAAGCGCGTGGCGCTGGCGCGCGCCCTGGCGCTGGAACCGAAATTATTATTCCTCGACGAACCCACGGCGGGCCTGGACCCGGACCTGTCGGAAAGTTTTGTCGCCCTGATCCAGTCGCTGCACCGCGAACTGGGCTTGACAGTGGTGATGGTCACGCATGACCTCGACACTTTGTTCGCCCTGTCCACGCGCATCGCCGTGCTGGCGGAAAAACACGTGATCGCCATCGGCCCCACGCGCGAGGTGATCGAAGTCGACCACCCGTTCATCAAGCAATTTTTCCTCGGCGACCGCGGCAAGCGCGCGCTGGCCGTCCTCGATGAGAAACAGGCGGCGGCGGGCAATGCGGCGCAGCCAGGCGACGACGCCGGCACAGACAAGAAAGCGGAGAAGTAATGGAAAACAGATCACATGCCCTGATGACGGGATTTTTTACACTCACCCTGCTGGTGGCCGCCATCCTGTTCGGCGTCTGGTTCAACCGCGACCGCGTGGAACGGGTGCCTTACCTGCTCGCCACCACCCTGTCCGTGCCGGGCCTGAACCCGCAGGCGACCGTGCGCTACCGGGGCCTGGAAGTGGGCAAGGTCGACGCCATCGACTTCGACACGCAAAAGGCGGGGCAAATCCTCGTGCACATCAGCGTGGCGCCCGATACCCCCGTCACCAACACCACCTTTGCCACCCTCGGCTACCAGGGCGTGACGGGTATCGCCTACATCCAGCTCGACGATGAACAGGTGGGCTCGAAACTGCTGGGCACCAGCAAGGACAAGCCGTCGCTGATTCCCCTGCGCGCGGGCTTGCTCGACCAGCTGGAAAAGCGCGGCAAACGCATCCTCGACCAGGCCGAGCAGATCACCAACAAGGTCAACAACCTGCTCAGCCCCGAGAACCAGGCGGCCATGCTGGGCGCCTTCAATGAAGTGGGCAAGGCGGCCAAGGCCTTTGGCGCCATTCCGCAGCAGCTCGAGCCGACCCTGACGCAATTGCCGCAACTGACGGAACAGACGCGGCAAACCCTGACGGCCGTCAGCACGGCCGGCAAAAACGTGTCGGACTTGACGGCCACGTGGAAAAAGCTGGGCAACGATATCCAGGCGCCCGGCGGCGTGCTCGACAAGGTCAATGGCACGGTCGACCGGGTCGGCAACTCGGTGGAAACGGTGGCCAATGGCGTATCGCTGGAAGTCTTGCCACAGGTAATCGAGCTGAGCGGCGAGGCGCGCTCCTCGATGCGCGCCCTGAAAACCACCATGAGCACGCTCAATGAACAGCCGCAGAGCATCTTGTTCGGCGCCCCAGACATCCCGCCCGGCCCGGGCGAGCCCGGTTTTTCGGCACCGGGCAAATAAGGAGAACACCGCATGCCTATCCCACGCAATCTCAGCGCACTCGTCCTGGCCGCCGCATTCCTGCTGGGCGGTTGCGCCAGCCGCGGCCCCGTCCCCACGTTTTATGATTTCGGACCGGCCGCGCCGCTGGCCACCGCGCAGCCGGCGGCGCCAGCCGTGCCCGTGCTGGTGATCGCCGACGCCAACGGTCCATCCTGGCTGGACAGCCAGCGCATGTATTACCGCTTGCTGTACGCCGATGCGCAGCAATCGCGCCCGTACGCCTACAACCGCTGGAACACGCCGCCGCTGCAACTGCTGAGCCAGCGCCTGAAGACGCGCGTGGCGCAAAGCGGCGTGAAAGTGCTGTCGACCACGGACGCGGCCGCCGGCATGCCCCTGCTGCGCATCGACGTCGATGATTTTTCGCAAGCTTTCGATACGCAGACGCAGAGCAGCGGCCACGTCTCGCTGCGCGCCTCGCTGTTCCGCGGCCACCGCCTGATCGACCAGAAAACCTTCAGCCGCAGCGGCCCGGCCAGCAGCGCCGACGCGCAAGGGGGCGCGCAGGCGCTGGCGGCGGCCTCGGACGCCATCGCCGCCGACCTGCTGACCTGGCTGGGCACGCTGACCATCCCGAAAGAATGACGGCGCCAGCTTCCCCCGCCAGTCCGGCGGCACCACTGCCGCCCGTCCGCTCCTCGCCCGTGTCGCGCGCGACCCTGCTCGCCTACGTCTTCCTGATCGTGTACGCAAGCTGGTTTCCGTTCACGGGTTGGCACAGCAATGGCCTGTCGCCGCTGACGTTCCTGGAAAACACGCGCATGCCCCGCTACTGGACGGGCTTTGACGTGGGCATCAATGTCGTCGGCTACATCCCGCTGGGCGCCTTGATCGTGTATTCACTGTTTCCACGCATCACGGGTTTCTTTGCCGTCATCGTCGCCAGCCTGTGCGGCATGTTGATTTCCGGCAGCATGGAAGCCGTGCAAACCTATTTACCCAGCCGCGTATCGTCGAATCTGGACTTTTATACGAATTCGGCCGGCTGCTGCATCGGTTCCATCATCGGCGCCCTGACGGCGCGCAAGCTGCTCGACCATAGCCATTTGTACCGCTTGCGCCAGCGCTGGTTTGCCCAGCATGCCAGCCAGGGCCTGGTGCTGGTAGCCCTGTGGCCGCTGGCGCAGATCTATCCGCAAGGCTATCTGTTCGGCCTGGGCCAGCTGCTGCCCATCCTGTCGGACTGGCTGTCGCGCCTGGCGGGCATGGAGATCGACCTGGCCACGTATCTGCGTCCCGACGTGATCTTAACTGTCGAGCAATATTGGCTTTCGGAAACCATCATCACGGCGTGCGGCATGACGGGGGCCGTGCTTACCTTGCTGTGCCTGCTGCGCCGCGCGGCGCCCCGCACCGTGCTGATGCTGATCCTCATCGCCGCCGCCCTGACCGTGCGCTCGATGGCCAGCGCGCTGCTGTTTTCGCCCGAAAACGCCTTCGTCTGGATCACGCCGGGCGCCCAGGGCGGTTTCCTGATCGGCCTGATCATGCTGGGCGGCCTGGCGTTCGCGCCGCACGTGGCGCAGCGCCGCATCGCGGCCGCCACCTTGCTGCTGAGTCTGGTGATGGTGAATACGACGCCGATCAACCCGTACTTCATGTCAACCTTGCAAGGCTGGGTGCAAGGCAAGTTCCTGAACTTCAATGGCGCGGCGCAATTCCTCGCCTTGCTGTGGCCCTTCATGGCCCTGTGGTTCCTGTGCCTGCCCTCGCACCGCCTGAACCGGCAGGAGGACGTGCAGCGCCAGCGTCGCGAAGACCACCCATAAGCGTTATCATGGCGCATTGATGAATCAGCAGGAGAATAGTATGAGCGACGCACCGTATTTTGAACGCCACGTTTTTTTCTGCATGAATAAACGTGAAGACGGCCGCAACAGCTGCGGCGACCATGGCGCGGAAGCGGCCCAAAAGCATTGCAAGCGCCGTATCAAGGAACTCGACATGAATGGCGCGGGCAAGATCCGCATCAACCAGGCCGGCTGCATGGACCGCTGCGAAGAAGGCCCGCTGCTGGTGATCTACCCGGAAGCGACCTGGTACACCTACGTCGACACCAGCGATATCGATGAAATCATCGATACGCACCTGGTGGGCGGAAAAATTGTCGAACGCCTCAAGATTTAATGCCAATTTAAGAGATACCCACCAGTATGAGCATCATGAACAGAAACTCGGAAAAATTTACCCTCGCCGGCCATGCAGGCAGCATGGAAGGCTTGCTCGATTTCCCGGCAGACACTCCGCGCGGCATCGCCCTCGTTGCCCATCCGCATCCGCTGTACGGCGGCACGATGGATAACAAGGTCACGCAAACCCTGGCGCGCGCGTTTGTCGCCCTCGGTTACGTGGTAGCGCGCATCAACTTCCGCGGCGTGGGCGCTTCCGAAGGCGTGCATGACCATGGCGCGGGAGAGACGGACGACATGCAATTGCTGTATGAACACATGCGCAGCCTGTACCCGGGCTTGCCCGTGGCCTTGTCCGGTTTCTCGTTCGGCACCTTCGTGCAATCGAAACTGCAGGAGCGCCTGGCTGCCGCCGGCACACCCGCCGAGCGCCTGGCGCTGATCGGCAGCGCGGCCGGCAAGTGGGCCATGGCTGATATTCCCGCCGACACCATCTTGATCCACGGCGAACTGGACGACACGATTCCCCTGTCCGCCGTCTTCGACTGGGCCCGTCCACAAGACATTCCCGTGATCGTGATCCCCGGCGCCGACCACTTTTTCCACCGCAAGCTCAACCACATCAAGAACCTCGTGATTGCCCTGTGGCATGGTGACAAACCCGCAATCGCAGCAGATGATCATTGAAGTGTGGGCTTACTAGCGCCTCCACGGCTATAATTGATCCGTTTTTTCCACGCGGCCATGCAGGTAGCAACAGCATGGCCCTCAGCCTTCATCTTTTTCTCGCAGACCAGCCCCATGAAAAAACTTTTAGCGGCACTGGCCTCCAGTGTATTTTTCTTTTCCGCCGCCTACGCCCAGAGCGTTCCAGCCCCGACCATCGCCGCCAAGTCCTGGCTGTTGCTTGACGCCACCAGTGGCCAGATCATTGCGTCGCAAGATCCGGACGCGCGCATCGAGCCGGCATCGTTGACCAAGATCATGACGGCTTACCTGACGTTTGCCGCCATCCGCGAAAAGAAACTGGCACTGGACCAAAAAGTGAACGTGTCCGTGCGCGCCTGGAAAGTCGATTCGAGCAGCTCGAAGATGTTCATCGACCCGGCCACCCCCGTCTCGATCGACGACTTGCTGCACGGCCTGATGATTCAATCGGGTAACGACGCCGCCGTGGCGCTGGCTGAAGCCGTTGCTGGCGATGAAGGCACGTTCGTCGTGCTGATGAACCGCGAAGCGCAACGCATGGGCTTGAAAAACACGCGTTTTGCCAATCCGCATGGCTTGCCTAGCCCCGATAACTATTCCACGGCGCAAGACCTGTCCGTGCTGGCCAAGCGCGTGATCGCCGATTACCCGGAATTCTACAAAATCGATTCCATCAAGAGTTTTACGTACAACAAGATTACACAGCCTAACCGCAACCGCCTGCTGTGGCTGGACCCAACCGTCGATGGCATGAAGACGGGCCATACGGAAGCGGCCGGCTATTGCATGATCGCGTCGGCCCGCCGTCCAGGCGGCACCGGCGAGCGCCGCCTGATCTCCGTGGTGCTGGGCACCTCGTCGGACCAGGCCCGCACGCAGGAAAGCCAGAAGCTGCTGAACTGGGGCTTCCAGAACTTCGATACGGTCAAGCTGTACTCGAAGGGCCAGGCCGTGGCCACGCCGGAAGTGTGGAAGGGCTCGAAAGGCACCGTGAAAATCGGTTTCGCCCGCGATGTGCTCGTCACCGTACCAAAAGGCACGGCTGCCAAGATGAAACCGGTGCTGGAACGCAAGGACCCGCTGGTCGCGCCATTGGCTGAAAACGCCCCTGTCGGCAAACTGAAAATGATGGTCGACGACAAGGTCCTGCTGGAACTGCCTGTCGTGGCGCTGGAAACCATCAACCAGGCCACGATCTTCGGCCGCGCCTGGGATTCGATGCGCCTGTGGATGAAATAAGCAGTTAGCACTCCCATAAAAAATGCCCGCAGATGCTGCGGGCATTTTTTTCGTCCGTAGACTTTACTTCGCCGGCGCATCCTTCAGGTGTGGCTTGCGCGCCACGGGCGGAAAGGTGCCGTGGCGGCCTGCCGCAAACGTCGCTTCCGTCTGCGACGCTTCCACCGGCACGGATACCTTGCGCACCTTGGCCACCTGCGCCGCCGTCACCGGTGTGCCGCGGTTGCCCCAGCTGGTCTGGATGAAGGTCACCACCTGGGCAGTCTGCTCGTCATTAAAAATGTCGGCATACGGCGCCATCGTCAGCGCCGACGGCGCCGTGCGCGTGGCCGGCACGGCACCACCCGACAGGACGATATTGATGGCCGATGTGGGATCGTTCGTCTGCAGCACGGCATTGCCGGCCAGCGCAGGGAAGGCCTTGTCGTAACCCTTGCCGTCGGAGCGGTGGCAGCCGGCGCAGCGGTCCAGGTACAGCTGCGCGCCCTTGGAATTGACGATACCGCTGAACAATTGCTTGCCCAGCTTGTCATCGGCCACGAAGGCCGGCGTGGCTGGATTCGACGGCGGCAGGGACTTCAGGTATTTCGCCATCGCCGCCAGGTCGCCATCCGTCATGTGCTGCATGGAATGGGCCACCACATCGTTCATGGCGCCAAACGATGCCGTATGGCTGTTGCGGCCCGTTTTCAGGAATTCGGCGATCTCCGCCGCGCTCCAGCGCGCCAGGCCGCCGCCATGCTCATTGCGCAGCGAGGGCACGGACCAGCCGTCGATGACGCCGCCGCCGGCCAGGAAGGTGGTATTACCCTCGTCCGTCAGCGATTTTTCCTGCATGCCCACGCCGCGCGCCGTGTGGCAGGCGCCGCAGTGGCCCAGGCCCTGCACCAGGTAGGCGCCGCGCAGCAATTGCGCATCGCCCGTGGCTGGCGCCTTGTAGGGCTGCGGCGTGGGGGCAAACGCCCAGCGCCAGATGGTCAAGGGGAAACGCATCGACAGCGGCCACGGGATATCGGCCGCCTTGTTCGGCGTCGGGTCCGCCTTCACGCCATGCATGAAGTAGGCGTACAGAGCCTGCATATCCGCCTCGCTCAGGCGCGAGTACGACGGGTACGGCATGGCCGGATACACGGTGTAGCCGCGCTTGGTCACGCCAGTGCGCATCAGCTTGTCGAAATCGGCAAAGCTCCAGTCGCCAATGCCGGCCTTCTTGTCGGGCGTGATGTTGGTGGAATACACCTTGCCGATCGGCGTTTCCATGCCCAGGCCGCCCGCGAACGGCTGGCCCTTGGTGCCGGCCGTATGGCAGGCGATGCAGTCGCCGGCGCGGGCCAGGTATTCGCCCTGGCGTATCAACTGGGCGTTCGGGGTGGTGGCAGCGGCCGTGGTGGCAGACCAGGCGATGCTGGGGGTACTGGAGGCGAGCGCCAGCAACAGCGCGCCCACGGTATGGGTGAATGTGTTGTTCATCTTCTTGTTCTTTATCAGGCGACCAGGGGACGGGGATCTTTCAGGTATTGCTCGCGGATGGCCTTGGCCGACCAGTAGGTCAGCGCGCAAGCGAGGCCCGTCGGGTTGTAGCCGATACCGACCGGGAACACGCTGGAACCGACGGCAAACACGTTGTGCACGTCCCAGCTCTGAAGGTAGCGGTTGACGACGCTGGTCTTGCGATCCGCGCCCATGGCCGTGCCGCCCGCCCAGTGGGTAGTCTGGTAGTTGCGCAAGTCCAGGTGGTCGCCCACGCTCTTGACGGACACCTTGATCGCTTCCGGATTCATGGCCTCGGCCACCTTCATCATCTTGTCGGTGACGAAACGGCTCATCTTGATGTCGTTTTCCTTCCAGTCGAAGGTAAAGCGCAGCAATTGCTGGCCATACTTGTCCGTGTAGGTCGGGTCGAGGTCGACATAGCAGTCGCGATACGTCATGTTGGCGCCGTGGCAGTCGAAGGAGACCGTGTTCAAATAGCTCTTCTTGACGGCTTTTTTCCAGGCAGAACCCCAGGCGGGCGTGCCGTCCGGCGTGGCGATGCCCGAGATGGGCTTAGAGCCGGCCGGGTTGCACCAGGCGGGCGAGCCGCCGACAAAGCCCAGCGGGCCATGGTCGAAATTGTCGCCATTCCAGTCATCGAGGGCGACGCCCGTGCCGCCAGCGCCGATGAAGGGGTTGGTGTTCGTGTCTTCCTTGAAGAAGGTCTGGATGGTGGACATCATCTGGTAGGCGATATTGCGCCCCACCACGCCTTCATTGCTGACGGGGTCATACGGCTTGCCGATGCCGGAGAGCAAAAACAGATGCGCGTTGTTGTAGGCAAAGGCGCTGGCGATGACCAGGTCGGCCGGCTGCTCGACGGCCTTGCCGTCCGCATTGATGTAGGTCACGCCGGTAGCGCGTTTCTTGCTGCCGTCGAGATTGATGCGCACGACGTTGCAATTGGCGCGCAATTCAAAATTGGAGACCATGCGCAGGGCCGGCATGATGTTGACGTTGGGCGACGCCTTGGAATAGTTGTAGCAGGCGTAACCGGAGCAGAAACCGCAGAAATTGCACGGTCCCATCTGGCAGCCATACGGGTTCGTGTACGGGCCTGACGCGTTCGACGAAGCGTTGACGAACGGGTGATAACCGACGGCCTTGGCCGCGCGGCGGAACAGTTCGGCCGTGTACGGCACTTTTTGCGGCGCCAGCGCGTAGTTGTCGGAGCGGTCGCCCTCGAACACATTGCCGTCGCCGACGACGATGCCGTTGACCTTATACGCCTGGCCCGAGGTGCCGAAGACTTTTTCCACGAAATCGAAGTGCGGCTCCAGCTCGGCGTAGGTCACGCCGAAGTCCTGGATCGTCATGCCTTCGGGGATGAATTTCTTGCCGTAGCGGCGTTCGTAGTAGCTGCGGATCTGCAGCTCTTCCGGCAGGACGCGCCAGTGCATGCCCGACCAGTGCAGACCCGCACCGCCCACGCCCGTGCCGGGCTTGAAGGCGCCGATCTGGCGGTACGGCACAGCCACGCCCGTGATGCTGTGGCGGAAGGTGAACGTGCTCTTCGACATATCCTGGAACAGCTTGCTGCGCTGGATGTAGGTCAGCTCGTCGAGGGTCTTCGGATAGGCGCCGTCGGGATAGGTGTCGCGGTACTCGCCGCGTTCCAGCGCGACCACGTTCAAGCCCGCTTCCGTCATTTCCTTGGCCATGATGGCGCCGGTCCAGCCAAAGCCGACAATCACGGCATCGACAGGCTTCATTTTTACATCTGGTTTGATATCACTCATGATGGTTTTTCTTTTTCTTTGATCTGCTACAAAAAGTCTTATGCGATAGAAACAGGGGGCAGCGGGTATTTCTTGCCGTATTGCTCCACCCAATCCATGTAATCGGCGCGCGCGCCGGGGAATCCCACCATCTTCCAGGCCAGCATGTCCTTGTTGCCACCGTGGACGGGGTCGCAAAAGTAGCCTTCGCGCGTGTTTTGCAGCAACTGGTTGAAGAAGACCTTGGCCGGCACTGCGCCGATGTCCAGGGTGCCCTTTTGCAATTGCGTGATGACGGCATCGCGCTCGGCCGCGTTCAGCTGCACGAAAGGCTTGCCGGACTGTTTATTGACGGCTGCATTGACGCCGGCCAGGGCGCTCTTGTACAGCTCGCGCGGCGCCATGTGGAACTGGTAGCCGAACTGTTCGATCGAGGGCACGAACGGCCCCTGCATGTACCACAGCGCGCCATACGCGTACGGCGTGTTCATCTGCAAGTCGATGAATTCATGCGCGCCCGATTCCAGCGCGCCCGGCCCTTCGCCATCGGCCGGGATCAGCCGGTCGACCAGTGCGCTCAATGTGGCCCATTCGGTGGCGTCAAAAAAGCGCGGTTTGTAGGCAGGCTGATCCTTGGAGACAGCCATGGCCAGGCCGCCGCCGGCGCCGGCCAGCAAGGCCACGGCAGGCGCGGCGCCGACGGCCTTGCGCAGGAAGTTACGCCGGTGGGGCGAAATCCCGATGATTTTCATAGGTTTTCCTCAGGCGGCACGAGCCGCCACAGTGATGGATGTGGGAGTCAGAAAGAAAATGCGGGCACGCGCCGCTGAGATTGCAGGTTTCACGTAGAGATGACTGGAGTATCGCGGCGCGCTGCATCAACCTGCCGGTTAATTGACCAACATGATTGACAAGCAGTTGCTTTGCATTTACGGTGCGCATCGTACCATAATTAAAAGAAACATTCAGAGACAGGTTCGACGTGATCAAAAAAGAGGCAGCGGTGCGTGGCCGCCCGCGCAAGGCGGGCGTGGAAGATGCGGTACTGGAGGCGATCGTCATGCTGGTGCGCCAGCATGGGCTCGACGCCGTGACGATACAGATGGTGGCCGACGTGGCCGGCGTGGGGCGCCAGACGATCTACCGGCGCTGGCCGCGCCGCGAAGACATGCTGCTTGACGCGCTCGTCAAGCGCACGGCGGAAAAGCTGCAGCGCGCGCTCGACATGCCGGACGGCCAGGAAATCGAGGCGATCTGCGCGCGCATCTTCGACAACCTGAACGCCGACGGCCGCTTCACCTGCGATCTCCTGGTGCTGATCCACAATGATGCGGCGGCGCAGCTGCGCTTCCGCGAGCAGATCGTCGCGCCGTGGATCACCCTGGTGGTGCAGCGCCTGGTCAACATCGGCGTGCGCGCCGACCTCGACCTGCGCCTGTTTGCCTTCATGCTGCAATCGGCACTGGTGTACCAGATGCAACTGGGCGGCCAGCTCGACGCTGCCCTGCAGGAACGTTGCTGCCGCTTTATCCGCAGCATGCTGTAGCACTGGATATAATCGGGGCATCACCTTCTTCGCCACCATCAGAAAGCCAGCCCATGAGCCATGTATTTCCCGCCAGCCTGCAAGCGCCGCGCAGCCGTTTAAGCAGCAACGGTCCCGAACTGTCGCGCATCGTCGCCGGCATGTGGCGCATCGGCGAGTGGAATATGTCGGCGCAGCAGCGCCTGGCCTTCATCGAGCAATGCCTGGCGCTGGGCGTGACCAGTTTCGACCATGCCGATATCTATGGCGATTACAGCGCCGAAGGCCTGTTCGGCGAAGCGCTGGCCCTGCAGCCAGGCTTGCGCGACAAGATGGAACTGGTCAGCAAATGCGGCATCAAGCTGCTGTCGCCGCACCGGCCCGGCCACGCCATCCAGCATTACGACACGAGCGCGGCACACATCACCAGTTCCGTGGAACACACCTTGCGCCAGTTGCACACGGACCGCCTGGACTTGCTGCTGATCCACCGTCCCGACCCCCTGATGGATTTTGACGAGATCGCCGGCGCCTTCACCCAGCTGCAGCAGGCGGGCAAGGTCTTGCACTTTGGCGTATCGAATTTCAGCCGCCACCAGTTCGAGTGCCTGCACCGGCGCTTTCCGCTGGTGACGAACCAGGTAGAATTTTCACCGCTGCACGTGGCGCCCCTGTTCGATGAAACCTTCGACGGCTTGCAGGATGTGGGGGTGGCGCCGATGATCTGGTCGCCGCTGGCGGGCGGCCGCCTGTTCCAGGGCGGCGACGCGAATGTGGAGAATTTGCGCAATGTCATCAAGCAGATCGCCGACCAGCTGCAGCGTCCGTTTGCCAGCGTGGTGTTTGCCTGGATCATGCAACTGCCATGCCGTCCCCTGCCGCTGACGGGCACGGGCCGCATCGAAGCCGTGGGCGTGGCCGTGGAAGGCACGCAGTTCACGCTCAGCCGCAGCGACTGGTTCGCCATCCTGCGCGCCGCGCGCGGGCACGAGGTGGCTTAATACTTAGAAGGTCTAACAACCGTAGCGAGCGGCAGTGAGGCTCGGCGCCCCCGTTGGCCAAAGAAGCGCAGCTGTGCGAATGCACGGGGACGCCGAGTCAGTGAGCATCGCAGGCCGCAAATCGCGACGCGCAGTAGGTTGTTAGGCGTTCTAGTCGATCTCGTCAGGGTCGTTGAATACCTGCGGCAGCGCAATACCGCGCCAGCCCAGATACCACGCCAGGTTGAGCAGCAGGGTGGCGGCGATGTAGACGGCGAAGAACAGCGCGAAGAAGCTGGTCTTCAGCCACACCAGCAGGGCGGTGGCGACGATCAGCACCAGCAGCGCGGCCAGGCTTTTCTTTTGCTTGGAGCTGGGGAAACGCAAGGTCGACACCATCAAGCTGCCCACGCCCACCAGCAGCAGCATCAGCAGATAGCTGTGCAGCATGGAATCGATGGGCGCCGGCCAGGCCACCACCACGGCCGCCACGCAAGCGGCCCCGGCCGTGATCGGCATGCCGACGAAATACAGGGGATCGGTACGCCCCACGTTCACATTGAAACGCGCCAGGCGCATGGCGCCACACGCGACAAAGAAGAAGCTGGCCATGCCGCCAAAGCGCAGCAGCAGCGGATCGTGCACGCCCATCTGCACAAAACCATAGCAGTACAACAGGACGGCCGGGGCGCAGCCGAAATTCATCACGTCGGCGATGGAATCGAGCTGCACGCCAAACTGCGAACTGGTGTTCGTCAGGCGCGCGACATAGCCGTCGAGCGCATCGAACACGCCGGCCAGCACCAGCAAGGCGGCGGCCAGGCGGTAGGCATCGGCGTCGCCGACAGTCGCGTTATCGACGGAAATGACGATGCTGGCAAAACCGCAGGCTATCGAAAGCAAAGTCACCATGCTGGGCAAGGCGTACTTGGCGCGCTGCAGGCGCGACTTGGGCAATGTGTTCAAATTTGTGGGCAATCAAAGAAATCGGTAATGAGGCTACGCAGCGGCAAACGCTGCACTATGCTCATTCTACCCTGCGCAGCTGCGGCACCGTCCGCGCACGAGCGCGCGACATATCTTGTCATGGATGCTCTACGGCATATAAAAATGCCTTAGAATCGTTTTACAGGGCAGCACGTTGGCTTACCGCTGTCCGCCTACCTATACAGGAGTCAACTTGATTGTCTCGTCACTGCGTTGGAAATACTGGATACCCGCCCTGCTGAGCGCAGCCCTGCTGAGCGCCTGTGGTGGCGGCGATAGCGGCGACAAGACGTCGCTGAGCACCTCGACCCCGGCCGGGCAGCTGACACAGGAGCCCGGTGCTCCCGTCCTCAGCAACAATATTGCCACCGATGGCTTCAACTGGTTCAACTACCGGCGCAGCCAGATCGGCCTGTCGCCAATGGTGCGCAATGGCTTGATCGACAGCGCGGCCCTGGGCCATTCCAACTACTTGAATCTCAACAATACAGTGGCGCACGAGCAAGTGCAGGGCAAGCCCGGCTTTACCGGCGTCAAACTGGGCGACCGCCTGGCCAAGGCCGGCTACGTCGTCACGTCGCTGCAGGGCGAAGTCATCGCCGGCGCCAGCAATACGTCCGGCTTTTACCTGGCCGAGGAACTGGTCACGGCCATTTATCACCGCTTCGTCATTTTCGAGCCCCTCTTCAAGGAAGGGGGCGCGGGCGCGGCCGTCAGTGGCGCCGGCTATGCGTATTTCACCACCGACCTGGCCGGTAACCGCAGCTATGGCTCCGGGCTGGCAGCAGGGAAAATCGTCACCTACCCATTCGGCGGCCAGCAAAAGGTAGCCGTCAGTTTTTCCAGCGATAACGAAGCACCCGATCCCGTGCCGAACCAGGACGTGGTCGGCTACCCGATCAGCGTGCATGCCAACTACGGCACGACCGTCAGCGTGACGGCGTTCAGCGTGCGCCAGCGCGGTGCCGCCGCGGACTTGACGGTGCGCCTGCTCACCAGCGGCAATGATGCACATACACCAATCTCGGCCGCGTCCATCATCCCGCTGGCGCCGCTGCTGGCGAACACGGCCTATGACGTGAGTTTCATCGGCAAAGTCAATGGTGCGGACGTCACGCAGAGCTGGTCATTCACGACACGCTAGCGATATTGCCGACTGCCAAGCGGGCGCAGCGTCGGGTACGACTGGATGTAGAATAGCTGTTCCTGCTTTACGGCAATTGACAAGTTTTCGGGCGCTCTGCACAGCATGCTGAAACCACACGCCACTTGCGATGATGATGCCGCCGTTGCGGCATCCGACATGGTCCGCATTCTCGATGTCGAGAACGGACTGGGCCGCATCATGGGCGACCGCATCCTGTACCTGAAAATCCTGCGCCGCTTCCTGCATGACCACGGCACCACGCCGTGCCAGATCCGCGCCGAATTCGACACGGGCAACTATGCCTCCGCGCGCCTGAAGGCGCATACCTTGAAGGGCGCCGCCGGCATGATCGGTGCGCGCCACGTGCATGGCCTGGCCGAAACGCTGGAGTCGGCACTGCGTGCGCAAGCGCCCGACCTGGCCCGGCAAATGCTGCAGCTGGAACTGGCGCAGGATCAATTGCTGGGCGCGGTCAGCAGCATGCTGGGCACGCCGGAGGCAACCCACACGGCGGCGCAGGACGTGGCGCCCGATCCGGCCGCGCCCGCCATACAGCTGCTGCTGGCGCGCCTGGCCAGCCATCTGCGCGAAGGCGACGGGGCGGCCATCGACATCCTGGAAAACTCGGCCAGCCTGCTGGCGGCCAGCCTGGGCGTCAACGTCTATCAGGAAGTGGCAGCCGCCGCGCACGAGTTCGATTTCGACGGCGCGCTGGCGGCACTGCTGCGGCGCCGCTAGTCCCCACGCTCAACGGTGGTATTGCGCCTCTTCCGCGTAAGCCATGCCGCAACTCTTGCCGCAAAAGCGGCGCACGGCGTCGAGCGGCTTGTCGCAATACCAGCACGCGCCTTTTGGCGGCAAGGTAGCGATCAATTCCGGCATGGCGGGCAATGCCGCCAGCACCTCTCCCTCGCGTTCCACGACGTCCGGCTGTTTGCTGTCCATGGCGCTTCCTTTCCTAGCGGCACTTCAAGGCCGCTCAGCAAGATTACGTCAGCACAGTTTGAAGCCCATGACATTTCTCAACGGCGGCCACGCTTGCCCCATCGGCACTTTGAAATTTCCAAACGACAACGTTGTCACTTCACACTACAATCAGTGTTCCGTTCACTTGCGCGCTCGCCATGAAACACATCCCTCTGCTACTCTCCTGCCTGCTGCTCAGCGCCTGCGCCACGCGCGCGCCCACTGCCTACACCCTCAATTCGGGCGCCGAACGCACGCCGGAGCAATTGGCGGTGGTGTTCGAACACGCCGACCTGACCTTGCGCATCGACCCGGCCAGCCGCAGCATCGCCGGCGACGCGCGCCTGACCTTCCTGGCCACGCAGCCGATCTCGCGTTTCGCGCTGGACCTGGACCGCAACCTGCCGGTCGATGCCATCGAAATCGACGGCAAGCCGCTGCGGCCGCAAGACTATGTCAACCCGGACGGGCGGCTGAGCATGACCTTGCCGGCCACCCTCGCGGCAGGCGCGCGCACCACCATCCGCATCGTCTACCACGGCGTGCCGCACGTCGCCGTGAAAGCGCCGTGGGATGGCGGCATGGTATGGTCGAGCACGGCCGATGGCGCGCCGTGGATCGCCAGCGCCGTGCAGGGCGAGGGCTGCGACCTGTTCTGGCCCTGCATCGACCATCCAATGGGCAAGGCCCAGCTGATCGACCAGCACATCCAGGTACCGGCGCCGCTGGTGGCGGCCGGCAACGGCATCGCGCTTGGCATGGATGAGGCCGACGGCTGGCGCACCTGGCACTGGCGCGCCAAACACCCGAGCACGTATGGCATCGCCCTCAACGTGGCGCCCTACCGCAGCCTGCAGGGCGAGTATGCGAGCCGCTACGGCAACCGCATCCCCCTGCAGTTCTGGTACTTGCCGGAAAGCGAGGCGAAGGCGGGCGCCCTGTTCGCGGAATTGCCGCCCATGCTAGATTTTTTTGAAAGCGTCATCGGCCCCTACCCATTTGGCGATGAAAAAGTCGGTATCGCCGAAACGCCGCACAAGGGTATGGAACACCAGACCATCAATGCCTATGGCAACAAATTCGCCAAGACCAGCTATGGCTACGATGAACTGCTGCAACATGAATTCGCGCATGAATGGTTCGGCAACCAGCTGACCAACAGCAACTGGGACGATATGTGGCTGCACGAAGGCTTCGGCACGTATATGCAGCCGCTGTACATGCAATATCTGCGGGGAGAACAGGAGTATTTTGCTTCGTTGCAGCAAATGCGCGCCGGCATCGTCAACAAGGCTCCCATGGTCTCGGGCAAGCCTAAAAGCGAGGAAGAAGTCTACGACCTGAAAAAGGGCGGGCCGGGCGGCGACATTTATGTGAAAGGGGCGCTGGTGCTGCACACCTTGCGCGGCCTGATCGGCGACGACGCGTTCTTCCGCGCCGTGCGCCTGCTCGTCTACGGCACGGAACAGCCGCAGCCGGGCCAGTTCCAGCCGCGCTATGGCAGCACGACGGAGTTCATGGCCATCGTCAACAAAGTCACGGGCAGCAATTACGACTGGTTCTTCCAGGCCTATCTGTACCAGGCCGCGCTGCCGGAACTGTCCGCCGTGCGTGACGGCGACACCCTGCGCCTGCTATGGAAGACACCTGCCGACATCGCCTTCCCGATGCCGGTGGAAGTACGTATCGGCAAGGAAATCCATACCGTTTCCATGTCGCTGGGCTTTGGCGAACTGCCCCTGCCGGCTGACGCCACGTACACGCTCGACCCGCACTCTCGCGTGCTGCGCCGCGCAGAGCATATCGAAACGTTCCAGAAATTCAGGGAAGAGCAGGCCAAGCACAAGAAGAGCTGAGCTGCCACAAGTCAGGGCAGCCGCTATTTCCGGAAACTGCGCACCGCGTCATTGGCATTATCGGCAATGATTTTTTGCAGCGTCGCCTGCCCTGCATACTTGGCGGACAGCCGTTTCCACTGCCGCTGCGCCTGGCCGCATGAGCTGGCGACGGCTTGCGTGATCTCGCGCTGGCGCGCCTTGTCGTTGTCATCCCATTCGCCGGCAAAGTGTTCGCACATTTGCGCATGCTCAATGAACTGCGCCACGTCGCGCGGCAGCTTTTCCTCTGCTTGAGCCAGCAAGGGCAGACAGCACAGTACGGCAGCGATCAACATTTTCATCGCTTCCCCTTACTTGCCGATGCAGAAACGGCTGAAGATCACGCCCAGCAGATCGTCAGGCGAAAACTCGCCCGTGATGCTCGACAGCTGCACCTGCGCCAGGCGCAGTTCTTCGGCGAACAGGTCCAGCGACTGGTCGTCCTGCGCCGCGTGCTCGGCGGCGATGTCCAGGTGCTTGCCGGCCGATTTCAAGGCGATCAGATGGCGTTCGCGCGCCAGGTACAGCGATTCGCCCGTCTGCTGCCAGCCGGCGATGCGCAAGAGCTCGGCGCGCAAGAGGTCGATACCGATGTGCTCGTGCGCCGACAGATACACGTGCGTGGCATCGGGCAAGCTGTCGACGCTGGGCTTGTGGCCCGACAGGTCGATCTTGTTCCACACGCGCACCACCGGCACGCCTTCGGGGAAGGCGGCGACGATGGTTTCATCGGCCAGGGTGGGGCCATGGTCGGCATCCAACAGGTGCAGGATCACGTCGGCCTTGCCGATCTCTCCCCACGTGCGTTCGATGCCGATGCGCTCGACGGCGTCGATGGTGTCGCCCGCGCTGCGGATGCCGGCCGTGTCGATGATGTTGAGCGGAATGCCCTCGATCTGGATGGTTTCGCTGACCTTGTCGCGCGTGGTGCCGGCGATCGGCGTAACGATCGCCACGTCGGCGCCCGCCAGCGCGTTCAGCAGCGACGATTTGCCCACGTTCGGCTGGCCCGCCAGCACGACATTGAGGCCTTCGCGCAGCAGCGCGCCCTGTGCCGCCTGCGCAAACACTTTATTCAGCGCTTCGATGACGGCCTTCAATTGACCGCGCGCATTCGATTTTTCCAGGAAGTCGATTTCTTCTTCCGGGAAGTCCAGGGTCGCTTCAACCAGCATGCGCAGTCCCGTCACCTGCTCCACCAGCGCGTGGATGGTGTTGGAAAACGCGCCCGACAGCGATTGCGAAGCGGACTTGGCGGCCGCTTCCGTGGAGGCGTCGATCAGGTCGGCCACGGCTTCGGCTTGCGCCAGATCAAGCTTGTCATTCAAAAACGCGCGGCGCGTGAATTCGCCCGGTTCGGCCAGGCGCAAGCCGCTGTCACGGCCCGCTTCCAGCACGCGCGCCAGCAGCAATTGCAGCACCACGGGGCCGCCATGGCCCTGCAATTCCAGCACGTCTTCACCCGTGTACGAATGCGGACCCTTGAAGTGGATGGCGATGCCCTGGTCGATGATGGCGCCATCGCTTTCCGTGAAGGGCAGATAGGTGGCGTGGCGCGGTTTCAGTTGCTGCGCGCCGAACAGGGCGGCCATCAAAGGGGCGAGATTTTTGCCGGAGGCGCGTACCACGCCGATGCCGCCGCGTCCGGGAGCGGTGGCGATGGCGGCGATAGGGGAAGAGTCGAGTTTCATGGGGATATTGTAATAGGTACGGCAAGGGAAGGTGCAGCAACGTAGGTCGGCTTAGCGCGCAGCGCGTAAGCCGGCGCAGCACACGCTGGCGATAGTGTCGGATTACGCGTGGCCTTGCCACGCTAATCCGACCTACAAGAATTAAAAAGCCCGCACTAGGCGGGCTTTCTGGTCGCTGGCCGGACTTACTTGACGGCAGGCGCGTATTTCTTGGTGATCACCCATTGCTGGCCGATCGACAGGACGTTGTTGACGACCCAGTAGAGTACCAAACCCGACGGGAAGAAGAAGAACATCACCGAGAATGCCAGTGGCATGAACAGCATCATCTTCGCTTGCATCGGATCGGCCGGGGCCGGGTTCAGCTTGGTCGTGATGAACATCGAGATCGCGTACAGCACGGGCAGGATGCACCATGGGTCATGCTGGGCCAGGTCGGTGATCCAGCCGATCCATGGCGCGCCGCGGATTTCCACGGACGCGTTCAAGACCCAGTACAGGGCGATAAAGACGGGCATCTGGATCAAAATCGGCAGGCAGCCGCCCAGCGGATTGATCTTTTCCGTCTTGTACAGCTCCATCGTGGCCTGGTTCATCTTTTGCGGATCGCCCTTGAAGCGTTCGCGGATGGCTTGCATCTTCGGCGTGACCAGTTTCATCTTGGCCATGCTGCGGTAGCCGGCGGCCGACAGCGGGAAGAACAGCAGCTTGATCAGGATCGTGAAAGCGATGATGGTCCAGCCCCAGTTACCCAGCACGCTGTGGATCTGTTCCATGACCCAGAACATCGGCTTGGCGATGATGGTCAGCCAGCCATAATCCTTGACCAGTTCCAGGCCAGGCGAGACGTTTTCCAGCAGGTGCGCGATTTGCGGACCCGAGTACAGCTTGCTGTCCATGCTGGCCGAGGCGCCTGGCGCCAGGGTAGGCAGGGGCAGCACGTTGCCGATGGCGTACAGGTTGGGGCCGACCTTCTTCGTGAAGATGTCGCGCTTGGCGTTCTCAGGCGGAACGAAAGCGGACACGAAGAAGTGTTGCGAAATCGCAAACCAGCCGCCATTCGCCGTCGCCGGATGCAAGCCCTTCATGGCATTGTCGTTGCCTTTCTTCTCGTCTTCTGCGGCCGCTTTTTCGATTTTCTCGAACGTCAGCTTCTGGTACTTGTCCTGTGGCGTGTACAGGGTCGGACCAGTGAAGCTGCTGTTGAAGAACGAATCGCCGACCGGCTTGTTGCCGTCATGCGTCAGTTGCAGATACAGCTGCGGCGTGACAGGCGCCGCGCCCACGTTGGACACGTCGTGGCGCACGTCGATGACGTAGTCGCCGCGCTTGAAGGTAAACGTCTTGGTCAGCTTGACGCCGCCTTCAACCGCTTCCATCACCAGTTGGATCTGCTTGCCGTCGGCCAGGGTACGCACGCCAGGCTGCACGGTGAAGCCGCTCGCGTGGGTAGGGAACGGACCGCCGACCAGGCCCGATTGCGCCAGGTAGGTGTGGTTCGCGCCTTCGTCGAACAGCACTTCGTTTTGCTTGCCGTCGTCCGGCTGGCACCATTTGAAGAGGCCGAAGCAACCGCCAAACCAGCCCGGATTGCCCGCGCCCTTGAATTTCAGCAATTCCAGACGCTTGACCTGGCCGCCCAGGGTGTCGATATCGACCTTGATGACGTCGGTGGTGATGGTAATCACTTCGCGCTTGAACGCGGCGGGATCGACAGCCTCGCCCGGCAGGGCAGGCACGCCTGCCGCAGCTGGCAGGGCAGCCGTCTTGGCAGGGGTCGCAGGCGCCTTGGCGGTTTGTTCCGTGTTCGCGGAGAACATCGACGGCTTGCCGTTCGAGATCATCCATTCGTTCCAGAGAATTACCAGCGAGACGGAAAACACGATCCACAGGATGGTACGTTTATTGATATCCATTAGGGTATTTGTCAGGAGTGGTTGCAACCGCAAGCGGTCGTTGAAGATTGTTTGCCATCGGCCGGCGGCACCGGGTCGACGCCCCCTTCATTCCAGGGGTGGCAACGGCACAGGCGCTTGGCAGCCAGCAGGCTGCCCTTGGCCGTACCGTGCACGCGCAGCGCTTCCATCGCGTAATGCGAACAGCTCGGATAGAAACGGCAATTCTGTCCCAGCATGGGGCTGATCAGCAACTGATAAGCACGCAGCAGGAACAGCAGCAGGGTTTTCATGGCGCGGATGGTGGTGGCGCAGCAACAGAACGGGCCTGGGCGGCGATTTGCGCCGCGAACAGGCGGCTCAATTCCTCACGCAGCTCGGCTTTGAGCCGGGTCGTGGTGGCCGGGCCATCCTTGCTGTTGACGGCGCGCGACAAACGCACCACGCAGTCGACCGGCGGCATCGCGCTGTTGCGAAACAGCTCGCGCGTGACGCGCTTGATCGTGTTGCGGGTCGCCGCGCGCGGCGCGAAACGCTTGGCCACAACGACGCCCAGCCGCGCATGCGGCAATTGATTGTGTCGGGTGTACAGCACAAAATGCGCTGTTTTTTGCGAAGGGCGCAAACGAAAAACGGATGAAAATTCATCCGTTTTAACGATACGCCGAACGCGCGCGAAGTCGTGTGAACCTTCGCGTTGATTGCCGACTGGAGTACAGCTAGCCACGCGATCAGCTGTCAACGACAAGCCTAGACGGCCAGACGTTTGCGGCCCTTTGCGCGACGTGCGTTGAGCACATCACGGCCACCACGGGTAGCCATACGAGCGCGGAAGCCGTGCGTACGCTTGCGGCGAACGACGGAAGGTTGGTAAGTACGTTTCATGTTGGTCTCGCTAAAAACAAAAAAAATGCAAAATCGGGTCTGACGTCCCGTCAGTTTTTGGTGCCAATGACAATCGCGCACTTATGCCAAGGCACAAGCTGGCCAATCTCATCGCCCGCTTAATCCACGCTTAGTCCATATTGTCGTTCCAAATGAATAAACACGGAATACGGGCGGGGAACCCTGAATTATTCAGCATATGCCCCCCTCTTGTCAAGGATTGCCGTGATCGTCTGGAAATTTGCGCGCCGTCCCCCATCTGCCGGCAAGGCCCCGCCACAGGCCGCGCCAGCACTGCCTGTAACGGGATAACCGGGGGATAAGTCGCCTCTTATGCACACGGCACCCCACCCCGCCACACAAAAATAACAGCCGTGCCTGTGGATAACTTTCGCAGTCGGGAGTAGAATAGCGCGTTACGTGTGGCGAGCCCTCGCGCGACGCCGGCCTTGCAACACGGTGAACGCAGGGCAGAATCGATACGCCCTCCCACACCTTTTCACATAGACATACATGGATAATTTCTGGCAGGCCTGTTCCGCGCAGTTGGAACTGGAGCTGACACCGCAACAATTCAGTGCGTGGATCAAACCGCTTATCCCTCTCGATTACGAAGAGGGCAAGCTGCGCATTGCTGCGCCCAATCGCTTCAAGCTCGATTGGGTCAAGACCCAGTTCGCCAGCCGCATCACTGCCCTGGCCATTCAGTACTTCGAAGCGCCGACGGAAGTGCAGTTCGTGCTCGACCCGCGCCTGGCCCTGCCGAAGAAACCCGTCACCGCCAGCACCCCGGCCAGCGATCCGAATGGCGGCGCGCCCAGCGCGCGCGCCGCGGAGCCGCAGCCCAGCGTGCCGGAACTGAGCATCGGCGCGGCGCCGCGCCGCGAGCAGAGCCGCATCAACACCGACCTGACCTTCGACAGCTTCGTGACGGGTAAAGCCAACCAGCTGGCGCGCGCCGCCGCCATCCAGGTGGCGAACAATCCGGGCGTGTCGTACAACCCGCTGTTCTTCTACGGCGGCGTCGGCCTGGGTAAGACCCACTTGATCCACGCCATCGGCAATCAGGTGATGGCCGACAATCCGGGCGCGAAGATCCGCTACATCCACGCGGAACAGTACGTTCGCGACGTAGTGACCGCTTACCAGCGCAAGGGTTTCGACGACTTCAAGCATTACTATCACTCGCTCGACATGCTGCTGATCGATGATATTCAGTTCTTTGGCGGCAAGAGCCGCACGCAGGAAGAGTTTTTCTATGCGTTCGAGGCATTAATTGCCGCAAAGAAACAGATCATCATCACCTCGGATACCTATCCGAAGGAAATCACGGGCATGGACGACCGCCTGATCTCGCGCTTCGACTCGGGCCTGACGGTGGCCATCGAACCGCCGGAACTGGAAATGCGCGTGGCGATTCTGCTGAAAAAAGCCAAGCAGGAAGGCGTGACCTTCTCTGACGACGTGGCCTTCTTTGTCGCCAAGCATTTGCGCTCGAACGTGCGCGAGCTGGAAGGCGCGCTGCGCAAGATCCTCGCGTATTCGCGTTTCCATGGCAAAGACATCACCATCGATATCGTCAAGGAAGCCCTGAAAGACTTGCTGTCGGTGCAGAACCGCCAGATTTCCGTGGAAAACATCCAGAAAACGGTGGCTGACTTCTTCAATATCAAGGTTGCCGACATGTATTCGAAGCGCCGGCCCGCGAATATCGCCCGGCCGCGCCAGATCGCCATGTACCTGGCCAAGGAATTGACACAGAAGAGCCTGCCGGAAATCGGCGAGCTATTCGGCGGCCGCGACCACACCACGGTGCTGCATGCCGTGCGCAAGATCGCGCTGGACCGTACCAAAAACCCGGAATGCAACCATGAGTTGCATGTGCTGGAGCAAACGTTGAAGGGCTAAGCACGGCTTTGGCAAGACTGGCTCAAAACGTGCTTTACCCTTATTATCTGGGAGGGCACCGCAGCCGGTCTGTCGGGGCTTCCCATGGCAACAATTGTTAAATTAATACGTTAAACGTCGTACTGTTCAACCTATACATTGAGGATAAATATGCAATTGGTCAAAACCACCCGAGATACCCTTCTCCGGCCACTGCAGATCGTGAGCGGTATTGTCGAGCGTCGGCACACTATGCCGATTCTGGCCAATATCCTCATCCGCAAAGACGGTGAAAATGTCTCCTTCCTGTCGACCGACACCGAAGTGCAGATCACCACGCACGCGGAAATCGGTTCCGGCGCGGACGTCACCGGCACCACCGTGGCCGCGCGCAAGCTGCTGGACATTTTGCGCGCCCTGCCCGAATCGGGCGACGTCACGATGACCCTGCTGAACAAGCGCCTGACCGTGCAAACGGGCAAGTCGCGCTTCGCCCTGCAAACCCTGGCGGCGGAAGAGTTTCCAACCGTGCAACAGGCGGAAAGCTACAACGCGTCCGTCACCCTGCCCCAGAAAACGCTGAAGCACCTGTTCAACATGGTGCATTTTTCGATGGCGCAGCAAGACATCCGCTATTACCTGAACGGCTTGCTGCTGGTTCTGGATGGCAATAATGTCATCGCCGTGGCCACCGACGGCCACCGCCTGGCGTTTTGCCAGGTCGCCACCGAGCAGACGTTCGCGCGCCAGGAAGTCATTATTCCGCGCAAGACCATCATCGAACTGCAGCGCCTGCTGGAAGAGAACGATGAGCCGGTGCAGCTGGACATCGCCGCCAACCAGGTGAAACTGACCTTTGCCGACATCGAGCTGATCTCGAAGCTGGTGGAAGGCAAGTTCCCCGACTACACGCGCGTGATTCCAAAAGGCTACAAAAACGACTTCACCATCGGCCGCGATGAACTGCTGCGCTCGCTACAACGTGCCGCCATCATGACCAGCGACAAGTTCAAGGGCGTGCGCTGCATCATCACCCCGGGCAGCATGAAGATCAGCTCGACCAATGCGGACCAGGAAGAAGCCGTCGAAGAGCTGGAAATCGACTACGGCGGCGACTCCGTTGACATCGGCTTCAACGTGACGTATCTGCTGGACGTGCTGAACAACCTGAAATGCGAATACGTCAACATCGCGCTGGGCGACTCGAACTCGTCCGCCCTGATCTCCATCCCGGACAATGCCGACTTCAAGTATGTCGTCATGCCGATGCGCATCTAAAGACCACAGCAGTGACGTAGGTCGGATTAGCGCAGCGTAATCCGACATGCTGAATCGCCATCTGTCGGGTTACGCCGTTCCGGCCAATCCGACAGACGGTCATCAGCCAGCAGCCCCGAATCAATCAGCAATCGTTATTTGAGAAAGCAGTCCATGTCCGAGAATCCACAAGACACCCCGATCCAGGCCAAAACGGAAGAATACGGCGCCGCCTCCATCCAGATCCTGGAAGGCCTGGAAGCCGTACGCAAACGCCCGGGCATGTACATTGGCGACACCTCGGACGGCACCGGCTTGCACCATCTGGTATTCGAAGTGCTGGACAACTCGATCGATGAATCGCTGGCCGGCCACTGCACGGAAATCCACGTCACCATCCACAGCGACAATTCGATCTCGATCACCGACAATGGCCGCGGCGTGCCGACCGGCCTGAAAATGGACGACAAGCACGATCCGAAGCGTTCGGCGGCGGAAATCGTCATGACCGAGCTGCATGCGGGCGGCAAGTTCGACCAGAACTCGTACAAAGTCTCGGGCGGCTTGCACGGCGTGGGCGTGTCTTGCGTGAATGGCCTGTCGAAACTGCTGAAACTGACCATCCGCCGCGACGGCAAAGTGCATCACATGGAATTCGTGCGCGGCGTGCCGCAAGACCGCCAGATCGTCATGGTCGGCGACATCGCCACCTCGCCGATCAAGGTCATCGGCGACACGGACAAGCGCGGCACGGACGTGCATTTCTGGGCCGATGAAGAGATTTTCACGCACGTGGAATTCCACTACGAAATCCTGGCCAAGCGCATCCGCGAACTGTCCTTCCTGAACAATGGCGTCAACATCAAGTTGTCCGACCAGCGCACGGGCAAGGAAGAAATCTTCGCCTTCGAAGGCGGCACGCGCGGCTTCGTCGAATACATCAACAAGGCCAAATCGGTCTTGCACCCGACCATTTTCCAGGCCACGGGCGAACGCCTGTCGGACCAGGGCACGAACATCTCGGTCGATGTATCGATGCAGTGGAACGATGCCTACAACGAACAGGTGCTGTGCTTTACGAACAACATCCCGCAGCGCGACGGCGGTACCCACCTGACGGGCTTGCGCGCGGCGATGACGCGCGTGATCAACAAATACATCGATGAACACGAGTTTGCCAAGAAGGCGAAAGTGGAAATCAGCGGCGACGACATGCGCGAAGGCCTGACCTGCGTCTTGTCGGTGAAAGTGCCGGAACCGAAATTCTCGTCGCAGACGAAAGACAAGCTGGTGTCGAGCGAAGTGCGCGGTCCCGTCGAAGAGATCGTCGCCAAGACCCTGGCCGACTACCTGCAGGAAAAACCGAACGACGCCAAGATCATTTGCGGCAAGATCGTCGAAGCGGCGCGCGCGCGCGAAGCGGCACGCAAGGCCCGCGATCTGACGCGCCGCAAAGGTATCATGGACGGCCTGGGCCTGTCGGCCAAGCTGGCCGACTGCCAGGAAAAAGACCCCGCCCTGTGCGAACTGTACATCGTCGAGGGTGACTCGGCAGGTGGCTCGGCAAAACAAGGGCGCGACCGCAAGTTCCAGGCGATTCTGCCGCTGCGCGGCAAGGTCTTGAACGTGGAAAAAGCCCGGTTCGAGAAAATGCTGTCGTCGGAGCAGATCACCACCCTGATCGCCACGCTCGGCACCTCGATCGGACCGGACGAATTCAACGTCGAGAAACTGCGCTACCACCGCATCATCATCATGACCGATGCGGACGTCGACGGCGCCCACATCCGCACCCTGCTGCTGACCCTGTTCTACCGCCAGATGCCGCAACTGGTCGAGCGCGGCCACATCTACATCGCGCAACCGCCGCTGTACAAGGTGAAAGCCGGCCGCGACGAGCGCTATCTGAAAGATGACGCCGAGGAAGCGAGCTACATGATGACCGTGGCGCTGAACACGGCCGTGCTGGTGCCGCGCACAGGCGCGGAAGGCATTTCCGGCGAGACCCTGACGGAACTGGTGCGCAAGTTCAACCTGTCGAACACCATCATGACCCGTCTGACGCGCGTCATCGACCGCGCCGCCCTGACGGCCATCATGACGGGCGTGCAGCTCGACCTGTCGACCCTGGACCTGGCGGAAACCTCCGCCCTGGCCCTGCAGACGGCCATCAACGACAGCGCCGTGCGCGTGCACGTGCGTTCCGACGACCTGTCGGAAAAACACATGCTGCGCATCGAGCGCATGCACCACGGCAACGTGAAAGTCAGCGCCATCGACGCCGAGTTCGTGCAAGGCCCCGACTACGCCGTACTGAGCAGCGGCGCCGCCACCTTCGAAGGCTTGATCGGCGAAGGCGCGTTTGTCCGCCGCGGCGAAGGCGAGCGCATCAAGGAAATCGCCGTGGTCGACTTCCACCAGGCCATGCAATGGCTGCGCGACGAAGCCGAACGCACCGTCTCGAAACAGCGCTACAAAGGTCTGGGCGAAATGAACCCGGACCAACTGTGGGAAACGACGATGGACCCGACCGTACGCCGTTTGCTGAAGGTGCAGATCGAAGACGCGATTGCCGCGGATCAGATCTTCACGACCTTGATGGGCGACGACGTGGAACCACGCCGCGCGTTTATTGAAAACAACGCGTTGCGTGCGGGGAATATCGACGTGTAAGCCAGCGTCCCTGGTTTTCGTTGCAGCCAAGGCGGCCCTCTTCAGGGCCGCTTTTTTTTGCACGCAAGTATCCTGCCGCCAGATTGACATACTTGCCAAAAGCAAGCAATAATCTGCCATAAGCAAGTAAATGGGAGATAGCATATGCACGCGGATCAACTCGGCGAGCGCACGGAGATCGTGCGTCGTTTCAACCGTTTCTATACGCACCAGATTGGCGTGCTGCATGAACACTTGCTGGACAGCGCGTTTTCGCTGACGGAGGTGCGCATCCTGTATGAACTGGCGCATCGTGAGCAACTGACCAGCGCAGACTTGTGCCGCGAGCTGGGCTTGAATGCGGGCTATCTGAGCCGGGTCATTACCGGGTTCGAAAAGCAGGGGCTGATCGCCAAGACGCGCTCGCCCACGGATGCGCGCGCGGCGCAATTGCAGCTGACCGAGCAGGGACAGCGCACCCTCGCCCCCCTGGTCGACGCCTCGCGGCGCGAAGTGGCCGCCATGCTGGAACGCTTGCCGCCGACGGCGCAGCAGGAGCTGGTCGCTGCCATGGAGCACATCCAGGGTTTGCTGGGGGAACCATCGCCCAGCTATCTCCTGCGCAATCCGCAGCCGGGCGACATGGGCTGGATCATCCACCGGCAAGCCTTGCTGTATGCGCAGGAATATGGCTGGAACAACGAGTACGAGGCACTTGTTGCCGACATCCTCGCCAAATTCGTGCGTGAATTCGACCCGGTCCGCGAGCGCTGCTGGATAGCAGAGAAGGACGGCAAGGTGATCGGTTCGGTCTTCATCGTGCGCCAGGACGACACGACGGCCAAGCTGCGCCTGCTGTATGTCGATCCCTGCGCGCGCGGCCTGGGCATCGGCAGCCGCCTGGTCGATGAATGCCTGCGCTTCAGCCGCCAGGCTGGCTATACGAAAATGGTGTTATGGACCAACAGCATCCTCACCGGCGCACGCCGCATCTACGACAAGGCCGGCTTCCAGCTGGTCGAGGAAGAGGCGCATCACAGCTTTGGCAAGGATTTGGTCGGTCAGGTGCTGGCGCGTGACCTGTAAGCAGGCGCTTGCCAGCTTCTGAGGTGAAAGCGACTGTGGCGGCACGAGGACAGTGGCCGCCAATTTCCTCGCCCGTATCCCCCTTCCCCCCAAGAAACCAGTACACTAGTTCCTGAGCGCAACTAATTTTGTGCGCGCGCCATGCCGCCTGCCGTTGCCGGGAGGCGCCCCTGCCGCAAGGCGTGTTGTCTGCCTGGACAAATGTCATGTTCACTTCGCGCAGCCTGTCTCCTGCCTTCTATTACCTGTTCTTTTCAGGAGAACGGGAGCAGCAGCAGCGCTTTTTCAGGGAACTGCATTTCATTTCGATAGCGATCTTGACGTTTGGCCTGGCTTGCTGGCTGGTCACGTTCAGCCTGACCTTGTCGCGCGCTTCGCTCGATCATGCGCAGGCGGCGCTGGGCGTGACGGGCATGGTGGTCGGGCTGGTACTGACCAAATATGCGAAGTCGCTGCAAGCGATCATCGTCAGCGGCACCATCAGCGTGCTGTTCATCGCTTTCAGCTTTCGCGTGCTGATGCTGGGTACGGACGATCCCGCTTTCTGGGTATTGCCGCTGGGCGTGATGATCACCCTGACGACGGCGCCCATCTTCAGCGGCATCGCGTACTACCTGGGCGTATCGCTGTGCGTGTGGGCCATCCTTGGGCTGGGGCAGTTTCCCGTGCATGCGGGCCAGGCTGACCAGCATTGGCCCGTGCTGGCCGTCACCATCAGCGTGATCATCGGCCTGGCGCTGAACATCTATTTTCTCGTCTTGCGCATCCATAACTACCGTTCCCAGCGCGAACTGGCGACCATGGCCTACAAGGATGGCTTGACCGGACTCAACAACCGGCGCATGTTCACGCAAAGCGCCCGCACCTTGCAGCGCACGGCGCGCACGCCTGCGTATTTCCTGATGATCGACATCGACGACTTCAAGCAGATCAACGATGTGTATGGCCATGACGTGGGCGACGAGGTGCTGAAAAAGATCGCCGAGGTCATCGGTGGGCTAGCGGGCGAGCACTTGTGCGGACGCCTTGGCGGCGAGGAGTTTGCGGTGATTTACCTGGGCGAAAAGAGCGCGGCCTGCGCCTTTGCCGCGCAACTGGTCGATGCCGTCGAAGCGGCCTTTGTGCCGGAACGCAAGGTGTCCGTCAGCATCGGCATCGCGGAACTGATCAAGGAAACGGACTTGTCGCACAGCTACCGGCGCGCCGATGAATCCTTGTACCAGGCCAAGAAAAACGGCAAGAACCGCTACGTGCTCAACGCCGCCTAGGCATTGGCGTCCTGCTTGGCATCGAGCAGCGCCAGCAAGGCTTGCGGGGAAATCTTCCAGGGATCGCGCTGCTTGGGATCTACCTCGTACCAGCTGTCCTGGGCCCCGATCTTGAGGATCGTCAAGGGGATGTCCTTGCTCTCAAAGAACGCCAGCATGCGGCGGATCAAACGGCTTACCTTGGCGTGGTCATTCAGAAACAAAGGACAGGTATAAAAACAGCCCGTCTCTCCCATACGCAACAGTTTGGCCGAGCCGACGAGCGAGCGGCCCAGATATTTGTGCAGGAACTCGGTCACTGCCGCATCGTCGACAGGGATACTGCAGGAAATAGTAATCTGGGCCATGGAAACGGGAACAGTGATTCAATAGCCAAGCTTAGCAGAAAGAGATTTATTCCTGAAATGCTAAGATCGCTGCCCGCGCATGCCGGCAAGCCGTCCAGCATGGCGTCCCGACAAGGATAGCCATTGAACACCCGAGGAAACATCACTTTTCGCATGCTGTCGCTGTGCGCCGCCCTGTGCCTGCCGCTTTCCAGCATGGCGCAAGCCATTCCTGCCGAGGATGCCGCCTTCGTGGCCGCCACCGTGCCCGTGCCATCGCCGCCGCTGCGCCTGAGCGCGCATCCCGAGATCCGCGCCGACGTCTTGAAACTGCTCGGCTATGCGCACGGCAGCTATACGCAGGGCGATACCCTGATCGCGCGCCAGGTGCTCGACAGCATGCATTCCCTCGATGACATCACGCGCACCATGCTGCCCGACGGGCGCTCGGTGCTGGCCTCCATCGATGCCAGCACGCACGGTGCATGGCGCGCCGCCATGCTGTTCGATCCGCAACGCAAGCTGTTGGCGCTGGGCCTGGTCAACGGCCATTGCCAGGCCGCCATCGGCGACGCCGCGCCCGCCTGCCTGCCATCCACGCATGCCGTGCTGACGCTGTTCCTGCCGCCCGGCGCGGAGGACGAGATGGCCGCGCCGCTGCTGGTCTGGGCGCGGCAGTTGCCGACTATGCTGGCACAGGCTGCGCCGGAACAGCGGCAAAGCATTGCTGTGGTGGAATACATCACGACCCGCCCCGGCCAGCCCGGCTGGGAACAGCGCGACGTGCCGCCCGGCTTTCCCGCCAGTTTGCTGCACCTGCTGCTGCCGAATGCGGAACTCAACAGCAGTTCCAGTGGCGGCAAACTCATCGCGCCGGCGGGCCTGGCGGGTTTGCCCATGCGCACACCCACGGAAGCGGCCGAGGCCGGCGACGAGCCCATGCCCGATGCCAGCATCACCCTGCGCAGCTATGCCGATTTCCATTGGGTGCTCAACACCTATGCCAAACTGGCCAAGGGCGCGCAAGTGAAGGGGCATGAGGAGAAGGTCGTGTTCACGGGCAGCGATACGAGCGGCCGCTACACGGTGACCTTGCGCGAGCCGGACAAGGAAAACGGCGTCTTCATTACCGTAGCCTTCTGGCGGACAAAATAAGCGGAGGCACACAGGGAAAACATTGCTATTCCGCACAAGGGCATGGCATTTTGGCATTTTGCGGTATGATTTCCGGCCGTGCGGCGCGGCCCGATCCCTGCCTTGCCCACCCTGCCCTTCAAGCCAGCCACGCTTGCGTAGCATCCTGCCCTAAGGAATTCATATGTTCGGTTTTAACTTGCGCGTCGCCAAGATGGTGTGGACGGCTTTTCTCGTCGCTTTTTTGTTATTCATCACGTACAAGGTGTCGTCGACCCTGATCGTGGTGGTGTTCGCGGTGTTCTTCAGCTACCTCGTGTATCCGCTGATCGGGCTGCTGGAGCGGTATGGGCCGAAGCGCCTGCCGCGCACGGCCAGTATCGGCATCGTCTTCCTGGTGGTGATCTTGCTGGTGGCGGTGCTGGGGTCGATCTTCGGGGCGCGGATCGAGGAAGAGGCGATCAAGCTCAGCGATCAATTGCCGACCTTGCTCAAGGGGAATAATTTTGCCGAGCGCATTCCTCTGCCGGAATTCATGGAACCGTTGCGCGCGCGCCTGCTGTCGTTCATGCAGACACAGCTGAGCAGCGGGACGGGACAAGCCATGCCGCTGGCGAAAGAACTGGGCTTGACCGTCATGCATGCGGCCAGCAACCTGATCTATCTGGTGCTGGTGCCCGTGCTGAGCTTTTTGCTGATCAAGGAAGGGCCGGACATGCGCGACGGCTTGCTCTCCTTGCTGAACCGCCCGAACAAGAAACTCTGGGGCGCCATCATCGATGACCTCGACATCTTGCTGTCGCGCTATGTGCGCGCCCTGCTGCTATTGTCGATCGCCACTTTTGTTTCCTACAGCATCGCCTTTTCCCTGATGGGAGTGCCGTACAGCCTGCTTCTGGCCGGCGCGGCCGCCTTGCTGGAATTCATTCCGTTTGCCGGCCCGCTGGCGGCGGCCGTCATCGCCGTGGTCGTGGCCGGTTTCAGCGGCTTCGAGCACGTATTCTGGCTGATCGGCTTTATTGCCGCCTACCGTTTGTTCCAGGATTACGTGGTCAACCCATACTTGATGAGCGAAGGCGTGGAAGTAAGCCCGCTGATGGTGATCGTCGGCTTGCTGGCCGGCGACCAGCTGGGTGGCGTGGTCGGCATCTTCCTGTCCGTGCCCGTGATGGCGGCCATCAAGATCGTCTTCGTGCGTGCCCGAGCGGCCTTGCAGGCGCGCCATGATGCGCATGAGAAAGCGGAACAAGCGGCAGAGGAAGCGCGCGCCCAGGCCTTGGCCGAGGCGGCGCGCTTGCAGGAACAGGGTAGCAAGGCCACCCTGCCAGCGCAGTAACTTAGAACTCTTCCCACTCGCCGCTGTTGTCCGCGGCAGGCTTGGCGGGACGCGGTTTTGCGGCAGCGACAGGTGCAGCAGCGGCGCGGGCCGGCGCCAGGCGCAGCGCCGGGCGTTTCAAGGCCATGCTGGCGGCGGCCACGACAGGCTTGCGCAAGGCAGGCTTGGCCGCTGCCGGACCGCTATGGTTGGCGTCGAGTTTAAAAATGCTGACCATCTCGGCCAGCGCGGCCGCCTGCTCCTGCATGGATTCCGAAGCGGCGGCCGCTTCTTCCACCAGCGCCGCGTTCTGTTGCGTCACGGTATCCATTTCCGCCACGGCTTGATTGATCTGGCCGATGCCCAGTTCCTGCTCGCGGCCGGCGGCGCTGATTTCGCCCATGATGTCCGTCACGCGGCGGATGCTGGCCACGATCTCGTCCATCGTCGTGCCCGTCTGGCTGACCAGTTCGCTACCGGCGCCCACGTTCTGTACCGACGCTTCGATCAGCATCTTGATGTCCTTGGCCGCGCTGGCCGAGCGGTGCGCCAGGTTGCGCACTTCCGTGGCGACGACGGCAAAGCCACGGCCCTGTTCGCCGGCACGCGCCGCTTCCACGGCCGCATTCAAGGCCAGGATGTTGGTCTGGAAGGCGATGCCATCGATCACGCCGATGATGTCGGCAATCTTTTTCGACGATTCGCTGATGGTGCCCATGGTATCGACCACTTGCGCCACCAGCGCCCCCCCCTTGACGGCCACGTCCGATGCGGACACGGCCAGCTGGTTTGCCTGGCGCGCATTGTCGGAATTCTGCTTGACGGTCGAGGTCAGCTCTTCCAGCGAGGAAGCCGTTTCTTCCAGGCTCGACGCTTGCTGCTCCGTGCGGCTCGACAGATCCAGGTTGCCCGAAGCGATTTCATTGCTGGCCGTGGCGATGGCGCCGCTGCCGTCGCGCACGCCGCGCACGGTGTTCGACAGGCGTTCCTGCATTTTCTGCAAGCCCGTCAGCAAGGCGCCCATCTCGTCGTTGCGCGTGATGACGATGTCATTGGCCAGGTTGCCGTCGGAAATGGCGCCGAAATGGCGCAGGGCTTGGTCCAGCGGGCCGAAGATGGCGCGCAGCAGCAAGATGCTGGAAATAATCGTCAGCAAGGCGCCGACTATCATACCGCCGATGGCCATGGCCACCTGGGTGCGGTAACTGGACTGGCTGGTCGCATACATCGCGGCGGCCGACGTGGCCTGGTATTGCGTCAATGTTTCGGCGGCCTGGTCCAGGGTGCGGTACAGCGGCGTCAGCCCCGTCATCATCAAACCGTCCGCTTGAGCGACGTTGCCTTCACGCAAAGCCTTGCTCATGACCAGCAAGCCGTTGCTCATGTAATCGCTGCGTTTCTTGTCCATGTCGTCGGACAGGCGCTTTTCGTCCGTGCTTTGCGGCAAGGCCAGGTACACCTTCCAGGACTTGTTGGAAGCTTCCATGAATTGTTCGGCACGGGCCAGGATATCCTTGGCGTCGGCCGCATCGGGATGCACCATCACGCGGTCCATCGTGAAACGGGCGCGGCCCAGCAGAATCTGCGACTCGCCGATGGCTTGCGTCGATACCAGCTGATTGCTGTAGACCTCGTTGAGGTTGTGGTTGGCCGATTTCAGGCTGATGATACTCATGACGCCCAATACGGCGATCAGCAAGCCCAGCACACTCATGGTGGCAATCAGGCGCATTTTTATTGTTATATTCGACAGCATGCAGTTTCCTTGGTAAGGGCGTAACCATGCCTGCGCTCACCAAACGGGATAGCAACAAGCGCCAGATGGGCGGGTCACGTGAATTGTTCAGGACAGATCGATACGGCGTGTAAGGCGGCAGGGGGAAGGCGGCCCGCGCATATCGTCAGGAGTGCAATACAGGGCAACGAGGTCGAGGTTTCCTGTACTTTTAATTTCCTGACTGCAAGATACAGGGAAAGTTTACTAGTAGCAACATCCAGTATTGATTTTCACGCTTTGTAACAAGCGGATGATGTTTTTTGCGCAGAACTGGCATTCCGCTGCCGTGCAAGGTCGCGTGGGAATGCCATTTATGCTAGCTAACAAGTTAATACATGGTTTCTTCGATGAGCTGGCCATCGTCGCGGAAATACTGGAAGCGGCCCGTTTTCATGCCCATGTTGTAGGCGCCTATCCGCTTTGGTTTACCGTTCTGGAAATTCTCGATATTGACGCCATGCAGCACGCCCTTGTGCCAGCTACGGTGAAATTGCGGCACTTCGCCATCGGGATAAAACAGGGTTTCCGCCCCATCGCGCTTGCCGCTGGCAAACGCGCCTTGGTAACGCCGCTTGCCATCCGGATAAAAACTCTCCATCGGGCCGTCGAGCTCGCCAAAGCGGTAATGTTCGACCAGTTCCAGCTGGCCACCGGCCGCATATTGTTCCAGCTTGCCTTCCGGTTCGCCATCGCGCATGGTCAGCACTTGCCAGCCGCCATCCGGCGTCGCCTTCTTCCACGGCCCCTGCTTGATGTCATCGACATACAGGCCGCCACCGCCGGGCTCGATCCACTGGCCCTGCTTCTTGCCATTCACATAGTTGCCCTGCCAGTGCACCAGCGTACCGATACGGCGCTCGCTGGGGCCGTCCAGCCTGTCTTTGACGTAGGTATCGAAACCCTGGTAATTGCCCTTGCCCTCGTCGCGCCATTCGTCCACGCCCGGGCTCACTTCCCAGCGGCCCGTGCGCTGGCCCCGCTGCATCATGCCCGTTGTCGTTTCCTCGCCGCTTTCATACGTCCACGGCCCTTCGGCCTTGCCGTCGACAAAAGCGCCAACCGAGCGGATGGTGAGCGGCTCTTCATAGTGCCACTGCCCAGTGCGCTTGCCTTGCGCATACCGGCCACGGGCATACACGTTGCCCGTGCAGCAATTCACGTCGTATTCGATGAGCGGCCCATCCTGGCTGGCGGCGAAGCGCTGCGGCTGCGTTTCCCAGGTGATCCACTTGACGTGATAACTGGGCGCGCGCCCGCCTTCCCAGCCCTTGCCCAGCAGATAGGTCACCGTGAGGAAATGGCCCTCTTTTTCCTGGAAAGTTTTTTTATAGGCAAACGCCGGGGCGTCCGTCGGCTTGCCGGGCAATAACTCGCCATCGATATTGAAATAACCGACCAGGGTGCCGTGGCCATGCTCGATGGCGTCGAACTCGGCCACGCCCGTGGGTGCGTACGCGATGCTGTAGTCGATCAGCTGCAAGCGGGCCAGCGCGGCGCGCACCCGCGCCTCGTCCATGGTTTTCGCGCCGCGCACGATGGCGTCCAGGGTGGGTTGAAGGGTGGCCACCTTGAACATCCTGCCGCCGCTGCGCTCGTAGCGGTAGGCATGCAAGCCGAAGAGCTTATCGCTGCTGCGGCTGAGCACGAACGTGGTTTCGCCTTCGCTGTCGAGGTCAAGCTGGAACACGGCCGCGATGCTGGCCTTGCCATACTTGTCCAGGTTCATGCGCTTCTCGCTATCCCCGTTGCACTGGCAATAGTAGCCGTTGACTTCGCCATTTTCCCGCAGGAAGGCCAGCACCACGCCGCCATCGCGGCGCTCGACAACGCTGGCGGTGGCCATCGGTTTACCCTCGTAGAACCGGACTGCCGCCTGCGCCGTCGCCAAGGTGCCCAGCGCCAGCAGCGCCGCCATCGCGCTGATCCAAAATGTTTGCCGCATGCCAACTCCACTGCCTGAAAACCGCCATTATGCATGGCTGTTCAGGCAAGACCGGACACGCCAGGACGCTGGCGCCACAGCGGCCGCTGCACCGTCTGCGCCAGCAGCACGCCCAGCAGCGAGATGCCGCCGCCGACCAGGTGGTACACATGCATGCTTTCGTGCAGCCAGACGATGGCCAGCAAGGCCGTCAGCAGGGGCAGCAGGTTGACGTAAATGCTGCAGCGGTTCGGTCCCAGCAGTTTTACCCCTTCAATCCACAGGTAGGACAGCACGATGGACGAGCCTATGCCGGCATAGCCGATCAGCGGCAAGGTGGTGGCGTCCAGCCTGGCGCTGCCGGGCGGCAACAGCAGGAACAGCGGCAGCATGCAGGCCAGCGCCGCCAGCGCCTGGCAATAAATGGCTTGCCAGGCGGGAATGGATAAACGCCAGCGGCGCAGCAGCACGCCATACAGGGCAAAACTCAGGCAAGCCAGCAGCATCAGCGCATCGCCCGCATGCACGCCTTGATGCAGCAAGGCCAGCACGTCGCCGCGCCCCACCAGGTACAGCAAGCCGCCAAACGACAGCACGCCGCCGGCCGCCATGCCGACCGTCAACCGCTCGCCCAGCAGCAGCACGCTGAGCAAGGCCGTCATCAGCGGCGCCAGCGCCGTGACGATGGCCATATTCGTCGCCGTCGTCGATTCGGCGGCGCGGTAGGACAGGCTCTGGAACAGCGCCATCGACATCACGCCGCACAGGGCCAGCTGCCACCACTGGCGGCGGATGGCGGCGCGGTTGCGCCACAGGGGGCGGGCGATAAACGGCGTCATCACCAGCAAGACCAGCACCAGGCGGTAAAAAGTGATGGCGGTGGGGGCGATGCTGGACGCGGCCAGCTTCGAGACGACGACGTTGCCGGCCCACAGCAGCATGGCCAGAAACGGATACAGATAGGCGCGCACAGGCATGCGAAGCTCCAGGAATAGTTGCGGGAAACCATCATGCCGCAGGCGCGCCGCGCCTTCTCACGCTAAAATGTCTGGACCTATCGCAAAACTGACATCATTTTCATGGATTGCACCTCGCCCGCCTTTCAGGAATTGCTGCCCGTCACGGCGCGCGCCATGGCGCTGGCCGTCGACTATGCGCATGGCCACGTGATTTCCGTGCACCGCCACACGCATGCGCAATTGCTGTATGCCATTGAGGGCGTGATGACCATCGAGGCCCAAGGCGGGCGCTGGGTGGTGCCGCCCACGCGCGGCGTGTGGCTGCAACCCGGCATCGCGCACCAGGTACGCATGAGCGGCGCGGTGAAAATGCGCACCGTCTTCATCGACTGCGCCAGCTCACCGCTGCTGCCGCGCCACAGCTGCGTGCTCGACATCAGCCCCCTGCTGCGGCAATTGATCGTGGCGGCCGTCGACATCGCGCCCGATTTCACGGAAGGCAGCCGCGACTGGCATCTGCTGCAATTGCTGTTGCACGAGCTCGACAGCCTGCCCGTGCTGCCCCTGTATCTGCCGCTGCCTGCCGATGCGCGCCTGCGCGGCATCTGCGCGCGGCTGATGGCGCAGCCGGGCGAACAGCAGACGGTGGCGCACTGGGCGCAGGAACTGGCGATCACCGAGCGCAGCCTGCACCGGCTGTTCCAGAAACAGACGGGCATGCGCTTTGGCCAGTGGCGCCAGCAGGCGCGATTGCTGCGGGCGCTGGAACAATTGGCGCACGGCAGCAAGGTCATTGACGTGGCCATGGACAATGGCTACACGAGCCAGAGTGCGTTCACGGCCATGTTCAAGAAGCATTTCGGCACCACGCCCAGCGCGTTTTACCAGGCAAAAGTCATCGCTGCGTAAAAAAAATGCTGCTATGCATCAATAATCATGGGCGATAGCCGCCGCTCTTGTTATCATCGCAAGCCTTATCGCACCGCGCCCATCCTGGCAGCGGTGTTGACCTCAATCACATCACCATGACACAGAATTTTTTCCAGACATTTATCCTGCTCTTGCTCGTGACCGATCCGTTCGGCAACGTTTCCCTGTTCGTCAATGCCCTGAAACGGGTGCCCATCGAGCGGCGCTGGAAAGTCGTGGTGCGCGAATGCCTGATCGCCTTCGGCATCTTGCTGCTGTTTATGTTCTTCGGCCGTCATTTCCTGAACGCCTTGCAATTGTCGGAAGTGGCGCTGCGCATCGGCGGCGGCGTGATCCTGTTCCTGATCGCCATGCGCATGGTCTTTCCGCAGCCCAACGCCGGCAATAGCGACCACGAGATGGGCGGCGAACCGTTCATCGTGCCGCTGGCCATCCCCGCGCTGGCCGGCCCGTCGGCGCTGGCCACCGTGCTGCTGTTTTCCTCGCATGAAATGAACGAAGTCATCGCCCACGTGGCGGGGCTGACGGCCGTGGCCGCCGTCTGGCTGGCCGTCTTCCTGTGCGCCGAACGCTTGCAGCGGGCCCTGGGGCCAAGAGTCATGACGGCGTTTGAACGCCTGATGGGCTTGATCCTGACGGCGATGGCCATTGAAATGCTGCTGGCCGGCATACGCGCGTTTTTGAAATCCGTCTGATATAGAACATTCATCACCATGAGCCGTTGCGCCCACCTTTGCCTGATGGCCGATTACAACCAGTGGATGAATGCCAAGATGTACGCGGCGGCGGCCAGCTTGCCACCCGGCGAGCTGCAGCGCGAGCGGGGCGCCTTCTTCGGCTCCCTGCTGGCCACCCTGAACCACGTGATGGTGGGCGACACGCTGTGGATGCAGCGCTATGCGAAGCACCCGGCCGGCTTTCCCCTGCTCGACCCCATCCGCGCCATCACCCCGCCCGCCTCGCTCACGCACCCGCTGTTCGCGGCCGACGATTTTGCCGCCATGCACGCGCACCGGCAATGGCTGGACCAGCTCATCATCGACTGGACCGCCTCGATCACGGAAGCCGACCTCGACCATTTGCTCGACTACCGCAACAGCAAGGGAGCGAACCGGCGCGAGTTTTTCAGCCTGCTCATGCATTTCTTCAACCACCAGACGCACCATCGGGGCCAGGCCAGCACCCTGTTGTCGCAAGCGGGCGTGGACATCGGCGACACGGATCTACTGTTTCGCATCCCCAACCATATTGCCGACTGACGACGGGCGGTAGCGCCACGCCTTGAGCAAGATCAAGGCCAGCGCCAGCGCACCGAACAACCCGCCGCAAGCCAGTGCCCCCTGCATGCCGTAGCGGGCGATGGCCACGCCTCCCGCCAGCGCGCCCACCGTCACGCCCAGATTGATGGCGGCGATATACACGCCGATGGCGAACGCGGGCGCCTCGCGCGCTTCGCTGCTGAGCCACACTTGCGTCACGATCAGCCCGCTCGTGTGCGCCGCGCCCCAGAACAGCAGCAAGACGGCCAGCGCCGCCCAGCCGAGACCAGTTCCCGCATGGCGGTACAGCAGCCAGTACGCCAGCCCCAGCAACAGTGGCTGCAGCAAGACCGTGCGCAGCACGTGCGTACCCAGCTGGCGCCCCGCGAACAGATTGCCCGCCACGCCGCCCACGCCAAACACCACCAGCGCCAGCCCCGTCTGGCGCGCCGACAAACCCGCCACCTGCTGCAGGTAAGCGGCCGCATACGCATACACGGCAAACATGGCGGCAAACACCAGCACGGCGGCGGCAATGGTGAACCACAGGGCGGGTTTGCGCAGCACGGTCAGCTGGCGGCCATACGCCATCGGCGCCTCGCGCGGCGTGTCCGGCAAGAACAGGAACAGCCCCAGCGCGGCCAGCGCATTGACGAGGGCGCAGGCAAGGAACGATGCCTCGTAACCATATTGCGCGGCAATCCAGGTGGTGAGCGGAATCCCCAGTACCATGCCCATGCTGGTGCCCGTGAACGCATGCGCGCCGGCCCGTGCCGCCTCGCGTGGCGGATACAGGGTGACAGCGGCCACCATGGCCAGCGAGAAATACACGGGGTGGAACAGGGCCGGCACGATGCGCAGCGCCAGCAGCAGTTCGAAGCGGGGCGCATAAGCAGAGGCCACACTGGCCAGCGCAAACACGAGCAGGGAAACGATCAGGACGTTCTTGCGGCACCAGCGCGTGGCCAGCAGCACGAGGAAGGGGCCGCCCACGGCGATCACCAGGGCGAACAGGCTCACCAGCGAGCCCGCCTGCGCGGCCGTCACGGCATAACGCCGCATGATCATCGGCAAGATGCCCACCACGCCAAACTCGATGCAATACACGCCGAACAAGCCCAGCGCGAGGAAAACGACGGGATGCGGGCGGGTCATGGCCGCCGTCATTGCCCCTGCTCCACGCCATACACTGCCTGGCACAGCTCCGTCACGAACGGCCCCGCCATGCCCTCCAATGCCGTATTTGTGAACGCCACCACGGACAATTCTTGCGCAGGGTCAACAAACCACGAGTGGCCATACGTGCCGCCCATGCGCCAGCTACCAGCCGACTCGGGCGTGGCGGCCAGTTGCGGGTCCGTCAGCACGGTAAAACCCAGGCCGAAGCCACGGCCCGGCCAGAACGGCAAGTCGAAATCCCCCGTCTGGCTTTCGCCCATCTGGCGCGCCAGCGCCGGTGACAACAGCGGCGCGCCACCCAGCCGCAAGGTTTCCAGCAGGCACATGAAGTCGGGGGCGGAACCGACCATGCCAGCGCCGCCGGATGGGTAGGCGTGCGCATCGCGGGCACGGGCCGGCGACAAGGTAAAACCTGCCATGCCATCGAGAAATGGCAGATGGTCTTCGCCCGCGTCCAGCAAACGGCGCGGCCGGGATTCCCCCGCTGCGCGGTCCGCATAGGCGATGGCCAGGCGCGCCGGGTCGGTGGCCAGGAAACCCGTGTCGCGCATGGCCAGCGGCGCCGTCACCAGGTGTTCCACGGCGTGCGCCAGCGGCAAGCCCGTCACCGCTTCGATCACGGCGCCCAGCACGTCGGTGGCGATCGAATACGCCCAGCGCTCGCCCGGCGCATACGCGAGCGGCACGGTGGCCAGGCGGCGCAGGTTGTCTGCCAGAGTCATGCGGGAGGCATCCATGCCGTCCGACACCCCGGCCTGTGCATACGCGCCGCCCGGCGGCTGGAAGAAGCCATAGTCGAGGCCGGCCGTGTGCGTGAGCAAGTGGCGCACGGTCATCGCCGCCACCGTGCCGTCCGGCTGGCGCGGCGCAAAATACGGCAGCCAGCGCGCCACCAGGTCGTCCAGGTCAAGGCGCTGCTGTCCCACCAGCGCCAGCGCGGCCGTCGAGACGATGGGTTTGCTGACGGACGCCAGGCGAAAGACGGCATCCTCGCGCATGGGCGTGCCCGCCTCGCGGTCCAGGTGGCCGGCCGCGCGGCGATACACTTTCTGGCCACCGTGGCACACGAGCACCACGGCGCCCACCAGGCGCTGCTGGCGCAAAACACAGTCGAGCAAGGGATCGATACGGGCGGACAGGGCCGCAGGAGAGAAGTTGTACATCATGTCGAGCCTTTCAAATGATCAGGCTGCCAAGGTAAGGCAGGCGCGATCAAAGAAAAACAGGCTATAGTTTCTGTCTGTGCGGACGTTGGCATCCGCAATCAAAGGTGAAAAATGGATAACCTGGCGGGATTCACGGCCTTCGTGCAGGCGGCCGAAACGCGCAGCTTCGTGGCGGCGGGCCGGGTGCTCGGCATTTCCGCCTCTGCCGTGGGCAAGAGCATCGCGCGTCTGGAACAGCGCCTCGATGTGCGCCTGTTTCACCGCAGCACGCGCAGCATCGCGCTGACCAGCGAGGGCACCGTGTTTCTCGAACGCTGCCGGCGTATCCTGGGCGAGATCGAAGCGGCAGAGTTGGAGTTAACGAACAGCAAGAGCGCGCCGCAAGGCCGCCTGCGCGTCAGCCTGCCGCAAGTCGGCAGCCTGCTCAATCCCGTGCTGGCCGCGTTTGCGCGCGCGTATCCGCTGGTGGAACTCGACCTCGATTTCAGCGACCGCCGGGTCGACGTGATCGAGGAGGGCTACGACGCCGTCGTGCGCGCGGGAGAAAGCGCCGACAGCCGTTTGATGAGCCGCCAGCTGGGCCAGTTCCAGCTGCAGCTGGTAGCCGCGCCCGCCTACCTGGCGCAGCATGGCACGCCGGAGCTGCCCGCCGACCTGGCGCAACACACTTGCCTGCTGTACAAGTTTCCCAGCAGCGGCAAGGTCGAAGCCTGGCCCTTGCCTGAGTGGCCCGCCTTGCAAGCGGCAGGATCGCCGGCCCTGCTCAATTGCAACAATGTCGAGACCCTGCTGCACTTTGCCGAAAGCGGCCTGGGCATCGCTGCCCTGCCCGACTTTGCCGTGCGCGCGGCGCTCGCCTCAGGCCGCTTGCAGCGCGTGCTGGACGCGCACCGCCAGCACGACGGCGCCTTTCGCATCCTGTGGCCCAGCAGCCGCCACCTGACGCCGAAACTGCGCGCCTTCATCGACTTCCTGGCCACCCGCGTGTTTCCGGAAAGCTGAGTCCGCGTCCGGCGCCGCGCTCGTTGTTTCCACACGACAACTTATTTAATTTGCTACCAATTTTTAAACTTTTCGGGGACTTGATACAAGTTTTTGTATTGCAGTGCGGAATTTTGAGGAACAATTACAGGCTGGTCGCCCTTACGTATAAACCCGTAGCCCTGGCCTGTCGACGTTTTCCTTCACTTCCGCAACACGAAAGCAATCATGTCACTCACACAATTCAAAATCGGCACCCGGCTCGGGATCGGGTTTGCTGTCGTTCTCGGCCTGCTGGTAGCCGTCTTGCTCGTCGGCCTGTACTCCATGGGACAACTGAGCGCGCGCACGCACGACATCGTGGCCGACAAGAACGTCAAGATGGCGGCCGCCAATACCATGAGCGACAACGTGCGCAACATTACCTTGGCGATCACGAGCATCGTGGTGGCGCCGACGGAAGCGCTGGTGCAGGCGGAACTGGCGAAGATCGGTGAAGCGCGCAAGAAATATGGTGCCGCCAAGGAAACCTTGCAAAAGAAAATCTCGACGGACAAGGAAACGGCACTGATGGCCGAGCTGGACGCAGCCCTGAAATCGGGTGCGCCGCTGAACAACAAGGTGATCGAGCTGCGCAATGCGGGCCAGACGGAAGAAGCGATCGCCTTTTTGACGCAGCAGGCGGCACCAAGCCTGAAGCGCGTGCTGGGCGCACTCGACAGCCTGGTCGCGTATGAAGGCGAGCAGGCGGCGCAGGCGGCGACGGATGCCGAGACGCTGAGCGCCAGCGCGCGCGCCTCCATGATTGCCCTGGGTAGCGTGGCCGTGCTGCTGGGCGCTTTTGTTGCCTGGATCATCACGCGCTCGATCACCCGCCCCATCAATGCAGCCGTGGGCGTGGCCGAAACCGTGGCCTCGGGCGACTTGTCGTCGCACATCGTCGTCAATTCCAGCGATGAAACGGGCCGCCTGCTGGGCGCCCTGAAAGCCATGAACGACAGCCTGTTGGGCGTAGTGGCGCAAGTGCGCAACGGCACGGACGCGATCTCCACGGCATCGAGCGAAATTGCCGCCGGCAACCTCGACCTGTCGTCCCGCACGGAAGAGCAAGCCAGTTCGCTGGAAGAAACGGCGTCGGCCATGGAAGAGCTGACCTCGACCGTGAAACAGAACGCGGACAATGCGCGCCAGGCCAACCAGCTGGCGAAAAGCGCGTCGGAAGTGGCCGTGCGCGGCGGCAGCATCGTCTCGCAAGTGGTCGACACCATGGGCACCATCAACGAGTCGTCGAAGAAAATCGTCGACATCATTGGCGTCATCGACGGCATCGCCTTCCAGACGAATATCCTGGCCTTGAACGCGGCCGTGGAAGCGGCACGCGCGGGCGAACAGGGCCGTGGCTTCGCCGTCGTGGCAACGGAAGTGCGTAATCTTGCCCAAAGATCCGCTGGCGCAGCGAAAGAAATCAAGGAATTGATCGCCGCGTCCGTCGCCAACGTGGACACGGGTTCGCGCCTCGTCAATGAAGCGGGCCAGACCATGGGCGACATCGTCGACAGCATCGTGCGCGTGACCGATATCATGGGAGAGATTACTTCCGCCACGCACGAGCAGACCATCGGCATCGAGCAGATCAACATGGCCATTGCCCAGATGGATGAAGTAACGCAGCAAAACGCGGCCCTGGTGGAAGAAGCGGCGGCCGCTTCGCAAAGCATGCAGGAGCAGGCGGGCGAACTGGCGCACGTGGTGGGTTTCTTTAAAACCGGCAACCATGTCGCCAGCGCACCCAAGCTGGCGCCTGTGCGCGCCGCGCCAGCAGCGCCCGCCATCGCACGCCCCGCAGCCAAGCCCGCACCCGCGCGCAAGGCCGTCGCGGCCGCGCCGGCACGCCGCGGCAATGCTGCCGCCGAGAGCGAATGGGAAGAGTTTTAACCAATAGCAACGTCCTCCCCACGGGAAAGCCAGGCAGGAAGTTGCTGCCTGGCTTTTTTTCGTCCGCAATCACCACTTTTTTTGCGGCAAAGCCCGCGCAATAGGCAAAAGTGCAAAACGTGCACCACGCATACGCTTTACAATCCTCGCTCGCTTTACAAAATATTGGTCATCATGAATCAGGCAGAACAGCAGCGCCTCCTGGCTATCCTGGAGTATTGGCACAAGATCGAATTCTTTATCCCGTTTGACCTGAATCAAATCACGGACGTTGAAGACCAGTCCACCGTGCGCCTCCTGCACCGCGAACAGCTGGCGCAATTGCCGCTGCAGTTCGCCACGCAATGGCAAGTGCCGTCCGACCGCGAGATCGACGGCTTCTCGCTGTTCCTCGGCGTGTTCGACAAGGCCGAAATCAACAAGGCCTGTCCGCCGGCCAATGGCCCGGAAAACATGGCCGAAACAGAAAAAACAGAACTGCTGGGACGCTCGTGCTTTGCCCGCCTGAACCTCAATGCGCTGGGCGAGCCGCAATTCGACCCCGTGTCCGTCTCGACCTTGCCGTGGGCCCTGGGCCGCGCCCGCACGCCGGACTGGTCGGGCCTGAGCCTGGACGCCTTCAGCGACAGCCAGCTGGCGCTGCAGGACAGCTTGCGCAACTTCGCGGCAAGCCGCGCCCCGCAGCCAGTGACGGACGAGGCAGGCAATGTCTCGTCGCCCCTGTCCGGCATGGAAATCGCCGCGCTGGCCGACCTGCTGCGCGACTGGGCCGGCTTCCACCCGTCGGCAGGCCAGCCGCTGGCCGTGCTGGAATTGCGCACGCGCAAAAAACGCGCGGCAGTCTCGGAAGCCGACCTGGCTGAAGCCAGCCAGAACCGCACGCTGGACTTCGGCGACGCGGTGGAAACATCGATCGATATCCTCAACAGTTTTTACCTCGACGACCTGGAGCAGATCATCCGCGCCTTGCGTGGCGGTAAGCTGCCGGCCACCGTGGCCGCCTACCTGACGCCGCTGGCGCAGGATGAGCGCATCGACCTGTACAGCCCTGCCGGACGCCAGGCGCTGGCAGCCATGCTCAATCCGGCCAATATGAACCGCGGACACTGGCTGGAAGACGCCAGCTACGCCATGAGCCTGATGCAGCAGTTCGCCATCCACGGCGCGCGCACGGGCTTGAACGAACGGGGCATCTTTTCCGTCAACGGCCCGCCGGGCACGGGCAAGACGACCTTGCTGCGCGAATTGTTCGCCGACAACATCGTGCGCCGCGCCAGCGTGCTGTCCTGCCTGGACCGCGCCGGCGACGCCTTCATCGGCAAGGTGGCCGTGGCCTTCGAAGGCGTGCGCGACCCGATTACCATCGCCCGCTTGCGTCCAGAACTGACGGGCTTTGAAATGGTCGTCGCTTCGTCGAATAACGCGGCGGTGGAAAACATTTCCGGCGACCTGCCAAAACCGAAGCAGCTGGGCAAGGAATGGGCGCGCACGCGCTATTTTGAAAGCGTGGCGCGCCGGGTCGTGGCCGATGGCAATGGCGCCAACCGCGCCCTGGGCGAGGCGGAAGCGCCATGGGGCTTGATGTCCTGTGCGCTGGGAAACAGCGCGAACCGCCGCCGCTTCGTCAGCAATTTCTATGACGACGACTGGGACAAGAGCACGGCGCGCAAGACGCCGAATGCGCAAAATATCCGCCAGTGGCTGGCCAGCTACCAGGGCGTCAGCTTCGCCCAGGCGGCGCGCGAGTTCCGCGAGACGGAACACGTGGTGGAAAAGGCTCTGGCCGAACACGCCCAATACGCCGCCCTGTGGCAAGCCGTGGGCACTTGCACGGAAGCGGACTTCATGCAGGCCAGCCAGCAAGCGCTGATTGCTGCCGAGCAAGAGATGGATGCGGCGAATGGCGCCCTGGCCGCCGCGCTGGCGCAGCAGGACACATTGCTCGCCAGCAAGAAGGAATTGCTGGAAGAAGAACGCCTGGTGGCGCTGACGCAGCCCGGCTTCTTTGCCCGGCTGTTCCGCACGGCACCGGCACGCGCCTTCAAGGACGCCGTCGTCGCCAACGCGGAAGCGCAGCGCCAGGCCGCGCGCGACGTGTCCGCCATCAAGCTGCTGCTGAAAGGCGAACTGGAGCCGCGCTGCGAGCGCGCCCGCAACAGCCTGCACATCGCGCTGCGCACGGCGCAATCGCGCCAGCGCGAATGGGATGACAGCACGGAACTGCTGCGCCGCGCGCGCATGCGTTTCCCCACCATCATCGCGCCGGCCACGCTGGATGAGCTGGACGGCGACGCCCTGCAAATTGGCGGCCTGTGGCATGAACCGGCGCTGGCGCGCCTGCGCTCGCGCCTGTTTGCCAAGGCCCTGGCCCTGCATGAAGCATGGCTGGCGGAAGTGGCAAAAAAAGGCGGCCCCGGCTTTGGCGGCAACTTGCTGGCCGTGTCGAAATTGCTGAAAAACAAGCGCGCCTACGACCAGTCGCACATCGCCATGGTCTGGCACAGCCTGTTCATGGTCGTGCCCGTCGTGTCGACCACGTTTGCCTCGTTCGCGCGCCAGTTCCAAGGCATGGGTCCCGAATCGCTGGGCTGGCTGTTCATCGATGAAGCGGGCCAAGCACCACCGCAAACGGCGCTGGGCAGCCTGTGGCGGGCCAAGCGCGCCGTCGTCGTGGGCGACCCGCTACAGATTGAACCCGTGTTCACGGTGCCGGGCCGCCTGGTGCATACCTTGTCCGCCCTGTCGCAGCACACGCAGGACGGCAGCTACGCGCCAGGCAGTGTTTCCGTGCAAACCCTGGCCGACAAGGCCAACCGCTATGGCGCGCATGTCGCCGCCAATAGCACGCAGCCCTTGTGGATCGGCAGCCCCCTGCGCGTGCATCGCCGCTGCGTGGAACCGATGTTTTCGCTGGCCAACAGCATCGCCTATGAAGACAAGATGGTGTATGGCTTGAGCGAACGCACGCCGCCAGATGGCGCGCGGGGACTTACGCGGGGCCCCAGCCGCTGGATCGACGCCGTCGGCGCCGTCAGCTACAAGCAGGTCGTGTCCGTGCAGCTCGACTTCGTGCTGGAAGTGCTGCTGAAACTGTACCGCCGCGACGGCAAGCTGCCCGACATGTATGTGATTACGCCGTTCAAGGCCGTGCGCAACGAATTACGTTCGCGCATCGTCGACATGGACTGGGACCGCCGCCTCGGCTACGGCAAGGCGCCGACGGCGCGCGAATTGCGCCAGTGGAGCAGCCAGATGGTGGGTACCGTGCACACCTTCCAGGGCAAGGAACAAAGCGTGGTGATGCTGGTCCTCGGCGCCGACGACAGCACGGTAGGCGCCGCGCAGTGGGCGGCGGCCACGCCGAACCTGCTCAACGTGGCCCTCACGCGCGCGCAGCATTACGTGTACATCGTCGGCAACCCGTTGCTGTGGGGGCAGTTGCCGCACTTTGCGCCAGCGTGTGCGCAATTGCCGCATACGGGCATGCATGAGTTTTTGGTGGAAATGGGCTGACGGCCCCGAGACCATACGGGACCACGTAATCCGACAATATTATTGACGGCTCTTGTCGGATTACGCTTGGCTTCGCCTCGCTAATCCGACCTACCCTGTGCCGGAATGCGGCGTAGGTCGGATTAGCGTAGCGTAATCCGACACCACCCCAGTCAATTACGCCGGAAAAACCAGGGTAAACGTCGTGGCGGCCGCGTCGGACGCCACGGTCGCGCTGCCGCCGTGCAGCTGCATGATGGCCGTGACGATGGCCAGGCCGAGGCCGGTAGAGGCGGCCGAGTCGCTGCGGGCCGGGTCGGCGCGGTAGAAGCGCTCGAACAGGTGCGGCAAGTGGCGCGCGGGAATGGCGGGGCCGAGGTTGCTCACGCTCAATTCCACGCCCTCGTTCGTCGCATGCGAGCGCAGCAGAATCGTGCTGCCCGGCGCCGCGTGGCGGATCGCGTTCGACAGCAAATTGCCCAGCGCGCGGCGCAGCAGTTGCGGCTCGGCCGTCACATTGCCGCTGCCGTGGCAAGCCAGCGCCAGCTCGCGTTCTTCGGCCAAGCCTTCAAAGAAATCCGCCAGCCTTGCAAACTCGTCCTGCACGGGCAAGACTTGCTTGACGAGCACCATTTCATCCTGCTGCGCCCGTGCCAGGAACAGCATGCTGTCGATCATGCGCGACAGCCGTTCCAGCTCTTCCACATTCGACGAGACCAGCTGCTCATAGTCTTGCGCGCTGCGCGGTCGGGCCAGCATAACTTGGCTTTGCCCCAGCAGATTGGTGACGGGCGTGCGGAATTCATGCGCCAGGTCGGCGGAAAACTGCGACAGCCGCGCATAGCCTTCCTGCAGCCGCGCCAGCATGGCATTCAAGGCATGGATCAGCGGCAAGAGCTCCGTCGGCGCGCCGCGCGCCTCGAGTTGCTGCTCCAGCTTGCCCGGCCGCACGAGGGCCGCGTGGGCGGCGATATTGCGCAGCGGCCGCAATCCCCGCAGCAGCATCACGCTCGACAACAAAGCCGCCACCAGCGCGCTAACGGCGACGGACACGACGATCTGCCAGCGGTAGGCGGCAAACATGGCCGTGCGGTCGCCGTAGACCCGGGCGACGGATATGTCGGCCATCTGCGCCGGGTCGCCAATGCGCGCGCTGGCCGCCACCACCCTGGCCGGATAACCGTCGCGGCTGGTCCAGCTGACGATGGCGCTGTCCGTGACGGGCGCATCGACGGCCACGGGAACAGGATGCGCCACCGTCTCGCCGTTTGGATTGACATCGATCAAACGCGTGCCATCGGCGCGCACGATGCGGACCAGGGAATTTTCTTGCCCGCTCATGGTGTCGCGGAAATACTGGGGCCGCTCGCGGATGATGTCGAGGGTGCCCGCATTGCCCAGCAGTTGCTGGATCTGCCGCAGTTTTCCCAGCAACAAAATGTCATCGCGGCGCTCGATTTCCGCGACGAATGAACGGTACAAATGCATGCCCAGCCCGGCCGACACGAGCGCCACGATCAGCACGAACACGAGCGTGACGCGCAGGGTCAGCGAGCGGCGGAGTTGCGCCAGCTTCATTGCGTGGCGCCGCTGTCCGGCACGGTGAGCGCGCGCAATTCGCAGACATAGCCCATGCCACGCAAGGTGTGGATCAGTTTGGGTTCGAACGGGTCGTCGAGCTTGCTACGCAGGCGGCGGATGGCCGCGTCGATGACGTTGGTGTCGCTCTCGAAATTGATGTCCCACACTTGCGAGGCGATGATGGAGCGCGACAAGACCTCGCCCTGACGCCGCGCCAATAAATGCAGCAAGCCGAATTCCTTGGCCGTCAGAGTGATGCGCTGGCCTTGCCGGCTGACCTTGCGTTTCATCACGTCGATTTCCATGTCGCCGATACGGATCACGTCGTCCTCGCGCGGCGGCCCGCGCCGCAGCAAGGTGCGGATGCGCGCCACCAGTTCGGCAAAGGCAAATGGTTTCACCAGGTAATCGTCGGCGCCCAATTCCAGCCCTTTGACCCGGTCCTGCACTTCGTCGCGCGCCGTGAGGAAAATCACGGGCACGTCCGCACCGCCCTCCTGCAGCCGCAGCGCGCGCAAGACTTGCCAGCCATCCATGATGGGCAGCATGACGTCGAGCACGATCAAATCGGGCGTGTCGCTACTGGCCATGTGCAGGCCGTCGCGGCCGTTGCGCGCCAGGCTCACCGTAAAGCCGGACTCGGCCAGGCCACGCAGCAGGTAGTCGCCCGTCTTCGGTTCGTCTTCGATTACCAGGATACGCATGGCCACTTTCTAAAGAGAATATAAGACCATTCTACGCCGCGCGCAGAGTGCCGCGGATGATAAAAATGTCATGCGGCGATCATCTTCGCGTAGGGTAACACTGGCCATACTGGCGTCACTTGATTCCCAGGACGCCACATGAAAACCCTTCTTTTCGGCAGTACCCTGCTATGCCTGCTGGCCAGCCCCGCACACGCCCAGTTGCGCAAAGTCGATGATCTTTCTCTGCCAGCTGCCAACAAGCTGGCCGATGCGGCCATGGCCGCTTGCCTGGCGCAGGGCCGGCATATCGTCGTTACCGTGCTGGACCGTGGCGGCAATGTCGTGACGGTGCAGCGCGCCGACGGCGTCGGACCGCACAACACGGAAGCCAGCCGGCGCAAGGCGTACACGGCCTTGTCCACCAAGAGCGACACTTACACGCTGGCCGTGGCGGCCCGCAACAATCCGGACATGAGTAATTTGACCACCGTGCCGGAACTGTTGCTGCTGGGCGGTGGCCTGCCCTTGCGAGCCCAGGGCGAAGTGGTCGGCGCCATCGGCGTGGCCGGTGGCGGTGGCGCGCAGCAAGACCGTGCCTGCGCCCAGGCTGCCCTGGCCACCATCCCCGAACTCGATTCCCCCACCCTTTGAAAGACACGACGATGACGTACCTGAAAAAGATCACCGCCGCCCTGGCCTTCGCCAGCCTGTCCAGCATGGCCCTGGCCGCCGCCAATCCCTTGAGCGTGCACATCCTCGACTTGCAGAGCGGCCAGCCGACAGCGGGCGTGACGGTCACCCTGGAGCAAAAGAAAGGCGAAGGCTGGCAACAGCTCGCCAGCGCCGTGACGAATGCGCAGGGGCGTATCGCGGCCATGTATCCGGAGGATGCTCCCATGCAGGCGGGCGAATACCGCATCGTGTTCAAGACAGGCGAGCACTATGCGCGCCTGAAACAGGAAACCTTCTTCCCGGAAATCCCCGTGCAATTCCACGTGGAAAAGACCGACCAGCACTATCACATTCCCTTGCTGCTCAGTCCTTTTGGTTTTTCCACTTACCGAGGAAACTGACCGTTGATCACGCCACCGTCTTCGCCGTCTGCCCGAACAGCACGCTTTTCGCGTCGCCGCTGACGGTGGGCTGCACATTGATTTCAGCCGCCCGCGCATACGCGCGCACGGTGGCGGGACGGGCGGCAATGGCCGCGAACCAGCGCGCCAGGTGCGGGAAATCTTCCAGCTTCTGGCGCTGGCGCTCGTGCGGCACGATCCACGGGTAGATCGCCATGTCGGCGATGGAATACGTGTCGCCGGCCACGAATGCGCGGTCGGCCAGGCGCTTGTTCAGCACGCCGTATAGCCGGTTCGTTTCGTTGACGTAGCGCGTGATGGCGTAGTCGATGGGTTCGGGCGCATATTGCACGAAATGGTGGTTTTGCCCGGCCATGGGGCCAAGGCCGCCCATTTGCCAGAACAGCCACTGCATCACTTCGGCGCGTCCCCGCACGTCGTCAGGCAGGAATTGCCCGCTTTTCTCGGCCAGGTATTGCAAAATCGCACCCGACTCGAACAGGGACAAGGGCGCGCCGCCATCTTCCGGCGCCTGGTCGACGATGGCGGGGATGCGGTTGTTCGGCGCGATGGCGAGGAATTCGGGCTTGAATTGGTCACCCTTGCCGATATGCACGGGAATAATGTTGTAGGGGATGCCCGCTTCTTCCAGGAACATCGTCACTTTGTGCCCGTTGGGCGTGGTCCAGTAATACAGGTCGATCATCGTGGTCTTTCCAGATAGATAAGTAGGGCAGGCGGCCTCCGCATCACTATTGTCGCGCCGCAACTGATATGCATGGATATAATGCCACGTAAGCGAAAAACAAGACGGCGCAAGCATTCACTAGCGCCGTCACGCAGGCATCCCGACATTCCCGAGCACCAACCAAGAAAGCCGACCATGCGCAAACTCCTGATCGTCATGCTGTCCGTCCTGCTGTCAGGCTGTGTCCAGGACTTCGCCATCTACATGTTCGATGGACAGGACCATTCTCTGACCGTGCGCCGCCAGCAACGTTATTTTTGGCAAGATACCGTGGAAGTGCAGCTGATGGCGACCAATCTGCCGCAATGCCAGCGCCTGCATACCCTGTCGACGGACGCGCCAGCCGACATCACCGTCGAGCTGTTTGCAGCCGGCGATGGCATCTGGAATATCCGCATGGGCAAGCAGCTGTGGCAGGCGGAAACGAATACCTGCAATGCGCTGACGGAAATGGAAAACGACCCGAAAGCCGACCTGGGCCAGCCGGTCGGGCAATTCGTGGTCGTCGATGACAAGCTGGAATTCGAACCGGCGCCGCAGGCGGCGGCGCCAGCCCAATAAAGTCCTAGCGCGCCGCCAGGCTGCGCAGCGGCTTTTTCGCCACGGCGCGTGGCGCGCCAGCCGAACTTGCCGCCAGGCGCGGCGACGTCCCCATCCCCGGCTCCTGCGCCGACAGCTTGAAGCGCGCCACCAGTTGCGCCAGCACGGCCGCCTGGTCCTGCATGCTCGACGCCGCGGCCGCCGCCTCTTCCACCAGTGCCGCATTTTGCTGCGTCACGCTATCCATCTCCGTGATCGCCTGGTTGACGTGGCCGATGCCCGTGCTTTGCTCGTGCGAAGCGGCCGTGATGTCGGCCATGATGTCGGTCACGCGCGAAACGGAAGCCACCACCTGATCCATGGTCGTGCCCGCCTGTGCGACGAGCGTGCTGCCTGCCGCGATGCTGTCGACGGAAGCGCCGATGAGTTCCTTGATTTCCTTCGCCGCGCCAGCGGACCGTTGGGCCAGATTACGCACTTCCGACGCCACGACGGCAAAGCCGCGTCCCTGCTCGCCGGCGCGCGCCGCTTCCACGGCCGCGTTAAGCGCCAGGATATTCGTCTGGAAAGCGATGCCATCGATGACGCCGATGATGTCGACGATCTTGCGCGACGAAGCGTTGATGGTATCCATGGTGCCGATCACTTGCGCCACCACGGCGCCGCCCTGGCGGGCCACGGCGGAAGCGGACTGCGCCAGTTCATTCGCCTGCACGGCGTTGCCCGCGTTTTGTGTCACGGTCGAGGTCAATTCCTCCATCGAGGCCGCCGTTTCTTCCAGCGAACTGGCTTGCATTTCCGTGCGTGCCGACAAGTCCATATTGCCGCTGGCAATCTCGCTCGATGCCGTGGCAATCGTCTCGGCGCTGTGGCGGATTTCACTGATCGCATCGACCAGGTTGGCTTGCATGGTTTTCATTGCGTACAGCACGCTGTGGCGGTCGTTGGCATGCGTGCGCACGACGCCGCTCAAATCGTTATTCGCGATCTTTTCGGCCACGTCGGCCGCATACTCGGGATCGCCGCCCAGCGCATGGCGCAAGCTGCGGTTGATCACGACGACGACGGCGGCCAGCAACGCACACACGAGTACCAGCACGCCCAGCGAAGTCAGCAGCGACTGGCGGAAGGCCGCATCGATATCATCCATGTACACGCCCGTCACGATGGTCCAGCTCCATGGCTTGTAGGCCACCACGCGGCTCATCTTCGGTTCCGGGGTCTTCTGGCCGGGACGGGGGAAATAATAGTGGACGAAGCCCTTGCCTGCATCGGTCTTGCCGACGGCAACGATGTCGCGGTACAGATAAGTGCCGTTGGCATCTTTAAAATCCGACATGTTCTTGCCATCGGTTTGCGGTGCGGCGGGATTCATCACGACGACGGCATCGAGGTTGATGATGGACAAATAACCGGTTTCGCCGAAACGCATGCTCTTGATGACGGCCGTGGCCTGCTTCTGCGCTTCTTCCTTCGTCAAGGCGCCGCTGGCGGCCAGGTCGCCGAACATCTTGACGGCGCCCAGGCCCAGGTCGGCGGCATTGCTCAGGTCGGCGCTGCGCTCTTCGATGCGGATCTTGCGAACTTCCAGCGCGTTATAGACAAAAATAACGGTGATGCACAACAAGCTGCAAATCAGGGGAATCCATAACTTCTGCTGGAACGTCAATTTCTTCATGCTGTGTCTCCAACTATCTATTTGCGGCGATGGGGCGTGGCCCGCTTCCTGCCCTGCAAGCCAGGAATGCGGCGGCGACGGTGCTCTGGCGGCACCGTTCAGACTGCTTCAGCATACGCTCGAACGACCGATATTTACAATGCCGGGAAGCAATGAATTTTGCCCAGTGTTGTTAATGCGTTGCGACAATTGATGAGAATTGATGCTGCATTGCAGTAAAAAAGCATGCAGATAGGCATCGGCAAGGCAGGCGGGGGTGGCGTGCCTGTGTCAAAATGCACGCCGTATACTCGACGAATCACGAAAGAACAGCATGACCAAGAATGAAGCCATGAAACGCATCAACGACCGCCTGGGCAAACCCACCCTGACGGACAAGAACACGCATTTTGCCAGCGTCGCCAGCTATGGCACGGACGAAGGCTGGTGGCTGAAGATTCCCTTCCTGACGTTCAAGCAGGAATTGCACTTCATCCTCAACAATGAAAAAACGAAAAGCTTCCAGCACCTGAAAATCGGCGCCAACCAGATCCTCAGCCCCGGCATGAAGTTCCGCAGCACGGGCGGCGCGGCCGACGCCTTCATGTCGGCCTCGGCGCCGAAACGCCTGGTCGACCTGCTCGACGGCGGCAGCAAGTACAACTTCACCAAGCATTTCGTCAACGACTACCGCTACTAAAACACCTGACCAAACCTACTGCGCGGCGCGCTTTGCGGCCTGCGATGCTCACCGTACTAGAAGTACGGTTGCGCTTCTTAGCCACAAATCACTGCCGCTCGCTACGGTTTTTTCAGGTGCTCTTGAGTTTGTCAGCCCTCCCTTGGCGGCAGCCACGCCCTGAGCAAATGCTGCGCGATGTCGAGCGCGTCGTCGCGGCTGGTGCCGAAATGCAAGGGATAGCCCCAGAACTTGCCGAACATCACGGCAAAGGCCTTGCCGGCCAGGCGCTTGGCGGCGCTCGGTTCGACCAGCACCATGCCCTGGATATACGCGCGGATGGCCGCCTTGTTCTGCTTCATCCATAGTGAAGCCCGCTTGCGCTCTTCCTGCGGGTGTTCATGCCCATCTTCGTCAAAGCCTTCCTCGCTGAGAATGACAAACGCCTGGCGGCGCGCCAGCAGCGCGTCAAACTGGGCAAACAGAATATCGGGCTGGACAGGCGCTGCCTCGCGGCGCATCCAGACGAGGGGAAAAGTGGATAGATCAAGCTGCATGGTAATGACTCCTTCAAGGGGGTTGCCGTTCCTCCTCACCTTCATCAGAACACGGGCGGCGGCGGTTGCCGTTGAAGCGGGGCTGCGGATGCCCATACGATAGCGTTGGCAGCGCTGCGCGTCATTGCATAAAATAGCCACAATATTATTCAATCCAGCCAAAGTAACCCCATGCCCCATCCCCTCTTGCCCAGCATGCTGACGGCCCACCTGGGTCTGGACGACGACGCTTCCATCCTCGATTTCGACGTCGATGGCGTGCTGCGCCCCTTGCTGGCCGTGGGCCTGGCCAGCGTGCCCGAGGATGCGGAGCAGGCGCCGCATCAGCACCGCAAGGGGCAGTTGCTGTATGCCACGCGGGGCGTGATTCATTGCGAGGTGGAAAGCGGCGTGTGGATCGTGCCACCGCAGTGCGCCGTGTGGATACCAGGCGGCCTGATGCATGCTGCGCAGGGCGTGGGCGAGGCGGAATGTTATTGCCTGTTTATCGAGCCGGCCATGGCGCCAGCCTTGCCGGCCGTCTGCTGTACCGTGGCCGTCTCGCCCTTGCTGCGCGAACTGATTGCCAAGGCGGCCGGTTTTCCCACCCTGACCGTGCTGCAGGGCGCGCAGGAACGCCTCGTGCTCACTTTGCTCGACGAGCTGGCGGCCGCGCCCGTGGAAGACTTGCATCTGCCGATGCCGCGCGATGCGCGCTTGCGCTGCCTGGCTTCCCTGCTGCTGGCGCAGCCTGCCGATAAAAGTACCCTGGCCGAATGGGCCAGCCGCATCGGCATGAGCGAGCGCAGCATGACCCGGCAGTCACTGGAGGAAATGGGCATGAGCGTGGGCCGCTGGCGCCGGCAATTGCACGTCATCCTTGCCTTGCAACGGCTGGCGCAAGGGCGCAGCGTGAAAGCGGTGGCGCTGGAACTCGGTTACGAAAATACCAGCGGTTTCGTCACCATGTTCCGCAAGGCCGTGGGCAAGCCACCGGCGCGCTACCTGGCGGAACGGGAATCCAAGAGGCTATAAAACGCATAAAAAAAGGCGGCATATGCCGCCTTCATCTTGCATCGTCGCTGAAAATCAGACTTCGCGCGCCAGCGCCAGAAATTCCGTGCGCAGCGCCAGATTCGGCTGCATCTCGCCCAGCATGGCCGAAGTGATGGTTTCTTCGCCCGGCGTGCGGATGCCGCGGCTTTCCATGCACAGGTGGCGGCAGCGTACGACCACGCCCACCGATTTCGGTTCCAGCACTTCCATCAGGGCATTGGCGATCTGCATCGTCATGCGTTCCTGCACTTGCAGGCGCTTGGAGAAGCAATCGACGAGGCGCGTCAGTTTCGACAGGCCGACGATCTTGCCGTTGGGCACATAGCCGATGGTGGCCTTGCCAAAGAATGGCGCCAGATGGTGCTCGCAATGGCTGTAGACGGGAATGCCGCGCACGACGATCAGCTCGTTGTACTGTTCCGCGCCATCTTCGAAGGCTTTCAGCAAATCCACCGGATCCTGGCCATAGCCGGACGTCCAGTGTTTCCAGGCTTTTGCCACGCGCGCCGGCGTTTCCAGCAAGCCAGGACGCTGCGGATCTTCGCCAAGGCTGCTGATCAACCGGCGCCAGTCGTTTTCGGAGAATTCTTCTTGAGACATGCTAAACCACCCTAAAATTTTCAATTGCCGCCAGTATATAGAAAATGCGGCAAGCTGCCCGAGCAGTCCCCGCTTTACGACACTGCCGGCGGACGGTGGGCGCCGACCAGCAGCGCGGAAATCGACACGCTTGAACTCGCTTCCGGCCACGCATCGCCGGGGCCGAACCAGCGCGCCTCGGCGATTTCATTCTCGTCGAGGCGGATTTCGCCATCGAGGTAGTCGGCCGTAAACGCGATCATCAGCGAATGGGGAAACGGCCAGGATTGGCTCATGAAGTACTGCAAGTTATGCACGCGCAAGCCCACCTCTTCCATCACTTCCCGGTGCACGGCTTCCTCGATCGATTCGCCCGCTTCCAGGAAGCCGGCCAGCGGACTGAAACGCTGCGATGGCGAATGCTTGTGCATGGCCAGCAGCACCTGGTCGCCCTTGCGGATGAGTACCATCATGGCTGGCGAAATACGCGGATACGCGAGCATGCCGCAGGCGGCGCATGTGAAGCAGCGCTCGCCAGGCGTGCGCTGCATGGGCGTGGCGCATACGCCGCAATGGCGGTGCGTGCGCGCCCACTCGGCCAGTTGCGCGGCGCGGCTGGCCAGGCCCAGAAAAGCATCGTCGACGGCATTAAACAGCGAACGCATGCCGTGCCAGGCCAGAGTGCTATCGGCGGGCAACAGCTCCTCATCCGTCCAGACGGTCTGGCAATAACGGCCCTGCCACAGGCCCACGGGCTGGGCGCGGCTCAGGTCGATATCGAGCGCGGCCGCCTCGGCGGCATTGGGTAGGGCCAGCTCGGACGTGCGCAACAATAAACGTCCGCGGTGAAAGACGAATGTGAGCGTGTCGGCTGCCGCCGGGGCCGGTTCGGGCGCATCGATCAGGGGAACAAAGGCTTCGGGAGTTTGCAGCATGCTTGGCGGAAATTTGTAAAGGTTGCTCATCATACTCCCGCCGGCGGACGCCTGCGCGCATAGCAGCGGCCAGGCCGCAAAGCAAGCATTCATGGGCCATGACAGTGTTTTTTTTGCGGCACACCCAATCCGTTGCGTAAACGATACTGATAACGATTCTCATTTACGAAATAGCGCCCAGTTATTACAATACGGCCTATTCCGTCTCCATCGCCAGCCACTTGCCCGCGTGCCCAAGCACAGCGGCGCAGAGCCAGCCAGGAACCACTACCTGACCTTATCGAGAGAGCAAGATGGCAATCAAGAGCCGCAAACACGCCCCAACCCGTTTCAACCAGCACATCGGCGCCGCCCTGGCCGTGATGCTGCTGCCCGTCGCCGCCCAGGCGGCAGACCCGGCCGGCCAAAGCGCCCCGGCATCGCAGCAAACCCTGAACGAAGTCAAGGTCATTGGTTCCAAGGAAAACGACTTCAAGGCCGAAAAAGCCTCGTCGCCAAAATACACGGAAGAGCTGGTCAATACGCCGCAAACCATCGTCGTGATCAAGAAGGAATTGATCGAGCAGCAAGGCGCGCTGACCCTGACGGACGCGCTGCGCAACACGCCTGGCGTCGGCACTTTCTTCCTCGGTGAAAACGGCAACACCAACACGGGCGACGCCGTCTACATGCGTGGTTTTGATTCATCCGGCAGCATCTATGTCGATGGCGTGCGCGACGTGGGTTCCATCTCGCGCGACGTCTTCAACATCGAACAGATCGATGTATTGAAGGGCCCGGCGGGCACGGACAGCGGCCGCGGTTCGCCGACCGGTTCGATCAATCTGGTCAGCAAGACGGCCACCATGGAAAACAAATTCAATTCCCTGCTGACGGCGGGCAGCGGCAAGCAGAAACGCGCCACGGCCGACTGGAACCGCATCCTCGACAGCGATACCGGCACGGCATTGCGCCTGAACCTGATGACGCAGGACAGCGGCAACGCGGCGCGCGATGAAGTCAAGAACAAGCGCTGGGCCTTCGCGCCCACCGTCACCTTCGGTATCGGCAAGCCGACGCGCATCACGGCCAGCTACCTGCACGTGGATCAAAACAACGTGCCCGACGGCGGCGTGCCGACAATCGGCTTGCCTGGCTACTCGACGCCGGACGTCCCCACGAAGGACAAACCGATCATCCGCACCTACCTGAACAGCGCGGCCAAGGTCGATCCGAAGAATTTCTACGGTTCCACCTCGGACTATGACAAGATCAAGGCCGACATGGGCACCTTGCGCATCGACCATGATTTCTCGCCGAACGTGCAAATCCAGAACACCACGCGCTACGGCAAGACCCAGCAGGACTACCTGCTGACGGCCTTCATGGCCAACACCGCCAACCTGAATACTGACAAAGCTGGCGCAGTGAAAGACAATCCGTCGACCTGGACCCTGGCGCGCTCGCTGCGCACCGTCAAGGACCAGGAAAACACGATCCTGACCAACCAGACCGTGGTCAGCGCGCAATTCGACACGGGCGTGCTGAAGCACTCCCTGGTGGCCGGCGCCGAGTTCACCAGCGAAAAACAGACCAACTACAGCTATGTGCCCGCCAGCCTGGGTACCTTGCCGGCAGCGAACCTGTACAACCCGAATCCGCGTGACACCGTCACCGGCCATAACCCCGTACGCAGCGGCGCCTTCACGGAAGGCGAAGTCAACACGCAAAGCCTGTATGTCTTCGACACCATCAAATTCGGCGACAAGTGGCTGTTCAACGGCGGCGTGCGCTTCGACCATTTCAATACCACGTATGACGCCATCACCCTGCAAACGGCCGTGACTGCGCCCGCGGTACAGCCATTGCCAGTGGGCACGCCGATTCCTACCCACCTGACCCTGAGCGACACCCTGGCCAACGGCAAGATCTCGGCCATGTACAAGCCGACGCCGGACAGCAGCGTGTACGCCTTGCTGGCCACGTCGAAAGCGCCACCTGGCGTCAACTTCGCCCTGAGCGCCGCCGCCAGCAGCGCGCAAAACCCGAACTATGACCCACAGGAAACCATCACCAAGGAAATCGGCACCAAGTGGGACTTCCTGAAGCAAAAACTGTCGCTGTCGGCCGCCGTCTACCAGACCACCGTCAAGAATGAAGTGGAGCAGGATCCGGTGATCTCGACCATTTATTACCAGACCGGCAAGAAGCGCGTGCAAGGCCTGGAACTGGGCGTGGTGGGCGAGATCATGCCGAACTGGCTGGTCAGCGCCGGCTATACCCGCATGAATACCAAGGTCGAGTCGAACAAGGTCTTCACGGCCAGCGGCGACAAGAACCTCACCTACACGCCAAAACAGGCGTTCACCAGCTGGACTTCGTACACCCTGCCGTTCGGCCTGAAGATCGGCGGCGGCGCGCGTTACGTGGGTGAAATGCTGCGCGGCACCGATGGCGCCGTCGGCACGCCGGCCCGCGTGGATGCCTACTGGGTCTTCGATGCCATGGCAACCTATACCGTCAACAAGAACCTCGACTTGCAGCTGAACGCCTACAACCTGGCCGACAAGACCTATGTGGCGGCCATCAACAAATCCGGCTTCCGCTACACCCCGGGCCAGCCACGTTCGTTCAGTCTGACGGCGAATATCAAGTTCTAACGTCAAGAGAACACGCATTGCGTCACATCAAGCCCCTCTTCGGAGGGGCTTTTTTATTGTCCTGCCAATCTTGTCTTTTTGGCGCACCGCCGCCCTGCCGCGACTAGCGTATGAAAAGTCATACAGCGATATCCCGCCGCGTCCAATATTTCGCGCAAGCACGCCAAGTTGCGACATCTAAACAACAAAAAAGCTTCCTTAAATCAACAACTTAAGAAGTTAGGTTCCAAATTCCCATTTCAGGCATATCCTTTGCTATGTACAGGTTTTGCTGCAAATAATCGCTGGCACGCAAGGGCTTGTTTTTGAGAAATATTGACTCCAAGCTTGAGTTGCTCGCTATCAATAATCCGCTCACAGCGGCGTTTCACCGGAGGAGTCAAAATGAAAAAGAAACGGCCATTAACCCTGTACATCCTGATTGCCATGATCCTCGGCATTGCCGTGGGCTATGGATGCAACACCGCCTTCCCTGATGCCAAGCTCAGCGCTCAGATCGCTGGCAATATTTCCATCGTCACCGACGTCTTCCTGCGCCTGATCAAGATGATCATTGCGCTGCTGGTGTTCTCCACCCTGACGGTCGGTATCGCCCACATGGGCGACGGCAAGACGGCGGGCCGCATCGGCCTGAAAGCCATGTGCTGGTTCGTCGTTGCCTCGCTGGTGTCGCTGGCGCTGGGCATGGTGCTGTCGAACCTGATGCAGCTGGGAACCAACCTCGGTTTGCCATTGCCGGACATCCACGCGTCGACGAATCTGAAAACGGCCGCCTTCACCTTGAAAGATTTCTTCACGCACCTGGTGCCGAAGTCGCCGATCGAGGCCATGGCCAACAATGAAATCCTGCAAGTGCTGGTGTTCTCGATCTTCTTCGGCGGCGCACTGGCCGGCCTGGGCGAATCGGGCAAGACCCTGACGGCCGTCGTCGACCAGCTGGCACAAGTCATGCTGCGCATCACTGGCACCATCATGAACCTGGCCCCGCTGGCCGTGTTCGCTGCCATGGCCTCCGTCATCACCACCCACGGCCTGGGCGTGCTGGTCACGTTTGCCAAGTTCATGGGCGGCTTCTACGTAGGCCTGCTGTGCCTTTGGGCCCTGCTGATCGGTGCCGGCTTCGTCGTCATCGGTCCGCGCATCTTCAAGCTCGTCGGCCTGATCCGCGAACCGTTCCTGCTGGCATTCTCGACGGCCAGCTCGGAAGCGGCCTATCCCAAACTGCTGACGGCGCTCGACCAGTTCGGCGTGGACCGCAAGATTTCCAGCTTCGTGCTGCCGATGGGCTACTCCTTCAATCTGGACGGCTCGATGATGTATTGCACCTTTGCCGTGCTGTTCATTGCGCAAGCCTATGGTATCGACCTGTCGATCGGCACCCAGATCACCATGCTGCTGCTGCTGATGCTGACCTCGAAAGGCATGGCCGGCGTACCGCGCGCCTCGCTGGTGGTGATTGCCGCTACCCTGAACCAGTTCAATATTCCGGAAGCGGGCCTGCTGTTGCTGATGGGCGTCGACCAATTCCTCGACATGGGCCGTTCGGCAACCAACGCAGTCGGCAATGCCGTCGCCACGGCCGTCGTCGCCAAGTGGGAAGGTGGCCTGGCCACCGAGGAAGAAGCAGCCGCGGCCAACGCGGCCAGCCAGAACACGGAAAGCCATTGGGGCGAAGCGGATCACGCTAGCAAAGCCTGATAGCGCCATGGCCCGCCACAAGCGGGCCATTTATTTGTTGTCCATGTTGAGTAACAAGCAGTCAGGTAGTGCGATCAGTAGTCATCCCAACTTATTAGAGAGATTTTCATGAAAAAAGTCCTGTTTACCCTGCTGGCCCTTGGCGCAGCTTCCGGCGGCGCGCTGGCCCAATCGAGCGTGACCATCTATGGCGTGGCTGACGCCGGCCTGGTGTTCGACAAGGATGCGGCTGGAGACCGCCTGAACCGCGTCGCTTCCGGCGTCGCCTCGGGCTCGCGCATCGGCTTCAAAGGCAAGGAAGACCTGGGTGGTGGCCTGGCCGCAACCTTCGTGCTGGAAAGCGGTTTCAATATCGACACCGGCACCTCGGGCCAGGGCGGCTTGCTGTTCGGCCGCCAGGCATATGTCGGCCTGACCGGCAGCGCCGGCGCCGTCACCCTGGGCCGCCAGTACTCGCCGTACTACCTGGCCCTGCGCGACGTGGCCGATCCGTTTGTCATCGGCCTGGCCGGCACGGCATCGAACCTGATGGCGACGAATATCCGCGTTGACAACATGGTGCAATACACCACGCCAACCTATAGCCACCTGTCGGCCGACCTGGCGTATGGCTTTGGCGAAGTAGCTGGCGACAATGCGAAAAACCGCAGCATGGGCGGCGCCGTCCACTACATCGACGGTCCACTGAACGTGACCCTGACGCACCACCGCAAGGAAAATGCGCTGGCGACCCAGCAAACGCGCAACACCCTGCTGGCCACGCGCTACGACTTTGGCGTATTGCAAGGTAACTTCGGCTACGCCGACAACCGCGCCCTCGACAACAGCAAGAGCAACGACATCCTGGTCGGCTTCAGCGCACCGTTCGGCGCCACCAAGCTGGTCGCGTCCTACATCCGCCACAACGACAAGAGCAACCTGAACCGTGACGCCCAGCAATGGGCCATCGGCGCCTTCTACGCCCTGTCCAAGCGCAGCGACCTGTACACCGGTTACGGCCATATCAGCAACAAGAACGGCGCCACCTTCGTCGTCGGCAATGCCACCGACAATGGCACCGGCAACAGCGGTTTCAATTTAGGCATGCGTCATACCTTCTAAGGACGTCGAGCTGTCCGTGACATAGAAGTGTGAGCCGCCGGATGCATATCCGGCGGCTTTTTCTTTTTACGCAATATTTAAATGCGATACTGTGGGTTCTTGCAAGTTGGCAGCTGATTTTATGAATAGCAGTACTACGAAACCCTCCCTTTCCTGGCGCCAGCGCCTGTCGCAACGGTCGGGCCGCGAAACGCTGGCCTGGGGCGTGGTGCTGGCCGCCTGCCTGGCCACCGTCTGGCTCGTGTATTTCTGGACCGAACGCATCGCCATCGGCAAGCTGCAAGCGAGCGGTGCGCAACGCCTGGAAGTGTATGTCAGCAGCCTGGAAAATGCGCTGGAGAAATACGACTTCCTGCCCAAGACCCTGGAGCTGAACCGCGACGTGATTCGCCTGCTGCAGCACCCGGAAGACCCGGTGCTGGTCGATACGGTCAACCATTACCTTGAGCAGATGAATGACCAGGCAAAATCCTCGACCATTTTCATCAGCAACCTCGACGGCAACACGCGGGCCGCCAGCAACTGGCAGCAGCCCGACAGCTTTATTGGCGACAATATCTCGTTCCGCCCCTACGCCCAGGACGCGTTGCGCGGCACGCCGGGCCGCTTCTATGGCGTGGGCACGACGCGGCTGGAGCCCGGTTACTTCTTTGCCCACGGCATCTACCAGAATGGCCACATGCTGGGCCTGGCAACGGTGAAGGTAAACCTGGAAAACCTGGAAAAACGCTGGGTGCAAGGCGCCGACAAGGTCATGCTGGCCGACGAGCATGGCGTGATCTTCCTCAGCTCCATGGCGGACTGGAAGTACAAGACCCTGGCGCCGCTGTCGCCCGCGATCGTCGAGGAACTCAACCGCACGCGCCAGTATTATTCGAAGCAGCTCGCAGCCATCCCCTTCGTTTCCGACCGCCAGCTGGGCAATGGGGCGCGCGTGATCAGTGTGCGCGAACAGGAACATGCCGACACGCCACCGAAGATCAGCTCCAGCGTCATGACGCAGATCAAGCTCAAGTCCCCGCAAGGCTGGACATTTATTTACCTGTCCGACCTGGCGCAAGCGAAGGCCAGCGCGCGCGCGGCGGCCGCCTTCTCTTGCGTGCTGCTGGGCTTTTTCATGCTGCTGTTCTTTTACCTGCGCCAGCGCCGCGCGGCCGTGGCGCAAAAACTGCGCGCCCGCGAAGACCTGCAGCATGCCTATGACAACCTGGAAGCCATGGTCGAGGAACGCACCTCGGAACTCAATGCGATGACGCAAAGCCTGAGCCAGGAAATCGAGGTGCGCAGCAAGGCCGAGCAAAAACTCCACATCACGCAAAACGAACTGTTTCAAGCAGGTAAGATGGCGGTACTGGGACAAATGTCGGCCAGCATCACGCATGAACTCAACCAGCCACTGACGGCGCTGCGCACCATGTCCGACAATGCCGTCATCCTGCTGGAACGGGGACGGTTCGACGACGCGCGGCGCAATCTGGCGAAGATTTCGCAAATTGCGGCCAGGATGGGGACCATTACGGGCCAATTGAAGATTTTTGCGCGCAAGTCGACCACCAGCCTGACCTCCGTCTCGATCCCCACGGCGATCAGCAATGCCCTGTTCCTCGTCGAACGCCGGCTGCAGGTGGAAAATGTGCGTTTCACCCTGCAACTGCCGCCCGAAGATATTTTCGCCATGTGCGAAAGCAACCGCCTGGAGCAGGTGCTGGTGAACCTGTATGCCAATGCGCTCGACGCCATGAATGGCAGCGACGTGCGCAGCCTGCGCGTGGCCGTGGAATGCACGCCCGAACACGTGCTGATCCACGTGGCCGACACGGGGCCCGGCTTGTCCACGGAAGTGTGCGAACACCTGTTCGAACCGTTCTTCACGACCAAGCCGCAAGGCCTGGGACTGGGCCTGGGACTGGCCATTTCCGAACAGATCACGCGCCAGTTCGGCGGCGTGCTGCGCGCCGAGAACGCCCCCGGCGGCGGCGCCATCTTCACCATCGAACTACAGATTGCAACGCAGGAGGAAAAACATGTTTGACGGCTTGAAGGTCTTGCTGGTCGAGGACGACCCCACCGTACGCGAGGGCAGCGAGCAGGCACTGCAGCTGGCCGGCCTGGACGTGCTGGCGTTTCACTCGGCCGAGCTGGCCTATAAACTGCTGACGCCGGATTTTCCCGGCATCGTGGTCAGCGACGTGCGACTGCCCGGCATGAGCGGCCTGGAATTGCTGCAAGCGGTCAAGACACTCGATGCCAACCTGCCCGTGATCCTCGTCACGGGCCACGGCGACATCACGATGGCCGTGCACGCCATGCGCACGGGCGCCTACGATTTCATCGAAAAACCGTATTCGTCCGAGCAACTGGTCGACGTCATCCTGCGCGCGCTGGAAACGCGGCGCCTGACCCTGGAAGTGCACAGCTTGCGCCGGCAACTGGAGGACGGCGGCGGCATCGAATCGCGGTTACTGGGCAATTCCGTGGCGATGCGCGACATACGGCGCCTGATCCTCGACGTTGCAGACGAACCGGCCGACGTACTGATCTATGGCGACACGGGCACAGGCAAGGAAATGGTAGCCCGCTGCCTGCACGACTTCAGCCACCGCCGCAAGCACAACTTCGTCGCCGTGAACTGCGGCGCGATTCCGGAAAGCATATTTGAAAGCGAAGTCTTCGGCCACGAACCGGGCGCGTTTACGGGCGCGGCCAAGCGGCAGGTGGGCAAGATCGAGCACGCGGATCAAGGCACTTTTTTCCTCGACGAAATCGAAAGCCTGCCCCTGTCCCTGCAAGTCAAATTGCTGCGTGTACTGCAGGAACGCTATATCGAGCGCCTGGGCTCGAACGTGCCCACGCCCGTCGACGTGCGCGTCATCGCGGCAGCCAAGCTGGACCTGGAAGACTTGTCGCAGCAACAGAAATTCCGCAGCGACCTGTACTACCGCCTGAATCTGATCGTGCTGCATCTGCCGCCGCTGCGCGAGCGGCGCGAGGATATTCCCATCCTGTTCGAGCACTTCGTGCTGGCCGCCGCCGCCCGCTACAACCGCGCCGCGCCCGTCGTCTCCAGCGCGCAGATGCGCAACCTGATGGCACATTCCTGGCCCGGCAACGTGCGCGAGTTGCGCAATATCGCCGACCGCTTCGTGCTGGGCATCGCCGGTGGCGCCTCGAGCCTGCTGGCGGCCGGACTGGCCAGCCCCCTGTCACTGGCGGAACAGGTCAACGGCTTCGAACGCGCGCTGATCGAACAGGAATTGCGCGCATATTCCGGCAACGTCAGCGAAGTGAGCACAGTGCTCGGCTTGCCGAAACAGACCCTGTATCACAAGATGCAGAAGTACAACCTGGTGGCGGAAGAGTTCCGCTAATCAGCCAACCCGGCCCGTGCGCAAGGGCGTGACCCAGTCGGGCCGCCCATTCGCCAGCGCCAGCCGGGCCGCCTTTTCCCAGTCATATGCCACGGCATGCAGCTGCGCCGTCCAGGCACCATCGCTTCCCTGTTCGGCGATGGCATAGCGGGCATGCGGCGCGCCGTTTTCCATCACGTGCGGATAACCATGGTCGTCGTCGTAGGCTTGCAAGCCCACGCTGCCCGGATTGACGATCAGCCGCCCATCGGGCAGGCGCACCTGGCGCGGCATGTGCGTATGGCCGCACAGGATCAAGGCCGCGTCCGTCATACCGGCCCGTTCGGCCACCTCCTCCGGCGTGGCCGCGCGGCTGCCTTGCGGCGTGACGCTGTCGAGAAAATATACGAGGTCGCTGTTGGGCGTGCCATGCACGAGCAGCACGTCCTGCCGCAGGCGCACGGTGGCGGGCAGCGCCGCGATCCAGTCCAGCTGCTGCGGCAGCAGTTGCGCGCGCGCATAGGCATCCGAGACGCCCATGCGGGCCGGATCGCCCAGCAACTGGCGCTCGTGATTGCCGCGGATGGTGGGCAAATCGAGCGCCATCAGACGCGCCGCCGTGGCGCGCGGCTGCAAATGGCCCGAAACGATATCGCCAAGGTTGACAGTCACGTCCACGCCACGCCGGGCGATGTCGTCCAGCACGGCCTCAAGCGCATCCAGGTTGCCGTGGATATCGGAAATAGCGGCGATTCTCATGTTACCTCCCTGTGCAACCATTCTGCACGCGTCAGACGATACAGGCAATGCGTGCGCAATGCATGTCCTGGCGGTAAGGCCGGATGCTCGAAAGTGGCGGCCTCGCGGCGCATGCCCAGACGCGCCATCAGCGCGCTCGAGCGCACGTTGGGCAGCGCCGTAAACGCGACGATTTCCGGCAGCTGCAAGCGCTCGTAACCAGCCTGCAGGGCGGCCTGCGCCGCTTCCTGCGCGTAACCTTGTCCCCAGTAATCGAACGCCAGGCGCCAGCCGATTTCCACGCACGGCGAACATGGCAGTTGCGCAGCGGGAATATGCAAGCCCGTCATGCCGATGAAGGCATCGTTTGCTCGCAAGGCAACGGCCCATAAGCCCCAGCCCCGCTCGTCGATCCAGCCGCTACAGCGCCGCGCCATGGCGTCGCTGGCTTCGCGCGACAGGGCCGCCGGGAAATATGCCATCACGCGGGGATCCGCATTCAGGGCCGCGAACGGCGCCAAGTCGCTGTCGCGCCACTGCCGCAGCATCAGTCGCGGCGTCATCAGTTCCATAATCTCCTGCATCGTTTCCATCCCTTCATTACCAGTCGTTACAGTGGATTTACCGGCGGTAGGACAAGTCCGACGGCCACTTGCGACGTGCGGCTACGTAATTTAAAAGTAACAATTGCTACCATTTCCTCATTGCACTGTTGCCCAAAGCGTCGCGACAGTTTTCACTTTATCTTGAGGAGTAGCCCCATGTTTGCCATGTCCGTGTCCACCCGCCTGTCCCCACCACGCCCGCACCACCTCGCCTTGCGCGGCGCCATGATGCTGGGCATGCTGGGCATTGCCACGGCCGCCGCCACGGCGCGGGCCGAACCGTCGCCGACCCTGGACCGTGTCAGCATTTCGGTGGGAGCGTTTTCCGCCGATCCGCGCATCAATGTCGGCGCCGACACGCAGTTTGGCCGCATCGACGCGCCCGAATCGAATCCCAGCCGCACCACCATTCCCCGCATCAAGGCCGAATTGCTGATCGGCGACCATCATGCCCTGGCATTCGACTACTACCGCTACGACAAATCCTACACGCCAACGCTGACCGGCCAGACCACCATCAATGGCCAGCCGGTTTCCGGCACCGCCACGGCGGACGCCGACCTGAAGCTGGACCTGGCCAAGATGTCCTACCGCTGGTGGCTGGGCAGCGGCAACGACACCTTCGGCATCGGCCTGGGTGCCGCCTACTACAATGCCAACCTGAACGGCACGGCCACCGGCGTCGTCAATGGTGAGACGGCCACGGCGCGCGATTCCATCGGCGAGCACGCGTTCGCGCCGCTGCTGGAAGTAGGCTGGCGCCACGCCTTCACGCCGGACTTGCGCATGTATGCGGAAGCGTCGGGCATCAAGAAAAATGGCGGGCGCATCAACGGCCACATCTACGGCGGCAATATCGGCGTGGAATGGTTTCCGTTCAAAAATATCGGTTTCGTGGCCGACTACGGCATCTCGAAAATCAAGCTGCACCGCGACAGCGAACGCGATGCCGACTTGAACGTGCGCCTGACGGGGCCGTCGGCGTATGTGAAAGTGCGCTTCTAAACGAGTTCAAGCCGCCGGTTTCAGCAAAGTCAGCTGGAACTGCGGCAAGTCCGGATCGTCCCACGCCTCGACGCTGGCAAACGGCAGGCGCGCAAACGCCTGCCGCCAGAACGCGCAGGCAGCGGCATCGTCGCGAAACGTCGCCACCAGCCACGTCTGCGCGCTGTCCAGCAGCACGCGCCGCACCACTTCAAGCGCCACGCCCCGGCGCCGGTATTTCTTCAGGATGAAAAAGTCGCTGAACTCCTGCACGGCCAGCTCACCCGCCATGCCAGGCTCCGTGATGAAAAAACCGGCCAGTTCGCCATCGACCTCGATCCAGCTGGCCGTGTGGCCGGCGCCATGCACATACGATGCCAGCCCCGCATCGCACACATCGTAGCGGCCGTCGGCCAGCAGCGCCTCGCAGCTCCAGGCGGAATTGTCATAACAGTAGAGCTGGAACAGCCGCGCCAATGCGCCCTCTTCGCCCGGGGCAATGGCGCGCAACGCGATGACCTTGTTTATTGCATGCATGAAGAACTTTCCCGCACGATGGCGTTGATCCAGTCCGCGATCTTATCACCGTCACTCATCCCCGCCCTCCGGCATTTCATGCCTGCATTTCCTCCCTTGGTCGCAAAACCATTCTTTTCCTTTCAGTTGCATATACATTATTGTTTTTAAGTAACGTCCGCCATCGCGGCTGATAAAAACAAGGGGGATCCCCTTCCACAGGCCGGCAGGCATGCATCTGCCGGCTTTTAGACCCATGTCCTGGAGAGTGCTGCATGCTAAAGATCAAACAGCTGAACAAAACATATGCCAATGGCGTCAAGGCCATCAACAATGTCAGCCTGGAAATTCCCAATGGAATGTTCGGCTTGCTGGGGCCGAATGGCGCAGGCAAGTCTTCGCTGATGCGTACCATTGCGACATTGCAAGATCCCGATAGCGGCAGCATCCATTTCGACGGCGTCGATGTGTTGCAGGACAAGGCCGGCTTGCGCCGCCAGCTCGGCTATTTGCCACAGGATTTCGGCGTGTATCCGAAGGTCAGTGCGGAAACCCTGCTCAACCACTTTGCCGTCCTGAAAGGCTTGACGGAGAAGGGGCCGCGCAAGGAAGCCGTGGAAGCCTTGTTGCAGCAAACCAATCTGTGGGAAGCGCGCAAGCGCAACCTGGGCACGTATTCGGGCGGCATGCGCCAGCGCTTCGGCATCGCCCAGGCGCTGCTGGGCGCGCCGCGCCTGGTGATCGTCGACGAGCCCACTGCCGGCCTGGACCCGGACGAGCGCAACCGCTTCCTGAACCTGCTGGCAAAGATCGGCGAGCAGGTGGTGGTGATCCTGTCGACGCACATCGTCGACGACGTGACGGACCTGTGCCCGCGCATGGCCATGATCGTCAAGGGTCAAGTGCTGGTGCAGGGCGAACCGCAGGCGGCCATCGACACCTTGCACAACAAGGTGTGGCGCCGCAGCGTCAGCATGGAAGAACTGGCGCAGTACCAGCAGTCGCACAATGTGCTGTCGACGCGCCTGGTGGGCGGCAAACCGCAAATCAATGTGTATGCCGACAGCCAGCCCGACAGCGGCTTCGTGCAGATCGCTCCGGACCTGGAAGACGTGTACTTCCTGCATGTGCGCAACGCGGCCCGCGACGGCGCTGCCGTTCCCGCTGCGGCACCATCCGCCGTCGCGGCGTAAGGAGCACACCATGTGGAAGGAATTTTTCAAGTTTGACCTCGGCTATCAGCTGAAACAGCCGCTGCTGTGGGTATTTGCCGCCGTCATGGCCTTGATGGCCTTTGGCGCCAGCAGCAGCGATTCGATCCAGATCGGCGGCGCCATCGGCAATATCAACCGCAATGCGCCCACCGTGGTGGCGCAGATGCTGGGGATCTTCAGCCTGCTGGCGATGTTTCTCGTCACCGTCTTCATCGCCGGCGCCGTGTTGCGCGACAGCGAAGTCGGCATGGCCGACATGCTGTTCGCCACGCCCATGCGCAAGTGGGATTACCTGTTCGGCCGCTTCGGCGCCGGCTTCGTCGCCTGCCTGGTGATCTTTGTCGCCATCGCCCTGGCCACCATGCTGGGGCCCCTCATGCCATGGGTCGATCCCCTGCGCGTGGGCGCGTTCTCGCTGCACACCTATGCGTGGAGCTTCGCCGTCCTGGTCATCCCCAACCTGCTCTTCATCGGCGCCCTGCTGATGCTGCTGGCCGCCACCACGCGTTCGATGATGCTCGTCTACGTGGGTGTGCTGGGATTCTTCGTGCTGTGGGCCGTGGCCGGCGCCTTTACCCGCGACATCAACAACGAATGGCTTGCCGTCCTGCTCGACCCGTTCGGCGTGCGCGCCTTTGGCCGCATGACGCGCTACTTCACCTCCGCCGAATCGAACGCGGGCCTGCCGCCGTTTTCCGGTTTCCTGCTGGCCAACCGCTTGCTGTGGCTGGGCATCACGGCGCTGCTATTCCTCGCCACCGTCGTGCTGTTCAAGCCGCAGCGCACGGGGACGGGAAAACGCCTGTTCGGCAAGGCCAAGGCCGCCGCCGCCGCACCGGCCGTCACGGCGCCGCTGCACCTGCCGCGCAGCACTCCCGCATTTACCGCCGCGACAGCCTGGCGCCAGTGGTGGCACATCCTGCGCTTCGACGCCGCTGGCGTCTTCAGGAGCCTGCCCTTCCTCGTCATGCTGCTGTTCGGCATGATCAACCTGATCGCGGCCGCCAATGTCGACAAGAACATGTATGGCACGGCCGTGTATCCGATGACGCATTTGCTGTTACAGCAAATCAGCAACAGCTTCAGCTTCCTCCTGATCATCATCGTCACCTTCTATGCAGGCGAGCTGATCTTCAAGGAACGGCAAGCCAGGATCGCCGACGTCGGCGACGCCATGCCCGTGCCCGACTGGGTGCCCCTGCTGGCCAAATGCACGGCTTTAATCGGCGTCATCGCCGGCTACCTGCTGGCGGGCGTCCTCACGGCCATCGGCTTCCAGCTCGTCAAGGGCGGCGCGCCCGTGGAACTGGGACTGTACCTGCAAGGCACCTTGCTGGGCGCCCTCTTCTTCGTGCTGATGGGCTTGTGCGCCCTGACCCTGCAAGTGCTGTCGAACAACAAGTTCATCGGCTACCTGCTGGTGATCCTGCTGATGGTGGCGCAAGCCGTGCAGGGCATGCTGCACTTCGAACACAAGCTGTACAACTTCGCCGCCACGCCGTCCATCAAGTATTCAGACATGAACGGCTATGGCCACTTCCTGACGGGCTGGGCCTGGTTTGCGCTGTACTGGAGCCTGTTTACCGTGGCCCTCGTCATGCTGGCGCAAGCGTTCTGGGTGCGCGGCCTGTCCAACGGCTGGCGGGCACGCGTGCGTCTGGCAGGCCAGCGATTGCAGGGCCGTACGGGTGCCGCGCTGGCAGCGGTGCTGCTGTGCTGGATAGGCACGGGCAGCTGGATCTTCTACAACACGAATGTGCTGAACCGGTACGAGACATCGAACATCGGCATGGACAAACAGGCGCGCTACGAAAAATTGTACAAGCGGTACCAGCACTTGCCGCAGTCGAAGATCACGGAGGTCCAGGCCAACGTGGATATTTATCCTGAGCAACGCCAGGTGCTGATCAAGGGCCACTACGTGCTGCAAAACAAGACGTCGCAAGCGCTCGACACCCTGCGCATCCAGCTCGACCCCGAGCTGAAAACGGCATGGCTGAACTTGCCCGCGCACAAGGTCGAACTGGACGACAAGGAACTCGGCTTCAGCATCCTCAAGCTGGCCCAGCCCCTGGCACCGGGCGCCACGCTGCCGCTGGACTTCACGGTGACCGTCACGCACCAGGGTTTCACCAACAGCGGCGCGCCGGACCAGCTCAACCTGAACGGCAGCTTCTTCAACAACCAGGCCTTTTTCCCCCACTTCGGCTATGCCAAGGAAATGGAATTGCTGGACCGCAATGAACGCCGCAAGCGGGGCCTGGGCGAGCCGCAGCGCATGGCCAAGCTGGAAGACTCTTCCGCATATGGCAACACTGTGCTGGGCGGCGATGCCGACTGGATCCATTTCGACACGACGGTTTCCACCAGCGGCGAGCAGATAGCCCTGGCGCCCGGCTATCTGCAAGGCAGCTGGGAAAAGGATGGCCGCCGCTACTACCGCTACAAGATGGACCAGCCGATGCTGCCCTTCTTTGCCTACCTGTCGGCGCGCTGGGAAGTCAAAAAAGGCGAGTGGCACGGCTTGCCGATCGAAATCTATGTCGACAAGAAACACGGCTACAACACGGACCGCATGATCACTTCCGTGCAAAAGTCGCTCGACTACTACACGACCCAATTCACGCCCTACCAGCACAAGCAGGTACGCATCCTGGAATTCCCCGGCTACCAGAGCTTTGCACAGTCGTTTGCCAATACGATTCCGTATTCGGAAGGCATCGGCTTCATCGCCGACCTGCGCGACAAGGACGACATCGACTACGTGTTCTACGTCACGGCGCATGAAATGGCGCACCAGTGGTGGGGCCACCAGGTGATCGGCGCAAACGTGCAAGGCGCCAGCATGCTGATGGAATCGCTGTCGCAATACTCGGCCCTGATGGTGATGGAAAAGGAATACGGCCGCGACAAGATGCGCCGCTTCCTGCGCTATGAACTGGACCGCTACCTGAGCGGACGCGGCGGCGAAGCCATCGAGGAATTGCCGCTGGCGCGCGTGGAAGGACAGCAATACATCCACTACAACAAGGGCAGCCTGGTGTTCTATCGCCTGCGCGACGAAATCGGCGAAGCTGGCTTGAACCGTGCCCTGAAACGCTATCTGCAGGACAAGGGCTACCAGCAGGCGCCGTTCACCACCTCGTCGGAATTGCTGGCGTACATCCGCGCCGAAGCGCCGCAGGACAAGCAGGCCCTGATCACGGACCTGTTCGAAAAGATCGTCTTCTACGACAACCGCGTCACGCAAGCGACGGCCGTCAAGCGCCCGGATGGCCAGTGGGATGTCACCATGCAGTTGCACCTGGCCAAGCTGGAGTCCGACGGCAAGGGCAAGGAAAGCGCGCGCGCCTATGACGAGCCGGTGGAAATCGCCATCTTCGCGCGCGCGCCGGGCGCCAAGGAGAAAGATGAAAAAGTCGTGTTCACCGACAAGCGCATGTTGTCCGGCAGCGACCCGGTGATCACCATCACGGTGAAGGAAAAACCGTTTGAGGTGGGTGTCGATCCGTACAACAAGATGATCGACCGGGTCTCGCGCGATAACCGCAAGGAAGTCAGTTTCAATTAAGGCTTGCGTCAACGGGCTTGACGCAACGCAAACCGGCCGCGCCTTCGACCAGTGCGCGGCCGGTTTTTGTGCCTGGCGTAAGATGACAAGCGTCGCCAGCAAGTGCGCTGGTGTCCACTTCAAGGGGAAAACCGCATGCCGCATCGTCCACTGCCCATCCGCGCCAGCCTGCTGCTGGCGGCACTCGTCTTTGCCACGCCCGCCTGGAGCGCCGATCCCATCCACAAGGAAAGTGTGACATTGACGGCGAACCAGGCCACGCATACGGTCAAGGGCAAGATCAAGGGCTATGCCACGGCCGAATACACGGTGTCAGGCAAGGCGGGACAGACCTTCAGCGTCAAGCTGAAAACCAATCAGCCATCGAACTACTTCAACATCCGCCAGCCAGGCCAGGATGAAGCCCTGTTCATCGGCTCGACCAGCGGCAACACTTACCAGGCGGCACTGCCGGCCGATGGCGAGTACACGGTACAGGTATATTTGATGCGCAATGCGGCGCGCAGGAATGCGGTGGCGAATTACAGCCTGGAAATGAGCATCAAAGAAGCCGCAGCGCATTGATGCGCATCATGCCGGCTTGCTGCCAGCCGAGTATTTGCTGGCGGCGATCGCCAGGCAGGCGGCCAGCAACAGGATGGCGGCCAGGACAAATGCCGCACCGCTGTCGTGGCTGGCAGGATCAACGGCGACCAGCATGGCGAACAGGGCCGGTGTCGCCAGCCCCGCCAGGCTGCCGGCACTCTTGACGGCGCCCTGCAGCCAGCCCTGCTGCCGCGCCGATACGGCACTGGTCAGCAGACCCTGCAGGGCCGGGTTGGCCATCTCTCCCACGCCGAGCAGGAAAATGGCCAAATATGCCCCCGCCGACTGGCGCGACAGGGCAAGGCAAAGGAAGCCGGCACAGCAGCCGGCATACGCCAGCATGGCCGTGCGCCGCGGGCCGTATCGTGTCATCAGAAACGGTGCACATTTCATCTGCGCCACGCCGCCCCAGCCTGCCAGCACGGCAAGCATCAAGCCGACCTGGGTGGAGTCCCAGCCATACCGCTGTTGCGTGTAAAACACGAACGCCACGGAAATCGACCAGTGCGCGCTGGCCACCAGCAGATACGCGAGGGTCAGGAAACGCAGTTCGGGACGCCTGGCCAGCTCGAACACGGCACCGAATGGATTGCTCATGCGCCAGCTGACGGGAACGCGCTTGTCCGGCGGCAAAGACTCGGGCAAGACCAGCACGCCGTACAGGAGATTGCCGAGCGACAACCAGCCGGCAAGGTAAAAGGGCAGGCGCACATCGATATTACCCAGCCAGCCGCCCAGGGCCGGCCCCGCCACCAGACCCATGCTGTACGCCGCGCCCATCGAGGCAAACGCGCGGGTGCGCGCGGCGCCTTCGGAACAGTCCGCAATAAATGCATAGGCGATACCAAAGCTGGAGGCGGTGATGCCGCACAAGATACGCCCCAGCACCAATTGGCCCAGCGTTTCAGTATCCGCCAGGCAGAAGAAATACACGGCCACGCCCAGGTTCGACAATAACAGCAGCGGGCGCCGGCCAAAGCGGTCCGACAATGCTCCCAGCAGTGGCAAGGCAAACATTTGCGACAGCGAAAACAGCATCCCCAGATAACCGAGCCATAACACGGGCTGGGCGGGACTGTCCCTCAATTGCAGCAACAGGCGCGGCAAGACAGGGGCCACCAGTCCCGCGCACAGGACGTCGATCAGGACGGTCATGAAGACCAGCGGAAAACCGAACAGCTGTACCGGCCGGCCCTGCACCGTGCGCATCAACACAGTGCCAGCCGTCTCAGGCGGCAAGCGCTGGCGTGTCACTCTTCCATTCCGCGGACGCATGCAGGGCATACCCGTCGAGCAAGGGCCCGCCATACGGCTGCAGCGCACGCGCGACCAGGTCGCCAAACGCCTGCTTGCCAGCGAGTGGGTCGAGCAGGATCGCGCGCATGGCGGCATGCAGGTCATCCGCAATCGACGGGCTATGGGCCCTGAGCCGGCGCGCCAGATGCTTGCCGACGCCACTCCACGCGCCCCCGGCACGCAGCACGAAATTGGCCAGCACATCGTACAGCTTGGTGGCGATCGCCAGTGTTTCCTCGGCTACCGTGCTGTCAACGAGGTCTTCCAGCAAGGTCGTGATTTCATAGCGCCGGCTGGCCAGGGCATCGGGCGTCAGCGCTGGCGGGCCTTCATCGTATATGGCTTGCGCCAGCTGGTACAGGGCGGCGGACGCGCTCGTCTGCGGCAAGAGATTTTTGCCCTCGATGACCATCATCGCCATCGGGATCCGGCCACCGGGACGGTCCATCTTGCGGCAAAAGTAATCGAAGGAGCGCAAGTCATGGCCATACAATTCCACCGTCTGCTGGCCCAGCTTGAGCGTCTCGCGCCAGGCATGCGGCACGTTCTCGAACAGGACCAGAAGGTCGATATCCGAGGTGGCCGTTCCCTGGCCGCGCGCGATGGAACCACCGATGATCGCCGCCTGGGCATGCGGATAGGCGGGCAGGATGTGTTGTTCCACCAACTGGCGGGCTGCGTCGAAATTCATTCCATCATCCCCTGCAGATCAGGTAACTCCACCGCTTGCGAACGGCCCCGCTGGCGTTCGATTTCCGTCGCGCTGAAACCGACATACTGGCGCGCGGCGGCATTGAAAAACCGTCCGCCGATCACGCTCACCTTGGACGACTCTTCCAAGGTGCGCAAACGCTGCACGGCCTGCGCGCCGAGCAGGGTGTGAAAACTGGCCAAGCCATTCTTCACGTGGTTGACCTCGTCGATATAAATGCATTCATGCAGCAGGGAAATATCAGCGCGCCCGATGGCACGGTACAGCTCCGCATAGTACAGGTCGGCCCCCAGCGAAAAGCCTTCGCCGATCACTTGCTCGAGGCCGATGCAGTCTGCCGCATTCTGCGCCGCCCGGCAGCTTTTCCAGATGCCCAGGGATACCGGCGTTTCGCCGATGCGGCCCCCCTCATTCGCCAATGCGCCCAGCAGCAGCTGCGCGTGGCGGAATTCTTCCGCACACTGCAAGGTCAGCGATTCGGCCACGGCGCCCGGCAACTCAGGGAATCGCAGCACCAGCATGGCGCACACTTCGCCGGCGCATACTTCCACATTGAAAATCTGCTGGTGCAATTTCCTGCGAGGATAATCACGGTCCAGCTCATAGCGCACGTAGTCGACGATCTCCAGCTGCTCGGGGCGCCCGGGCAGCTCGGGACAGTCCCACTGCGCCGGCAGCACCTGGCCTTCGAGGCGCTGGCAGCCGCTCTGCATGGCAGGCAGTAACCACAGGACCTTCTGTGCCGCCAGCTCGCTCTTGGCCCACAAGCCGAGCGAGGCGAGCGCCTGCATGCTGTGCCGGAGGGCGTCGAAATGCGCGTCGATGTGCACGCCCTCATCCCCGCCATGCGGGGCGCCGGACGCTTCGCCCAGGGAAAAACTCTGGCAGCAATCCTGTACCGTCGACAGTGCCTGCTGCGCCGCATGCAAGGTCATGGACCACGCGATCTTGCCAGCCACCTCGCGTTCCGTAATCAACGCGTACGCCGAGGCGTTCCGGATGGCCGCGAGGGCGTGGGCGGCAGCAGCCAGGTGTGCCGTGTGTTCTTTGATGACGGACATATCATTCCCAACGGTAGCTAATGGAGTATCAACAGCATTTGAACAACCGTGGCGCGCGGCAATGCGAAGGATGCCCGGGGCAAGGCGCGCCAGCGGTTGTCCGGCAGGCTAGGCGGTGGTGCGCAACATCCTGAGGAAGCGCTCCCTCAGTGCCCAGTTCACGGGCTCGAGCGTCTCATAGCCCAGCACCTCATCCACAGGGAACACCGTCTCCCCGGCAGAACCTTCCTTTGCCGCCCAGCGCAACATTTTCTCGGGCAAGCCAGGAAACGCCGACGCCATCCAGTACGCCATCGAATAGTATGCGTTGCGTCCCTCCGCATAGCCGGGATAACGGTCTGCGTAATTCGAGAACGAATACTTGGGGAAGCAGCCATCGATGATTTTCTTGGGCGTCATCCACAGGGGATAGACGAGGGTGACGTCGCCGATCGGACGGGCCGGCAGGGGCAATAAACGACGCTCGGTTGCCATGATCGCGAACATCTCGCCCAGCAAGTCTTCGAAATTCAGGCCGGTGGCGATGAATTTCGCATCGAGCGATTTGGCCACGCTCGTCAGTACGCGCCGGATGATCAGGGTGCCGAGGAATTCGAAGTCATCGTCGGGAAATTCCCGGGCAAACCGGTCGGTGATGCCCAGGCCGCCAGCGCTGGCGCCGAGTATCGCTTTCGATTCTTCTTCCGATACTACGGTCAGCGGCAGATTGTAGGCCTGCGCCAGCTCGCGCGCGCGCGGAACGCCGGAATTCCACTCGCCCGGTCCTTCGATAATGACCGGATGGATGTCAATCGGGAACTCGTCAAATTGCGACAAGGCATACAGCAGGGCATTGCTGTCGCCTCCGCCACTCACGCCGACCACCAGCTTGTCGCCAGGCGACAGGGTGTCGCGCAGCGTTTGTGCCACGGCATCGCGCACGGCCAGCTTGCACTCGTTCGACGAGAGGCGTTTCAGGATATTCGGGCCACCCTTTGCCGCGCCGTTGGCGTAGATATATTCGGCAACGGCTTCTTCGTTGTTGGCTGGCGGGGACACCTGCAAGGTGTTGTTGGTGTGCAGAAAAGGATCAATATTTCTTTGAAAAAATGCAAAGACTTGCCGGTCCAGCGGAATCGAACTGCCAGTTTCACTCAGGCAGGGAAAAAGGGTATAGGCGCCGGATGGGTCGCGCAGATAGGTCGCCACCGCCGTCCAGGGCACATGATTGCGCGCCAGGGCATCGAGCACGCGCTCGTCTTCGCCGATGTCAAAACTGGATGTTCCATGGGTCGTTACTACAATTAATTCTCGATTCATTGAGCTTCCCTCGGATAAAGCCCAAGGTGGGCTAGGCCTAGCACCACCTTGGGCACAGTCAGTGATTACATCGACGACAGTACGGTGCTCGGGCCAACGATGCACTCGAGGTTGTTGCGCGAGCATTTCGGAGCGGCGCCGTGCATGCGGCTGTTTTCCAGCGCGGCAATATCCAGTGCGGCAACGGCGACATTGCTGGCAGGAGCGATATCGCGGCTGGCGCGTTTCAGGGAATAGCCAGAGGTATTGAAAGACCCGGTACCATGAACCACTTGAGTGTTACTAATCATAAGTTTCTCCTTGAGTGATGGACCTGCGCTCGGAACCGCAAAAAATGCACGCTTCCGGCCACCGGCAAAGGGCGGCGTAGATTATTTTATAAGCTTTCATCTACGACATTCTCTCGTTTTGTCACCACCGGGCAGTAAACTGTATCGACAGCGGTTTTTGCTCCCTCAAACAATAGTGCGCTTCGGCCTGTGCGCTGGACGTGCGCGCTTGTGCCGCGCCAAAGAAAAATGCCCTGCACATCAAGGATGTGCAGGGCATTGCTGATGACATGATGTGTTCCGATCAGAACGGGATGTCGTCATCCATATCCGAGAAGTTCGGTGCTGGCTTCGGTGCCGGGCGTGGTGCCGGGGCTGGGGCTGGGCGCGGAGCCGGTGCCTGGCGCGGGGCCGGGGCTTCGTAACCGCCGCCACCGCCGTAGCTGTCATCGCCACCGCCGGCGTCGCCGCCCATGCCGGAGCGGCCGCCCAGCATTTGCATCTGTTCCGCGATGATGTCGGTTGCGTACTTCTCGACACCGTCCTTGTCCGTGTATTTACGGGTTTGCAGACGGCCTTCAACGTAGACGGACGAACCTTTTTTCAGGTATTGGCCGACGATTTCCGCCAGGCGGCCGAAGAACGAGATACGGTGCCACTCTGTCAATTCTTTTTGTTCGCCCGTGTTGCGGTCCTTCGATTTGTACGAAGTGGCCACGGCGATGTTGGCGATCGCGTCGCCGCTAGGCATGTAGCGGATTTCCGGGTCACGGCCCAGATTGCCGACGATGATGACTTTGTTGACTGATGCCATGAATAACTCCTGATGAACTGCAGCGGGAGCCGGTGTCCCGCGCGTTAGTTTAGTGTACTAAACGAGGATTATAAGCGACCACGCGGCGCAAAGCACCCGCTTTCTGGCGGACGCCCTCTCCCGTGCGGCAGCACGTTTTTTTCACGGCAGGTGAAAACAAGAAACTTGAATACTGGTATTATATACAGTGTTTAAACGTCTGCACGCATCTGTATCAAACTTTGTCAGGGCACGTTCGCCTGGCGGCGCAATCCGCCCGTGGCTGCCCCAGGCATGCAGAGCAAAACCCGGCTATAGTTACAGGTTGACCCGTTGTGGCTCCTCATCCGCACCCAGGCACAATGCGCCGGCCGCACCACTCACTGAAAGCAAGGCAATCACATGGAACAGATCCGCATTCGCGGCGCTCGCACGCATAACCTCAAGAATATCAATCTCGATTTGCCGCGCAATAAGCTGATCGTGATTACCGGCTTGTCCGGCTCCGGCAAGTCTTCGCTGGCCTTCGACACCTTGTACGCGGAAGGGCAGCGCCGCTATGTCGAATCGCTGTCGGCCTATGCGCGCCAGTTCCTGCAATTGATGGAAAAGCCCGACGTCGACCTGATCGAAGGCCTATCTCCCGCCATCTCCATCGAACAGAAGGCAACTTCGCACAACCCGCGCTCGACGGTGGGCACTGTGACGGAAATCCACGATTATCTGCGCCTGCTGTATGCGCGCGTGGGCACACCCTACTGCCCCGACCACCCGGAAAACGCGCTGGCGGCCCAGTCCGTATCGCAAATGGTCGATGCCGTGCTGGCCATGCCGGAAGACACCAAGCTGATGATCCTAGCGCCCGTCGTCGCCAACCGCAAGGGCGAGCATGTCGACCTGTTCGAGCAGATGCAGGCGCAGGGCTTCGTGCGCTTTCGCGTACAGAGCGGCACGCATGCGGCCAAGATCTATGAAGTCGATGATCTCCCGAAATTAAAGAAAACGGAAAAACACACGATCGACGTCGTCATCGACCGGGTCAAGGTGAACCAGGAGATCAAGCAGCGCCTGGCGGAAAGTTTCGAGACGGCCCTGCGCCTGGCCGATGGCCGCGCCATTGCCTACGAAATGGATACCGCCCAGGAACACGTGTACTCCAACAAGTTCGCCTGCAATGTGTGTGGCTATTCCCTGCAGGAACTGGAACCGCGTCTGTTCTCGTTCAACAACCCCATGGGCGCCTGCCCCGAATGCGACGGCCTGGGACACATTGAATTCTTTGACCCGAAACGCATCGTCGCGTTCCCGAACCTGTCGCTCGCCTCCGGCGCCGTCAAGGGCTGGGACCGCCGCAACCAGTTTTACTTCCAGATGCTGTCGAACCTGGCCGCGTATTACGAGTTCGACCTGGACATGCCGTTCGAACAGCTGGACTTGAACTCACAGCAAGCCGTGTTGTACGGTTCCGGCAAGCAAGTGATTCCGTTTAGCTATGTCAACGAACGGGGCCGCACCGTCATCAAGGAACACACGTTCGAAGGGGTGGTCAACAATCTGCAGCGCCGCTACCGCGAGACGGATTCGATGGCCGTCAAGGAAGAGCTGGCCAAGTTCATCAATGAAAAATGCTGCCCCTCATGCGATGGCGCGCGCCTGCGCGTGGAAGCGCGCTTCGTCAAGGTCGGCACGGGCAAGCAGCAACGGGCCATCTATGAAGTGGCGGAAAAGCCGCTGCGCGAAACGCTGGAATTCTTTGAAAAACTGAAACTGACAGGCGCCAAGAAAGAGATCGCCGACCGCGTGGTCAAGGAAATCATTTCGCGCCTGAAATTTCTCAACAACGTGGGCCTCGACTACCTGTCGCTGGACCGCAGCGCCGACACGCTTTCCGGCGGCGAAGCACAGCGCATCCGCCTCGCGTCGCAAATCGGCTCCGGTTTGACCGGCGTCATGTATGTGCTCGATGAACCGTCGATCGGCTTGCACCAGCGCGATAATGACCGCCTGATCGAAACCTTGAAACACTTGCGCGACATCGGCAACAGCGTACTGGTGGTCGAGCATGACGAAGACGCCATCCGCACGGCCGACTATATCGTCGACATGGGCATCGGCGCGGGCGTGCACGGCGGCGAAATCATCGCCGAAGGCACCTTGCCCGAAATCTTGAAGAACAAGAAATCGCTGACGGCGCAATACCTGAACGGCAAGCTGAAAATCGCCGTGCCCGCCAAGCGCCACGCCAGCAATCCGGAGAAGCAGCTGGTGATCACGGGCGCGACGGGCAACAACCTGAAAAAGGTGTCGCTGAGCTTGCCGGTGGGCTTGATGACGTGCGTCACGGGCGTGTCCGGTTCAGGCAAATCGTCGCTGGTCAACGATACCCTGTATCCTGCCCTGTCGCGTCATTTGTATGGTTCGCAGACGGAACCGGCGCCGCACGATTCGATCAGCGGCCTGGAGCATTTCGACAAGGTCATTTCCGTCGACCAGGCACCGATCGGCCGCACGCCACGTTCGAATCCGGCCACCTACACGGGCTTGTTTACGCCGATCCGCGACCTGTTCTCCACCGTGCCGACAGCCAAGGAACGCGGTTACAGCGCGGGCCGCTTCTCGTTCAACGTCAAGGGCGGACGCTGCGAAGCGTGCCAGGGCGATGGCGTGATCAAGGTCGAGATGCATTTCTTGCCCGACGTCTACGTGCCATGCGACGTCTGCCACGGCAAGCGCTACAACCGCGAAACCCTGGAAGTGCAATACAAGGGCAAGAACATCACGGAAGTGCTGGGCATGACGGTGGAAGAGGCGCATGAGTTCTTCAAGCCGGTGCCACTGATCGCGCGCAAGCTGCAAACCCTGCTCGACGTGGGCCTCGGCTACATCAAGCTGGGCCAGAGCGCCACCACCTTGTCCGGCGGCGAAGCGCAGCGCGTGAAATTGTCGCTGGAACTGTCCAAGCGCGACACGGGCCGCACCCTGTACATCCTCGATGAACCGACGACGGGCTTGCACTTCCACGATATCGACTTGCTGCTGAAAGTCATCCACCGCCTGCGCGACCAGGGCAACACCCTCGTCATTATCGAGCACAACCTCGACGTCATCAAGACGGCCGACTGGATCGTCGACCTGGGCCCCGAAGGCGGCGCCGGCGGCGGGCAGATCATCGCCACGGGCACGCCGGAAGACGTGTCACTGAACCCGGCCAGCGTGACGGGCAAGTACCTGGGACCGCTGCTGAAGCAGTAACGACGGCAGCGCAATAAAAAACGGCGCGGATTGCTCATGCAATCCGCGCCGTTTCTCGTTTTACTAGCACCCCAGTCATTGCCGGCGTGTCATTTATCGCACGCCAGTCTTTGCCGGCGTGTTTCTCCCCCACTACAACTCTCAACACCTGACAAGCTACTGCGCGGCGCGCTTTGCGGCCTGCGATGCTCACCGTACTAAAGTACGGTTGCGCTTCTTAGCCACAAATCACTGCCGCTCGCTACGCTTGTCATGTGCCGCTTTACGTTAACTTACTTACGCACTCAGCCGCTTTTCCAGCGCAGCCTTGTTATCTGCCAATTCTTGCGGCAGATGATACGCGAGTTTTTCAAACAACTCCGTATGCAATTTCAATTCTTCCACCCACGCGGCCTTGTCGATCGAGGTGATGGTGTCGAACTGTTCCTGCGTGAATGGCAAGCCATCCCAGTTCAGGTCGCCATACTGCGGTGTCGTACCGAACAGGTTTTCCACGCCGCCCGCCTTGCCTTCGATACGCTCGAGCATCCATTTCAGCACGCGCATATTGTCGCCAAAGCCAGGCCAGACGAATTTGCCAGCCTCGTCCGTACGGAACCAGTTGACGCAGTAGATCTTCGGCAGGGCGGCCGGGTTGACTTTGCCCACCTTGACGCCCATGTCCAGCCAGTGCTGGAAGTAATCGCTCATGTTATAGCCGATAAACGGCAACATGGCAAATGGATCGCGGCGCACGACGCCCATCTGGCCCACGGCGGCGGCCGTCGTTTCCGAGCCCATGGTGGCGGCCATGTAGACGCCTTCAACCCAGTTGCGCGCTTCCGTGACCAGCGGCACGGTGGTCGAGCGGCGGCCGCCGAAGATGAAGGCCGAGATCGGCACGCCGGCCGGATCGTCCCAGGCTGCGTCGATCACGGGGTTTTGCGTTGCCGCAACCGTGAAGCGCGCGTTCGGGTGCGCGGCCTTGGTGCCGGACGCTGGCGTCCAGTCCTTGCCTTGCCAGTCGATCAGGTGGCTTGGTGCTTCTTTCGTCAAGCCTTCCCACCAGACGTCGCCATCGTCCGTCAGCGCCACGTTGGTGAAAATCGTGTTGTCGCGCATGGACGCCATGCAGTTGTAATTGGTTTTTTCGTTGGTGCCCGGCGCCACGCCAAAGTAGCCCGCTTCCGGGTTGATGGCGTACAGGCGGCCATCGGCGCCCGGCTTGATCCAGGCGATATCGTCGCCGATGGTGGTCACTTTCCAGCCGTTAAAACTTGCCGGCGGGATCAGCATGGCGAAGTTGGTCTTGCCGCAAGCGGACGGGAAGGCTGCTGCCACGTAATGCTTCTTGCCTTCCGGCGATTCCACGCCGAGGATCAGCATGTGTTCGGCCAGCCAGCCCGGGTTGTTATCGGCCGATTGCGCTTCCTGGTAACCCATGTTCGAGGCGATGCGCAGGGCGAAGCATTTCTTGCCCAGCAAGGCGTTGCCGCCGTAGCCCGAACCGAAGGACCAGATTTCACGCGTTTCCGGGAAATGCACGATGTACTTGGTGCTGTTGCACGGCCATTTCACGTCGGCCTGGCCGGCGGCCAGCGGTGCGCCCACGCTGTGCACGCATGGCACGAATGCGCCATCGGTGCCCAGCACGTCATACACGGCACGGCCCATGCGGGTCATGATCTTCATGTTGACGGCGACATAAGGCGAATCGGACAGTTCCACGCCGATGTGCGCGATTGGCGAGCCCAGCGGGCCCATCGAGAATGGCACGACGTACATGGTGCGGCCGCGCATGCAGCCGTCGAACAGGCCGTTCAAGGTATGGCGCATTTCGCCTGGTTCGGTCCAGTTGTTCGTCGGGCCGGCCGCTTCTTTCGTTGCCGAGCAGATATACGTGCGGTCTTCGACGCGGGCCACGTCGCTCGGGTCGGAGCAGGCCAGGTAGGAATTCGGGCGCTTTTGCGCATTCAGTTTTTTCATGGTGCCACTGGCAACCATTTCGGCGCACAGGCGCTCGTACTCTTCTTGCGAACCATCGCACCAGTAGATGCGCTCTGGCTTGGTCAGCGCAGCAATGTCGGCCACCCAGTTGATCAGTTTCTGTTGTTTAATATAAGCTGGGACGTTGAGTGCGGCGACGCCACCCATGACGGGCTGATTCATATTACCTCCAATACCAATAAAAGAAATTCTGGTCGTTCTGCAAGACAGGCAGCATCGTTGAGAGGTGGCTGCGGCTCACTGCGGGCGGCGTGTTCACGCGGGCAGGGCTCTGGTGTCGTGTCAGCCGCGGCGTTCGCGCCAGCGGCATTTACCTGGATCATGCTCCCAGGCTGCAAGAACAGTTTGCGCTATAACTATAATCAGGAAGCTTCAAAAGTGCCGGCGATTGTACACCCGCCAAACAGCTATTCTCGCAAAAATGTAGGAGAATAGCTTGACTAATGTAGTAGGCTATTCAGCATTTCCCGTATCCTGTTATTTCCCTACCAAATCCTCACTAAAATCGGCCATCCACCATGAAAATTGCCATACTTGATGATTACCAGGATGCCGTGCGCAGCCTCGATTGTTTCCAGTTACTCGATGGCCATGAGGTCAAAGTGTTCAGCAATACGGCGCGGGGCCTGGGCCAGCTGGCGATCCGTCTGGCGCCGTTCGATGCGCTGGTGCTGATCCGTGAGCGCAGCAGTTTCAACCGGGCCTTGCTGTCGAAACTGCCGAATTTGAAACTGATTTCGCAAACGGGCAAGGTCAGCGGACACATCGATGTACCGGCCGCCACCGAGCTGGGCATTGCCATCGCGGAAGGCATCGGCTCGCCCACGGCGCCGGCCGAACTGACGTGGGCGCTGATCATGGCGGCGCAGCGCAAGATCGTGCCGTACGCGCAACATTTACAGGAAGGGCTGTGGCAAACGTCATCCATCGAGCCGGCGCGCAACACGCTCGGCACGGTATTGAAAGGGCGCACCCTGGCCATCTGGGGCTACGGCAAGATCGGTCAATTGATCGCCGGCTATGGCCGCGCCTTCGGCATGACCATCCTCGTGTGGGGCAGCGAAGCGAGCCGCGCGGCAGCCGTGGCGGCAGGCGATACGGCGGCGACATCGCGCGAGGCCTTCTTTGAGCAGGCTGACGTGCTGAGCTTGCACCTGCGCCTGTCCGACAGGACGCGCGGCCTGGTCACAAACGAGGACCTGGCGCGCATGAAACCGACTTCCCTGTTCGTCAACACCAGCCGCGCCGAACTGGTCGCCGATGGGGCACTGGAAGCGGCACTGCCGCAGGGACGCCCGGGCGCCGCGGCGCTGGACGTGTTCACGGACGAGCCGCTGCCGCCAGGCTCGCCATTGCTGCTGCTGCCGAACGTGCTGGCCACGCCACACCTGGGCTACGTCGAGCGTGACAGCTATGAGCTGTATTTCCGCTACGCCTTGCAAAACATCGTCGATTTTACGCAGGGTCAATGCACGCGCCTGCTCAATCCCGAGGCATTGCAACACGCGCGGCAAGCCCCTCAGGAGCGCTGAAAGCCCTTCAACAAATCGGGCTCGCCCGTGATGCGGATGGCGGGCGCGGGCAACACGTGCCGGCCGCGCCACAGGCCGGCCCAGCCGGGCGGCCAGGCGATGTCCGGCCCACTGTACGGCGCCACGCCGGCGCGCACGGCGACGACCGGCACGGGCGGCATGTCTTGCAAGGGCTCGCCTGGCGTGCGCTGCATGTCCAGGCTGTACATGTAATTAGGCAATAAAGCATCGCAAACGCGGCCAAACCAGTCGCTATGGTCGTCGTCGCGCCCCAGCGCCTGCGCCAGGCCTTGCGGATCGAAACGGGCCAGGGCATCGATCAGCTCGCCAGTGGTGGCGCCGGGCGTATCACCCCAGCCCATCACGGGGTTGACGTTGTAATCGGCGCCCGAGCCGTACCAGCCTTCGCGCCAGGGCCGCTGCATCCAGTCGCGCGGCCCCGCAAACAAATGCCAGCGCCAGTGCAGGCCGGACGGCTTGGGCCAGGAATACAGATACAGTTTTTGATAGCCGGCCTGGTGCAGCTCGCGCACCATGGCCATCAGGCGCGCGTGCGGCATGCGGTCCGGCGGCGCGCGGCGAAACAGGATCGCTTCGCCATCGGCGAATTGCACGTCGTCGGTCGACAGGTTCAGGTCCAGGGTCCGCGCTTCGCTACCGAAACGGGCGGCGATCCAGCCCGTCAGCAAATTGACGGACGTAATCACCCCGTAACCGCGGTGGCGGTGAAAAATGACGGTGCCGGGAGCGAGCGCTTTCATACGGAGTCGGGGTGGCAGGCAAACAAAGAAACCAGTGTACTCACAGATGGCCAAATTTTCCAGATGCGGCGCGGCAGCAGGGCGGCAGGCACGCTGCCCCATCTGCGGCGGCATTCACGCAACGGTGCCAATCCACGCTATCATGCGCGTCATTCTCCACTGACATCGTGACCACATCATGACTTTGCGCATACTCGCCACTGGCGGCACTTTCGACAAACACTACAACGAATTGAACGGTACCCTGGGCTTTTCCGACAGTCATTTGCCGGCAGCGATTGCCCGTGCGCGCATGACGGCGCCCGTGGCGCTGGAGCAACTGCCCCTGCTCGATTCGCTCGACATGCAGGATGCGGACCGCCAGCGCGTGCTGGCCTCGTGCCGCGCGGCACAGGAAAAAGCCATCGTCATCATCCACGGCACCGACACCATGCGCGAAACGGCGCAAGTGCTGGGCGCGGCGAACCTGCAGCAAACGGTGATCTTGACGGGCGCCATGATTCCCTACGAAATCGACAACTCCGATGCCTTGTTCAACCTGGGCTTTGCCTGCGGTGTGGCGCAAACCTTGCCAGCCGGCGTATATGTGGCCATGAATGGCCAGATCTTCGCCTGGGACAATGTGCAAAAGAACCGCGCCGCCGGCGTATTCCAGCCCTTGTAAGCCTTTGGCAGACGGGGCGCGGCAAGCGGACCGGCACACGGTCTGACTGACACTCTGTCACAATTCGACCAGCCCGTTTTAACGGGCTTTTTTTACATTTTTTTACCTTTCATAAATTCTGCAAAGCAATAGTTTTTCTCGAATTATTGTAGGTAAAACATCGAATTGCCAATAGAATAATTTTATGTTGTAAAAAAACACCATTGATCATTTTTAAAAACGACGATATATATAAATATAAAACTGCAATTTAACAGTTAAATTAAATATTCTTCTGTATCCACAATTTATTGCCAAATCCGACACGGTTGAGGTGCATTTTTTCTTGCTGAGACGACATAATGTTTGCCTCGACAAGTAAGAAGTGCATTTATAACAATATTGCGCTAAGTAGTCTTCCACCTCCCCCAGACGTGGTTCCGCCTACCGTACACGCCTCCGCTGGCCATCCATCCGATGGCTTGAGCGGTGCTCGTGTACTGCTTGTCGTTATTAAAACTACTACGGAGTAATTGTTATAATGGCATTTAAAGAAAAAATTGGCGTGCGCAGCGTACGTCTGGCCCTGACCGTCCTGGCAGGTAGTGTCTTGTTCTCTGGCCAATCCATGGCGGACGAAGCAATTCAAAAAGTTGAAATTACCGGTTCGAGTATCAAACGTATCGCCGTCGAAGGCGCACTGCCAGTGCAGCGCCTGACGCAAGAAGCGATCGCCCGTACCGGCGCCACCACCGTGGCTGACCTGGTACAAAGCCTGCCAGCCATGCAAGGTTTCACCATCGGCGCCGTGGCTGCCGGTTCCAACTCGGGCGGCCGCACCAGCGCGTCGATCCATGACATCGGCGAAAGCTACACCCTGGTCCTGTTGAACGGCCGCCGCATCGCGCCACAAGGCTCGGGCACCTCCGTCAACCTGAACGCCATTCCAATGAGCGCGGTTGAGCGCGTCGAAATCCTGACCGACGGCGCTTCGGCACTGTACGGCTCGGACGCTATTGCCGGCGTGATCAACTTCATTCTGAAGAAAAATGTCCAAGGCGGCACTCTGGAAGCCACCTATGGCGGCCCGGAAAATAAAGGCGGCAACGCCTGGAACACCAACGTCACCTACGGCTTCGGCGATCTTGACGAAGACCGTTTCAACGTGCTGGTATCGTACCGCCACGATGAGCAGTCGAAACTGCGCGCAACGGACCGTTCGTTCGCCCGTTCGTCGTTCATTCCTGTCAGCTATGGCGGCAAGAACTACATCTACGACCGTACCAGCACCTCGACCGCGCCAGCGAATGCCACCGTTGCGTTCAACAATAGCGCGACGCAACCGATCATGTTCAATCCGTACCTGGCAGCCAGTGGCCCCCGCAACGATTGCGGTCCGACCAACTACGTCACGGCAACCAATAGCAAGGCTTGCGGTTTCGATGGCGGCTCGACGGTTGAAATCGTTCCAGAATCGAAACGCGACAGCCTGTTCGCCCGCGGTACCTACAAACTGACGGACAACCTGAATGCGTTTGCCGAAGTGGCCCTGTCGCGCTTTGACCTGACGGCACGTATCGCCGCCAACCCGGTACCGATCAGCATCGCCAAGAACAGCGCACTGTACAACCAGTACGTGCGCCCAGGCCTGACACAAGCACAGCATGACGACGTGAAATCCGTTACCGCCAACTACCGCATGGTCGACTGGGGCACCCGCGCCAGCAACACCATCACCGACACCAAGCATTTCGTCGTCGGCGTGGAAGGCGAAGTCGGCGAATGGAACGTGGAATCGGCCCTGACCTGGTCGCAAAACGCGATCGACGAGCGCTACGTGGGCGGCTATGCCAAGAACGCCGACTTCGTCAAGATGCAGAGCAATCCGCAGTTCAACCCATTCTTGCCAGCCGGTAACGCATCGCCAGAACTGCAAAAGCTGATCAACGATTCGCAATTCAACGGTTCGATCCGTACGGCATCGACCACCATGCGCGGTATCGATGCGCACGGCTCGCGCGAACTGTTCACCCTGCCAGGCGGCAAGGCCAATATCGGTATCGGCGGCGACTACCGCGAATACAAGTACGAGCAATCGCCAAGCGCCGGTGCCAGCACCAGCACGATCTACAACTTCAACACCTCGCCACGTTACGACCTGAGCCGCGAGACCTACGGCGTGTTCGCCGAGTTGCTGGCACCTGTCACCAAAACGGTGGAAGTGAGCCTGGCTGGCCGTTACGACACCATCACCAAGATCGACAACGGTGTGGTGAACAAGTCCATCGGTAAAGACCAAAGCGCCAGCACCTACAAAGTGACGGCACGCTGGCAGCCAGTGCAGCAAGTACTGCTGCGCGGTTCGTACGGCACGGGCTTCAAGGCACCGAGCATGCTGGACATCGGCCAGCCGCTGGTCAACAACGGCTTCACGGCAAAACCATGGAACTGCCCGTTCCCAGGCGACGCCATGTGCCGTCCAGCAGCAACCCAGTACAACCAATTGGCTGGTGGTAACGAAAACCTGAAACCGGAAAAATCGAAGCAATACACCGTCGGTTTCCGTATCGAACCTAGCTCGGCATTCTCGTTCGGCGCCGACCTGTGGGACGTGAAGATCACCGACGCGGTCTCGGCCGTCAGCGAAACCCAGGCCTTCGGCAATCCAACGCTGTACAAAGACCTGTTCGGTACCTACATCGAGCCATCGACCGGCCTGCCTTACTTCGCCTTCAAATCGCTGTCGATGAACATCGGCCAGACGCATAACCGCGGTATCGACTGGGACATGACGGCGCGTCATCGCTTTGATTTCGGTAACCTGACGGCCAACCTGAGCGGCACCCACATGCTCAAGGCTGACTACACCGTGCCAGGCACCAAGAATCAGTGGACGACCAACATGAACTACTTCGGCATCACCGATGCAGTCACGTTCCGTAACCTGGTCAAGCTGAACATGAGCCTGGAAACCGGCAAACTGACCAGCACCATGGTTGTCAGCTATCGTAACGGCTACACCGATGCAGCCGCTTCGGTACTGAACGTCGATACCAGGAAACTGGAAACGATCCGTCTGGAAGTTCCTTCGTACACCACCGTCGATCTGCAAGGCCGCTATGCCTTCAACTCGGCTGTGACGCTGCGCGCTGGTATCAAGAACCTGTTTGACCGTGAACCGCCTCTGTCGCTACGCGCTTCGTCGGGCCACCAGGTTGGCTTCGATCCACGCTACGCCGATCCAATGATGCGTTCGTTCTACTTCACCGGTAGCTACAAGTTCTAATTTGATGTCTTAAATTAGATTGTCCTGAAAGCGCCTTACACCTCACCGTGCAAGGCGCTTTTTTTATGTTGCAACATATTGCACAGGCGAAAAAAAAGGAGCCGCAGCTCCTTTTTTTGTAGCAGCATGGCTGCTGTTACGCCGTCGCTTCGCCGCCCAATGCCTCGACCACGTCGGCCATCAGCTTGCTCAATTCGCCCGTCATCAGCATCACGTCGCCGTCGAAACGTTCTTCGTCGTTCTTCGTGCTCGATTCCGTTTCCTTGATCACGTCCAGCGGCTTGACGCTCTTGATGGCCAGCGATTCCGTCAGCACGAACGAAATCTTGTCGTTCCACGTCATCGCCAGGCGCGTGCACTGCTTGCCGGCCGCGATGTGGCGGCGCACGTCGTCCGCTTCCAGGGTGTGGCGCACGTAGCGCACGGTGGCCTTGCTTTCGCCCGTGGCGCGCAATTCCGTATCCATGTCGACCGTGAAGCCGGCAGGCGCATCGTCGGCCTGTAGCCATTCCGTCATCACCGCCACGGGCGAGCGCTGCACGCGCAGGCTTTCCAGCGGCAATTTGTCGACGGCTTTCAACAGCAGCTTGATGACTTCATCGGCCTTTGCCGGACTGGCGGCATCGACCACCAGCCAGCCATTGACGGGGTCGATCCACGTCCAGACGTTGCTGCGGATGCTGAAGGCGCGCGGCAGCAACTCGTCGGCCACGCGCTCCTTCAATTCCTTCATGGCTTTCTTGCCTGGGGCAAAGCCTTGTGCTTCTTCCATCTCGGCAGCGCGGGCCTTGGCCACCTGATTGATGACGGTCGCTGGCAGCAGTTTCTTTTCCGTGCCCAGCAAGATCAGCATCTGCTTGTTGACCACATGGACCAGGCCGCCGTTCGGGCGTGGCGTATCCCAGCCCTGGCGCATCAGATCCATGCTGGTCGCCGGCGTAAATTTGTTCGAGGACAAGGCCTCTTCCAGTTGTTCTGGCGTATAGGCCCATGGTGCGGGCAGGCGGTAAATCTGAAGATTCTTGAACCACATAGTTTTTGTCTTCCGTTTGTTTCAGTAGTGCCAGGGGAACGCCATTCTACACTTTCGACACGGGAATGCCGTCAAAAGCGCGGACTGGCGCGGTGTTGTTGATGCATGGGGAATGCCGCTACAGGGCGGGAAACAGCTCCGCCTGGGCCGGCGCCTGCCGCGTCACGATGGCCGGATCGGACAAGGTCGAGATACGCACGCCCAGCAGGCGGATTTTCTTTTCAAATGGCACGCGCCGCAAGCAATCGCGGCTGGCGCGCAGGATGGCGGCCGCGTCCGCCGTGGCGCTGGGCAAGGTGATGTCGCGCGTGACGGTGCTGAAATCCTCGAAGCGCAGCTTGATGCCCACCGTGCGCCCCGCCAGCGACTGCTTGTCGAGGTCACCGGCCACGCGCGTGCACAGGCTTTCCAGCTTTTCCGACAGGGTGGCGCGGTCGCGCACCACCTGCAAGTCGCGCTCGAACGTCGTTTCGCGGCTGACGGACTTGGTTTCCCGGCTCGTCTGCACAGGCCGGTCATCGATGCCCAGCGCCGCCTGGCGCAGCCAGCCCGTGTACAAGTCGCCAAACTGCGTGCGCAGCATGGCCATGTCGGCCCGTGCCAGCTCGCCGATGGTGACTATGCCCAGGGCCTCCAGCTTGGCTGTCGCCTTCGGGCCGATGCCATTGATTTTTTTCGCCGGCAAGGGCCACACGCGCGCTTCGATATCCTCGGGCTGCAAAATGGTGAGCCCGTCCGGTTTTTCCAGATCGGAACAGATTTTCGCCAGCAACTTGTTGGGCGCCAGGCCGATCGAGCACGACAGGCCCGTCGCCTCGAACACGGCCGCCTTCAGGCGCGCCGCCATGGCCGGCGCCTGCTCGCCATACTCCGTCAGGTCGACATAGATTTCATCGATGCCCACGTTCTGGATGATGGGGCACAGCTGGGCCACGGCCTGCTTGAAGCGCGCCGAATACTCGCGGTAAGCCTCGAAGTCGGCCGGCAACAGGATGCTGTCGGGCGCCAGCTTGGCCGCCTTCATGATGCCCATGGCGGAAAACACGCCAAACGCGCGCGCCGCATAGGTCGACGTGGTAACGACGCCGCGCCCCACATAATCGCGCATGCGCGCAAACTGCCGCGTGCCGTCTTCCTGCAGCACGGGCTGCTGCAAGCGCCCGCCGCCGATGACGACGGCTTCGCCGCGCAGTTCCGGATATTTTAATAGTTCCACGGAGGCAAAGAAGGCATCCATGTCCAGGTGGGCAATCCAGCGGCGGGTTTCAGGCAATGTAAGGGCAGATGTGGTCAAGGGCACCTCGCGGCGGGATGCTGTCGAATACTGTAGTTATATACAGTATCGCTGGAAATGTCCGTGGATGCAAGTTGAAACGCACAAGCACGGCGGTTGCTTTTCTCAATAGCAAGATTACAATCCTGACACAACTATGAAAGGGAATCGCCTTGTCCATCGCCCATCACGCTTCGCGCCGCCGGTCCGCCTGGTTATCCATCCTGCCGGCCCTGCTGCTGTCCACACTGGCGCCATCCGCGCTGGCCGACACCAGCCCCCTCGCCACCGCGCCTGTCGCCGCCAGGACGGCGTGGCAGGAAACGCGCCACGGCACGGTCGTCACGGACGACTACCGCTGGCTGCAAAAGAAAACCGATCCTGCCGTGATCGATTACCTGAATGCGGAAAACGCCTACACGGCCGCCGTCACGGCCCCGATCCAGCCGCTGGCCGACAAGGTGACTGCGGAGGTCAAGGGCCGCATGCAGGAAGTGGACCTGTCCGTGCCTGCGCGCCAGGGCAATTTCTACTATTACACGCGCACGGAAGCGGGCAAACAATATCCGATTCACTGCCGCCGCCCCGTCGGCACGAACGGCGCCTACGATGCGCAGGCGGCTGAGGAAATCTTGCTGGACCAGAATCAATTGGCCGAAGGCCAGAAGTTCTTTGCCGTGCGCGCATTCAGCATCAGCCCGAATGAACAGTTGCTGGCCTACACCACCGACACGACGGGTTTCCGCCAGTACGAGCTGCATGTCAAGGACTTGAAGACGGGCAAGTTGCTGGGCGATACCATGCCTCGAGTCACGTCCCTGGCCTGGGCGGCGGACAATGCCACCCTGATGCTGACGCAGGAAGACGCCACCACCAAGCGCGCGGACCGATTGTTCCGCCTGCCGCTGGGCGGCACCTTGCAGCAGGTCTACCACGAGCCAGTGGAACAGTTCGCCATCGGCGTGAGCCGCACGCGCGACCATCGCTACTTTGTGCTCACCGCGCGCAGCACGGATACGAGCGAAGTGCTGCTGCTGCCAACGAGCACGCCGCAAGGCACCTTTCAATCCGTGCTGAAACGTGAAAAAGGCCACCGCTACGGCATCGAGCACCGCGATGGCCAGCTGTATATTCTGACCAACAAGGAGGCGAAGAATTTCCGTGTCGTCAGCGCGCCGCTGTCCGCGCCGCAGCCGAAGAACTGGAAGACCGTCGTGCCGCACAACAAGGATGCCGTGATCCAGTCCATCGACGTCTTCCAGGGCTACCTGGTGGTGATGGAAAAGGCCCGTGCCCTGAACCGCGCGCGCATCCTTGATTTCGCGCATAAAAACTGGAAAACGGTGCAGTTCGACGACCCCGTCTACCTGGCGACCTCCGTCGGTACGCCGGAATTTTCCTCCACGCAATTTCGCATGTCCTACCAGTCGCCCGTCACGCCGCCCACCATCATCGACGTCAGCATGCAAGACGGCAAGCGCACGGTGCTGAAGCAGCAGGAAATCGTCGGCGGCTTTGACGGCAGCCGCTACACCACGCAGCGCCTGTGGGTGAAGGCGCGCGATGGCGTGCAAGTACCGCTGTGGATCGTCTACAAGAAAGGCGTCAAGCTCGACGGTTCCGCGCCGCTGCTGCTGTACTCGTATGGTTCGTATGGCATTTCCACGGAAGCCAGTTTTGCCATCAGCCGCATCAGCCTGCTGGACCGTGGCGTCATCTATGCGCAGGCGCATATCCGCGGCGGCACCGACATGGGCGAAGCCTGGCATGAAGACGGCATGCTGATGAAGAAGAAAAACACCTTCAATGACTTCATCGACAGCGCCGACTACCTGGTGCGCGAAAAATGGACCAGCCCGAACCGCCTGATCATCCAGGGCGGCAGCGCGGGCGGCTTGCTGATGGGCGCCGTCGTCAACATGCGCCCGGACCTGTTCCACGCCGTGCACGCGGCCGTGCCGTTCGTCGACGTGATGAACACCATGATGGACGCCAGCCTGCCGCTGACGACGGGCGAGTACCTGGAATGGGGCGACCCGAACCAGAAGGCGGCCTACGACTACATGCTCAGCTACTCGCCGTACGACAACATTGCGCGCAAGAATTACCCCGCCATGCTGGTGACCACGGGCCTCAACGACAGCCAGGTCATGTACTGGGAACCGGCCAAGTATGTGGCCAAGCTGCGCGCGTACAAAACGGATGGCAATCCCCTGCTGCTGAAAACGAATATGGGCGCCGGCCACGGCGGCGCCTCTGGCCGCTATAACGCCATCGCCGAGAATGCGTTCAATATGGCGTGGATGCTGTCGCAATGGGGTATTACAGAGTAAAGTGAAAAAAAGCGCTTGCAGAAGGATTTCGCCCGTCCTATAATAGCGCCTCTTCCAGACGTGGTGACAAACGTCGGGATGGTTTTCTGAGACAAGCAACGGGTGCTTAGCTCAGTTGGTAGAGCGGCGCCCTTACAAGGCGTAGGTCGGGAGTTCGAGCCTCTCAGCACCCACCAAATCAGAAAACTGTCCAGTGCTTCATGGATCAGCAATACAGATCATACGAGCTTGGAGTGGTAGTTCAGTTGGTTAGAATACCGGCCTGTCACGTCGGGGGTCGCGGGTTCGAGTCCCGTCCGCTCCGCCAATAAAAGAAAAGCCCTTTGGTTCCCAGAACCGAAGGGCTTTTCCCATTTCAGAAGCAGAAAAAACGCCAGCCCTCCCTCGCCCCGAATATTTTTGCGTTTTTCAGCAAAAAAATGCTTTTATCCCATAAGAATAGTTGCACAAGGGGGAAAGCGCCCCCTATAATAGTGCCTCTTCCAGACGTGGTGACAAACGTCGGGATAGTTTTCTGGGTATGCGGGTGCTTAGCTCAGTTGGTAGAGCGGCGCCCTTACAAGGCGTAGGTCGGGAGTTCGAGCCTCTCAGCACCCACCACCAAACAGAAAATTATCCAGTGCTTCATGGATCAGCAACACAGATCATACGAGCTTGGAGTGGTAGTTCAGTTGGTTAGAATACCGGCCTGTCACGTCGGGGGTCGCGGGTTCGAGTCCCGTCCGCTCCGCCAATAAAAGAAAAGCCCTTTGGTTCCCGGAACCGAAGGGCTTTTCCCATTCTGGGACCGCAAATGCTCTAGAATCAGCGCTCCTGCTGACTCTGCCGCTCCTGCCTCGATGCGCTTGCCCCGTAGTACTCATCCCTATATCGCTCTGCGGCTGCGCCTGGCCCATCATGCTTTGCTGCAATTTGCCGCCAGCCTGACCAGTTCCATGGAAATCTTCTTTTTCCTGGCCGGCCCCGTCTTGCTGGGCTTGCTCAGCGTCATCGCCTTGCCCGGTTTTCTCGCCGTGGGCCTGCCCTGGCCCGCCGCCCTTGCCCTGCTGGGCGGGCAAGCCTTGCTCACATGCCTGCCCGCCTGGCTGTTGCGCAAGCGATTGTTGCCGGCCCCCCTCGCCGCCTGGCTGCGCCAGCTGCCCTTGCCGCGCCGCCTGCGCTGGCAAGCGGATGTCGCCGTGGCCGGCCTGCTGATGCTGCCGCTGGGAATCGCCTATGCCGTCTCGGCCAGCATCTGGCTGGCGCAATCGCCTCCCTGGCTGCGCCCGATTGCCGCGCCCGGCATGGCCGCCACCCTTATCGTCTGGCTGCTGGCCTGGCTGTTGACAACGCTCATCGTGGCGCAGCGCCTGCGCGCGCCGCGGCCCGCAGCAAAGGCGCGCCCGCCAACGATGACCGCGTATGTGCCGCAACGGCCCCGCTGGCGCACCGGGTTCCTGTGGCGCCAGCTGTTCTGGCTGCCGTTCTGGCGCAATGACAATGTGATCGGCCTGCAGCAAAGCGTGCTGCTGGCCACGGCTGGCGCCAGCATGCTGGCCTGGCTGCTGCGCGCACCGCTCGTGCCTGCGCCACTGCTCGGTTTGCTGGCCAGCGCCAGCCTGGTCATTCTGACGGACCGGGGCGACAAGGCCGTGCGCGAGCAGATCGCCGTGCTGCGCCCCACGCTGAACGCCTGGCCCATGGCCAGCACGGCCTTGACGCGCCTGACCTGCACGGCCAGCCTGCTGCCGCCGTTTGCCGTGCTACTGGCAGGCGCCGTCTTGCTGTACGCCACCGATCCCGCCGCCTTGCGGCAGCGCGTCACCAGCGTGTACGCCATCACCGCCAGCCTGGCCCTGCTGGCCATCGTCGGCCTGCCCCGCCTCACGGCGCGTGGCCGAGTCGCCCTCGTCGTCCTGTCCATCCTTGCCTTGAGCGCCATCGGAAGCGAATTATGGAATTGAACCTGTCGTCCCCCACCCTGCAGATCGAACACCTCGATTTCCACTTCCCCACGCACAGCGTCTTCCAGGGCTGCAATCTGCAATTCGGCCCCGGCATCACCTGGCTGCGCGGCGCGAACGGGGCCGGCAAGACGACCTTGCTGAAGCTGGCAGGCGGCGCCCTGCTGCCCGCGCGCGGCGCCATCCGCCTGGACGGTATCGACAGCGGCTTCATGCCGCTGGCCTACCGCGCGCAAGCGTTCTATTGCGGCGGCGACGCCCCCGCCCTGCCCTGGCTGCAAGTGCACGAATTTCTCGACCTGCACCTGGCCCTGTATCCGGGCAGCGACCAGTCCCTGCTGAACGACGAGCTGAGCGCGTTTGCCATGACGTCGACCTTGCAGCAAAGCATCAACGCCCTGTCCCTGGGCCAGCATAAAAAACTGCAACTGGCGCTGGCCCTGGCCTTGCCCGTGCGCCTGCTGCTGATCGATGAACCGTTCAACGGCCTCGATGCGGCGGCCATGCTGCACCTGCGCGCGCGCCTGGCCGATCCCGCCCGTCTGGCGCGCCAGTGCATCGTGCTGACCAGCCACCTGGCGCCGGACGTGCCGCTGGCGGCCACGGTGGAAATATAGACAGGAAATACAGCTTTGCAGATCGACCAAGGACAGCTTACGATGCCGTGTTGCAAAATCCGGCGATCCCGGTGCAGCCATTACCCATAACACGACGCGCTTATTCACCGCGCCAGGCTTATTCTTGGAGATTACTATGTTGAACACCCACCGCAGCGCCCTGGCGATTTTGTGCGCCGCCTTCGCCGCCTCGGCCATCGCGGCCGGTCCGACAGGCACGCCCGCCGACTATGGCAGCAGCGCCCCGCACGCCGCCGCCCAGCGCAGCATCGACCTGCAGCCCGACACGCGCCACATCAACGTCACGCACGGCGAAACCGTCACCATCGCGCGCGCCGGCCAGCGTTTTACGTGGCACGTGCAAACCTTCAACAACAAGACCGTCTTCGCCCTGGCCGAGATCGCGCCGAAGGACATGCCCGTCGATGGGATTCAAGTGTATGTGGCCGGCAATCCCCTGTACGCGGGTAGCTGATTTCCTGCGCCCATAAAAAAACCGGAACCACCTTGCGGCGTTCCGGTTTTTCTTGATACGGCTAATAGTTACGCCGTCAGCGCTTCCTTGGCGGCAGACTCTTCGACCACTTCCTCGTCATCCGAGCGGATCAGGTGGTCAAAGGCGGACAAAGCTGCCTTGGCGCCTTCGCCGGTGGCGATGATGATCTGCTTGTACGGCACCGTGGTGACGTCGCCGGCCGCAAACACGCCGGGGACCGAGGTCTGGCCGCGTGCATCGACTTCGATTTCGCCGTGGCGCGACAACGCTACCGTGCCCTTCAGCCATTCCGTGTTCGGCACCAGGCCGATTTGCACGAAGACGCCTTCCAGCTCGACCTTTTTCGACTCGCCGCTGACCCGGTCCGTGTAGCTCAGGCCATTGACGATCTTGCCGTCGCCGTGGATTTCGGTGGTTTGCGCCGACGTGATCACGGTCACGTTAGGCAAGCTGTGCAGCTTGCGTTGCAGCACCGCATCGGCGCGCAGTTCCGCGCCGAACTCGATCAGGGTCACGTGCTTCACCAGGCCGGCCAGGTCGATCGCCGCTTCCACGCCCGAGTTGCCGCCGCCGATCACGGCCACGCGCTTGCCCTTGAACAGCGGACCATCGCAGTGCGGGCAGTAGGCGACACCGTGGTTGCGGTATTCCTTCTCGCCCGGCACGTTGATTTCGCGCCAGCGGGCACCGGTGGCCAGGATGACGGTCTTGGCTTTCAAGATGGCGCCATTGGCCGTTTCAATCTGCACCAACTTGCCTGGCGTCAATTTCGCGGCGCGCTGGGTGTTCATGATGTCGACTTCGTATTCCTTGACGTGCTGTTCCAGCGCCATGGCGAACTTCGGACCATCCGTTTCCTTGACCGAAATAAAATTCTCGATGGCAAGGGTGTCGAGCACCTGGCCGCCGAAACGCTCGGCCAGCACGCCCGTCTTGATGCCTTTGCGGGCCGCGTAGATGGCCGCTGCCGCGCCGGCAGGGCCGCCGCCGACGATCAGTACATCAAAGACGTCTTTCTTGTTCAGCGCTTCCGCCTGGCGTGCACCGGCGTTGGTGTCGAGCTTGGCGAGGATTTCCTCGACATTCGTGCGTCCCTGGCCAAAGTGTTCGCCATTCAGGAACATCATCGGCACGGCCATGATCTGGCGCGCTTCCACTTCTTTCGGGAACACGCCGCCATCGATGGTGGTGACCTTGATGCGCGGGTTGATCACGGCCATGGCATTCAATGCCTGCACCACTTCCGGGCAGTTATGGCAGGAGAGCGAAATAAACGTTTCAAACTCGTAATCGCCGTCGAGGTTGCGGATCTGCTCGATCACGGCGTCGTCGAACTTGATGGTGTGGCCGCCCACTTGCAGCAGCGCCAGCACCAGCGAGGTAAATTCGTGGCCCAGCGGCACACCGGCGAAACGCACGCCGATGTCGGAGCCGGTACGGTTGATGCTGAACGACGGGGCCCGTACGCCAGCGTCAAGGCGCTCGACCAGCGTGATCTTGTCGCTCAACAGGACTATCTCCTGGAGCAATTCCTTCATCTCGCGGGCTTTTGCGCTGTCATCGAGAGAGGCGACCAGCTCAAGCGGATACACCACTTTTTCCAGGTAGGATTTCAGTTGGGTTTTGAGGGTTGCATCTAACATGATTTTTTCTTCCTTTACAAATATTTAGGCGAATGCCGGGCCGGACGCCCGGTCCGGCATCGCGGTAACTACTTGTTTGCTACGTGCTGCATCGAGACTTAGATCTTGCCAACCAGGTCCAGCGATGGGGTCAGGGTTGCTGCGCCTTCCGTCCATTTGGCTGGGCAAACTTCGCCTGGGTGAGCGGCAACGTATTGAGCTGCCTTAACTTTGCGCAACAGTTCCGATGCGTCACGGCCGATGCCGTTGTCATGCACTTCCAGTACTTTGATGAAACCGTCCGGGTTGATGACGAAGGTACCGCGCAGTGCCATGCCTTCTTCTTCGATCATGACTTCGAAGTTGCGCGACAGGGTACCCGTTGGGTCGCCGATCAGTGCGTATTGCACTTTCTTGATCGCGTCCGAGGTGTCGTGCCATGCTTTGTGCGCGAAATGCGAATCGGTCGAGATGCCGTAGACATCGACGCCCAGCTTCTGGAATTCAGCGTGGTGATCGGCCAGATCTTCCAGTTCGGTTGGGCAAACGAAGGTGAAGTCGGCTGGGTAGAACACGAATACCGACCACTTGCCTTTCAGCGACGCTTCCGTCAGGTCGACGAATTTGCCATTGTGGAATGCGGTTGCCTTGAATGGTTTAACTTGGGTATTGATGAGCGACATAGTCATTTCCTCTCGTGTGGTGAATCAGTAAGACCCTAGTGTAAGGGGTTTTATTCCATATGCAAAATTGATTGTCACAATAGTTTCAATTAGTTTTAGCTATCACGACGCCATGGGAACTCCATGATAGGCAGTTCCCACGGGATTGGATAGCGGTGACAGTGGATACCCCTGCCGCCGCCAGGTGTTTAGTTCTTCAGTTCGTCCGGTACCTTGCCGCCGTTTTCCGCCAGCTTGATCATCACCTGGCGGTGCAGCCAGATATTCATGCTGGCCGAATCATTGGTGTCACCCGTGAAATGCAGCTCTTGCGCCAGTTCCTTGCGCGAAGCCAGGCTGCTGTCGAGTTGAAGCAGTTTCATCAGGTCGACGATGGACGTGCGCCAATTGAGTTTTTCCGCGTTCTTGCTGGCCAGGTCGACCAGCACCACTTCCACGTCCACCACGGGCACGGCAGCCGCTGGCGCAGCAGGTGCAGGTGCGGCCGCCGGTGCTGCGGCAGGTGCTGTCGTGGCGGCGGCCGGCGTGGCTGCCGGGGCAGCGTCGGACGAATGGTGGAAGATCTTGTTGTAGATATTGCTGAAAATGCCCATGAGGTCACCTCGAGTTGAGTGAATGGAAGAAATATTGCCTGCGCACCCGGTGTAGGTACCGGTGACAGCAAAGCCAGGCGCAGGCGCCAGCCCGTCGAGTATAAGCCCGTTCAAGCCGGGAGCCCTGTCCCGCAGGCTTGCGTCAGATCTGGTGGCCGGCGACGCCTGTTTCAAGGGTGCAAGGGCCGCTGCGCATGCAGCAGGGCATCGAACGCTTCGATGGTCAGCGGCGGCGCAAACAGCTCGCCTTGCGCAAAATCGCAGCCGATCTCCAGCAGCCGCGCGCGCTGCTCTTCGGTCTCCACCCCTTCGGCAATGACCTGCAAACCCAGCTTGTGGGCCATGGTGACGATGGCTTCGCACAGCACCAGTTCGCTGGCACCGGGCGCCAGCTTGCGCACCAGCACGCCATCGAGCTTCAGGTAATCGATGCCGCACTGCTGCAGCTGCGTCAGCGAGGCATGGCCGCTGCCGAAGTCGTCGAGGGCGATCTGCAGGCCCGCTTCGCGCAAATGCTGCAGGCGGGGCGCCATGCTATTGCCGCTAGGTAAAAGTACATCTTCGCGCATGTCGAGCACGATGGCCGAGGCCGGCACATCGAGCGCCATCAGCTGGCGCAGCCAGGTGCCGGGCGCCTCCAATTCGCGCTGCAGCTCCAGCGGCGACTGGTTCAGGCACAGTTGCAGCCCCGGCAAACCGATGGCATGGCCCTGCGCGCGCCAGTGCAGCAGTTGCGCGGCCGCCGTGTGCAGCACCCAGTCGCCGATCTCCACGATCAGGCCGCTGCTTTCGGCCAGCGCCAGGAAATCCGGCGGGCAGACCACACCCCGCTGCGGATGGTGCCAGCGCAGCAAGGCTTCCGCCTTGGCAAGCTTACCGCTATGCAGCTCGACGATGGGCTGGTAATACAGCTGCATCTGCTGTTCGCGCAGGGCCGTGCGCAAATCCGCCCCCATGCGCATGCGGTTGACGGCCGCCACCTGCATGGCAGGCGTAAAGTAACTGTAGCGGTTGCGCCCCGCCCCTTTCGACACATACATGGCCTGGTCCGCCTGCTTGAGCAAGTCCTCGATCGTGCCCGCGTCGTCCGGATACAGGGTGATGCCGATCGAGGCCGAGACGAACGCCTGCTCCTGTCCCAGCAGAAACGGCGCCAGCAAGCCGTCGAGTATCTGCCGCGCGATGCGGTCAACTTGCTGCAGATCATCAAGGTCGGACAGGATTACCGTGAATTCATCGCCACCCAGGCGCGCTACAGTATCCGTCTCGCGCACGCCCACGCGGATGCGCCGCGCCGCCTCGATCAGCAAGATATCGCCCTGGTGGTGGCCCAGCGTGTCGTTGACTTCCTTGAAGTGGTCGAGGTCGATGAACAGGATGGCCACGCGGCTCGCATCGCGCCGCCCCTGGGCCAGCGCCTGGCGCAGGCGTTCGTGGAACATGCGCCGGTTCGGCAATTGCGTCAGGGTATCGAAATTGGCTTGCTGCCAGATCAGCGCTTCCGTTTGCCGCTTGTCCGTCACGTCTTCCAGCATGCACAGGTGGTGCGGGCCGCCGTGACGCGCCGTGGCGATGGCCGTCACCGACGCGTCGACCCACACCACGCCGCCATCGGGCCGCACGATGCGCTTGGCATGGCGAAAGCCCTGCAGACTGCGCGCCAGCAACTGCGCCACCTGCTCTTGCTCGCCGGCCACATCGTCGGGATGGCTGATCTCCATCCAGCTCGTTTGCTTCATGTGTTCCAGGCTGCGCCCGCTGATGGCCAGGTAGCGCGGATTGATGTCGAGAAACTGTCCGCTCACGGTATCGATCAGGGCGATGCCCATGGGCGCTTCCTCGAACATGGTGCGAAAGCGCAATTCTCCCTGGCGGATGGTGTCCTCCGTGCGGCGGCGCTCGCGCGCCAGGTTGTTGAAGTGAAAGGCGGCCGACACGGCCAGCAAGCTGCCCGCCAGGCCCAGCGACAGGTACAGCCAGCCCAGGTCGGCGCCTGGCACGGCACGGTACAAAAACCCCTTGTAGACGCGGCTGTCCGTGGCATTGCGCGGCAGCACGCCCATGCTGGCATACGTGTCGGCGATGTGCTGCCAGCGCTGGGGATTCATGTAGCCAAGCTCCACCAGCACGGGCTGCAGCAGCAATTCCATCTGCTGCGCCTCGTACAGCAGGTGCGCGCGGTCGTGGCGCTGGCTGTACTTGGCAAGGATCACGCGCGCCATTTCCTCGCGGTGCGCCATCGCATATTGCCAGCCGCGCAAGCTGGCCGCGCGGAACGCTTTGACACGCTCGGGATGGCGGCGCATTTCGTGCTCGCTGGTAAACAAGTTGTCGCCGTAGAAATCGATGCCGGCCGTGCGCGGCGTAAACTGGTAATAGGAAAAGCCCGCCCGGTCCAGGTAATCCGGTTCGTTGGTGGAATATGCGGCAATCGCATCGACCTTGCCATCGATCAAATCCTCGATACGGTAGCTGGGCGGCAAGTGGCGCATCTGTTGCGGCGCGACGCCCATTTTCGCCAGGAACAGCGACACTTCATCGGCTGCAAGCGCCACGTCGGTGGCCGCACCGATCATGACGGGCGCCCCCACCAGCTTGCGCACGTCGGGCGCGCCGCCATGCTGGCGCATCAGCAGCACGCTGGGCGAATGCTGGAACACCACGGCCAGCACCACCACGGGCTTGCCCGCCAGCCGGCTGAGCAACAAGGTGCTGTTGCCCACGCCATACTCGGCCTGGCCCGCCAGCACGGCCGCCTCGGCCAGCCGTCCGCCACCGCCTTCGACCAGCTTGACCTCCAGCCCCGCCTCGCGGTAATAGCCTTGCTCGATGGCCGCATAATAGCCGGCAAACTGGAACTGGTGTGTGAAATTGAGTTGCAGGGTAACGGGTTCCAGCGCCCGGGCTGGTGTGGCCAGGCACAGCAGCAGGAGGAAAAAGCCGCGCCAGCCGTGCGCCAGCCTGCCGGCGAGCGGCAAGACAAAGCGGAAAGCGTCGGGGGCTTTCATCGGCATGGCGGAACACCACAGGAAGCTGCCGAGCTGGCAGGGGTAAGGCTATTGTAGCCGCCCCTTTTGCTGATGGATAATTATTTCAGTGAGGACAATAGCGTTGATGTTTTTGGCAAACAATTTCGCGTTTGTTTGCGCTAGAACACGACGCCGGCCACCAAAATCACGTTGGCGTACGGACTGCACTCGCCCGTGCGCACGATGGCGCGCGCGCCCTTGCTCAATTGCTTGAACTCGTCGTGCGTCACCTGGCGCGCATCGGGCAAAGCCAGGGCCGCCACCTGCGCCGCCATGGCCGGATTATGCTGCGGCAACTCGCTGGCGAGCAAATGGTATTCCACCTGCATTTCGCTTAATACCGTGTTGACGGTATCGATGAAGCCGGGGATGCCGCGCGTCAGGGCCAGGTCGATCAGGGGCACGCCCGGTTGCGACGGCAAGCCCGCGTCGCCGATGACGAGCATGTCGCCATGGCCCAGCGACGCGATCAGTTGCGACAGTGCGATATTGAGCAGCGGTGATTTTTTCATGGGCGTGGTGTCGTTAGAACAGCTCGTGCAAGTGGGGGATCGACGTTTGCGCGCCGGGCTTGGTGACGCTCCAGGCAGCCGCGCGCTGGCCTTGCTGGATGGCTTCCGCCTCGTCCATGCCGGATGCCAGGCCTGCCACAAAGCCGCCGATGAAGGTGTCGCCGGCGGCCGTCGTGTCGACGGCTTTCACCACTTCGGCGGGGAAGGTGAAGTCGCCGCCGTACAGGGCCGCGTGCACGCCCTTGGAACCCAGGGTGATGATGACGTTGTCGCTGCCCAGCTTTTGCAGCGCCGCGGCCAGCGCCTTGGCATCCGCGCCTTCCGGGCTGACGCCGGCCAGCATGGCCGCTTCGATTTCATTCGGAATCAGGTAGTCAACCAGTTCCAGCACGCCTTCCGGCAGGCTGGCGGCCGGGGCCGGGTTCAGCACCACGGTCTTGCCCAGCGAACGGGCCAGCTTGATCGCGTGCACGACGGTAGCCATCGGCGTTTCCAGCTGCAGCACGACAATATCCGCCTGTTCGATCAAGCCTTGCGCCGCGTCAATGTGCGCAGGGCTGAGCAGATCGTTGGCGCCGCCGGCGATCACGATGCTGTTCTGGCCGTTGTCGTCCACCAGGATGGAAGCGATGCCGGACGCCACGCCCGGCAAGGTCGTGACGTGGCTGTCGATGATGCCGTCGCCAACGAGCGCCGCGCGCAGGGTCGCGCCGAACGCGTCGTCGCCCACGCAGCCGATCATGGCCACTTGCTGGGCACCGGCCACCTTGCCGCTCAGGCGCGCGCAGGCGACGGCCTGGTTGGCGCCCTTGCCGCCAGGAATGGTTCGAAAGGCGCCGCCCGTCAGGGTTTCGCCGGGGAGGGGCATGCGCGGCACGCGCAAGACCAGGTCCATATTGATGCTGCCGATAACCACGATCATGATGTCATTCCCATCAGTTCAGTTGCAGGTGAAGAAGTAGGTGCGGAAGAAGGTACAGCGGCAGCCACGCTGGAGCCGCGCACGTGCAGTGCGGGCGCAATGCTGCGCTGCTGGCGCGGCAGGGCGGGGTCGGCAATGCGCGCCAGCAGGCAGGCGGCCGTGATGCGGCCCAGCTCGCGCGTATTTTGCGCCACGCTGGTCAAGGCCGGATGCACGAAGCTGGCCAGGTCGATATCGTCGAAGCCGACGACGGCCAGTTCGCCCGGCACGGCAATCCCGCGCTCGGCGGCGGCGCGCAAGGCGCCGAAGGCCATCAAGTCATTGCAGCAGAACAAGGCGTCGGGGCGCTGGCCTGGCGGCAGCGCCAGCAAGTCCAGCGTGGCCGCATAGCCGCCCGCGCTCGTGAAATCGCCATGGCGGCACAGGGCGTCGGCCAGAGCCACGCCCGCCTCCGCCATGGTGCCGCGCATGCCGGCTATGCGTTCATTCGAGATGCTCACTTCGCGGGGACCGGCGATGCAGGCGAGGCGCCGGCGTCCCAGCTCCAGCAGATGGCGCGCGGCAAGGGCACCGCCGGCGCGGTTGTCGACGGCCACGGCATCGATGGACAGGTCGCTGGGCGCGCGGTCCAGCAGCACGGCCGGCACCTTCATCTTGCGCAGCAATTCGCCATCGCTGTCGGCAAGCGCGGACAGAATCAGGCCGTCGCAGCGCTTGGTCAGCAGCACGTTCAGATAGTCGCGCTGCTTGACGGGGTCGTCATCGGAATTGCACAGGATCACGCTGTAGCCGGCCGCGTAGCAACTGTCCTCGATGCCGCGCGCCACTTCCGAGAAATACGGGTTCGTATTATTCGGAATGATCAGGCCGATAGTGCCCGTGCTGCGGCTGCGCAAGGAACGCGCCAGCGCGCTGGGCACGTAATGCAATTGCTCCGCCGCCGCCAGCACGGCGCGGCGCGCCTCGTCGCTGACTGGGCGGGTATTGTTGAGGACGTGCGAGACGGTGGTAAACGACACCCCCGCCGCCTGCGCCACTTGTTTGATGGTTGCCATGGGCGATGTGGCGCTTAGGCGCGTTCGCCGCGGCGGCGGTAGGTGTCGAGCACCACGGCCGCGACGATCACCAGGCCCGTGACGATGCGTTTCACGGGTTCGGACACGCCCACTTGCGCCAGGCCCGCTTCCAGCACGGAAATGATCAATACGCCGATAAAGGTGCTGATGACGGAACCGCGCCCACCCATCAGGCTCGTGCCGCCGATCACGACGGCGGCGATCACTTGCAATTCCATGCCTACGCCGCCGTTCGGGTCGGCCGCTTCCAGGCGCGACACCTGGAACAGCGCGCCCACGCCGGCGAGAAAGCCCATCAAGGCAAACACCAGTACTTTCGACGGCTTCGTATTGATGCCGGACAAACGCACGGCTTCTTCATTCGTGCCGATGCCGATCCAGTGGCGTCCCAGCACCGTGCGAGTGAGCACCAGGTGGCCGATGACAACGATGGCGATCGAGGCGATGAAAGCGGGCGACAGGCCGAAGGCGATCGGCGAACTGATGCCGTCAACGGCGCTGCCGATGTATTCCGTGCGCGAGTTCGTCACTTGGTACGCGAGGCCCCGTGCCATTTCCAGCACGCCCAGGGACACGATGAACGAGGGAATGCGCCAGCCGACGGAAATCAGGCCCGTGGTGGCGCCGCACAGGGCCGCGACGAACATGCCCAGCAGGGCCGCGCTCCACACGGGCCAGCCCCAATGCACGACGGCCAGCGACAGCACGGAAGCGGCCAGGGCCATCACGGAACCGACCGATAAATCGATGCCGCCGATGATCAGCACGAACGTCATGCCGACAGCCATCACCACCAGGGTCGGGATGTTGTTCGACAGGGTGCTCAAGGTCGCCAGGGTAAAGAAGTTTTCGCTGGCAAACGAGAACAGCACGCACATGGCGACCAGGGCGCCGATCAGGCCCGCATAGTTTTTCAGGTCGGCCAGGCTGCGCTGCAGATACGAAGGAGAGGAATTGGTGGTCATGGGAATCTTTCCGGCGATCAGGCCGCAGCTGGAGTGGAAGTGGGGGTCAAATAGCCGGAGAAGGCGGCCGACAGCAGGGCGTCCTGGCTCCAGGCGCCGCGCTCGAAGGTGTCGACGATGCTGCCCGCGCTCATGACGGCGATGCGGTCGCAAATCAGCATCAGTTCGCGCAAGTCGCTCGAAACGATGACGAGGCCCTTGCCCTGGCGCGCCTGTTCGGCCAGCACCTGATAAATATCAAACTTGGCGCCGATATCGATGCCGCGCGTGGGCTCGTCGAACAGCATCACGGGGCAGTCGCGGTACAGCCAGCGGGCGATCACCACCTTTTGCTGGTTGCCGCCGGACAGCTCGGCCACCGTTTGCGCGCTGTTGCGCGAGCGGATGCCCAGGCGTTGGATGTAGTCGTCGGCCACCGACGCTTCGGCCGTATCGTTGAGCCAGCCGGCGCCGCTGACGGTATCGAGCGACGCGAGGGTCGTGTTGACGGCAATCGACTGGCGCAGCAACAAGCCCTGGCCCTTGCGGTCTTCCGTGATCATGGCGATGCCGGCTTTCACTGCTGCCTGCGGCGAGTGCAAGGCGGCGGGCGTCGCGCTGTCGCCGAGGAACACCTCGCCCGCGTCGGCGCGGTCGGCGCCAAAGATCAGGCGCAGCAATTCCGTGCGGCCCGAGCCGATCAGGCCGGCGATGCCGAGGATTTCGCCGGCGCGCAAGTCAAACGAGGTCGGGTTGACGACCTTGCCGCGCGCCAGGCCGCGTACGCGCAGCAGCGGCGCGCCGATGGTGCGCCCGCTCAGGTCGACGGCATCGTCGGCCGAGCGGCCCACCATCAGGCTGACCAGGTCGGCGGCGGAGTGGCCCGCGATATCGTCGTCGCACACGAGCTGGCCGTCGCGCAGCACGGCGATGCGGTCGGCCACGCGCTTGAGTTCTTCCAGGCGGTGGGAAATATAGATGATGCACACGCCTTCGGCTTTCAGGCGTTCGATTTGCAGGAACAGCAATTCCACTTCGCGGTGCGTCAGCATGGCCGTCGGCTCGTCGAGCACCAGCAGGCGGCAGGCGCCGATCAGATTGCGCGCGATCTCGATCATCTGCTGGTGGCCGATGCCCAGTTCGCCGACCAAAGTCCACGGGTCGAGGCCGCCCAGGCCCACTTTCTCCATCTGTTCGCGCGCGTCGCGCTCCAGGCGCGTACGGTCGATGAAACCGAAACGCTGCGGCAGGTTTTTCAGGTACAGGTTTTCCGCGATCGACAGGGTGGGAATCAGATTGAGTTCCTGCATCACCATGCGGATGCCCAGCGCTTCGGCGGCGCCGCGCGAGGCGGGCTGGTAAGGCTTGCCGTCAAGCAGCATCGTGCCCGTGGTGGCTTGCTCCAGGCCGCAGATGATCTTCGACAGCGTGCTCTTGCCCGCGCCGTTCTCTCCCGTCAGCGCCAGCACCTGGCCAGGGGCGAAGCGCAGGCCCACGCCACCGAGGACGGGGCCGACATAGGACTTGCCAATGTTGTCGAGCGTTAACAAGGGGATGGCGGCTGGCGCCGGTGAAATGTCGGTGGGCATGATAAAACTCCGCGGTAGTGGCGGCGGGGCCGGCGCCGCCTACTCGGTGAGTACGCAGGCGCCGGCCCCGGCGGGATCAAACGATCAGGACTTGGCGCCCTTGGCGACCAGTTCGACCTTGGTTTCGATGACGCCACCAAGCTCGGCCTGTTTCTTCTTCTGCGCCAGGGCTTTCAGCACGGTCTCGATGCCGAACACGGCTTGCTGCGAACCGAACTGGTCGGCGGTAGCCAGCACGCGGCCATCGGCCAGCATCGGCTTGATGGCGTTGATGTTGTCGTAGCCGACGACGAGCACTTTGCCCGTCTTGCCGGCCGCCTTGATGGCGGAAATGGCGCCGATGGCCATGTTGTCGTTACCGCACAGCAAAGCCTTGATATTCGGATTGGCGTTCAGCATGGCGGCCGCCACCGTGTTGGCCGGGGCAATTTCCCACTGGCCCGACTGCACGCTGACGACCTTGGCGCCTGCCGCGTTCATGGCGTCCTGGAAGCCCAGGGTACGCTGCTGCGCGTTGTAGGTGGTGGACACGCCTTCGATGATGCCGACGGGGTCGCCCTTCTTGATCTGCTGGGCCAGGTAATCGCCGACCACCTTGGCGCCCTTGCGGTTGTCCGGGCCGACGAATGGCACGGAAATGCCCTTCTCTTTCAGGGCGCCCGCGTCGAGCTTGTTGTCGATATTGACGACGATGATGCCCGCGTCGATGGCTTTTTTCAGCACCGGCACCAGCGCCTTCGAGTCGGCCGGCGCGATCACCAGCGCATTGACGCGCGAAACGATCATTTGCTCGACCAGCTTGATCTGGCTCGACGTATCCGTTTCATCCTTGATGCCGTTCGACAGCAAGTCGTACTTGGCGGCATTGGCCTTCTGATGCGCCTTGGCGCCATTTTCCATGGTCAGGAAAAATTCATTGGCGAGCGACTTCATCACCAATGCCACCTTTGGTTTGGCTGGCGTCTGCGCCATCGCCGGCACGGCGGGCAAGGCACACACGAGGACAGCGGCGGCAATCATTTTCAGGCGAATACGGGATGTCATGAGCGTCTCCAGAGTTGTTGGTCAAGCACGTGTACTGCATGCTTTTTAGGAAATTCGTTGCGCGCAAACGTTTGCGCGAAGCGAATAGTGCCTCAATGCCCCATACCAGTGCAAGCAAAACTGTATGTGCGGTGCAGCAAAAAGGCAGCGCCCAGAGGGAAAGGGGCAGGCTGATGCGATCAGCCTGCCGAGGGGAAATGCGCGGATGTCAGGACTTTATTGCGGGACGGGCGCTGGCCCATTGCACGGCCAGCACGCTGGCCAGTACCAGCAGCAAGCCCAGCATCGACCAGCCCGTCATCGCCTGCCCCAGCACGGCCCAGCCCAGCACGACGGCCATCAGGGGACTGAGCAGTCCCAACGAGGAGACGGCCACGGGCGACAGGCGGGCGATGCCGCGGAACCACAGCGCATACGCCAGCAGGGCGCCGGCCAGGCACAGGTAAGCGTAGGCCAATACTTGCTGCAGCGACAAGGCCGGCAGCGGTGCGTCGGCCAGCCAGGCGACGGGCGCCAGCATCAGGCCGCCGAGCAGCAATTGCCAGCCCGTCAGCGCCAGCACGGGCAAGGCCGGCTTCCAGCGCCGCGTCAGATAGGTGCCGGCCGCCATGCACGCCGTGCCGCCCAGCGCGGCGGCGATGCCGACGGGTTCCCATACCGTGCGCGGCGACAACAATAAAACGCCCATGCCGGCCACGCCCAGCACGCTGGCAAGCAAGGCCAGGCGGGCCGGACGGCGCCCTTCCACACCCCAGGCCAGGCCCATCACCAGCAGCGGCTGGATGGCCCCCACCACGGCCGCCAGGCCGCCAGGCAAGCGGTAGGCGGCCACGAACAGCAGGGCCTGGAACACGCCGATATTCAGCGCGGACAGGAGCAGTACGCGGATCCAGTCGCGCCGCGCGGGCAGGCGCCGCATGACCAGCAGCAACAGCAAGCCGGCCGGCAGCACGCGGATCAGGGCCGCCGTGAAGGGCCGGTCCGGCGGCAGCAGTTCGGACGTGACGATGTACGTGGAACCCCAGATCAGGGGCGCCAGCGCCGTGAGCAGAATGTCGCCCCAGGCGGGACGGACGGAGGAAGAGGCCATACAACTATCTCGACATTAAGATAAAGCGAGTGTGGGCGCGAACTATCTTGATGTCAAGATAAATCATTCGCTGCGCCGCCGGATGACAAGCGTAAAAAAGCCCGGCATGGCCGGGCTCCGCGAAGGATACAAGGCGGCAAGCTGCACCGCCTGGATCAGGACTTAATCGCGCATGCGCCGCAGGGTCGTCACCCGCATGCCGCCCATGCTGATCTGCGCCGTGCTGCCATCGTCGCTGACGATGATGTCCATGGCCGCCTCGCCCCCGCCTTCCGGCGCGATCGTCACGGTATTGCCCTTGGTGGTGAAGGTGGCCTTGGTCGACGTTCCGTTATTGATCACGCTGTCACTTGTAAATTCCAGGACATTGCCCATCGTCGCCTGCCATTTCCCCACCGCCGGGTGGCCGCCAAAGCGGAACGCGCTCTTCAGCTTGTCCAGCATGCCCGCTCCCTGCCCGGCCGGTGCTGTGCCTATCACACCAGTCATGGCCGCCTGGCTCATCTGCGCTTCGTCGATGACTTGCCACTGCTTGTCGACCAGCGCCAGCGGCAACCGCACTTCCAGGTCGCCATCCGGCAAGCGTTGCAGGATCAGCGCGCGGTCCGCCGACTTGGCGAACCATGCCGCCTCATCGGTCAATGCCAGGGTGGCCTTGGCCATCGCCACTTGCTGTGCGCCCAGGTCGCGCACCTGATCGTAGCCGCTGACCTTGGCCACTTTCACGCCCTTGGCCACGCACAGCTTGTCGCCGCGCAAGGCCGCCTTGCCCGGTGCAGCCAGCGCGTAGACAAATTGCGATTGCGCAACCCAGCCACCGCTGCTTTGCTCCACGGGAGCGCTGTACAGTCCGCTACGCACGAGAATATCGAGCCATTGCCGGGTAGAAGTGTCGTACGAGGCCACGCGGATCTCTTCCTTCTGGTACGGCAAGTTGGTGAGGCACAGCAGCTTGTCGCGCACCGCCTCGTCGGCCGCCAGGTGGGTATCGATGGCGCGGCTGAAACTGCTGGCCGAGGCCGCCTCTGGCGCCAGCAGCCACGCCAGGGCGCCACCGGCCACGATGACCACCGCCAGCGCACCGCCGGCAAGGATGAGGTGGCGCCGCTGCACACCAGCCGGCCTGGCCGGCGTGGCGGGCGCCGGAGCGGCTGCTGCGGCGGCGTTCACGGCCTTGCCGCATTCATCGCAGAAGCGCGCGCCGGGGACATAGGCGGTGCCGCATTTGGTGCAGAAGTGAGCCATGGTATGCCTTACTTGAGTTTATGCGCGCATTCGCCGCAGAACACGTCATCGGACGCGACCGGTGCCTTGCAGCTTGGGCATTGCAGGCTATCAACAGGTGCGGCAGCCGGCGTGGCAGGTGCGGCTGGGGCAGTCGCCTGCTCGGCCAGGGCGCGCGCGCGTTCACGCGCTTCCTCGGCTTTTTTCTTGACCGTCGCCAGACCGTCGTTCAGGCTTGCTTCCGAGGCGCTGAAATCGACATTACGCGTGGCGTTCAGGTAAATGATGCACACGCCCTTGGTAAAGATCAGGCCAGGCACTACGGCCGCGGCCGCCAGCAGCAAGCCGCCGCCCAGGCCGGCTGCGATGATGTAGCCGGAACCGCCACTCAGACCCGAAGCCAGGGAATACATGTTCATCTGGCCGCCCAGGCCCAGGATGCCTGCGGACATGCCGCTGGTCAGCGACACGCCGGTACCGAGCACGCCAAAGATCAGCAGGGCCACAAACGAGGTGATCAGGAACAGCAGCACTTCCAGCAAGATCACGGACACCAGCTTGGTGCGCACGATCAGGTTCAGACGGGCAATGATCTGGAACACGCTGGCACCCGACCAGGCGGCAGGACCGGCCAGCGGCAACATCACGTAGAACAGCGCAAACACCAGCACGCCCAGCACGATGGCCGACAGCGGGAAGACAACCGTGTACAGCACGGGGCCGAGCACGGGGATCTTGCAGACAAACAAGATGATGGCGATGGCGATCATGGCCGCCAGCACGATCAGGAATTCAAGGAAGACGACCGCGATCAGGCGGTGGCTCGTGTACAGCGAAACGAGCACGGCATCCACCAGGCTCATGCCCGGCTGGCCTTGCGCATCGCGCATCAGCAGGATGCCCACGGCGTTGGAACCGTAGAACATCACGAGGAAGGCCATCAAGCCGCCGAAAAAGGCCAGCAGCGGACTGCTCATGCCGCCGGCAAGCGTCGCCAGCACGCCACCGACGAGCACGGCGCCGATGAAGGTCAGGGCCAGCAGGGCAATCGCGCGGAAGTTCTTGATGGCATCGGTCGCTTCGATCAGCGAGCCTACGGCGGAAGAAAAGGGAAGAGGTTGATGTGCTTCGGTGGAAGTGGTCATGTAAAGCCTAGTGGAAATGAATCGGGAATGGAGCGGCCTGCCGGGCCGCCCCGTGGTACCAAGGTGTTAGTAGGCGAGCGCCAGTTGCAGCTCGCTCGCGGGCGCCTGGCGCTGGACGATCTGCAGCTTGACGTCCTGGCCGCCGACGCGCTTGCTATTCAGGTACAGCGCCGTGCGCACCGGGTAAATGCCCTGCGGCACGCCTTCCGGCATGGGAATCGAGAAGCCGCCCTTGTAGGCGCCGCTGCCGTTATTGCTGCTGACGACCTTGCGCACAGTCTTGATCAGCTCGCCATTTGGCTTGTACAGGCTCAATTCCTCTTCCACCAGCGGGTTCGGATCGCGCGTGCCGGCCGCCACTTCGATATACGAATTGGTCTGCGCCTTCTGGCCCGGACGCACGGAAGATGGCGTAAAGCCCGTCTCGTATTTCACCAGGGTCGACTGCTCGGGCAGCTTGCCCTTGTTGGCCACCTTGTAGTCGGTCTGCACCTGCTGCGCCGTCTTGACTTGCTGGCTTTGATAATTCAAGGCCACGCAGGCAAGCGCGCCCAGGCTGGCGCCCAGCGCCGCGCCGCGCACGGTATTGTTGCCGCCGCCCAGCAAGCCGCCCACGACGGCGCCGATGCCGGCCAGCATGGCCGTATTGCATTCGCCGCTGGCCGCTTCCGTGCCTGCGTTGGTGGTATTGCCGGTGGCGCCAGGGCCGCCCGGCGCGGCGCAGCCGGCCAGCATCGAGGACACGACCAGCATCGCCACCATGGGCTTGGCCATTTGTTTCAAGTTTTTCACGTCATTCTCCAGGAGGATCAAAATAGTGGGGAGGCAAGCAGCGGCTTACTCGATCTGAATTTGCGACAGCGCCTTGTCCTGCGCTTCTTTCGCCTTGCGCTTGATATCGAGCGCGTAGCGGTTGCCCGTGTCCATGCGCAACACGGCATTCGCGTTGGCAATGGCACAGTCGTATTTACGCTGGCTCATGCAATGGCTCGCTTCCGACAGGCTCTCCGTGATGACGCTTTCCAGGCCGGTCGTCTGTTTGACAGGCGCCGGTGGCGGGGTCACCTTGACGGGCTTGGCTGGTTTTTCCACGACGGGTGCCGGTGCCGGCGCTGGCGCCGGAGCAGGTGCGGGAGCTGCCGCTGGCTCAGGCTCCGCAGCAGGTGTCGCGGCAAAATCGGCCGTCGTGGCGCCATCGAGCGCAGGGTCGCTGATGGCCAGCGGCTGCTCGGCGGCAGGCGCAGGGTCCTCCAGCGCGGGCAAGGCTGGAACGGGTTCGGATGCCGGTGCAGCCGGCTTGCCGGACAAGAAATAGTAAGCGCCCGCACCGCCCAGCAGCACCACCGCGGCGACGGCTGCGGCGACCAGTTTCATGCGGTTGCCGCCCGGTTGGCTGTCAACCGGCGTGTCGGGAACGCTGTCTGCCACGGGTGCGGGCGTGGCTTCTGGTTCCGGTGCAGGCACGGGATCGGCACGGCGCTTTTCCAGCACGGGCGGTGGCGGTGGCGGCGGCGCGACTGGCGCCGGGATGGAAACGGGAATCGGTTCCGGGACAGCTTCCGCGACCGCTTCTGCCACCGGCACGGGCTCAGGAACGAACACACGCACCGGTTCAGGAATCGGCTCAGGAATAACCTCAGGAATGGGCTCAATAATCGGCTCAAGAACCGGTGCCGGCGACGCCACTGGCGCCACGGCAAAGCTGAATGCGCACTTGGGGCAGAACTTGGCATCGGGCTTGCAGTCATGGCCGCATTGGCCACAGGCTTTGCCCGGCAGCGGGGCGGCGGCAGGAGCGGCGGCAAACGTCGTGCCGCAGGAAGAGCAGAATTTTGCGCCCGGCTTATTCTCGGCCTGGCAGGAAAGGCATTTCAATTGGCATCTCTTTTCATCTAAACACTGGGTGGCGCGTACGCTGGCGCTTGCCAGAATGGCAGCTTTGTTGCCGTACGGCTAAATATCCAACGAGTATATTTTCAAACACCGAGTTGCCACAAGGGAAAATTGCCTTTTGCTCTATTCATTTTTTAAATATTGGTAAAAATCCTGCTGCCAAGGCTTGCCGCCAAGCCATCCCGGGGCGCAGATAGCAAAAAACCCGGCAACGCAGTACGCGTTGCCGGGTTTTCAGTTGATGCCCGAGGGCACGAGGTCGTTTACTTGCGTCCGCCCCGTGCCGGCGCAGCATGGCCGCCCTTGGCTGGCGGCTTGCTGCCACGGCCCATCGGCACGGCGGCCGGCTTGGCCTTGGTCTTGATGGTCGACAAGATCGATGGACGCACTTTCGATTCGACGGCGCTCGCCTTCGGTGCGGCGGCCGTGCCGCCCAGGGCGATGCGGTTCTTGCCTGGCGTAACCTTGAACTTGTCCGGCGTGCCGGCGCCATGCGTCTGGCGGCTGCGTTCGCCTGCGGCCAGGCCGCCCGATTCCGACGACGTCCAGGCTGGGATCAAATGCTTGTCGCCATTGCCGATCAAGTCGCCACGGCCCATGTTGACCAGTGCTTCGCGCAGGATAGGCCAGTTGGCCGGGTCCTGGTAGCGCAGGAAGGCTTTATGCGTGCGGCGGATCTTGCCGCTGCGGGCCGTTTCCACCACTTCCGAGTCTGCCGTCACCTTGCGCAAAGGATTCTTGCGCGTGTGATACATGGTCGTCGCCATGGCCATCGGCGTGGGCATGAAGGTTTGCACCTGGTCCAGCTTGAAATTGTTTTTCTTCAGCCACAGGGCCAGGTTCAGCATGTCCGTGTCCGTCGTGCCCGGATGGGCGGCGATAAAGTAAGGGATCAAATACTGCTTCTTGCCCGCTTCCAGGGAGAAACGGTCGAACATTTCCTTGAACTCGTCATACGCGCCGATGCCGGGCTTCATCATCTTCGACAAGGTGCCCTCTTCCGTGTGCTCAGGGGCAATCTTCAGCAAACCGCCGACGTGGTGCGTCACCAGTTCCTTGACGTACTCGGGGGAACGCACGGCCAGGTCATAACGCAAGCCCGAGCTGATCAAGACTTTCTTGATGCCGGGAATGGCACGCGCCTTGCGGTACAGGGAAATGAGCTTGCTGTGGTCCGTGCCCAGGTTCACGCAGATGGACGGGTACACGCAGGACAGGCGGCGGCACGAAACTTCGATCTCTTTTTCCTTGCACGCCAGGCGATACATATTCGCCGTCGGACCGCCCATATCGGAAATGGTGCCCGTAAACCCTTTGGTTTTATCGCGGATATGCTCGATTTCGCGCAGGATCGACGGTTCCGAACGGCTCTGGATGATGCGGCCTTCATGTTCCGTGATCGAGCAGAAAGTACAGCCGCCGAAGCAACCGCGCATGATGTTGACGGAAAAGCGGATCATTTCCCAGGCGGGGATATGCGCCTTGCCATAGCTCGGGTGCGGCGCGCGCGCATAATTCATGTCGTACACGCCATCCATCTCGTCCATGGCCAGCGGCAGCGGCGGCGGGTTGAGCCACACGTCGCGTTCGCCGTGCGCCTGCACCATGGCGCGCGCATTGCCGGGATTCGATTCCAGGTGGAACACGCGCGACGCGTGCGCATACATGACGGGATCGTCCTTGACGACGTCGTAGGCAGGCAGGCGCACCACCGTCTTGTCATGCTTTTCCTTGGCCATGGCCAGGCGCTCTTCGCGGCTCATGATGCGGATCGGCTTGATGACTTCGGCCGATTTCGACGCATTTTCCGTGGCGCAGGCGGTCTTGTCTTCCTGCACCATCTCGTACGGGCTGTAGTGCGGATCGACCTTGCCGGGCACGTCGACGCGGGTGGAATTGTGCACGCCCCAGTCGTCGCCGGGCAGCCAGCCGGACGGCACCATGAAGGCCGTGCCGCGCAAGTCACGGATATCCTTGATCGATTCGCCGGCGGCCAGGCGGTGGGTCAGGTCGACCAGCGCCCGTTCGGCATTGCCGAAGATCAACAAATCAGCCTTGGAATCAGGCAAGACGGAACGGCGGACCTTGTCCGACCAGTAATCGTAATGGGCGATGCGGCGCAGCGATGCCTCGATGCTGCCGATGACCACGGGCACGTCGGGATACGCTTCGCGCGCGCGCTGGGCGTACACGGTGACGGCGCGGTCCGGGCGCTTGTTCGGTTCGGCATTCGCCGTGTAGGCGTCGTCGGAGCGGATCTTGCGGTCGGCCGTGTACTGGTTGACCATGGAATCCATGTTGCCGGCGGTAATGCCGTAGTACAGGCGCGGCTTGCCGAGGATGCGGAACGCGTCGGCCGACAGCCAGTCCGGCTGGCTGATGATGCCGACGCGGTAACCCTGCGCTTCGAGCAGACGGCCGACCAGGGCCATGCCGAAACTCGGATGGTCGATGTAGGCGTCGCCCGTGACGAGGATGACGTCGCACTGGTCCCAGCCCAGCGCGTCCATCTCGGCACGCGACATCGGCAGGAAAGGCGCCACGGCAGCGCGGGCAGACCGCTTGGGAACGGTCGCAAATAAATTGGTAGGGGAGCTCATAGGGTACGGATTGTACCGGAATTGGCCATTTCCAACCTGACGGCCTGCTTTTTACTGTTGGATTTCAGTACAAAAAACGTTTATTTTTCAATCACTTGGGAAATTCCCATCGAGAAATTGTGACTGAGGAGCAGTTTTTATCATGGCATCAACATCGTCTCGGCGCCTCTCAAAACCGTAGCGAGCAAGCTCAATGCCGGGTTGAGTAGCGGAGCCGTACGAAGGTACGGTGAGCAACGGATGCCCGGCAGTGGGCTGCGCAGTAGGTTTTCAGAGGTGCATCAGATACCCATATTGGCGAGAATCTCACCAAGTTCCCGCAGCGCCGGCTCCAGTTTCGGATGCTTGACGGCAAACTTGGCCGACAATTCCTGGCTGCGCTCGGCCAGTCCATAGGTGGTCGATTCTTCTTCCTGTTCCTGCGCGGCGCGCTTTTCCATCAGCAACTTGATGTCGACATCGAGTTTTTGCAGCAAACCATGCAGTTCTTCATCGACGGGGCCGCTGGTTTCCAGTGTCGAATGCAGTTGTTGCAGCGATTCCTTGAGTTTGCTATCCATGTTTTTTCCTGTCAGTCAGTAAATTGCGTGTCCAGGTACAGCTGTTCCACCTTGCTCCTGGCCCACGGGGTCTTGCGCAAAAACTTCAGGCTCGACTTGATGCTGGGATCGCTGATGAAGCAATTGATATCGATGTGCTTGGCCAAGCCATCCCAACCGTAGTGGGCCTGCAGACGCGTCACGATACCTTCCAGGGTAATGCCATTCAAATCTTGCTGACTCATATACTCTTTCGACTGCCTTCTTATTTACATCTTACTCAATTCTACGCCGCCGGCACGGAAAGCTTGCGTGCGCCATGTCAACGCAACGCAAGCTTCTGATGGGGACGCCTTACTTCGCGTTCAAGCCGCGGCGTTCCAGCAATGGTTCCACGGTGGCATCGCGGCCGCGGAAGTCGCGGAACAGTTGCAGCGCATCGACGCTGCCGCCGCGCGACAGCAATTTGCTGCGGAACCAGTCGCCATTCTTGCGCGTCAGGCCGCCGTTTTCCTTGAACCAGTTAACCGATTCCGCGTCCAGCTTTTCCGACCACAGGTAGGCGTAATACGCTGCCGAGTAGCCGCCCGAGAAGCTGTGCGAGAAGTAGCTGGTGCGGTAGCGCGGCGGCACGGGCGCGTAATCGACGCCTGCATCCTTCAGCGATGCCGCCTCAAAAGCCAGCACATCGGTCGGGATCTGGCTCGGCGCGAGCTGGTGCCAGCGCTGGTCCAGCAGGGCGGCCGACAGATATTCCGTGGTCATGAAACCCTGGTTGAATTTCTTCGCGGCCGTGACCTTGTCGAGCAATTCCTGCGGCATCGCCGCGCCGCTCTGGTAGTGCTTGGCATAGTTTTGCAGCACTTCCGGCCAGACGGCCCACATTTCATTGACTTGCGATGGATACTCGACGAAGTCGCTCGGCACGCTGGTGCCGGCAAAGCGCGGGTATTTCACGTTCGAAAACATGCCGTGCAGCGCATGGCCGAATTCGTGGAACATGGTCGTCACTTCATCGAACGTCAGCAAGGTCGGCTGGCCGGCGGGCGGTTTCGGAATGTTCAATTGGTTGGCCACCACCGGATGCGTGCCCATCAACGACGATTGCGACACGTATTCATTCATCCACGCGCCGCCATGCTTGTTGCCGCGCGCATAGAAGTCGGCGATGAACAGGGCCAGCGGCTTGCCGTTGGCGTCGAGCACGTCGTAGACGCGCACGTCCGGGTTGTACACCGGTAGATCAGTGCGCTGCTTGAAGCTGATGCCGTAGAGTTTATTGGCGGCAAAGAAGACGCCATTGTTCAGCACGCTGTTCAATTCCAGGTACGGTTTCAGCTCGTTTTCATCGAAATTGAAACGTTGCTTGCGCAGCTTGTCCGTGTAGATGGCCCAATCGGCGGCCGCCACCTGGAAGCCGCCCTTCTCGGCATCGACCACTTGCTGCAGGTCGGCCGCTTCGCGGCGCGCGTTGGCAACGGCCGGTTTCGCCAATTCCGACAGCAGGGTGTTGACGGCCGTGGTCGTCTTGGCCGTCTGGTCTTCCAGCGAGTAGGCGGCGTAATTGGCGTAACCGAGCAAGGTCGCCCGTTCGGCGCGCAATTTGGCCAGCTTCAGCACGATGGCGCGGTTGTCGAACTCGCCGCCCTGGCTGCCGCGGTTCAGCGACGCATCCATCAGGCGCTGGCGCGTCTTGCGATCCGTCAATACGGCCAGCGGCGGCTGGCCGCTGGTGTTGACGAGGGCGATGACGAACTTGCCCGTCAAGCCGCGCTCCTTGGCTGCCGAGGCGGCCGTATCGATATCGCTGTCCGTCATGCCGGCCAGTTCGGCGCGCGTGTCGACGACGATGCTCTTGGCATTCGTTTCCTTCAGCACGTTTTGCGCGAAGGCCGTTTCCAGACCCGCCTGCTCGGCGTTGTAGGCTTTCAATTTTTCCTTGTCCGCATCGGACAGCTTGGCGCCGGCGCGCACGAAATCCGTGTGGTAGCGTTCCAGCAAGCGCAGGGATTCGGCGTCGAGGCCCAGCTTGTCGCGCTTGGCGTACAGGGTGTCGATGCGGGTAAACAGTTTCGGATTCAGGGTGATCGCATCGGCGTGCGCGGCCAGCTTCGGCGACACGTCCACTTCCACCGCTTCCAGCACGCTGTTCGTGTTGGTCGAGGTCATGTTGCTGAAGATGCTTTGCACGCGGTGCAGCAGCTGCCCCGTGCGCTCGAGGGCCACGATGGTGTTTTCAAACGTGGGCGCCTGGCGGTTGCTGGCAATCGCATTGACTTCGGCCAGCTGGCGTTTCATGCCTTCGGCAAACGCCGGCGCATAGTGCGCATCCTTGATCAGGCCGAACTGCGGCATCTGGAATGGCAGCGGGCTCGCTTTGAGCAGGGGGTTCTGGGCGCTGACGGCAGCGGCGGGCGCGGATTTTGCGGTGGTGGCAGCCATGGCGGACGGAGCGGCGTGGGCCAGCATGACGCTGGCGGCGATGACGAGCAGTTGTGGACGGATCATGACATCTTTCAGGAAGCGCGGGGAAGAACCGCGATCGCGTCGCGGGCCAGTGGCAGATCATAGCAGCCTGTCACACAGGCGTCATCCAACATGGGCGATCCTGTGGTGCATCACGCCAAATGCGCGATTTACCACGGTTTACAATCAAAAACTCCAAATAAAAATGGCCGCCCGTTGCGGGGCGGCCATCGATGTTCAGTACCGGCCAGGCCGGTGAACGGGCATTACTTGGCGTTCAAGCCACGGCGTTCCAGCAGCGGTTCGATCTTCGCATCGCGGCCGCGGAAGTTGCGGTAGATGTCGAGCGCATCGGCGCTGCCGCCGCGCGACAGCAGTTTATTGCGGAACCAGTCGCCGTTCTTGCGCGTCAGGCCGCCGTTTTCCTTGAACCACTCGACCGTGTCGGCATCGAGCTTTTCCGACCACAGATACGCGTAGTAGCCGGCCGAATAGCCGCCCGCGAACGCGTGCGAGAAATACGTGGTGCGGTAGCGCGGCGGCGCCGGGGCGAAATCGACGCCGGCATCCGTCAAGGCGGCTTTTTCAAACGCCAGCACGTCGGTCGGGATCTGTGCCGGGGTCAGCTGGTGCCAGCGCTGGTCCAGCAGGGCCGATGCCAGGTATTCCGTGGTTTTATAGCCCTGGTTGAAATTGTCGGCCGCCGTCACTTTCGCCAGCAGTTCGACCGGGATAGCCGCGCCCGTCTGATAGTGCTTGGCATAGTTTTGCAGCACTTCCGGCCACAGCGCCCACATTTCATTGACTTGCGACGGGTATTCGACGAAGTCGCGCGGCACGCTGGTGCCGGCAAAGCGTGGGTATTTCACGTTCGAAAACATGCCGTGCAGCGCATGGCCGAATTCGTGGAACATGGTGTTGACTTCGTCAAACGTCATCAGGGTCGGCTGGCCCGCTTCCGGCTTTGGAATGTTGAGGTTATTCGCAATCACCGGCTTGCGGTTCAGCAAGCTCGACTGGCCCACGTAGGCATTCGCCCAGGCGCCGCCGCGCTTGTTGCTGCGTGCGTAAGGGTCGAGCGTAAAGATGGCCAGCTGCGTGCCGTCTTCATTGAAGACGTCGTACACCAGCATGTCGGTGTTGTAGACGGGCAAGTCGGTGCGCTGCTTGAAGGTCAAGCCATACAACTTGCCAGCAGCAAAGAACACGCCCTTGGTCAGCACGCTGTGCATTTCAAAGTACGGTTTCAACTGAGTCTCGTCGAAGTTGTAGCGTTCGGCGCGCACCTTGTCGCTATAGAAGGCCCAGTCGGCAGCGCCCACCTTGAAGCCGCCTTTGCCTGCATCGATGACCTTCTGGATATCGTCCGCTTCACGGCGCGCGTTGACGACGGCCGGCTTCGCCAGTTCGCCCAGCAGAGCGTTCACGGCGGTCGTGTCGTGCGCCGTCTGGTCTTCCAGCGAATACGCCGCGTAGTTCGGGTAGCCCATCAGCGCGGCACGTTCGGCGCGCAGTTTTGCCAGTTCCAGCACTTCCTGGGTATTGTCAAATTCACCGCCACGGCTGCCGCGCGCTTGCGAAGCGGCCATGATGCGTTCGCGCAAGGCGCGGTTGGTCAGCAGCGCCAGCGGCGCCTGGCCCGTCGTATTGACGAGGGCGATCACATACTTGCCATCCAGGCCGCGCTTCTTGGCCAGGCCGGCAGCCACCTCGATGGCGGCCGGCGACAGGCCGTCGAGTTCTTCGCGCGTATCGACGACGACGGCCGAGGCGTTCAATTCCTTCAGCACGTTCTGCGCGAACTTGGTCGACAGGGCAGCCAGTTGGCCGTTGTAGGCGCGCAGCTTTTCCTTGTCCGCCGCCGACAGCTTGGCGCCGGCGCGTACAAAATCGGTGTGGTAGCGTTCCAGCAGACGTTTCGATTCCGCATCCAGGCCCAGCTTGTCGCGCTTGGCGTACAGGGTATCGATGCGCTTGAACAATTTGTCGTTGAGCATGATCGCGTCGCTATGGGCCGCCATCTTCGGCGCCAGTTCGCGTTCCAGGCCCTGGATCGTCTCGTTCGTGTTCGAACCGGACATCACGGAAAACACGGTGCGCACGCGGCTCAGCAACTGGCCCGAGCGTTCCATGGCCACGATGGTGTTGTCGAAGGTAGCTGGCTTCTTGTTATTCGCAATCGCGTTGATTTCCGCCAGGTTGGCGGCCATGCCTGCCGTAAAGGCGGGCGCGTAGTCGGCGTCCTGCACCTTGTCGAACGGCGGATAGTTGAATGGCAGGCTGCTGGCCTGCGCAAACGGGTTCGAAGCGGGCAGCGATGCCGCCGCGGTGGCGGCAGTGGCAGGCGCTGTGGTGGCGGTGGCGGCAAAAGCGGCAGCGGCTGGCGCCAGCATCAGGCTGGCGGCGATGACGAGCATTGTTGGACGGGTCATGTCTACTTTCTAGGAGCGCAAGAGAGCCGCGATTGTGTCGCGGGCCAGCTTGAAATAATAACAGCCTGACACACTTGCGTCACCCGCAACGACTGACCTTAACGGGTCGGCGGGTAATGAATGGTTTTCATGCGTCCCGCTCCACGATGCCGATTTAGTAATGCGGCGGACGTTCGTTGACCAGCCCGCCATTTGCCTGCTGCGCCCCATCGCGCACATGTTCGCCCAGCTTGTGCAGCATCGCCTCAAGCTGGTCGATGCGCTTGCCCTGCTGGTACACCATCTGGTTCAGCGACTCGACCAGGTCTTCCTGCTGCGCCAGCTTGATTTCAATATCGACGAAACGTACTTCCATCTGTTCTGCATTGTCCATGGTGCTTCTGCTCATTTCTGACTGAAAGCGGCATTCTACCGCCGCAGCAGCGTGAGCCAGGACAAACCTCGTCCATTCGCCATCGGTCAGACGGCCATTGCTGCCTATTCTTTCGTTTGGCCCTCTCAAATCGCTTGACGAATGAGAACAAACGATTACAATGACTGCATCCACGTCACCCGAACCACCGCTGATCGACACGCGCAAGACGGCCGAATACCGGCGCTGGGAAGACTCGCTGCACGATGTTGCGGCCGCCGCCATCGACGCTTGCAGCACGGCAAAAAGGGCGACTGGCGGCCAGTGGGTGAAGGCGTGTGCGAGCTGCGCTTTTTACAGACGGGACCGGGCTGGCGCGTGTATTTTCATGAAACGAACGGGGGCACCCTGATCTTGCTGCTGTTGGGCGGCAACAAATCCAGCCAGCAGCGCGACATCAAGCAGGCGCAAGCGATCCTCCGGGAGCTGAAAGCCCGGCAGGCGGCCCTCAAAAAAGCGGCGGCAAGCCCCTCCACAGGAGCACGAAAGAAATGAACCACGACATCGACCACGACACCTTCGACCTCGACGACCTGGAAGCATTGGGACTGAGCAAATTTGACCCGACACAACACCTGACCAGCAGGGCCGCCGTGGCCGCCTACATGAGCGAAATCGTCGCCACCGGCAATGCCGAACTGTTCCAGTCCGCCATGAACGACGTGGTGCGCGCCTACGGCATGGGCAAGGTGGCGGCCAGGGCCGACATCACGCGCGAAGGCGCCTATAAAGCCTTGCGCGAAGGCAGCAAGCCGCGCTTTGAAACCATTTTAAAAATGCTCGATGCGCTGGGCATGCAACTGGCCATCGTGCCGAAGGCCACCCCGGACGGCGCCGTGGAAGCCTGAGCGCCGCTTACCCTTTCGGCGCGGCCAACAGCGCCTTCACGCGCGCCAAACGCTCCTTGGGCGAAATCACTTCCGCTTCCGTCGGCACGGCGTCGCCCACGTCGAGTTCCATTTCCTTGATGAAGCGCGACGGGTCGCAATGGACTTGCTCGCCAGCCCGCTTGCGCTTCTTGCACCACGTAATGTGCAAGGTGCGCTGGGCCCGCGTAATGCCCACATACATCAAACGCCGCTCTTCCTGGATGCGCGCGGCGATGGTTTCGGCCGGCGCGTCAGGGTCGCCCTTGTGCGGCAAGATCCCCTCTTCCACGCCCACCAGAAACACGTGCGGAAACTCGAGACCTTTCGACGCGTGCAGGGTCGACATGCGCACGGCATCCTGCTCCTCGTCCTTGCCCTCGAGCATGGTCATCAAGGCCACCATCTGCGTCAATTCCAGCACGTTCTTTTCTTCGCCATCGCGGTCCTTGCCGCCCCGGCCCCGTTCCTTGAGCCAGTTGACGAATTCCAGCACGTTCTGCCACTTGCTTTGCGCCTGGCGTTCCTCGAAGGCATCGTACAGATACGATTCGTAGTGGATTTCCTTCATCATGTCATCCAGCACTTCGGCCGCGTTGTCGCCGCTGCCGGCCGCGCCCGGACGGCTGGCGCGCGATTCGAGGTCGTTGATGAAGTTGCAGAAGTCGCGCAGCGGACCCAGCTGGCGGTCCGTCAGCTTGGCCTCGATGCCGCCCTTGAAGACGGCCTGGAACAGCGAGCACTGCCACTGCCCCGAGAACGCGCCCAGCACCTCCAGCGTCGACTGCCCCACGCCACGGCGCGGCGTCGTCACGGCGCGGATGAAAGCCGGATCGTCGTCCTCGTTGGCCAGCAGGCGCAGATAGCTGATGATGTCCTTGATCTCGGCCTTGTCGAAGAAGCTCTGGCCACCCGAAATCGTGTACGGAATGCGTTCCTTGCGCAAACACTGCTCGATGATGCGCGCCTGGTGGTTGCCCCGGTACAAAATGGCGTAATCGGAAAATTTGTTCTTGCGTTCAAAATGGTCGGCCGAGATCATGATGGCCACCTGCTCCGCCTCCTGCTCGTCCGTCTGCATGCCCAGCACCTTGATCGGCTCGCCCAGGCCGTGTTCGGACCACAGCGACTTTTCAAACAGTTTAGGATTGTTGCCGATCACGGCATTGGCTGCATTGAGCACGCGCATGGTGGAGCGGTAATTCTGCTCCAGCTTGATCACGCGCAAATCGGGGAAATCCGTCTCCAGGGTCTTCAGGTTTTCCACGGTGGCGCCGCGCCACGCGTAGATCGCCTGGTCGTCATCGCCCACGGCCGTAAACATCGGCTTCTTGCCGATGCCCGTCACCATCAGTTTCACCAGTTCGTACTGGCACGTGTTCGTATCCTGGTATTCATCGACGAGCAGATAGCGCAAACGGCGCTGCCACTTGTCGCGCACGGGGCCGTTGTTGCGGAACAGTTCCACCGGCAAGCGGATCAGATCGTCGAAATCGACGGCCTGGTAGGCGGACAGCGTTGCCACATAGCTGCGGTAGATGCGCGCCGCATTCGCCTCGTCCTCATCCTTGGCTTGTGCCAGCGCCATGTCCGGGTCGATCAGGCCATTTTTCCACAAGGACATGGCGTTCTGGATGCCGCGAATGACCTGTTTATCGGTGGTAATGGCGAGGTCTTGCACGAGGGAAAAACAGTCGTCGCTGTCCATGATGGAAAAGCGGTCCTTCAGCCCCACGCCATTGGCTTCCTGGCGCAGGATTTTCACGCCCAGCGAGTGGAAGGTCGACACCGTCAACTGCTTGGCCTGGCGCGGCTGTTTCAACAGCTTGGCGATGCGCTCCTGCATTTCCAGCGCCGCCTTGTTGGTGAAGGTCAAGGCGGCGATGGTGCGCGGGTCATAGCCCCGGTCTTCGATCAGATGGGCGATCTTTTGCGTGATCACGCGCGTCTTGCCCGAGCCGGCGCCCGCCAGCACCAGGCAAGGGCCGTCGAGGTAGGTAACCGCTTCGCTTTGGGGCGCATTCAGACCGAACTGTGGTGCTTTGGACATCAGGGTATTTCCGCAGGGAACAGCAGCCCATTGTAACAGCGTCGCGCAGGCTATTTGCATGGCGGGCCATGCCTGAAAAACAGGCAATGGCATTGATATATCGCCATCTGACGCCATCTTGACCCATGCAATGCGTGCGGCACGGCCACGCCTGGAGTACCATTCCGCCTATATCGCCCGTGTGCGCCCACTTACCGAATGGCAGTCCCATGAAATTTGAACACCTGATTGAAATCAACGATCCTTTGAACCCGCTGATCGACACCTTGACCCTGGAGCAAGTCTGGCGCGGCCTGGTCTTGCGCGCCGAGTCGCCGAAACTGTTCGTGCCGCACCTCGATGAATGCCAGATCAGCGAGCGCAGCGATACCGGCTTCGCGCGCAGCCTGCGCTATGGCGAGCTGGTCATCAACGACAGGGTGGTGCTGGTGCCGCAATTGCAGGTGCGCTACGAAGTGCCGGCGCAAAAGGATATCAGCGCGTCCTCGCTGGTGATGACCATCGAAATGCCCGACGAAGCGAGCATGTGGGTGCGCTTCCAGTACGACGACGGCCACGACGCGGCCACCGATGCGGCCAACGCCCTGTACGACGACTTCCGCCGTTCCGCCTACAAGGAGTCCGACATCGACACCGTGCGCATCATGCGCGAACTGGCAGTCGAAGGACGGCTCGATGCGGGCTTGCTGAACTAAGCGCCTGGGCTACATTCGCGCGCTGCGGCCCCACAGCTGATCAGGGCGAAACTGCAAACCCGCCTGCTCCGCACTGAGCACTTCGCGGATGGCGTGCAAGTCCACGCGCGTATCGCGCCGCAGCGGCACGTCCAGGCGCGCGCCGCGGGGGCCGATCAGCGACTGCACGTGCGGCGTGGCGGCATTCAAGCCCTTGCGCGTGACGACGCCGATTTCCCCATTGAGCAGTTTGACGAAGGTGCCGACCGGGTAGATGCCCAGCTCGCGCACCAGCAGGGACGCCAGCGGCGCATCCAGCGTGGCCTTGTCGGCCATCAGCATTTCGCGCAGGGCCACGTTCGGCAGCAAGGGCTGGCGGTAGCTACGCTTCGAAACGCGCGCGCAATAGCGGTCGGCCAGCATGATCAGGCGCGCGCCGATGCCGATCGCCTCGCCTTGCGTGCCCAGCGGATAGCCGCTGCCATCGATGTTTTCATGGTGCTGCAGCACGGCCTGCAGCCAGACGGCGTCCGTGACGCCCGCCGCGCGCAGCAGGTCGACACCGGCTTGCGGATGAGCCCGCAAATAAGCCCGCTCCTGCGCGTCCAGCGGTCCCGCCTTGTGCTGGAAATCCGCATGGCGTTCCAGCATGCCCACATTCATGCTCAGCGCGGCCAGCACCACGCTGCGGAGCACGCCATCATCGAGTTTCAGGGCGCGCGCCAGCAGGGCCGTGATGACGGCCGTGTCGACGCTGTGGCGCACGGCAAAGTCGCCCGCGCCCTGGTTGTGCAGGATGCAAGCCAGCGCCACGTCCGCATCCAGCGCAACAGCCTCTTCCACCAGCTGCGCCAGCGCCGCGAGGGATAGGTGGCTGCCCGCCTGCCCGGCGGCAATGGCCGGCAGGACGAGGGCCAGCCCTGCCGTGACAAGGTTCAGCATGCGCAGGGCCGACGGCGCTTCCGTGGCCGTGCGCGGCACGTCCGCACTGGTATCGGCGATGACGCCGTGCGCCAGCAGCAAGGCGATCTGGTTCTCGCTGCTGATGACATGGCCCAGCCTGGCCAGCAGGCTGCCCGTCTCGCCGTGCACGTCCCAGGGCAAGGCCACGCCCAGGGCGAGTTCTCCCGCGTAAATGCGCCGAATTTTCACATCGTCTCCGTGTCATCGCCAGCCGCTACCCTTTTTACCATTGCGGCATGGGCGGCATGTGCCAATTGAAATGTTTTTTGCTTTTAATCAATATTTCAATGTGGCAGCGATGATCGCGCAATCATGTGAGCTTGTCTACAAAATTATATAAATCATAAAGTTGCATTCAGGGCCCAGGTGTGCAATCGGCGCAGCCGGGCGCGTGTTCCGGGTCTTTTTCCAAGTACAGCGCCAGTTCGCGCAAGGCCGTGCGCACGCCTTCCTCGATGACGGGGTGGTAAAACGGCATGTCGAGCATGGCTGGCACCGTCAGCTGCGCCTGGCATGCCCAGGCCAGCAGATGGCCCAGGTGTTCCGCCCTTGGGCCGATCAGCTCGGCGCCAAGAAAGCGCTTGCTGCCAAATTCCGCATACACGCGCAGCAAGCCCTGGTTTTGCAGCATCACGCGGCTGCGGCCCTGGTTGCCGAATGACACGGCACCGACGGCGAAGCGGCCTGCATGGCTCACGCACAATTGCTGGTACGTCGCGCCCAGGGTGGCGATCTGCGGCTCCGTGAAGGCAATCGTCAACGGCGTGCGGCGCAAGCCTGGTTTGACGTCAGGAAAGCGCGCCGCGTTGTCGCCCGCGATGCGGCCCTCATCGGCCGCTTCGGGCAGCAGCGGCAGTGCATTGTCGGCATCCCCGGCAATGAAGATGGCGCTCTTGCCACACTGCATGGTATGCGGGTCATGCAGGGGAATGCCGTGGCGGTCGAGTTCGATTTGCGCCGTTTCCAGGCCGATCTTGCCCACGTTCGGCGCCCGGCCGATGGCGGCCAGCACATACTCGAACTGCTCGGTTTTTTCCACGCCGGCGGCATCGCTGCTGGTGAGCAGGATGCCGCTGCCGTCCGGCGCTTTTGCCATGTGCGCGACCTTGGTCATGAAGCGGATATCGAGTTCGCGCGCCAGCACGGCATCCGCCTCCCGCAGCACCAGCGGGTCCGTCAGCTGCGCGACTTTATTGCCACGCGCAAACAAGGTCACGCGCACGCCGAGACGCGCCAGCGCCTGGCCCAGTTCCAGGCCGATGACGCCGCTGCCGACCACGGCCACGGAGCCTGGCAAATCCGTCCACTCGAACACGGCGTCGCTGGTGATGACCCTGTCTCCCGCCGCCTGCCACTCGGGCGGCACGATGGGCGTGGAACCGGTGGCGATCACCACGCTGGTGGCCTCGACAAGCGTCTGCTCATCCACCTGCAATTTACCGGGGGAAATAAAACGCGCATGGCCGCGCAGTTTTTCTTCGTCTGGGATGGCGTTGACGCCGTCGAGCACGAAGCCGACAAAACGGTCGCGCTCGCTGCGCACCCTGGCCATCACTTGCCGGCCATCGATGCGCACGGGGCCCGGGTGCACGCCAAAAGCCGGCGCGGCAGCCACGGCATGGGCCGCCTCGGCCGCCGCGATCAGGAGTTTGCTGGGCATGCAGCCCACCCTCGCGCAGGTCGTGCCGTACGGTCCGCTTTCGATCATCAGCACGCGCTTGCCCTGCATGCGCGCCGCCTTGTGCGCCGTCATGCCGGCCGTGCCGCTGCCGATCACGGCCACATCCACTCGTATCGTCTTCATGGTGCTATCCATCCACTGAGGTTGCTCACAGCGTTCGATACTACCCGTTTGCCAAAAATAAGGTTTTACTTTGCAGCAATATATGCATTAGTATAACTAATCATTTTCAAAATTTATAAGCTGAGCTAATGGGATCACTCGATTATCGCGCGCTGGCCGTGCTGGACGCCGTTGCCAGCCATGGCAGTTTCGACAAGGCCGCCCTGGCGCTGGGCATCACCCAGTCGGCCGTCTCGCAGCGCATCAAGGCGCTGGAAGACGCCAGCGGGCGCCTGCTGATCATCCGTGGCCAGCCAGCCGTGCCGACGGGACTGGGCCAGCGCCTGATCGTGCATCACCGCAACGTCAAGCTGATGGAAGCGTCGCTCGACATCGACCTGGGCAACAGCGTCAGCATGCCGGAAATCGCCATCGCCATCGATGCCGACAGCCTGGCCACGTGGTTTCCCGACACCTTGTCCGCCCTGCTGGCGCCACCGCGCTGCCAGCTCGACGTGCGCCTGGCCGACAGCGACAGCGCCCTGCAGATGGTGCGCGACGGCTCCGTGTTCGGCTGCGTGGCAGCCGAGTCCGGCACAGCGATCGACGCGGCGGCCGCCACCAGCGTCACGCCGCTGGGCACCTTGCGCTATGTCTGCGTGGCAACACCAGTATTTGCAGGCCACTGGTTCGGCGATGGTTTTATTGCCGAGGCGGTGCAACTGGCGCCCGCCGTGGTGGGCCAGCACGGCTTGCTGGCGCGTTTTCTTGCTGAACAATTGAGCATGCGTGAACCGTTTCCGCACCACACCTTACCCGTGGAAGCGACGCGCCGCGGCTGCGTCCAGGATGGACTCGCCTACGGCTTGATGCCGCAGCGCCTGGCCGCGCAGGCGCTGGCAACAGACCGTCTCGTGGATCTGATGCCGGGCAGCACCCTGGACGTACCGCTGAGCTGGCATGCGTGGACCCTGGACACGCCGTTTACCAAGCTGCTGTCCGAGCAGATCGTCAAGTCGGCGCGCGACTATCTGAACTAATTCAGTGAATTAATTAAATATCCAGCGGGTCCACTTCCAGCGACCATTTCACGCGCGTCTTCATGGCGCGCAATTCCGCCAGCCATTCTTTTAAAAACGCTTGCAGCGCGGGCCGCGAGGGGGATTCCAGCAGCAGCTGGGCGCGGTCGACGTTGTACACGCGCGTCATGCTCATGGGAATCGGATCGTTGATGGTCACCTGCGGGTGTTCCATGCATTCCTTGGCCGCCTGCAGGAACTCGATGGCCGTGGCCAGTTCGGGCGCCTCGGCACGCAGCAGGGCCTGGAACAGATACGGCGGCAGCGCCGCCTGGGCCCGCTCTTCCAGCAAGGTCGTGGCGAAGTGGTCGTAATCGTGGTTGACGACGGCGTCGTACAGGGGATGGCGCGCATAGCGCGTCTGGATCAGCACCTCGGACACGCTGCCCCCTTCCGTCTGCGCGGCGCGCCCGGCCCGGCCCGCCACCTGCATCAGCTGGGCGAACAGCCGTTCGCTGGCCCGGTAATCCTGGGAAAACAGGGCCGTGTCCGGGTTCAAAATGCCGACCAGGGTCAGCTTTTTGAAATCGTGGCCCTTGGCCACCATCTGCGTGCCGATCAGGATATCCACTTCGCCCCGGTGCACGGTGTCGAACGCTTCCTGGGCGCTGCCCTTCTTGCGCGTGGAGTCGGCGTCGATGCGCAAGATCCGCGCCTCGGGAAACAATTGCTGCAAGCCCTCTTCCACCCGCTGCGTGCCGCGTCCCAGCGGCTGCAGGTCGACGTTGCCGCAGGTGGGGCAATGGCGGGGAATGCGCAATTCCAGGCTGCAATGGTGGCAGCGCAGCCGGTGTTCGGGCTTGTGCAGCACCATGAACGAGGTGCAGCGCGTGCAATTGCTGATCCAGCCGCACGATTCGCAGCAGATCACGGGCGAATAGCCGCGCCGGTTCAAGAACAGCAGCGACTGTTCCCCGCGCTCCATGCGCAGTTTCAAGGCGGCTACCAGATGCGAAGTCAGGCCGTCTTTCGGCTTGTCGCGCTCCATGTCCAAAATCTTGACACGCGGCAACACCGCATTCTTGACGGCCCGTTCGCGCAATTCCAGCTTGCGGTAGCGCCCCGTCTGTGCATGGTGCCAGCTTTCCAGCGACGGCGTGGCCGAACCGAGCACGATGGGGATCTGCAATTGCCAGGCGCGCCACACGGCCAGGTCGCGCGCCGAATAGCGCAAGCCTTCCTGTTGCTTGTACGACGGGTCGTGTTCCTCGTCGATGACGATCAGTTTGAGTTTCGGCAAGGACGCCAGGATGGCCAATCGCGTGCCGAGCACGATGCGCGCCTGGCCCTGGTGCGCGGCCAGCCAGTGCAGCATGCGCTCGCCTTCGGACAGGCTGCTGTGCAGGGTGGCCAACATGACGCCGGGAAAGCGCGCGCGGATATTGCCTTCCAGCTGGGGCGTGAGGTTAATTTCCGGCACCAAAATCAGGATTTGCGCATCATCCTCGCGCGCCAGCACCTGGGCGCACGCCTGCAGATACACTTCCGTCTTGCCGCTGCCCGTCACGCCGTACAGCAGGGTTGGCTTGAAACCCTGGGCGCCGCCGATGGCGTCCGCCGCTTCCTGCTGCGCCGGGTTGAGCGCCGGCATGTTCAACGGCGTGCCGTCATGCGCGTCGGCCAGCTTGCCCAGCTTCTTGATGGCGCGGTCGAGCGCCACGGTGGTCAGCACGCGCAAATTCTTCGGCAAACCCGGCAGCGCCACTTCACCGAGCGGACGCTGGTAGTAATCGGCAGCAAAGGCGGCCAGCGCCAGCCATTGTTCCGACAGGGGCGCCAGCTGGCTGCGCACGGCCAGCACGTCCTTCAATTTCGCGGCGGGCACGTCGGTACTGTCGGATACGCCGACAATCAGCCCCATCACTTCGCGCCGGCCGAACGGCACCAGCGCCAGCTGCCCCACTTGCGGCAGTGCCACGACAGCGTCCGCACCGGCATCCACCGCCGCGTTCCAGCGGTAGTCGAACAGGGCGTTCAAGGGCGTGTCGAGCGCGATTTTCAGGATGCACGACGTCAAAATGCACTGCGACATGGAAGTAGGGCCTATCTCAATAAAAAAGCGCGCCGCAGGGGAAATGGCGCGCGGGATGTCCGGCATCAAGCCAGCGGGCCATGATACTTGTTTCACCTATCAAACGCCTAACGGCGGACAGGACAGGGTGCCATCGTGCCTGAAGAAAATTCTGTGGATAACTTTGTGGACAAAGCAAAATTAACTTTCAGAAAAATGTGGACAGAAAATTTCGATCGCCGTCAAGAGCGGCACGCAAGAAAAATTAACCATTTAAAATCAATGGCTTAAAAATTGATGCCCGGGAGGCTACAAATCCACAGGACATTTCCGCCGCTGTGCATAACTGAACCATTTGTAATTTATTTATACAGAAATCAGCACCACTTTGAGGCACCCGATCGGGAAAACCGGGGGCGGCCTGCGGCAAAGTTGACAATTGCCGGGCAAGCGTTCGTTTTTACCTGCCGGGTGGCGAAACATTGTTCAATTATCATGCGCTGCAACATACACTTCACGTGAAACCTGAACATCGACGCTAAGTATCGGTTAACAAATTACTTTTCAATTTTATCCACAGAATCTGTTGATAACTTTGTGGACAATGAAGGAATAAGGCCGGCGAACGAAAGAATAACCTTATCAATAGCAACAAAGTCCGCCGAACAAGGCATTTTTTATTTCTTAATAATCAAGCACTTGCAGAGCATCCCCGGGCATGGCTTTTCGACTGCCTCTTATTTCCGCAGCAAAAAAAATTGTGCATAAGTCGGTATTTCTTGCTAGGGCGCAGCAAAGAAAAAGGCAGGCTTCCGCTGGAAAGCCTGCCTTTTCTGTCCCTGCGCCAGGGGAGGCGCCGAAATTACTGGCCGCTGCGCATGGCGCGGCTCATGCTGTGCACGGCTTCCACCATCGCTTCCACGGATTCCGGTGGCGTGAACTGGGAAATGCCATGGCCCAGGTTGAATACATGGCCCGTGCCGGCCGATGGCGCGCCGAAGGCGTTGAGCACTTTCGCCACTTCGGCGCGGATCTGCTCGGGACTGGCGAACAGGATGGCCGGGTCGAGATTGCCCTGCAAGCCCACTTTATGGCCGACCAGCTGGCGCGCGCGCGTCAGGTTGACGGTCCAGTCCAGGCCCACGGCATCGGCGCCGATGTCGGCGATCTGCTCGATCCATTGGCCACCGCCCTTGGTAAACACGATGGCGGGAATCTTGACGCCATCCTTGTCGCGTTTCAGCTGCGCCACCACTTGCTGCATGTAGGCCAGCGAGAATTCCTGGTAGGCGCCGTCAGCCAGCGCACCGCCCCAGGAGTCGAAAATCATCACGGCTTGCGCGCCGGCATCAATTTGCGCGTTCAGGTACTGCGCCACGGAGGTGGCGTTAATCGCCAGGATGTGGTGCATCAGGTCCGGGCGGTTGTACAGCATCTTCTTGATGGTATGGAACTCTTTCGAGCCGCCGCCTTCCACCATGTAGCAGGCCAGGGTCCACGGGCTGCCGGAAAAACCGATCAGCGGCACGCGGCCGTTGAGTTCCGTGCGGATCTGCGTGACGGCCTTGAAGACGTAGTCGAGCGATGCCAGGTCCGGCACTTGCAAGGCCTTCACATCCTGTTCCGTGCGCAGCGGGCGCTCGAACTTCGGGCCTTCGCCATCGGCGAAATACAGGCCCAGACCCATCGCGTCGGGCACCGTCAGGATGTCGGAAAACAAAATCGCCGCGTCGAGCGGGAAACGCTCCAGGGGCTGCAAGGTGACTTCCGTCGCGTAATCGGGATTCTTTGCCAGGCCCAGGAAGGAGCCGGCCCGCTCGCGCGTGGCGCGGTATTCGGGCAAGTAGCGGCCCGCCTGGCGCATCAGCCAGACAGGGGTATGCTCGGTCGGCTGGCGCAGCAAGGCGCGCAGGAAAGTATCATTCTGGAGCGGAGCAAATTGTGGCATGGAAGGCAATCAATAGCTTGGAGAAGCGGTATTATCGCATCCAATCGCCGCCATTTCATTGATTCCGGTGCCGCTTTGCAGCATTTGCCACGCACAGCGATGACTTTCGTTGTGCCTGCCCTTCCATTATGATGATGCACGCCGCCGCGCGCCCTGACCCTGCCTGGCGGCCCTTGATCCCCTCACTATACGGAGCCCGCATGACCTCGACCGCATCCAGCACCCCTTATGGCATCTGGCCATCGCCGATCAGCGCGGCCATCGTCGCCGCCGGCGCCTCGCCGCTGACGCAGCTGGCCCTGGGCGGTGCGGATGGCAGCGACGTGTTCTGGCTGGCCGGACGCGCCAGCGAGGCGGGCCGCAACACCCTGCTGCGCCAGCGCGGCGCGCGTGTCGATGAACTGACGCCGGCGCCCTTCAATGTGCGCACCCGCGTGCATGAATACGGCGGCGGCGCGTATGCCGTTGCGGGCGATAGCGTGTATTTCTCGCATTTCGCCGATAATTGCCTGTACCGCGTGGACGGCGACGGCACCCCGGAAGCATTCACCACGGGCGGCAGCACGCGCCATGCGGATTTTGTGGTCGATGCGGACCGTTCCCGCCTGATCGCCGTGCGCGAGCAGCATCCGGCGGAAGGCCACGCGCATCCGGAAAACTGCCTGGTGGCCGTCGGCTTCGACGGGCGCGAAACGGTGCTGGCGCGCGGCCACGACTTTTATGCGGCGCCGCGTTTGTCGCCGGACGGCAGCCAGCTGGCCTGGATCAGCTGGGATCACCCGCGCCTGCCATGGCAAGGCACGGAACTGTGGCTGGCAGATGTGCATGCGGACGGCAGCCTCGGTTCGCCGCGCCTGATCGCCGGCGGCGCGCGCGAATCGATCTGCCAGCCAGAATGGTCGCCCAGCGGCTTGCTGCACTTCGTCTCCGACAGCAGCGGCTGGTGGAATCTGTACCGCCTGCACGGCGCCGACATCGAGGCACTGTGCCCGATGGAAGCGGAATTTGCCACGCCACACTGGACCTTCGGCGGCAGCATGTACGGCTTTCTCTCCGACGACGAGATCGTCTGCACGTATATCCAGGCCGGTATCAGCTACCTGGCGCAATTGAACGTGGCGGCGGCCAAGCTGGAGCCGATTTCCCACCCATACCAGGAAATCCGCGAACTGCGCGTGGGGCCCGGCTTCGTCGCACTGCTGGGCGGCAGCCCCACCATCGCGCTGGAACTGGCGCGCATCGATTTGTCTAACCATGAGCTGGAAGTGCTGGCGCAATCGATCACGGCCCTGCCCGCGCTCGACTATCTCTCCGTGCCGCGCAGCTTGAGTTTTACCAGCAGCAATGGCCGCACGGCGCACGCCTTCTTTTATGCGCCCGCCAATGGCGACGTGCAGGCGCCGGCAGGAACATTACCGCCCGTCATCGTCATCAGCCACGGCGGCCCCACCAGCATGGCCAGCAATACCTTGAAACTGGCAACGCAGTACTGGACCAGCCGCGGTATCGGCGTGCTCGACGTCAACTATGGCGGCAGCAGCGGCTTCGGCCGCGAATACCGCGACGCGCTGCGCGGGCAATGGGGCATCGTCGACGTGGAAGACTGCATCGCCGGCGCGCGCTACCTGGCGGCCAACGGCCTGGCCGACCCGGAACGCCTGATCATCCGCGGCGGCAGCGCGGGCGGCCTGACCACCCTGTCCGCCCTGACGTTCCACGACGTCTTCAAGGCGGGCGCCAGCTACTATGGCGTGTCCGACCTGAAGGGCCTGGACGACGATTCGCACAAATTCGAATCGCGCTACACCGACTACCTGATCGCTTCGCAACCGCAGGCCGAGGCGCTGTACCGCGAGCGCTCGCCCATCCACCACACGGATAAATTGTCGCGCCCGATGATCTTCTTCCAGGGCCTCGATGACAAGGTCGTGCCGCCGCAGCAGTCGCAGCTGATGGTCGACGCCTTGCAGGCGCGCGGCGTACCCGTCGCGTATGTACCGCTGGAAGGCGAGGGGCACGGCTTCCGCAAGGCGGAAAACATCGTGCGCACCCTGGAGGCGGAACTGTATTTCTACCAGCGCGTGTTCGGCCTGCCCGTGGCGGCCGGCGAGCCGCCCGTGCAGATCGCCAACTTATCCGCATGAGCGAGCAGAATGGTGACCAACACCTGCTGGACGAGTTCGCCGCACTGGAGCAGCATGAACAGATGATCCTGGCCTTGCTGGCGATCACGGGCGAACCGGTGGGCAAGCATGCCGTGTATGAACACTTGCAGCGCGCCAATGTCGTCGAGCCGGACGGCACGCCGTTTTCCCTGCTGGTGGTAACCAACATGCTGCAGCGGCTGACGCGCCTGGCGCTGGCGTCCGAGATCGTCGGGCGGGGCTTTGCCTGTGAAGCCAGGCTGCGCTGGCCCGCCATGCGCGCGGCCATCGAGCACCTGGTGTTTCGCGACCTGTGCCAGGCCATCGAGCTGATCAACCCCGTGCGGCGCAACTGGGATGGCTATGTGGAATTGCGCAGCTACCGCCAGGGCGTGGCGCGCCTGCGCATCGCCCTGCTGCGCAATGACGAGGTGCGCCACGTGGCCGCCATCCTGGCCGCCTGCATGGCGTGCTATGAAGCGCAGCAGCTGCATCCGCTGATCGAGATTTTCGGCCGGCCATTCGAACCGGAAATGTTGTCTTTCGTCATGCCGCAACTGCAGGATGACATCCTCGCCGTGCTGCTGGGCAATGCCCCGCGCGAACCGGCCACGGCGCACGCCATCCGCGCGTATGCGCGCGCCCACCATGCGCGCCAGGCGGCCGCCGGCGACCATATCGGCGCCGCCCTGCCATTGGCCCTGGCCGAAGACGCCCTGCTGTGCGGCGAACTCGACGCGGCCGCGCGCTACCTGGCGGGCCAGCAGGGACCGCAGGCGCTGTTTGTCGACAGCAGCATCTCCCTGTTGCGCGGCGAACATGCGCACGCCGTGGCGGGCTTCGAGACAGCCTTGAAAGGACTGCGCAAGGAGGCGGGCAAGCGCAAGCTGTGCTTTACGGGCATCGGCGGCCACCTGTACGTGCTGGCCTTGCTGCGCGGTAACGACGCCAAGCTGCTGAAGAGCGCGGAAACCTACCTCGATATCGCCCTGCATGCGCAGCCGAACCACGACAGCATCGTCTACCAGCAACTGAACACCTTGCGCCTGGTGCGCGGCGGCGTGCAGCTGGCGGAAAGCATCCCCACGCGCAGCTGGGAAACGGGCTTGCAGGCGCAGCTGTTCCAGGGCTTGCTGTACTACTGGCTGGCGCTACCGCAATTGAGCGAGCGCAAGGACCAGCTACGGTCACTGGTGCAGCAGGCGGACGCGGCCGGCTACGATCTGATCGCGGCGCAGGCGGCCGGCTTGCTGGGCTTGATGGGTGAACCGCAGCAGGAGCGTTATGCGACGGCCAAGCGGGCACAACACGGCTTGACGGACATGGCGCCGTGGTTCGAGCGCCAGGAAGCGTGGCAGCGCCAGCTGAGCGCGCTGATCAACCTGCAGCAGAACGCGCCCGCCGAAGCGCTGGGCGGCGTCTCGCGCCTCGTGTGGCTGGTGGCATTCGACCCGCGCTTCGGCCTCACGGCCGTGGAAGTGCGCGAGCAGAAGCGCGACGCGCGCGGCGGCTGGAGCAAGGGCCGCGCCACGGGTCTCAAACGCCTGGCCGAAGAGGCGGGCGACATCGATTTTCTCACGCCGCAAGACGCGCGCGCGGCGGGCAGCATCGCGCCGTTCAAACAGTATTATTCGTCGGCGCCCCGCTATGAAATCGAGCTCGACAAGGCCGCCGTCTTGCTGGTGGGCCACCCGCTCGTGTTCTGGCTCGACCATCCCGACACGCGCGTGGAACTGATCGCCGGCGCGCCGGAGCTCCTGATCAAGTCGCACGAAGGGCAGCTGTGGCTGGGCATGCAACCGCCGCTGCCCGACAACGGCAGCAATGTGGTGGTGCAGCGCGAAACGCCGACGCGCTTGCGCGTGGTGCACATCCTCGACGAGCACCGGCGCATCGGCGCCATCGTCGGCCTGGGCCTGTCCGTGCCCCTGCATGCGGAAAAACAGGTGATGCAGGCGATCGGCGCCATTTCGTCCATGGTCACCGTGCAATCGGACATCGGCGGCGGCGCCGGCGATGCGGAAGCGATCACGGCCGACCACCGCCTGCACGTGCACCTGCTGCCCTATCAGCAGGGCCTGAAAATGCAGATCCTCGTGCGTCCGCTGCTCGACAACGGCGCCTATTACGCGCCGGGCAGCGGCGCCGAAAGCGTGTTTGCCGACGTGGCGGGCCGGGCAGTGCAAGCGCGGCGCGACCTGAATGCGGAACGCGAGGCGCAGCGCCAGCTGATCGGAAAATGCCTGGTGCTGGAAGAGGCGGAGGAAGAGCATGGCGAGTGGCTGCTGGGCCAGCCTGCGCTGGGCCTGCAACTGCTGGTGGAATTGCAGGCGCTGGAGCCAGACGGAATGGTGCTGGCGTGGCCCGAAGGCGAAACCATGCGCGTGTCGAAACGCATCGACAGCGGCCAGATGCGCCTGAATATCAAGAGCGAAAAAGACTGGTTTGCCGCCAGCGGCGAAGTGCAGATCGACGAAGACAAGGTGATGGACTTGCGCGCCCTGCTCGACTTGATGCAGAACAACAAAAGCCGCTTCGTGGCCCTAGGCGACAACCAGTTCCTCGCTCTGAGCGACGAACTGCACCGCCGCCTGTCCGAGCTGGCCGCATATGGCGAGGCGCATGCCGATGGCGTACACATCCACCCGCTGGCCGCCTTCGCGCTGGAAGAGCTGGCCAACGACGCGGGCGGCGTCAAAGCCGACAAACTGTGGCGCGAACACTTGCTGCGCCTGCGCGCCCTCGACGACTATCAACCGCAGTTGCCCAGCACCTTGCAGGCGGACTTGCGCGATTACCAGCTGGCCGGTTTTAACTGGCTGGCGCGGCTGGCGCACTGGGGCGTGGGCGCCTGCCTGGCCGACGATATGGGACTCGGCAAGACCTTGCAGGCCCTGGCCCTGATCCTGGCGCGCGCGCCGAACGGCCCCACCCTCGTCGTCGCCCCCACGTCCGTGTGCATGAACTGGATCAGCGAAGCGCAGCGCTTCGCGCCCACCTTGAACATCAAACTGTTCGGCAGCGGCGACCGCGCCGACATGCTCGATACCTTGCAGCCGTTCGACGTGGTGGTGGCCAGCTATGGCTTGCTGCAGCAGGAAGCGGCCCTGTTTGCCGGCGTACGCTGGCATACGATCGTGCTCGACGAAGCGCAAGCCATCAAGAATGGCGCCACCAAGCGCTCGCAAGCCGTGATGGCCCTGCAGGGCGACTTCCGCATGGTGGCCAGCGGCACGCCGCTGGAAAACCACCTGGGCGAATTGTGGAACCTGTTCCGCTTCATCAACCCCGGTTTGCTGGGTACCCTCGACCAGTTTAATTTGCGCTTTGCCGGTCCCATTGAGAAGGATCAGGACAAGCGGGCGGCGGCCGGTGCGCGCTTGCGCTTGCGCCGCCTGATCGCGCCATTCATCTTGCGCCGCACGAAGACGCAAGTGCTGTCGGAATTGCCATCGCGCACGGAAATTGTGCTGGAAGTGGAATTGTCGCCGCAGGAAACAGCGCTGTACGAATCCTTGCGCCGCGAAGCGCTGGAAAAGCTGGCCATGGTGGAAGGGCCGGCATCGAAGAAAGCCATCCAGATCCTGGCGGAAATCATGAAACTGCGCCGCGCCTGCTGCAATCCGCAACTGGTGGCGCCCGAGCTGGGTCTGGCCAGCAGCAAGCTGGCGGCGTTCGCCCAATTGCTGTCGGGCTTGCTGGAAAACCGCCACAAGGTGCTCGTCTTCAGCCAGTTCGTCGACCATTTGACCCTGATCCGCCAGCACCTGGAGCAGCATGGCGTGCGCTACCAGTATCTCGATGGCAGCACGCCCATGCAGGAGCGCAAGCGCCGCGTGGACGCCTTCCAGGCGGGTGAGGGCGACGTTTTCCTCATCAGCCTGAAGGCGGGCGGCATGGGCATCAATTTGACGGCGGCCGATTACGTGATCCACATGGACCCGTGGTGGAACCCGGCCGTGGAAGACCAAGCCTCGGACCGCGCCCACCGCATGGGGCAATTGCGCCCCGTCACCATTTACCGCCTGGTGGCGAAACACACGATCGAGGAAGGCATCGTCGAATTGCACCAACACAAGCGCGACCTGGCCGACAGCTTGCTGGAAGGCAGCGATGCGGCCGCGCGCATGTCGGCCAATGACATGCTGGGCATGCTGCAGGAGGGCTTGAAGCAATGAGAGTGAAAAAATGAGCGGCGCCACCGCGTTCCATGCGATGATCGTTTTTCCCTGTTGCCCTCCCATGCCATGACCGACTATATCGCCACCAGCGCCGGCCAGCGCGCCACCTTTTTATGCGGCAAATCCTGGACCGCCTACGTCAGCACCTTCCTGATTGCCGTGCTGCTATTCTTTGCCGCCCTGCCGCTGGCCTTCAAGTACAACACGCGCGCCGCCTTCGTGGTGCTGATCGGCTCGGCCCTGATCGTCGGCTACCGCCTGCTGACCATCCGCAGCTACCAGCTGTACTACGATGAAGCGGGCGTATGGCTGGCCTCCGGCATCTTGCCTTGGAAAAAGAAACTCGCTGGCGTGAAATGGCGCGACATGGATGAAGCCGTCTATGAAACGAACTTCTGGAGCTGGCTGTTCCAGTCCTATACGGTAAGAGTCAGCCAGCGCTACACGCAGGAAACGGAAATCCACGCCACCGGCATGGCGCGCGGCAAGGATGCCGTGGCGGCCCTGAATGCGCGCCATCAGGAGATGCTGCGCGGCAGCGCTATCGTCGTCTAGCGCCGCGCGCGCCCGGCGCAAAAAACTGCGCAGCGGCGGCAATTAATGCTAATCTTTGGGCCGCCCAGGCAAGCAAGGCCAACCTTTCAATAGTTGTTTGTTACTTATATTATCAGTTTATTATTTTCTGATGAGAGCAAACAGCAAAATATTCAAGAGATAAACTATGCTGATAAAAAATAAAGTTGCGCTCGCCGCATTGATGATGGCCTTTACCCTGGCACCGGCCAGCGCCGCCAAGAAGCCGCAGAAGCAAGGCAAGGCAACGAGCAGCAGCAAGAAAAAAACCGTCGCCAAGAAAGCGGCCGTCGTCAGCGCCGCCACGGCAGCCACGGTAGCGGCCGTGGCCAGCGAGAACAGCAGCGACCGTTCCATGAATAACCTGAGCGGCCAGTTCCTCACGGCCCTGTGGCGCCTGGACCCGGAAAGCGCGATTTCCGTCGGCAAGTACGATGGCGCCGCCAACCTGAGCATTCCCGACGCGGCCAGCCGCCAGAAGCAGCTGGCCTTCATCGAAGAATGGCTGGGCAAGTTCGGCAAGCTGAATGCCGGCAAAATGTCGGACAAGCAACGTACCGACCTGGCCTTGCTGACGAATAAACTGCAAGCGGACCGCTGGTACCTGACCACCTTCCGCGAATTCGAATGGAATCCCGCCCAGTACAACGTGGCCGGCTCCATCGACTTTATCCTGAACACGGAATACGCGGCCCAGCCGCAGCGCCTGCGCACCTTGCTCAAGCGCATCGCCAGCGTGCCGCAATACTATGCGGCCGCGCGCGCCAGCATCGTCAATCCCACGCGCGAACACACGCAGCTGGCCATCGCCCAGAGCGCCGGCGTGCTCAGCGTGCTCGATGACCTGAACAAGACGGCACAGGGCTCCATCCTGACGCCGGCGGAAAAACAGCTGTACAACGCGCGCATCGCCGCGGCCCGCACGGCCGTACAAGGCTACGCGGCCTGGCTGACGGAACAGGATGCCGCGCTGGCGCAGAACGGCAACGCGCGCTCCTTCCGCATCGGCAAGGAGCTGTATGAACAGAAATTCGCCTACGATATCCAGGCCAGCGTGAGCGCCGAGCAGATGTACCAGAAAGCCCTGGCCGCACGCGAAAAGCTGCTCGAGCACATGGATAGCCTGTCCGACGAGCTGTGGGTGAAAACCATGGGCAATACGGCCAAGCCGGCGGACCGCACGGCAAAGATCGGCATGGTGATCGACAAGCTGTCCAGCAACCACGTGGCGGCCGCTGATTTCGTGCCGGAAATCCGCCGCCAGATCCCGCAATTGCAGGAATGGGTGACCAGCCACAACCTGCTGACGATGGATCCGAAAAAGCCCCTGGTCGTGCGTGAAACCCCTGCCTACCAGCGCGGCGTGGCTGGCGCCAGCATCGAGGCGCCCGGCCCGTACCGTCCGCAAGACCGCACCTATTACAACGTGACGCCGCTCGATGGCGAAACACCGGAGCAGGCGGAAAGCAGCTTGCGCGAATACAACCACTGGATCTTGCAGATCCTGAATATCCACGAAGCCATCCCCGGCCACTACACGCAGCTCGTGTACGCCAACAAGTCGCCGTCGCTGGTCAAGTCCATCTTCGGCAACGGCGCCATGATCGAAGGCTGGGCCGTGTATGGCGAACGCATGATGCTCGAATCGGGCTATGGCAATAACGCGCCGGAAATGTGGCTGATGTATTCGAAGTGGAACTTGCGCAGCGTCACCAATACCATCCTCGACTACAGCGTGCACGTGCTGGGCATGACGGAAGCGCAAGCGCTCGACCTGCTGACGCGCCAGGCCTTCCAAACCAAGCGTGAAGCAACAGAGAAATGGCGCCGCGTGCAGCTGAGCTCAGTACAACTGACCAGCTATTTCAGCGGCTACAGCGAAATCATGGACTTGCGCGAACAGCGCAAGCAAGCGCTGGGCAACAAATTCGTACTGAAGGATTTCCATGAGCAATTCCTCAGCTACGGCAGCGCGCCCGTGAAAGTCATCAAGGAACTGATGAATTAACTGGCACTCGCCATCAGCTTGCAAAGGGCGCCGCGGCGCCCTTTTTGCATGGGTTTGCGCTATCGCAAACCACCGGCTGCCCTGTCCATTAAGCTGACGGGAAGGCAGGCGCCACCGTACTCCTCACTGGCAATTGCCGATTTTCCTGCTAGGCTGGATATCAGGAGCGTCCATGCATATGCCCATCCAGTTCGACACCCTCGATTACGCCAAACGCCTCGCCTCGGCTGGCGTGCCCACGCAACAGGCGGAAGCGCATGCGACGGCGCTGGGTGAAGTACTGGGTTCGGTCGTGGTCGTGCATGGCGAGCTGGCGGCGCTGGAGCACAATCTGCTGGGCGAAATCAAGCTGGTGGCGCAAAAGGTCGACACCCAAGCGGGCGCCCTGGAGTTGAAGATCGGTGCGCTGGAACTCAGACTCGATACGCGGATCGATGCGCTGGAGCGCAAATTCAATACCAGGTTAGACGCATTGGAACAAAAATTCGATACCAAATTAGAGGCATTGGAGCAAAAACTCGATGCCCGCCTGGAACGCCTGGACTTGCGCCATGGCGCCGACATGAAACACGTGTACTGGATGATGAGCACCCTGATCCTGCTCAACCTGGGCATCCTCAGCAAACTAATGCTGCAGTAAGCACCCACCAACTTTCTTGGCGATAAAAAAGCCGCGGCTCCCGAGGGAGGCCAGCGGCTCGTATCGGCACGCGTTGCGGGCCGTCTAGGACGCTTCTTCCGGCGCCTGGGTTGCCTTGACGAAGATGGGCGCCACCAGCAAGCCCAGCTCGAACAGCAGGCACATCGGGATGGCCAGCGAGAACTGGCTGACGACGTCCGGCGGCGTGACGATGGCGGCAATCACGAAGGCGCCAACGATGATGTAGGGACGCACTTCCTTGAGTTTCGCAATGGACACAAGCCCCATGCGCACGAGGATCACCACCACCACGGGCACTTCGAAGGTGGCGCCAAAGGCCAGGCACATCGACATGACGAAATCGAGATAGTTTTCGATATCGGGAGTCACCGCGATCGACGATGGCGAAAAGTCGCTGATGAAGTGGAAGACGCGGCCAAACACGAAGAAATAGCAGAAAGCCACGCCAGCGATGAACAGCAGCGACGACGAGATGACCAGCGGCGCGATCAGGCGCTTTTCATGCGTATACAGACCGGGGGCGATGAAGGCCCACATCTGGTACAGCACCCAGGGCAAGGCGACGATGAAGGCGATCACCAGCGTCACTTTCATCGGCACGAGGAACGGCGAAATGACGCCGGTGGCGATCATTTTCGAGCCGGCCGGCAGCGAGGCGATCATCGGCTCCGCAATAAAATCGTAGATTTGCGAGGGGCCGGGCCAGTAGAACAGCACGGCGCAGACGACGGCGATGCCGATCGAGGCCTTGACCAGGCGGTTGCGCAGCTCGACCAGATGCGAGATAAAAGTTTCTTCCACCGGAGATTTGCTACTCATGAGTAAAAGGAGGAGGAACTGGCGCGCGGACGGAAGCGCGCCACGCGGGCGGCCGCCGACTGCACGTGCAGCTTGCCGCCATGGCGCTGCTTGTACCAGCCAGGGATGGCGGAATTGCGCACCAGCTTCTTGCGGCGGAATTCGCGCGCCTTGCGGGCCAGGTCATCGTTGGTGGCGCGCAGCATGGCTTCATGGGCATCGTGATGCCCCTCATACGAGCTGGAATCGCCGCGCCAGGCGTTTTCCACCTCGGCCAGGTTGCCGGAGATCGAGTTTTCCACGCCATGCATGGATTTCTCCACGCTTTGCTTGACGGAATGGGCCGCATCCTGCACTTCCTTCTGCAGGTTTTTCAGCTCTTCCATCTCAATTTCGCGCGACACTTCGGATTTCACCTGGTTCAGATAGCGTTGCGCGCGGCCATACAGGGTACCGGCCATGCGCGCCACTCTCGGCAACTTTTCAGGGCCGATGACTATCAACGCAACCACGCCGATGATGGCGATTTTAGAGAGACCGAGATCGATCATAAGCGGACAAGGGCTGTTACCGGACGAGGCAAGCGCCCCGCCACGCTATCAGAACTTGCTTTTCTCTTTCGTCTCGACGTCGATGGTGCTTTTGTCGGCCACTTGCGATGGCGCAGCAGGAGGGGTATTGGCTGCCGGAGCGTCATCTTCGCCCTTGACGCCATCCTTGAAGCCTTTGACGGCCTTGCCGATATCACCGCCGATATTGCCCAGTTTCTTGGTGCCGAAGACCAGCATCACAATGACCAGAACGATCACCCAGTGCCAAATACTCAATGAACCCATCACATTCTCCTTGCGGGACGGTGCCCGAATAGCGTCAACCAATGCCGGTAGTATACACGTGAACCCGGCGCACGGCGAAATCAGTGCTGGCCGCGCCAGGGACGGGGGCCGCCGTACACGTGCATGTGCAGGTGATACACCTCTTGCCCGCCGTTCGGGCCGCTGTTGATCATGGTCTTGAAGCCGCCGGCAGGCGTGCCATCGGCGTCATAGCTGACGGCGCAGCCGAACTCGGCGGCGAGTTTCGGCGCCAGGCGCAGCAGCTTGCCCAGCATTTCCGTGTGGCTATCGTCACAATCGGACAGGCTGGCCACGTGGCGCTTCGGGATCAACAGCAGATGCACGGGGGCGGCCGGGTTGATGTCCTTGAAGGCCAGCAAGTCGTCGTCTTCATACACGATGGTCGAGGGAATTTGTTTTGCAGCAATCTTGCAGAAAATACAGTTATCCACGCACGCTCCAATCAGGTCAGTGTTTGTCTGTTTCGCCGGCGTCGCGCAGCTCATCCTTGCGCGCCGCCTTTTCTTCCAGGCCGGACAGGCCTTCGCGGCGCGCCAGCTCGTCGAGCACCTGCTGCGGCGTCAGGTCGAACTGCGCCAGCATCACCAGCGAGTGGAACCACAGGTCGGCGCATTCGTACAGGACCTTCGACGAGTCGTTGTCGCGGCGCGCATCCTTGGCGGCCATCACGGTTTCCGTCGCCTCTTCGCCGATTTTTTTCAGGATGGCGTCATCGCCCTTGGCAAACAGGCGCGCGACATACGACGTGGCGGGGTCGCCGCCATTGGCCAGCTTGCGCGATTCGATCACGGCGGCCAGGCGTTTTAACGTTTCACTCATTTGCTCTTGCTTTCCGCGTAAATCGTCTCGGGGTCTTTCAGGACGGGGTCGGTGACTTGCCATTCGCCCGTTTTTTCGTCGCCTTCGAATTTCTGGAAGAAGCATGAATGGCGGCCCGTATGGCAGGCGATGCCGCCCGCTTGCTCGATTTTCAGCAAGACCACGTCTTCGTCGCAATCGAGGCGGATTTCCAGCACCTTTTGCGTGTGGCCCGATTCTTCGCCCTTGTGCCACAGTTTCTTGCGCGAACGGCTCCAGTACACGGCTTCGCCCAGTTCCACCGTGCGCGCCAGCGCGTCGCGGTTCATCCAGGCGAACATCAGCACGTCATTGCTGCCCGCTTCCTGCGCGATCACGGGCACCAGGCCGTGCTCGTCCCATTTGACCTTTTTCAGCCACTTGGCATTGCTTGCTACGATGGTTCCGTTTTGCATGTTCTTCTATCCTGCCTGTATTTACTGCTGATCGTTACGCCAGGCGCATGGGAATGCCCTGCTGCGCCATGAAACGCTTGGCTTCCTGTACCGTGTGCTGGCCATAGTGGAAGATGCTGGCGGCCAGCACGGCGTCCGCGCGGCCCACCTTGATGCCATCGACCAGATCCTGCAAGCCGCCCACGCCGCCCGAGGCGATGACGGGAATGCTGACGGCGTCGGACACGCCGCGCGTCAGGCCCAGGTCGAAGCCGACCTTGGTGCCATCGCGGTCCATGCTGGTGAGCAAGATTTCGCCGGCGCCCAGGCTTTCCATTTTACGCGCCCACTCGAACGCGTCCAGGCCCGTGGCAGTGCGCCCGCCATGGGTAAACACTTCCCACTTGCCGGGCGACACCTGCTTGGCGTCGATGGCGACGACGATGCATTGCGAGCCGTGCTTTTGCGAGGCTTCGTACACCAGTTGGGGATTCGTCACGGCCGACGTGTTGATGCTGACCTTGTCGGCGCCCGCGTTGAGCAGCCGGCGCACGTCTTCCACCACGCGCACGCCGCCGCCCACGGTCAGCGGAATGAACACTTGCGACGCCACGGCTTCGATGATGTCGAAGATCAGGCCGCGGTTGTCGCTGGACGCGGTAATGTCGAGGAAAGTGATTTCATCGGCGCCCTGCTCGTCATAACGGCGGGCAATTTCCACCGGGTCGCCGGCGTCGCGCAATTCCGTGAAATTGACGCCTTTGACAACGCGGCCATTCGTCACGTCGAGGCAGGGGATGATACGTTTTGCAAGCATGATGGTATCCAGATTGTCGCCAGGTCAGGGCATGCACGCGCACGCCCCGGCCAGGCAGGCTTAAACGGCGGCGTCGGTCAGTTCGTCGGCGCGTTCCTGCGCCTGCGCCAGGTCGATCGTGCCTTCATAGATGGAACGGCCGCAGATCACGCCTTCGATGCCTTCGGCCTGGACCGCGCACAGCGCTTCCACGTCGCCGATATTGTGCAGGCCGCCCGAGGCGATGACGGGGATCTTGACGGCTTGCGCCAGCTTGACGGTGGCCTCGATATTGATGCCGCCCATCATGCCGTCGCGGCCGATGTCCGTATAGATGATCGATTCGACGCCGTAGGCTTCGAATTTTTTCGCCAGATCGATCACTTCGTGGCCCGACATCTTGCTCCAGCCATCCGTTGCCACTTTGCCATCCTTGGCATCGAGACCGACGATGATGTGGCCCGGGAAGGCGCTGCAGGCGTCGTGCAGGAAACCGGGGCTTTTCACGGCCGCCGTGCCGATGATGATGTAGGTGATGCCGGCGTCGAGGTAGCGCTCAATGGTGTCGAGGTCGCGGATGCCGCCGCCCAGCTGCACGGGGATTTCCTCGATGTCGTTTTCCACGGCGAAATCCTGCACGGCTTTCAGGATGGCCTTGACGGCGCCTTCGTTCTTCGGCTTGCCGGCAAAGGCGCCGTTCAAGTCGACCAGGTGCAGCCGGCGCGCGCCTTGCATCAGCCAATGGCGGGCCATGTCGGCCGGGTCTTCGGAAAATACGGTGGCGAGTTCCATATCGCCTTGTTTCAGGCGTACGCAGTGACCGTCTTTCAGGTCGATGGCGGGAATTAGCAGCATGGTCAGTGTGGTATCAGAGTGAGTGAAAAGCGAAGCCGGTAGGCCACGAAGGTGCATCAATAGGGTACGTCAGGGTTGCCAGTGAACAAAGTTCTTGTACAGCTGCAAGCCAGCGGCAGCACTTTTTTCAGGGTGAAACTGTGTCGCGAAAATATTATCACGAGCGACGGCACAAGCGAACGGCGCACCATAGACAGTCTCGCCCACCGTGTGCGCCGCCTCTTGAGGTTGAGCAAAATAGCTGTGCACGAAGTAAAAATACGCGTTGTCGGCAATGCCATCCCACATGACATGGGACGCCGTCTGCCGCACTTGGTTCCAGCCCATTTGCGGCACCTTGAAGCGCGAGCCATCTTCCTGCACCTGGCCGTCGAGCTGAAAGCGCACGACTTTGCCTGGCAACAAGCCCAGACCGGCCGCATTGCCTTCTTCACTGCCGTCGAACAACATTTGCTCGCCGATGCATACGCCCAGCACGGGCTTGCTGTCGGCAGCGCGCAGCAGCGCTTCGAGCACGCCCGATTCGCGCAGGCTGCGCATGCAGTCAGGCATGGCGCCCTGGCCCGGCAAGACGATGCGGTCGGCGCTGTCGATGTCTTCCACCGCACCGGAAATGCGTACGTCGGCTTCCGGCGCCACGGCGCGCAGCGCTTGCGCTACCGAGCGCAAATTGCCCATGCCGTAATCCACCACCACAATTTTATTCATGTTTGATCCCGGAATCTACAATATAGCGAGAGCGGCGCTTACAGGCTGCCCTTGGTCGATGGAATGATGCCGGCCGCGCGCTCGTCGAGCTCGGCAGCCATGCGCAGCGCGCGGCCAAAGGCCTTGAACACGGTTTCGCATTGATGGTGGGCATTCGTGCCGCGCAGGTTGTCGATATGCAATGTCACGCCGGCATGGTTGACGAAGCCGCGGAAAAATTCCAGGGTCAGATCGACGTCGAAGCCGGCGATCATGGCGCGCGTAAACGGGATGTGGTATTCGATGCCCGGGCGGCCCGAGAAATCGAGCACCACGCGCGACAGCGCCTCGTCCAGCGGCACATACGCGTGGCCGTAGCGGCGGATGCCCTTCTTGTCGCCGATGGCCTTGGCCACGGCCATGCCCAGGGTGATGCCCACGTCTTCCACCGTATGGTGGTTATCGATATGCACGTCGCCCGTCGCTTCGATATCCAGGTCGATCAAGCCGTGGCGGGCGATCTGGTCCAGCATATGGTCGAGGAAGGGCACGCCCGTATTGAGCTTTTGCTGGCCCGTGCCGTCCAGGTTGAGGGCGACGCGAACTTGCGTCTCATTGGTGTTGCGCGTGATTTCTGCGGTGCGGTTCATGGGAGGCTCTGGCGATAGGCTAAACGAGGGATGCCTTGAAGGCATCGTAAAAAAGGGAATTTTCTTCCGGGGTGCTGACGCTGATGCGCAGGCAATTGGCCAGCGCAACATGCATTTTACTCATATTTTTAATTAAAACCCTGCGGGCAAGCAGTTTTGCGCAAACATCGTCGGAATCAGCCACACGAATCAGAAGAAAATTTGCCTTCGAGGGAAACACGGTCACGCCGGGCAGTTCCGCCAGGCGCAGCGCCAGGTCGTCGCGCGCGCTGTTGAGCAGGGCCGCCTGGGCATTGAGCACGTCGAGATGATCGAGCGCGAATTCGGCCGCCGCCTGCGTCAGCACATTCACGTTATACGGCGGGCGCACTTTTTCAAATTGCGCCAGCAGGGCCGGCGCGGCCGACATGTAGCCGAGGCGGATGCCGGCCAGGCCCAGTTTCGACACGGTGCGCATCACCACCAGGTTTTCGAACTCGGGCAGGCGGCCCATGAAGCTATGCTGCGCGAACGGCTCATACGCTTCGTCGACGACGGCGATGCCCGTGTCGCCCAGGGCCGCCAGGATGCGTTCGATATCGGCAGCGGCAAACAGGTTGCCCGTCGGGTTGTTCGGATAGGCGAGGAAGACCAGCGCCGGGCGGTGCTCTTCGATCGCCGCCAGCATGGCCGGCATGTCCAGGCTGAAGTCGGCCTGCAAGGGCACGCCGACGAAATCCATGCCGGCGAACTGCGCCGAGCGCGCATACATGACGAAAGCGGGCACGGGCGCCAGCAGCACGGCGCGCTTGCCCGGCTCCTGGTGGGCGCATGCCATGGCCAGGATGGAAATGAGTTCATCGGAGCCGTTGCCCAGCATGACGTCAAAGCCGGCGGGCACGCCCAGCTTGGCGCAGATGGCCGCCTGCAGGCTGGCGTACGATGGTGGATAGCGGTTCAGCGCCACGCCGGCCAGGCGCGCGCCCAGCTCCTCGCGCAGATGCTGCGGCAGCGGATACGGGTTTTCCATCGCATCGAGTTTGATGTAACCGCTGGCATCGGCTACCTGGTAGCTTTTGACGGCCCGCACATCGGAGCGCACGGTGTTGCTGATTAACTGATCGAGGAAAGACATGCTGCAAACACTCCTGATGGAATTAAATGGAGACTAAATGACGACGTCTTCCGGCACGGCGGCGCTGCGCGCCTTGCGGGCCGGCGCTTTTTTCACGGCGGGCGGTTTCTTCACGGCCGCCGGTTTTTTGGCCGCTGCCGGTTTCTTCGCTGCCGCCTTGGCGGGCTTGGTCGCGGCCGGCGCGGCCAGTTCCTGCGTCAATGCCGCCAGCCGCTGTTCGATGATGGCGCAGTAGTCGGGGTTCAGTTCAAAGCCGACGAAATCGCGCCCGCAGCGCTTCGCCGCCAGGGCCGTGGTGCCGCTGCCCATGAACAGGTCGAGCACCACGCCGCCGGGTGGGCACGACGCCTTGAGCATGCGCTCGATGATCTCGAGCGGCTTTTGCGTCGGGTGGTCGGCCCGTTCCGGGTGTTCCTTGTGCAGGCGCGACACGCTCCACAAGTCTTTCGGGTTGTAGCCCACTTCCAGCCATTTGGCGCCGATGAAGATCGAGCGCGAACGGGCTTTCTTGGTGGCCGCGTCGTAGGCGATGCGCACCGCGTCAAGGTCGAAGTAGTAATCCTTGCGCTTGACGAAGAAGCCGATGGTGTCGTGCACCGATGAAAAGCTGCGCACGCTGCCGCCCATGGACGGCACGCGGCGGTCCCAGATGATTTCATTCATCATCGCCATGCGCTGTTTCAGCATGACGAAGATCTCTGGCGAATAGCGCCAGGTGAGGAAGATATACAGGCTGCCGTTGGCTTTCAGCTTGGGCAGCGCCGCATCGATCCATTCCTCCGTCCAGCGCAGGTAATCGGCCACCGACTGCTGGTCCGAGGCATTGCCGTAATCCTTGCCCAGGTTGTACGGCGGATCCGTCAGGATCAGGTCCACCGAGCCATCGGGAATGCGCGCCAGCCCTGCCAGCGCATCTTCGCAATAGACCCGGTTGACCCAGTCCGGCTGCTCCGCCATATTCGTCATGGCTGCGGCTTCAGACGCAGTTCGGCGCTGCGTGCGTGCGCTTGCAAGCCTTCGCCATACGCCAGCGTGGCGGCGACACGGCCCAGGGTTTGCGCGCCCGCTTCACTGACGTGAATGATGGACGAGCGCTTCTGGAAATCGTACACGCCCAGCGGCGACGAAAAGCGCGCCGTGCGCGAAGTCGGCAGCACGTGATTGGGACCGCAGCAATAGTCGCCCAGCGATTCGGACGAGAAGCGGCCCAGGAACATGGCGCCCGCATGGCGGATCTGCTCGGCCCACTGCTGCGGGTTTTCCGCCGAGATTTCCAGGTGTTCCGCGGCGATGCTGTTGGCGATCTCGCACGCTTCCTCCATGCTGCGCACCTTGATCAGCGCCCCCCTGTTCTGCAGCGAGGTGCTGATGGTGGCCTGGCGCGGCATCGTCGGCAGCAGCTTGGCGATGCTCTCTTCGACTTGGGCGATGTAGTCGGCGTCAGGGCACAGCAGAATCGCCTGCGCCAGTTCGTCGTGCTCGGCCTGCGAAAACAGATCCATCGCGACCCAGTCCGGGTCCGTCGTGCCGTCGCACAGCACCAGGATTTCCGATGGCCCGGCGATCATGTCGATGCCGACGATGCCGAACACGCGGCGCTTGGCGGCGGCCACATAGGCATTGCCGGGGCCGACGATTTTATCCACGGCGGCAATCGTCTGCGTGCCGTAGGCCAGCGCGCCAACGGCCTGCGCGCCGCCGATGGTGATCACGCGCGTCACGCCGGCAATCGCCGCGGCGGCCAGCACCATCTGGTTTTTCACGCCGTCCGGCGTCGGCACCACCATGATGATCTCGCCCACGCCCGCCACGTGCGCGGGAATGGCGTTCATCAGCACGGACGACGGGTAGGCGGCCTTGCCGCCCGGGACGTAAATGCCGACCCGGTCCAGCGGCGTGATCTTCTGGCCCAGCACCGTGCCATCGGGCTCGGTATAAGTAAAACCGCGCAATTCCTCGCGCTGGCGTTCGTGGAAGGCGCGGATGCGCTGCGCGGCGATCTGCAGCGCCTCGCGCTGCGCCGACGGCAAGCCGTTCAGGGCCGCCTGCAATTCGGCTTGCGAAATATCAAAGGCCGCCATTTCCGCAGCGCCGCCATGCGGGATGCGGTCGAAACGGTTGGTGTATTCCAGTACGGCGGCATCGCCGCGCGTTTTCACATCGGCCAGGATTTTCGCGACCGACATTTCAATCGCTGCATCGGTGCCCGCCTCGAACGCCAGCAGCGTGTCGAGCGATTGTTGGAAACCATCCTGGCTTGAATCGAGCTTGCGTATCTGTATCGGCATAATCGGCTTTCTGCTACTGAATGTGTCTAGGCTTGCGAGGCGCGTTCAAACGCCTCGATAATCGGCTGCAAGCGCTCGCGCTTGAGCTTGAGCGCAGCCTGGTTGACCACCAGGCGCGACGAGATTTCCATGATGTGCTCAACCTCGACGAGGTTATTCGCGCGCAAGGTGCTGCCCGTGCTGACCAGGTCGACGATGGCATCGGACAAGCCGACCAAAGGCGCCAGCTCCATCGAGCCATACAGCTTGATCAGGTCGACGTGCACGCCCTTGGCGGCGAAGTGCTCGCGCGCCGTGTGCACGAACTTGGTGGCCACGCGCAGGCGCGCGCCCTGGTGCACGGCTTTTTCGTAATCAAAACCGGCCTGCACCGCCACCGACATGCGGCAGGCGGCGATATTCAGGTCGATCGGCTGGTACAGGCCTTCGCCGCCGTGTTCGAGCAGGACATCCTTGCCCGCCACGCCGAAATCGGCCGCGCCGTACTGCACGTAGGTCGGCACGTCGCTGGCGCGCACGATGATGACGCGCACGTTCGGATCGTTGGTGGCCAAAATCAGCTTGCGCGAGGTCTCCGGGTTTTCCAGCACCCGGATGCCGGCCGCTTCCAGCAGCGGCATGGTGTCCTCAAAAATGCGGCCTTTCGAGAGCGCCAGTATCAGCTGCGAATTGTCGCCCGTGTTCGATCCGTTCATGCTCGTTCCTTGTTATTTGATGCGTACGATGTTCGCGCCGACGGCGGAGAGCTTCACTTCCATGCGGTCGTAGCCGCGGTCGAGGTGATAGATGCGGTCGATCAGCGTTTCGCCGTCGGCGGCCAGGGCCGCGATCACCAGCGACGCCGAGGCGCGCAGGTCGGTCGCCATCACGGGCGCGCCACGCAGCTGCTTGACGCCGGCGATGATGGCCGTGTTGCCCTCGATGGTGATATCAGCGCCCAGGCGGTTCATTTCCTGCACGTGCATGAAGCGGTTCTCGAAAATCGTCTCGGTGACGCGGCTGGCGCCGTTGGCGATCGTGTTCACGGCCATGAACTGCGCCTGCATGTCGGTCGGGAAGCCCGGGTATTCCGTCGTGCGGAAGCTGACGGGGTTCGGACGGGCCGACATCTCGGCGCGGATCCAGTCGGCGCCGAAGGTCATCGTCAGGCCCATGGCGCGCAGCTTGTCGAGCGCCGCGTCGAGGATATCGGTGCGCACATTGCGCAGGGTGATGTCGCCGCCGGTGGCCGCCACGGCGCACAGGAAGGTACCCGTTTCGATACGGTCGGCGATCACCGCGTGGGAAGCGCCGTGCAAGGCGTCCACGCCCTGGATCACCAGGCGGCTGGTGCCGATGCCGTCGATCTTCGCGCCCATGGCCACCAGCAGGTGCGCCAGGTCGGTCACTTCCGGTTCGCAGGCGGCGTTTTCCAGGATGGTCTCGCCTTCGGCCAGGGTCGCGGCCATCAGCAGGTTCTCGGTGCCGGTGACGGTGATCATGTCGGTGACGATGCGCGCGCCTTTCAGCTTGGCGCACTTGGCGTAGATGTAGCCCGCCTCGATGCGGATCTCGGCGCCCAGCGCTTCCAGGCCCTTGATGTGCTGGTCGACGGGGCGCGAACCGATGGCGCAGCCGCCCGGCAGCGAGACCTTGGCTTCGCCGAAGCGCGCCAGCATGGGGCCCAGCACGAGGATCGAGGCGCGCATGGTTTTCACCAGTTCATACGGCGCTTCCAGGGTGTCGATGGCGCTGCCGTTGAGGACCACGCGGTCGCCATCCTGCTGCACTTTCAGGCCCGTCTGGCCCAGCAGTTTCAACATGGTGGCCACGTCGTGCAAATGCGGCACGTTGGTCAGGTCCAGGTCGCCCGCGGTCAGCAGACCGGCGCACAGGATGGGCAGGGCGGCGTTTTTCGCGCCGGAGATGGCGATGTCGCCGTTCAGGCGGTTGCCGCCGTTGATGAGGAGCTTGTCCATGTGCTTATCCTTGGAATTCTTCAGGTGTCAGGGTTTTCATCGACAGCGCGTGGATTTCTTCGCGCATGCGGTCGCCCAGCGCCGCGTAGACGATCTGGTGGCGCTGGATCAAACGCTTGCCGGCAAACGCGGGCGAGACGATCACGGCCTGGAAGTGCTGGCCATCGCCCTCCACTTCGAGGTGCGTGCATTCGAGGCCGGCCGACAGATAGCCGTGGATCAGTTCTGGAGTGGTGGTCACGATAAGTCCTTGATATTGAATAATGTAGTGATGGGGTGTGCCGCAATTAGTGGCGTAATCGGTAACCGCTTTTCAGCAGGCGGATCGACGCCAGCGCCAGGATCACGAGGAAGCCGGCGACGATGGACAGGCTGAGCCACGGGCTGACGTCGGACACGCCGAAGAAGCCGTAACGGAAGCCGTCGATCATGTAGAAGAAGGGGTTCAGGTGCGACACCGTCTGCCAGAATGGCGGCAGCGAATGGATCGAATAGAACACGCCCGACAAGAAGGTGGCCGGCATGATCAGGAAGTTCTGGAAGGCGGCCAGCTGATCGAATTTCTCGGCCCAGATGCCGGCGATCAGGCCCATGGTGCCCAGCATCGCGGCGCCAAGAAACGCGAAGACGACGATCCACAGCGGCGCGACATACGACAGGTCGGCGAACCAGCAAGTGATGGCAAACACACCAAAGCCCACAGCCAGGCCGCGCGCGACGGAAGCGAGTACATACGCCGAGAAGATTTCCCAGTGCGACAGGGGCGTCAGCAGCACGAACACCAGATTGCCCGTGATCTTCGACTGGATCAGCGAGGACGAGGAATTGGCAAACGCGTTTTGCAGCACGCTCATCATCACCAGGCCGGGAATCAAAAAGGCCGTGTAGCTGACGCCGGGGCTCGGCTCCACGCGGCCATCGAGCACATGGCCGAATACCAGCAGGTACAGCATCGACGTGAGCACGGGCGCGGCCACGGTTTGCGTCGCCACTTTCCAGAAGCGCAGCGTCTCTTTGTAGACGAGGGTGCGAAATCCTGTCGAAATCATACGGTACCTTTATCCATGATCTGCAAGAAGATATCTTCCAGGTCGGCTTGTTGCAATTGCATTTCATCGATCTCGGTGCCCGCTTCGCGCAGGCGGGCGAGGATTTTTTCGACTTCGCTGTATTCGTTGACGCGCAGGCTGAACTTGTTCGGCGCCTGCTGTTCTTCCGGGTGCAGCACCAGGTGCTGCAGGTCGGCCGGCAAGGCGCCGTGTTTCAGGTGCACCTGCAGCTGCGAGCCGGCGATGCGGCGGATCAGGGCCGACATGGTGTCGAGCGCCACCACCTTGCCGGTCTTCAGCATGGCCACGCGCTGGCACATGGCTTGCGCCTCTTCCAGGTAGTGGGTGGTCAGGACAACCGTGTGGCCGCCTTCGCGGTTCAGGCGCGAGATGAACTTCCACAGGGTCTGGCGCAGTTCCACGTCGACGCCGGCAGTCGGCTCATCGAGCACGATCACGGGCGGCTTGTGCACCAGCGCCTGGGCCACCAGCACGCGGCGCTTCATGCCGCCGGACAGGGCGCGCATATTCGTGTCGGCCTTGCCGGTGAGGTCGAGGTTTTCCATGACCTCGTCGATCCACTTGTCGTTGTTCGGCAGGCCGAAGTAACCGGACTGCAAACGCAGGGTTTCGCGCACGGTGAAGAACGGGTCGAACACCAGTTCCTGCGGCACCACGCCCAGGTTGCGGCGCGCATTGCGGAAGTCCGTGACGACGTCGTGGCCGTGGATCTTGACGGTGCCCGCGTCGGGGCGTATCAGGCCGGCGATGATGGAAATGAGGGTCGTCTTGCCGGCGCCATTCGGGCCGAGCAGGCCGAAAAATTCGCCTTCCTCGATGGCCAGCGACACGCCGCCCAGCGCCTTGAGCGATTTATAGCTCTTTTCTACATTCGTTATTTGAATTGCGGTCATGTGCTTGTTTCAAGTGTAATGCGTCTGGTGTGATGCGCCAGTTGCCGGAGACATCCAGGCCGGCAGGCCGGTGCAGGGCGCCGCCTTCAGGCGAGGACGGCGCAACAGTCAATTATAGTTGGAAAATTCGTGGAACACTTGGAGATCAATCCGGCGGCGCTGCTGGCCTGCCGGCTTGAAAGCTACTGCTGATGCGGGGAGTGGGACAGGATCAATGATGATGCAGGTCGGACGGGCTGCGTTCGGCGTGGCCGCCGGCGCTGGCGCAATCGTCGGCGCTCAGGGTGCTCGAGACGAGCGAGCAGACGCCATACAGCTTGGTGAGGTTTTTCAGGTTGTTCGGCAGGTTTTTCAGCTCCAGCACGCCGCCGGCATCCTGCGCGGCGCGTTGCCACGTCAGCATGACGGAGACGGCTGCCGAATCGACGGCCTTGACGTTGCGCAAGTCAAACTTCGTCTGCCCCGAGCGGATGGCGTCCAGACCCTGCTCCAATGCCGAAGTGGCATTGTGCACGGTCAGGGAAGTCAGGGACTGCAAGGTGTCGAGAGAGTCTGGCATGGCGTCGGGCTGCGCTGGTCTGGAGCTGGGTCAGGAGCTATATGATAGCCGATTATTTGGCTTTGGCAGCGGGACGGCTGGCCAGGGCCTTGTTTTTCGCGGCCAGGGTCTTGATCAGGCCATCGATGCCGCCTTTGCTGATCTCGCTGGCAAAGCTGCTTTTGTACGTTTCCACCAGCCACGCGCCAAGCACGTTGATGTCATAGATCTTCCAGCCGGACGGGGTTTTCGCCACGCGGTAGTTCAGGGGCACGGGTTCGCCGCGCGCCACGTTCACCTGCGAGCGCACTTCCACTTCCGTATCGCTAGGATCGGCGCGCAGCGGCTTGAATTCCACAGTCTCGTTCTTGATCTGCGACAGGGCGCCCGAATACGTGTAGATCAGCAGGGTGCGGAATTCCGCGGCCAGCTGCTTTTGCTGGTCGGGCGTGGCATCGCGCCAGTGCCGGCCGGCGGCCAGGGCCGTCATGCGCTGGAAATCCACGTACGGCAAGATCTTGCTTTCCACCAATTCCGTGACCCGCTTGATATCGCCAGCCTGGATGGCCTTGTCCGACTTGGCCGTGTCGATCACGTCCTGGCTGATGCGTTTGACCAATACGTCCGGCGCTTCCACGGCGGGGGCGGCCTGGGCGGCGGTGGCAAAGGCGATGGTGGCCATCGCCAGCAGTTGTTTCATCAATTTCATGGTTTACCTTTCATGGTGTTGCTATGCACCGGCTGGCGTTGATCGCAGCCGTGGTGTTCCTGTACCGGAGTTTACTCCTGCGGCTTGGCCTCGGATGCAACGGTATTGCTACCAGATGTTACGAGGTCCGCAGGTGCCAGCTGGGCGGCAACCTTGGCGGGCGGCGCTTCTACCGGGGCCGCCTGGGGTTTCGCATCGTACTCCGGCTCGTAATCGCTGGTGTCGTTTTTTGGCACTTTGCGGTCGCGGCGGTCCGTATCGCCATCGAAAACCTTGCTTTCGCGCGCCTGCAGGAAGCCGTCGCGGATGAATTCATAACGGTCCAGCGCGGCCGCTTCCATCAGGTTGGTCGCGTCGAGCAGCGCGGCGCGCTTGTCGACCACGCGCGTCACCGTGCCGATATTGCGCACATTGACCGGATCCTTGTAGCGCCATGGGTCGCCCGCGATATCGAGCGGCAGGGCCGCCGTGTCGCGCACGGTCGATGGGCCCAGCAGCGGCAGCATCACGTACGGACCAGACTGGACGCCATACCAGCCCAGGGTCTGGCCAAAGTCTTCGCTGTGTTTCGGAATGCCCGCCTGCGAGGCGATATCAATCAGGCCAAGGATACCGAAAGTCGAGTTCATGCTGACGCGCACGACGTCTTGCAAGCCCGCTTCACCCTTGCCTTGCAATAAGTTGTTTACGGCGCTCCACACGTCGGACAAGTTGCCGAAGAAGTTGCCCACGCCCGTTTGCACGAACGATGGCGTGACTTTCTTGTAAGCCGTGGCGACCGGTTTCAGGGCCACCTGGTCAACGGTGTCGTTGAACTTGAACATGGCGCGGTTATACCCTTCCAGCGGGTCGCGCGGGTTGGTGCCGGTGGCGCAAGCGCTCACGCTGGCGGCGATGGCCATGGCCAGGCCGATACGTACCAGGCTGCCTTGGGATTGCTTGGTCGACTCGCTCATTTGCTGTCCTTTCCTTCCGCTGCCTTGCTGTAGATGAACTGATTGATCAGGTCTTCCAGCACTGTGGCCGATTGAGTACGGGCGATCTTGTCGCCCTCTGCCAGGTTCGCCAAATCGCCGCCTGCTTCCAGGCCGATATATTGCTCACCCAGCAAACCGGCCGTCAAAATCTTGGCCGAGCTGTCTTTCGGAAATTTGTAGCCATCTTCGATGTCGAGTTTCACCAGCGCCTGGTAGGTCTTGTCGTCAAAGACGATTTCCGAGACCCGGCCCACAACCACGCCGGCACCCTTGACGGGCGCCTGCGGCTTGAGGCCGCCAATATTGTCGAACTTGGCGCTAATGGTATACGTCTTGCTGAAAGACAGCGAGCTCATATTGCCGGCCTTGAGCGCCAGAAACATCAATGCCGCCACACCCAGCAAGACGAACAAGCCGACCCAGACATCCAAAGATTTACGTTGCATAAACAATCCTAAATAATTTTTACTTGCTGCCGCCTGCGCAACATCTTGCCCAGGCCCGCTGTTTGTCGCTGATCGGCAATTACTTGCTAAACATCAACGCCGTCATCATGAAATCGAGCCACCACACCATCAACGATGAAATGACCACCGTGCGCGTGGTGGCGCCAGACACGTCTTCCGGCGTCGGCTGTGCCTGGTAACCCTGGAACAGCGCGATGAAGGTCACGGCAATACCGAACACCAGGCTCTTGATGGTGCCATTGCCCACTTCCTTCCAGACATCCACGCCGCCTTGCATCTGCGACCAGAACGAGCCTTCATCGACGCCGATCAGCACCACGCCGACCAGATAGCTGCCGATGATGCCGACGGCCGTAAAGATGGCGCCCAGGATCGGCATGGCGATCACGCCGGCCCAGAAACGGGGCGCCAGCACGCGCTGGATCGGGTTTACGGCCATCATTTCCATGGCCGACAATTGCTCGCCCGCCTTCATCAGGCCGATTTCCGCCGTCAGCGACGTGCCGGCGCGGCCCGCGAACAGCAGCGCCGTGACGACCGGGCCCAGTTCGCGCGTCAGGGACAGCGCCACCAGCAAGCCCAGCGACTGTTCGGCGCCGTACGTGGTCAAGGTGTAATACCCTTGCAAGCCCAGCACCATGCCGACAAACAGGCCGGAGACGGCGGTAATCACCAGAGAGCGGTTACCGATAAAAAACAGTTGCTCAATCACCAGACGCGGACGGCGCCACAGTCCGCCCGACGAGGCGATGATGATAAAAAACGAACGCACGGCAAAGCCGAGGTCTTGTACCGAATTGCGCAACCATGCACCGATCGCCGCCAGGAAACGCGCGATCATCGGCCGCCCCCCGTCTGCAGACCCAGGTCGTCGGCCAGCGACTTGCCCGGATAATGGAACGGTACGGGGCCATCGGCCTCGGCATTGACGAACTGCTTGACGTACGGATGCGTCGACACGGCCATCTCGGCGGGCGTGCCGTGCGCCACGATCTTGCCCGATGACAGAAAATAGACATAATCAGCGATGGCGAAACACTCCTTCACATCGTGCGATACCAGGATAGACGTGGAGCCCAGCGCATCGTTCAGATTGCGGATCAAATTCGCCGTCACGCCCATGGAAATCGGATCCAGGCCGGCGAACGGCTCGTCATACATGATCAGTTCGGGGTCGAGCGCGATGGCGCGCGCCAGCGCGACGCGGCGGCCCATGCCGCCCGAGATCTCGGCCGGCTTCAATTGCGCCGCATTGCGCAGTCCCACGGCGTGCAGCTTCATCAGCACCAGGGTGCGGATCAGCTCTTCATTCAAGTCCGTGTGTTCGCGCAGGGGAAACGCCACGTTCTCGAACGCCGTCAAGTCCGTAAACAGGGCGCCGTGCTGGAACAGCATGCCCATCTTGCGGCGCAGCTGGTATAACTCGTCGGTCCCCAGCGTATGCACGATCTGCCCGTCGACATTCACGGAACCGGAACTGGGACGCAGCTGCCCGCCGATCAGGCGCAATACGGTCGTCTTGCCACTGCCGGAGCCACCCATGACGGCCACAACTTTTCCACGTGGGAAATCCATTTGAAGGCCCGATAAAATCGAACGTTCTCCATAGGCAAAGTGTAAATCACGGATCTCAACAAGATTTGGCACGACGAAGCTCACTATTTTAATGGCGTATTGTAGTGCAGAAACGCCAACCTCTGCTGAGACACCCCTTGGGACAGCCCCGTAAAGGGGAAGAATACAACACTAATGAATCGAAAGTCAGATATTGTAGTGGAAATTCGGCCGCCACATCGCGTCCCTGCCCGATGGCATGCATGGCTGTTGACTTGACAAGTAAAAAGAACAAAGGCCACGTCGCGATCCGCGCCGTGGCCCTGGCAAAAAACGAACAATTGCTCGTTTTTTTAGCGCGGCAGCAGGGATGCGCCCATCAGGAACTCATCGACGGCGCGCGCGCACTGGCGCCCTTCGCGGATGGCCCAGACCACCAGCGACTGGCCACGGCGCATGTCGCCTGCCGCAAACACCTTGGCCACCGACGTCTGGTAGCAGCCGGCGCCATCCGTTGTCGCCTTGACATTGCCGCGCGCATCCGTATCGACGCCGAACGCTTCCAGCACTTGTTGCACGGGGGAAACAAATCCCATGGCCAGGAAGACCAGGTCCGCCTTCATCTCGAATTCCGAGTTCGGCACTTCGCTCATCTTGCCGTCTTTCCATTCGACGCGGCAGGCGATCAGCTTTTCCACCTTGCCGCCCTTGCCTTCGAAACGCTTGGTGGCCACGGCCCAGTCGCGCTCGCAGCCTTCCTCGTGCGAGGACGAGGTGCGCAGCTTGGTCGGCCAGTAAGGCCAGACCAGCGGCTTGTTTTCCTGTTCCGGCGGCTGCGGCATCAGTTCGAACTGGGCCACCGAGGCGGCGCCATGGCGGTTCGAGGTGCCGACGCAGTCGGAACCCGTGTCGCCGCCGCCGATCACCACCACGTGCTTGCCCGTCGCCTTGATCTGGTCCTTGAGCTTGTCGCCCGCGTTGACCTTGTTTTGCAGCGGCAGGAAATCCATGGCGAAATGCACGCCTTTCAGCTCGCGGCCCGGCACGGGCAGGTCGCGCGGCTGCTCGGCGCCGCCGGCCATGATGACGGCGTCGAATTCTTTTTCCAGGTCTTCCGGGAAAATGGTTTCCTTGGCCCAGTTGTTGACATGGGCCGGGAAATCCTTGCCGACCAGCACGCTGGTGCGGAAGACCACGCCTTCGGCTTCCATCTGTTTCACGCGCAGGTCGATGTGCGATTTTTCCATCTTGAAGTCAGGGATGCCGTAACGCAGCAAGCCACCGACCCGGTCGCTCTTCTCGAACACGGTGACGGCATGGCCGGCGCGCGCCAGCTGCTGCGCCGCCGCCAGGCCCGCAGGGCCGGACCCGACGATGGCCACTTTCTTGCCGGTGCTGAATCCCGCCGGCTGCGGCGTGACCCAGCCGTGTTCCCAGCCCATGTCGATGATTTTATGTTCGATCGACTTGATGCCGACCGGATCTTCATGGATGCCCAGGGTACAGGCCGATTCGCACGGCGCCGGGCAGATGCGGCCCGTAAATTCCGGGAAGTTATTCGTCGAATGCAAGATGTCAAGCGCTTCGCGGTAGGCGCCGCGGTACACCAGGTCATTCCAATCGGGAATGATGTTATTCACGGGGCAACCCGTGGTGCAGAAGGGAATGCCGCAATCCATGCAGCGCGCGCCTTGCACGGTCGCTTGCGCGTCCGACAGGTGCAGCACGAATTCCTTGTAGTTCTTCAGACGCGCGGCAGGCTCCAGATAGTGTTCGTCCTGGCGCTTGAATTCCATGAAGCCGGTAATTTTACCCACGATGTTTCCTTTGTATTTGCTGGCTGGGAGCGGCTTGGCCGCTCCCTGTCATTGCTCTATGCGATTGATCTTGGCTGGCTCAGGCGGCGACGGCTTGGACTTCCATGGCGGCATCGGCAGCCATTTCAATCAGCGCGCGCTTGTATTCGTTCGGGAAGACTTTCACGAACTTGCCGCGCGCCGCAGCCCAGTCGTCCAGCAGGACACGGGCGCGGGTGCTGCCCGTGTGCTTGAAGTGACGCTCGATCAGGCGCTTGAGGATGACCTCGTCGGCTTCCGGCACGCCGTCGCGGTGCTGCGTATGCCAGGCATCGCGATCGAGGTGCTGTTCCGCTGCGGACACGACCTTGTCCAGGCTGACCATGGCCGTGTTGCACTTGCTGGCAAAGTCGCCGGCCGGGTCATACACATAGGCGATGCCGCCCGACATGCCGGCCGCGAAGTTGCGCCCCGTGTTGCCCAGGACCACCACCGTGCCGCCCGTCATGTATTCGCAGCCATGGTCGCCCAGGCCCTCGACCACCGTGGTGGCGCCCGAGTTGCGCACGGCAAAGCGTTCGCCCGCCACGCCATTGAAGAAAGCTTCGCCGGCGATGGCGCCGTACAGCACCGTGTTGCCGATGATGATGTTATCCACGGCCCAGCCACGGAATTCCGTATTCGGCCGCACGATGATGCGCCCGCCCGACAGGCCCTTGCCCACGTAATCGTTGCCCTCGCCCACCAGGTCGATGGTGATGCCGTGCGCCAGGAAGGCGCAGGCCGACTGGCCCGCCGTGCCTTGCAGCTGGATGTGGATGGTGTCGTCCGGCAAGCCGGCATGGCCGTATTTCTTCGCCACTTCGCCGGACAGCATGGTACCCACCGTGCGGTTCAGGTTGCGCACGGGCGAGATGAAGGAGACGCGCTCGCCCTTCTCCAGCGCCGCGCGCGCTTGCGCGATCAGCTTGTGGTCCAGCGCCTTTTCCAGCGCATGGTCCTGGAACTCCACGTGGCGACAAGCTTGGCCATCCGGCGTTTCCGGTTTGTGGAAGATGGCCGAGAAGTCCAGGCCCTGCGCCTTCCAGTGCGAAATCGCCTTCGACTTGTCCAGCAAGTCCACGCGGCCGATCAGTTCGTCATACGTGCGGATGCCCAGCTGCGCCATCAGTTGACGGGCTTCTTCGGCAACGAAGAAGAAGTAATTGACGACATACTCGGGTTTGCCCGAGAACTTGGCGCGCAGCACAGGATCTTGCGTGGCAACGCCTACCGGGCAGGTATTCAAGTGGCATTTGCGCATCATGATGCAGCCCTCGACCACCAGCGGCGCCGTGGCGAAGCCGATCTCGTCGGCGCCCAGCAGGGCGGCGATGACCACGTCGCGGCCCGTCTTCATCTGGCCGTCGGCCTGCACGCGGATGCGGCTGCGCAAGCCGTTCAGCACCAGCGTTTGTTGCGTTTCTGCCAGACCCAGCTCCCACGGCGTGCCCGCATGTTTCACGGACGACAATGGCGAAGCGCCCGTGCCGCCGTCATGGCCGGCGACGACCACATGGTCGGCTTTCGCCTTCGTGACGCCGGCAGCCACCGTGCCGATGCCCACTTCCGACACCAGCTTCACGGAGATCGAAGCGCGCGGATTGGCGTTCTTCAAGTCATGGATCAGCTGCGCCAGATCCTCGATCGAATAGATGTCGTGGTGCGGCGGCGGCGAAATCAAGCCCACGCCCGGCACGGAAAAGCGCAGGCTGGCGATGTATTCCGACACTTTATGGCCCGGCAACTGGCCGCCTTCGCCCGGTTTCGCGCCCTGCGCCATCTTGATCTGGATCTGGTCGGCCGAATTCAGGTAGGCGGCCGTGACGCCGAAACGTCCCGACGCCACTTGCTTGATGCGCGAACGCATGGAATCGCCTTCCTGCAGCGGAATGTCGACGACGATCTGCTCGGCGCCCACGACGGAAGCCATGGTGTCGCCCTGGCGAATCGGGATGCCCTTCAATTCCTGCGTGTAGCGGTTCGGATCTTCGCCGCCCTCGCCCGTGTTCGACTTGCCGCCGATGCGGTTCATGGCCACGGCCAGCGTGGCGTGCGCTTCCGTGCTGATCGAGCCGAGCGACATGGCGCCCGTGGCAAAGCGCTTGACGATTTCCTTGGCCGGTTCCACTTCATCGAGCGGGATGGCCTTGGTCGGGTCGAGCTTGAACTCGAACAGGCCGCGCAGGGTCAGGTGGCGACGGCTCTGGTCGTTGATGATTTGCGCGTACTCTTTATAGCTGGAGAAATTGTTGCTGCGCGTGGAATGCTGCAGCTTGGCAATCGCGTCCGGCGTCCACATGTGGTCTTCGCCGCGCACGCGGAAGGCGTATTCGCCACCCGCGTCGAGCTTGTCGGCCAGCACGGGATCGTTGCCGAAGGCCAGCGCGTGCAGGCGCAGCGCTTCTTCCGCCACTTCAAACACGCCGATGCCTTCCACGTTCGACGCCGTGCCCTTGAAGTATTTGTCCACCAGCGATTTGTTCAGGCCGATGGCTTCGAAGATTTGCGCGCCGCAGTACGACATGTACGTCGAAATGCCCATCTTCGACATGACCTTCATCAAGCCTTTGCCCACCGCCTTGGTGTAGTTGTAGATAGCCTTGTCGCCGGACAAGTCGCCTGGCAAGCCATGCGCCATCTCGACCAGGGTTTCCATGGCCAGATATGGGTGGACGGCTTCCGCGCCGTAGCCGGCCAGCAAAGCGAAGTGGTGCGTTTCGCGGGCCGAGCCCGTTTCCACGACGAGGCCGGTGGACGCGCGCAAGCCCTTGCTCACCAGGTGCTGATGCACGGTGGAGGTGGCCAGCAGCGCGGGGATCGCCACCTGGTCGGCGCAAATGGCGCGGTCCGAGACGATCAAAATGTTATGGCCCGACTTGACGGCGTCGACGGCTTCCGCGCACAGCGAGGCCAGGCACGCTTCCACGCCTTCCTTGCCCCAGGCCAGCGGGTAGCAGATGTCCAGCTCGTACGACTTGAACTTGCCGCCCGTGTGAGCGCTGATGTTGCGCAAACGGGCCATGTCGTCAAAGCCCAGCACGGGCTGCGCCACTTCCAGACGCATCGGCGGGTTGACGTTGTTCGTATCGAGCAAGTTCGGTTTCGGGCCGATGAAGGACACGAGCGACATCACCATCGCTTCGCGGATCGGGTCGATCGGCGGATTCGTCACTTGCGCGAACAACTGCTTGAAGTAGTTATACAGCGGTTTGAGCTTGTTCGACATGACGGCCAGCGGCGAATCATTGCCCATCGAGCCCGTCGCCTCTTCGCCGGCCACGGCCATAGGCGCCATGAGGAATTTCAAGTCTTCCTGCGTATAGCCGAACGCCTGCTGACGGTCCAGCAACGATGGCTGCTCTTTTTCGCCCTGGGCGCGGTCCAGCTTGGCTTGTCCTTCGGCCAGCTTGATCTCGTCGAGCTTGATACGCACCGAGTTGATCCACGCTTTATATGGCTTGGCATTGGCATAGGTGTTTTTCAATTCCTGGTCGTCGATGATGCGGCCCGCTTCCAGGTCGATCAGGAACATTTTCCCAGGCTGCAAGCGCCATTTCTGGATGATCTTCGACTCGGGAATCGGCAGCACGCCCGATTCCGACGCCATCACCACCAGGTCGTCGTCCGTGACGATGTAGCGGGCCGGACGCAAGCCGTTGCGGTCCAGGGTGCCGCCGATATGGCGGCCATCCGTGAACGCCATGGCGGCGGGGCCGTCCCACGGTTCCATCATGGCCGCGTGGTATTCATAGAAGGCGCGGCGATTGTCGTCCATCGTCGTGTGGTTTTCCCACGCTTCCGGAATCATCATCATCATCGCCTGGGCGATCGGGTAGCCGGCCATCAACAGCAGTTCCAGCGCATTGTCGAAGCACGCCGTGTCGGACTGGCCTTCATAGATCAGGGGGAACAGTTTTTGCAGGTCGTCGCCCAGCACGGCCGACTTCATCACGCCTTCGCGCGCGCGCATCCAGTTGAAGTTGCCCTTGACGGTGTTGATCTCGCCGTTATGCGCGATCAGACGGTACGGGTGGGCCAGCGGCCATTCGGGGAAAGTATTCGTCGAGAAACGCTGGTGCACGAGGGCCAGGGCCGAGATGCAGCGCGCATCCTGCAAGTCCTTGTAATACACGCCCACCTGGTCGGCCAGCAGCAAGCCCTTATACACAATGGTGCGCGCCGACATCGACGGCACGAAGAATTCCTTGCCGTGCAGCAGTTTCAAGGCCTGGATGGCGTGGCCCGACGATTTGCGGATCACATACAGTTTGCGCTCGAGCGCGTCGGTGACCATGATGTCCGGGCCGCGGCCGATGAAAATCTGGCGGATGACCGGTTCCTTGGCGCGCACGGTGGGCGACATCGGCATGTCCGTATCGATGGGCACGTTGCGCCAGCCCAACACGACTTGTCCCTCGATGCGCACGGCGCGTTCGATTTCCTGTTCGCACGCGATGCGCGACGCATGTTCCTTCGGCAAGAAGACCATGCCCACGCCGTATTCGCCAGGCGGCGGCAATTCCACGCCCTGCTTGGCCATTTCTTCGCGGTAGTACTGGTCGGGAATCTGGATCAGGATGCCGGCGCCATCGCCCATCAGCGCATCGGCGCCCACGGCGCCCCGGTGATCGAGGTTTTTCAGAATCAGCAAACCCTGTTCGACGATCGAATGGGTCTTGTTGCCCTTGATATGGGCGACGAAACCGACGCCGCAGGCATCGTGTTCATTGGCTGGGTCGTACAGGCCTTGCGCTTTCATGGGCTTCTCCGCTGCATATGACTATCGAAAAACTAGAGTAGTGCAACGCAACAAAAAACTCAACCAGAAAAATTAGGGTCGGAGTCAGATTAAATTTGATTCCGTCGCTCTAAAAATTTAATAGGGACACAGTCAAAGCAATTTCAATAAAACGTGAGAAAGAAACCATTTTTTGTTTTAAATGCGAATGCTTTTCAATTGGCGCCCACTTCGACCACGATTTTACGGGGACGGCCCCGCTTGGCCGGCAGCACTTGCCGCTGCATTTTGTGCTCCAGCGCCTGCTTGAAAGCGTCGGAACCCAGCGGCCAGCCCTTCAATACAGCCTCTTCCACCACCTTGACCTGGCTGCGGCCCAGGCCTTGCTCGAACAGGCGCAGATAGGCCGCTTCACGGTCGAACGGCGTATTGCCGAGCGCCCAGTACAGCGCATGGTCGGTGATCACGGGATCGGGACGCACGCCCGCATGGTGGGCATAGCTGGACCAGCTATAGTCCAGCGCCTGGCCCGCCAAACCCGTTTGCACGGGTACGCATTCGAGGTAGCGGCAGCAAGTGAGGAAGAAATTGTCGGGATCGATGACGGAAGTTTTGTAGCGTCCCTGCCACAGTGCCCCCTCGCGGCCGTATTTCTGGTTGAAATACGGGACGTAATAGCGTCCCAGCCACTGCATCAGCTGCCCCAGACCCGTCGCATCGCTGGGCGTGGCCAGCAAATGTAGCTGATCAGGCAATAAAACGTAGGCATGGATGGCCACCTTGAACATTTTTGCGCCCGTTTTCAGCCAGGACAAAAATTGCGCGTAGTCGGCCGCATCCTGGAACACGGGCTGGCGGTTGCTGCCGCGCTGGATCACGTAATGGGGCAGTGCTGGAATGATGAGGCGGGGCAAGCGGGCCATGGCAGAATCGGTAAAAAGAAGGCTAAGACCTTGATTTTACACACTTGTGCGCGCAAGGCGCGACTCTGACCCTGTTTTATTTGAAATGCTGGAAAAGGCGATTGACTCTGTCCCTTAATTTCGCGACAGGGCGTTCATGCGCCTTCGCAAACAGCCTGTGGGTAATTCCAGCGGCCGCCCTTGTCGAGACAGCTGTCGATTTTCCATTCCTGACGCAGCAACAGGACCGCACAGGACAAGCCAACGATCAACAGCAGCCCAAGCAGAACACGCCATTTCATCCGGACCGCCTCCGCTGGTCAGGACAAATTGAAACTGGCTGACAGGCTGTAGCCTTCGCCATACGCGCTGCGCAGCGGCAAGTCCTGGCCCAGGCCCGTCTTGGCTTTCTTGCGCAGGCGGTACACGAGCATGTCGACCCGGCGGCCCGCATCGGGATCTTCGCCGCCCATGCCGGCCACGATGACGTCGCGCGGCACGGGGCGGGTGTTGATGGTCAACAGGTGCAGGAAGTTGAATTCTTTTTCCGTCAGGGCGATGACTGAACCCATCAGCTCAAGTTGGCGCGCGCTTACCTTCAAGGTCCACTTGCCCGGCTCGGGCACGGGATCTTGCGGGCCGACGCGGCGGTCGAGCGCTTCGATGTGGGCGGCCAGTTCGGGGAATTTGATCGGCTTGGTCAGATAGTGGTCGGCGCCCAGGCGCAAGCCCAGGATGCGGCTGTCGAAAGCGACACGCCCCGTCAGGACCAGCACGCCAATTTGCGGATACAGCTGGCGCATGCGGGGAATGACGTTGAAGCCGTCCTCATCGGGCAAGCCCAGGTCCAGTACCACCACGCCAACATTACCATGGCTCAACGCCGTCCACATCCCGCCAGCGGAGCTGGTGATATGAACTTCGTGTTCGAGCTCAACGAGAAACTCCGCCATATCTTCGGCGTAGTCCAGATTGTCTTCGACGATCAGTATTTTCGTCATTGCAACGCCATTCTTCCGTTAGTGAGCTACCGTGGGCAAACCATGCCATTCACTTCTACACCATGATGGACGGCACAATAGGTTTACGTCAAGGAATTATCACGGTTGCCTTCAGCGGAAGCAAGGCTTTTCCTTGTCTAGACAGGAAGCGGCAGCCAAATGCGGAAAAGTGCCCCGCCTTCGGGCAGATTATGCCCCTGCAAACTCCCGCCATGCACGTCCACCACGGCGCGCGCCATGTACAGGCCCAGCCCCGCGCCCGGATGCGTGGCATAGGTTCCACGGCTTCCTTTTTCGAACAACTGCGCCAGTTCGTCTTCCCGCAAGCCAGGCCCCGCATCGCGCACGCACAGGGCCACGCCGCCCTCGGGCACCAGCTTGGCCGACACGGTGATGACGCTGCCAGGCGGGCTGAACTTGACGGCGTTGTCGAGCAGGATTTTCAGGCACAGCGCCATGCCGGGCACGTCGCAGCGCAGCCTGGCCGGCAAGTCCTCGTCCAGTTCCAGCTGTACGCGGTGGCTGGCCGGCACGGTGGCGGCCGCCTGCTGCAGCAGGGCAAGCGGCGCGATGCCGTCGGCGGCCCGCTCGCGGCCGATGGCCGCCATGCGTTCAGGTGAGAGATAGTCGTCGATCATGGACAACAAACGGTCGACGGCCGTCTGGATTTTCACGTAGCGCTTGCGCGTGGCCTCGTCCGCCTCGGTGGACGTCGAGACGAGGCGCTGGATGGCGCCGTCAATCGTGGCCAGCGGGGTGCGAAATTCATGCGACAGCATCGAGGCAAAGCGCTTCTGCTCCTTTTCCCGCTCGGCTTCCTGCGCCTGGACGGCGCTGACGTCGCGCACCGTGCCCGCCAAGGTCACGCCCCGCCCCGCCGCCGCAGGCACGATGGTGGAATGGATTTCCAGGGCCAGCTGGTGGCCGTCGGCGTGCGGCATTTCCACTTCGCGCAACAGGGTCAGGCGGCTGGCGTCGCCGTCGCGCCAGCGCTGCAGCCGGGCCGGCACGTCCGCCGCCAGCTGCGCCGCGTGCGCGCGCAAGGCAGGCAAGTCGTGGCCCGTCAGGCGTTGCGCGGCCGGGCTGATGTAGAGCAATTCCAGGGTCGTGGCGTCGAGCAGGAAGGCCGCGTCGCGCCCGTGCTCGGCCAATAGGCGGAACTGCGCTTCGCCTGCCCGCGCGCGCAGCAGGGCGCGACGCAACTGGACGAAGCGCAGCGCCATGAGGATGGCGCCGGCCAGCAGCAATACGAGCAAGGGCAGGAAGGGCAGCATGCGTTATACCTGGCAAGAAAGAATCGCCAAGTATAAGCGTGCGGCAGCGTTAATCTTCCAGCGGGGCGAAAATCTGCTGCAAGTCTTCCTGCGTGAGGGCCATCTTCTGCGATTCGCCTTCGGCCAGGATCGACTGCGCCAGCTCCGATTTCTTTTGCTGCAGCAGCTGGATTTTTTCTTCCAGCGTGCCCTTCGCGATCAGCTTGTAGACGAACACGGGCTTGTCCTGGCCGATGCGCCAGGCGCGGTCCGTGGCCTGGTTTTCCGCCGCCGGGTTCCACCACGGATCGTAGTGGATGACCGTGTCGGCCGCCGTCAGGTTCAAGCCGACGCCGCCCGCTTTCAGGCTGATCAGGAAGATCGGCACGGCGCCCTGCTGGAAAGCCGCCACTTGCGCGCCCCGGTCCTTCGTTTCGCCTGTCAGCAAGGCGTAGGGAATGTCGCGCGATTCCAATTCTTCCTCGATCAATTCCAGCATGCTGGTAAATTGCGAGAAGACGAGGATCTTGCGCCCTTCGTCGAGCAAGTCTTCCACCATCTGCATCAGGTCGAGCAGCTTGGCCGAGCCGGCCGACTGCTTCTTCGCCGGCAAGGATTTCACCAGGCGCGGATCGCAGCACACTTGCCGCAGTTTCAGCAGCGCTTCGAGGATGACGATCTGGCTGCGCGCCACGCCCTTCTTGTCGATTTCTTCGCGCACCTTTTGATCCATCGCCAGACGCACGGTTTCATACAGGTCGCGCTGCGGGCCCGTCAATTCCACCTTGCGCACCATTTCCGTCTTCGGCGGGAGCTCTTTGGCCACATTGTCCTTCGTGCGGCGCAGCAGGAAAGGCTTGATGCGGCGGTTCAGGAGCATGCGGCGCAGCGGGTCGTCCTGGCGCTCGATCGGATGGCGGAATTGCGTATTGAAGGTCTTCTCGTCGCCCAGCAAGCCCGGCAGCAGGAAGTGGAATTGCGACCACAGCTCGCCCAGGTGATTTTCCAGCGGCGTGCCGGACAGGCACAGGCGGTGGCGCGCGCGCAACAGGCCCGCGCTTTGCGCCGCCTTGCTGCGCGTATTCTTGATGTAGTGCGATTCGTCGAGAATGACCAGATGGAAATCGTGCTCGCGCAGGGTTTCCTCATCGCGCGGCAACAGGGCATAGGTGGTCAGCACCAGGTCGCATTGGTCGATCTGGTCGAATTGCTGGGCGCGGTCCTTGCCTTGCAGCAGCAGCACTTTCAGGCTGGGCGCAAATTTTGCCGCCTCGTCCTGCCAGTTGCCCATCAGACTCGTCGGTGCAATCACCAGGGCCGGATGCGTCAAACGGCCCGCTTCCTTTTCCACCAAGATATGCGCCAGGGTCTGCACAGTTTTACCTAAGCCCATGTCATCGGCCAGAATCCCCGCCAGGTCATGGTCGCGCAGGAATTGCATCCACGCCAGACCATCGGCCTGGTAATCGCGCAGGGTCGCCTGCAAGCCGGCTGGGGCCGCCACTTTTTGCACGGAACCGAACTGGCTCAGCTTGCGGCCCATGGCGCGCAGCTGCTCGCCGCCCGTCCATTGCATGTCCAGGCCGCGCGCCAGCTCTTCCAGGCGCGCCGCATCCAGGGTCGACATGCGCACGGCATGCTTGATCTTGTCGCTGAAATACAGTTCGCCCAGCGTGTTCAGGATGGGGCGCACACGGCCCCACGGCAGGGCCACGCGCGTACCGTCCTGCAAGGTCGCCAGCATCTGGTCATCGTCCGCATGCGCTTCGATGACTTTCGGGTTGAAATCGTTGGGCGCGTTGCGGATCAGCTGCACCAGCACGGGCAGCAGCGGCACGCGCTCGTGGTTGACGACGATGCCCAGTTCCAGCTCGAACCAGGCGTTGCCGCTGTCCGGGTCCTGGTCGTCGATCTCCGCATACCAGTCGCCCACGTCGCTCACGTCGTAGCGGTACTTGGCCGTCTTTTCCACGATCCAGCCCTGTTTGCGCAAGGCGTCGATGCCGGACTCGGCAAAACGCAGCCATTCCGCCTGGGAAGGCAGTTGCAAGGCCCCCTTCAAGCCGCTCAAGGGGGCGGAGCCCGGCTTCTTGAATTGCAGCTCGGCCAACGTCGCCAGCGCGCGCGCTTCATCGACCGTATTTCTCTGGATAATTTCCGTCACGTCGCCCACTTGCCGCACCACGCGCTGCGACGGGTCGAACGCGACGCGCTCGCCATCGTAGTCGTAGGACAGCACGGCGAAGTCACTCCAGCGCTGCGCGCTGCCATCGGCCAGCATGGCGCTGTCGAGCAGCAAGACCGGCTGCGCCGGCACGTCCTTGCGCAAGCGCTGCGGCAACGGCTGCGGCAGCGGCATCAAATGCTGCAAGCCCTGCGCCAGCAACAATTGCGACACGCGCACCTTGTCGCTCGCGTTCAACGGCGGCGCCTGCGCCACCAGCGCCTGCAAGTCGGCCAGGGAAATGTCGGAGCCGCCCTGGTTCAATTCCAGCACGCCGCACGACAGGTTGTCGATGTACCACGGCGGATCGGTGGGCAGCATGTAGTCGATCTGGTCTGCGCCGTGGTGTTTCGCGCCTTCCGGCGGGTCCACTTGCCAGCCCAGGCGCATGGTCTTGCCTTCGTCGCGCCAGAACAGGCGCGCGGGACGCACGGGACCTTCCTTCAGCGGATACACGAGGCCATTGCCCACGTCGGCCCAGGAATTGGCCCACAACAATTTATCCTGCTCGGCCAGCATTTTCAGCAGGGCCGCGCCCACCTTGCCCTTCGGCTCCGTGGCGCTACCCGTCTGCGAATTCTGCCCGCTGCGCATGGCCACGAAGAAACGCACGAGGTCTTCGTCGGCTGGCGTCAGAAACGTGGGCGGCGCCGATAGCAGGGAAAAGATTTCGCTGATGGGAGAAGCCGCCGCCACGTCGCCATTCGGCCGCAGCCGCGCCTTGTACAGGCACAGGGCCACGTGGCGGCCACCGCTGGTGGGCGCCAGCACGTAGATCAGCCGGTGCTGGTTGAGTTTGGGATCAGGCTCGGCAATGGTCAGCACGGCCTTCGGATGGGCGGCAGCCTCCACCCGCTGCAGCCAGGTGGCGACGGCATACGGTAAAGGCGCTCCCGGCGCACTGGCCGGGGCAACTGGGGTTTCACTGGTTTCGTCGCGGGTAAAATCCATGGGGCGCATTTTTGTGTAAAGGTCGTATCCAAATCGGCAACAGGCAATATTATCCGCCATACAGCCGTTGCTGGCTTGATTCACACACGCTCTTTGAGCAGTTTTAATGCGCGATGCCTAAAAAATAAGTATTTAATACGACACTTGGGACCCGCAGATGGCAAAAAAGGCCCGTCATGGGCCTTTTTTGCTGCCATTGGCCCGCTTGTCAGGCCGGCACAGTTTCTTCTTCTGCCACGTTGACGGCTTCGACTAACGGTGCGGTGCTCGTATCGGCCGGCGTAAAGTTGCGCAAAAACAAGAAGAACTGGCCCATCATCTGCGTCCACAGTTGCAGATTGATATTCAGGTACTCGCGGCTGACGCCGCCGGCGACCAGTACATCCATTTCCAGCACGACGAAATCGCCATGCTGGGCCACGCGGGCAAAACGCTTGCTGCGGTGCCATTCGGCCAGCAAGCCGGCCGGCAAGTCGCCGCCCTGCACGCGCAGCGGGCAGCTCAGGGTCAGGTCCGCATACTGGCCAGGCGATGCTTCATTGCCCCACAGCACCTGAAAGCCGATGCCATGGCTGGCGCTATGCAGGCGCACGACACCGTCGTGTTCGATGCTGGTGACGGCGCAGCCGGCCGCCTTGATGGCCTCGGCCGTTTGTTCCGCATTCAGGGTGGTCAGCAAGCTATTCGTGTTTTCCATCGTCATTCCATTCATTTCAAAAAGTAAAATTACTGGGGAGCCGGCGCGGGCGCGGCCGGCGTTGCTGCCGCTTCGGTTTGACGCGCATCAAAGCGGCCCTGGTATAGCTGGTCGCCGTACTGCTGCGCGATTTGCTCAAGTTTCACTCTGCTTTGCGCGGCGAACGGCTGGCGCGCCTTCATGACGTCCAGCACGTCGAGTCCTTCATACGCTTGCAGGATTTCCTGTCCGGCCGCATACAGCTGGGCATTCTTGCTTTCGCAGCGCGCCAGGGCGCCCCGCTGGGCCGTCACTTCGCCGTCGAGACGCGCACGCTCCGCTTCGCTCTGCTTGCCCGTGGCGGCCAGCTGTTCGCTGGCCTGGCGGTACTGCGCCAGGCTGGCGCTTGCCTCTTGCGCGGCGGCGGCGCTGCGCTGTTGCTGCTCGCCCAGTTTTTCCCGCTGCGCGCGCTCCTGCGCCAGTTGCGACTGGCTGCGTGCCAGCTCCTTTTTCAAGCCATCGCTGGCGGGCGCGGCGGCAGCCGGCGCCGCCTTGGCGGCAGGCACGCCCTTGGCTTTGAGCAATTCCAGCTCGCCGCGCGTCTGCTGCAATTGCGCCGTGACATTGCGCAACTCGGCCCGCAAGCGCTCTTCCATGCTCTGCCCCTTCTGCGCCTGGGCCGTGCTGGCGGCCAGCAAACTCAGCAGCAGTAAAGGCAGGCGCATTTTGTTGGATATCAACATCATGGCTCCTTAAAAACGCGCGTTCAATTCGATTTGCAGGGTGTCGATCGACAGCGCCGAACCGAACACTTCGCGACTCGACGTCCAGCGGCCGTTCAGCCAGGTATTCTTGTCGAGCGCATACGCGCCGCCCAGGTAGTAGCCGCGCGCATTCGTGCCGCCCAGGTGGAAGGTGGAATCGTTGTAGGCGTCAGGCAAGGCATCCGGTTCGATGCGCTTGTAGCCGAGCAAAACGTTCCAGTCGCCGCGCGCCGCCGGGCTGGCCTTGCCCAAGGTCGCCTGCAGCATGTAGGCATTGCCGCCGCTCCGGAAATCGGCTTGCGAGACGCCGCCCGTGCCGCCGAAGTTGTTCATGATGCCGCCCTTGGCGCGCGCCCACATTTCGTTCTTGTCGTAAGCCATGTTGCGCACATAATCGCCTTCGATGCGCAAGTCCGTGCCGCCGGCAACCTTGCTATCCCAGCGCGCATTCAGATTGGCCAGGCGGAATTTCGAGGCCAGGCCCACGAATTGCGGCTGCGGCGTATTTGCCGGGTCCAGCGGGTTCAGGGCAATATTGCGCAGCAGCATCAAGCTATTGCCTTTTTGCATGCTCGATGGACGCGACCAGTCCGTGTTGCAGCCATCGGCGCCCGCGTACAGGGCGCACGGCTGCGAATACTCGCCGCTGATATTGCGGAAGTTGTAGTAAGCCAGCGCGCCGCGCAACTGATGGTCGCTATTGATCTTCCACGACGCGCCCACTTGCGCGCCCAGCAGCCACTTGTTTTCGCTGGACATTTTTGCCTGGCTGCGGCTAGGCGCATTGTCGGATGAATACTCGAGCGGAATCAGGCCCAGGGTACCGAAGACGGTGACGTCCTTGCTGTCGCCGAGGGGTTGCTGCACCTTGGCGGCGATGCCGTCGAAATTGAGCTCGCTGGAAAACAGTTCGTCGCCGGAAACGAACGGATTGTCGAAGCGGCCCGCCGTCAGTTTCAGCCAGGAAGCGGGCTGGTAGGACAGCCAGGCCTGGTCCAGCCAGATGTTTTTCTTGCCCAGGCCTCCACCGAGGGTTTGCGTGGTGGACACGGGGCTGTCGTCATTGCCGCTGGCCAGGCGGATGCCTGCTTGCGTGCTGTCGGAAATGCCGGCCAGGATGCCCAGGCGGGCGCGGGCGCGCAGCAAGTGCTTGCGGTCTTCGCGCGTGTTCAGCAGCGCTGGCAGGGCCAGGTTGGTATTCGAATTGACGTCGTAGCCGCTGCCGCTGTTGAGCGAGCGCCAATCGATCTCGATATTGCTGTTGGCCATGTCGTAATAGCGCGATTCGTAGCGCGCGCGCACATCGCCTTCCAGGCGGATGCGCTTGGTCCAGGCCGGCGTTTCATTCGGCGCCGCCCAGCCGCCCGCCTTCGCTTCGGCCAGCACTTGCCCCTTGATCTCGTCGCGGATCTGCTCGCGCACGGTTTGCGAAATATACGGCACGCGCACGTCGCCCGCCTGTACCTGCGCCAGGGCCGCCGGTGCGGCGGCAGGGCGGGCTTGCGCGGCGGCCAGCGCTTCGCTCTGCGCCTGCGCCAGCAGCGCTTCGCCGGCATTCTTGTTCAGGGCGCCGCTCTGGATCAGGCCGCGGATCAGTTTGACCATGGTGCTGTCGGCCGGTGCCGCGGACTGGGCTTGTGCTGCGCCTGCCGCCACGCTCAGGGCCAGGGCAGCCAGCGCCAGCGGAAGGCGGCGCATGCGCTGTGAGGGAGAAAATAAGGAATTCATCGCTTCTTTCGGTAAATGAGGAATTAGTTCATGCGCTTACGGGCGCCGACCTTTAATGGATACGCGGGCCGGGAAACGCAGGGATGCCGGTGGCCGCTCATCGGCGCGGAAGTCGCGCACCATGGCCAGCACTTGCTCATCCGTCTGCGCATTGCCCGTGCCTTGCACCAGCTGCACCTTTGTCGTCTTGCCTTCCGTATCGAGCCACAGGTCGACGCGGATGTCGGCAAACGCCAGCTGGCGTGTGCGCGGGTCGCGGGCAAAGGCCAGCTGCAGCGCGTTGGCCACATAGCGGCCATACGATCCAGCGCCGAGGCCGCCGCCACCGCCGCCGCCCGTCATGCCGCCACCGCGCCCGGCCTGGATGCCGAAGGCATCGCTGCCGGCCTGCGCCGCGCCGTCGATGGTGACAGGGTCGCCCTTGTCCGGCGACGGGCTTTCCGGCGCGTCATCCATGGGCTTGTCGGCCGGCGTCGGTTCCGGCTCCGATACTTCCGGCACCACCTTGTCCGGCGTCGGTTCCGGCAGTTTTTCCGGTTCCGGCGGCGGCGGGGGCGGGGGCGGCAACATCAGCATCGGCGGCGCCGCCACTTCGCGCTTGGTGGCCGCCGTGTCCGACAGCAAATACCAGACCAGCGCGGCCAGCGCGCCAGCCAGCAGCACGCCACCGGCCACGCCGCCCCAGCGGCGCCACCACTGCGCCGCGCCCGACGATTCCGAGGCGGCCATCTTCATCATGTCGTCACGCTTCACCTTGCGCTCCTCATGCCGGCTTGCCGGTCACCAGGCCCACCTGGTTCAGGTCGATGCGGCGCAGCAAGTCCAGCACTTCGACCACTTTCGCGTATTGCACGGCGGCATCGCCGCGCACGATCACGGGGAAGTCGGGCGTCAGGGCCTTTTCCGTGCGCAGGCGCTCTTCCAGCTCGGGCAAGGTGACGGGATAGGCATCGAGGAAGACCTGGCCCGCGTTGTCGATGGTGATGGCCTTGGTCTTCGGTTTTTCCAGCGCCATGGCCGAACTGGCCTTGGGCAGGTCGACCTTGATGCCGGGAATGCTGGCGTTGCTGGTCAAGATGAAGATCACCAGCACCACCAGCAGCACGTCGACGAAGGGCGTGATGTTGATGCCGCCGCTACGCTTGCGGGGGGTAAACTTGGCGGAGGTGGCCATGGTTATGCGCCCCTCACGCCTGTTGCAGCACGGGACGCATCTGGCGTCCGTCGCCCTGCTCTTCAGCCAGGCGCGTGGCGAACTCATCGACGAAGACGGCCATGTCGGCAACGATGGCGTCCGAACGCGAGGACAGCCAGTTGTAGCCGAACAGGGCGGGAATCGCCACGCCCAGGCCGGCCGCCGTACACAGCAGCGCTGCCGCCATGCCCGGCGCCACCGAGTTGATGTCCACGGCGCCGGCCATGGCCGCCACGACGAACACCAGCATGATGCCGATCACGGTGCCGAACAGGCCGACATATGGCGCGCCTTCGATGGTGGTCGAGAGCCAGATCATGCGTTTCGACATGCGTTCGCTTTCGCGCACCATCACGCCATCCATGGCGGCGCGGATGGCGCCGATGGTCGCGTTCGAGACGGCGTTCAAGTCGTAGCCGCGGTCATGGCGGCGGCGCATTTCGTCGATGGCCACGTCATACAGGCGCCACAGCGAGGAATCCGTCTTCACGGAAGCGCTCAGCTTGCCGTTGCGCGCCAGGTGGTCGAGCGGCGCGCCGGCCGCTTCGTGGAACGACTGCATGAATTGCGCATTGGCGCGCGAGATGGCGCCATAGCTGCGGCCCTTGCCGATCATGATGATCCACGACAAGACCATCATGAGGCCCAGCACGCCGACGACGATCCACGCGTCGAGCGGCATGGCGGCGATGATGAAGCCAAAATGGCTTTTGCCCGCTTGCTGTTCATCGGCGCCAAACACGGCCAGACGCGATTCGGAACCTTGCGAGACGGCGTCGGCCAGCAGCAGAGCGTCGGGACGGGCCGTGCGCGACAGGCGCAGCTCGTCGATGGCGCCCGTGAAGTTGTTTAGGGTGGCGGCGCCGGTGGCGGCAGGCGGCGCATCGGCGCCCACCGAGGCGGCCGTGGCAAAGGCTGGCAGCGCGGTGGCCAGCGAGACGGCCGGACGGCCGCCCACGTACAGGGCCACGTTGGCTTTATCGGCTTTCACGGCCAGGTGCGACCATTGCGCGGCCTGGATCGGTTGGCCGGGCTTGCTGCGCTGGCCATTCACCTGCACGAAAGGCACGCCCTGGTCGACGCCGATCAGCAATTCATTGGCGCCATCGCGGCGCGCATACAGCACTTGCTGCGGGCCCAGGTTGTCGGGACGCACCCAGGCGGAAAAGGTGAAGGGCGCGCCGGCGGCCAGCGCCAGCGAAGGCGAGGCAGGCAGCATCAGCGGTGCCGTGCCCAGGCGGGCGCCGGCGCCGATGACGGAACCGTCCAGCGCCGGCACTGCCGTCTGGGCATGGTTGCCGTAGGCGGTGCTGTCGCGCGAAGGCACGCCAGGCTCCGTGAAGTGGTACACCAGGCTGTAGTCGGGGTCGAAAGTACGCTGGCCATTGCCGGAAGCGGGCGCCTTCGGATTGCCGTAGTACATCCACAGCTGCTGCGGCGTGCCCGCCGTCAGTGCCGGCACGTCGACCCAGATCAGGGCGATGCCCAGCAGCGGGTTGAACTGTTCGATCTGGTGGTTCAGCACCGTCTTGTCGTCGCCCGCCACGAAGCGCAGGTCGGCGCCGTTGTCGCTGACGCCTTCGAAGTTGAAGTTACCGGAATGCAAGCGCAGCAGCACGGGAATGCGGCCGGGATCGCCGCCCACGGCGCCCGCCTTCGGGCCGGCGTCGACGGTGACGGGTTTGCGGTAAGCCCAGTCGGGCTGCCACCAGGCATGCGCCAGGCCGGGAACGAGCGTGCCCAGGATCGTGAGCAGAAAAAGAAAACGTTGCATGACAGTGATTCTCCGAAGAAAAGTCTAAAAAAGTGCAGTGCTGGTGAGCTGGCCCGTCAGTAGCTGGCCGACAGGTTGAAATTGATGCGGCGCACGTGTTTGTGCGTGCGCGGGCCATCGCGCAGCGGGTAAGCGAAATCGATGCGGCCATTCAGGTAGCGCAGGAACTGGAAGCTGCTGCCCACGCCCACGGAGGCCAGGCCGAACAGGTCTTTCTGTTCGATCATCGGATCGCGCAGGCGCAAGCGCGCGCCATCGGCAAAGGCAAACAGGCGCCAGTTTTCCAGGCGGCTGAAATACGTCAGCTGGGGCGTGCGCCATTCGACGGTGCCGGAAATGCCGTAGTCGCCCGTCGCTTCGGCCGACAGGTAGCCGCGCACGGAATTGGCGCCGCCGGCGGCCATCTGCTCGCCCGACACGAGCGCCGCATCGGCCAGCTGGCCCGACATGCGCCCGTGCAGCTGCGCGCCGCTGCCCAGGGTGTAGGTGGCGTTGGCGTCGCCCTTCAGGACGAGGAAGCTGGGCGACGCCTTGTAGCGCTTGTTGTCGTAGGCGGCGCTGTTGCTGCCATAGCCGAACGCGGCGCGCGTGCCGGCCACCAGCGACAGGCCCAGGCCATACGTCGCCGCGTCCGTCTGCGCGAAGCCGTTGTAGGCCACGCTGAGCGGCACGTATTTCAAGGGAATGCTGGAACCGGCGCCGTTCAGTGTCAGCGCTTCCTGGTTATCCTTGAAATCGATGCCGGCAGAAAAGCTGTGCCACCAGATGCCGCTGTTGGGCACCGTGTAGTTGACTTTCATGCCCAGCGCATGGCCCTTGCCCAGCACGCTGGTGCCGCCCGTGCTGGCGACATTGCTGTTCGACTGGTAGCCGGTCGCTTCCACGCTCCAGCCCTGCGTGCCGATCGGCGCCACGTACGAGGCGGACCACACCTTGGTCTGGTTCAGGTCGCCCGGCGTACCGAAAAAGCTGATGGTGGCGCTATGTCCCATCTGCCACAGGTTGTCGTGACCGACCGACATGCTGCTGCGCAGCTTCTTGGTATCGGCGCTGTAGTCGTTGTTCAAGCCGATGCTGGCGCGCCACGGGCTGCTGTCGTCCACTTTCAAGTCCACGTCCATGGTGCCGGGCAGGCTGCCCTGCTTGACCAGCGGCATCACCTGGCGCTTGGGACCGCGGTTCAGGGCCGTCAGTTCCACTTGCGCCTGGGTAAAGTCCGGCACCTTGCCTTCCGTCAGGGCCGGCACTTGCTGGCGCACGTCGAGCGGCGAGTTGTATTGCGCACCGACCACGCGCAAGCGCCCCACCTTCGTTTCGCTCACCTGCAGCACCACCACGCCCTGCTCCACCTGCTGCTCCGGCAAGTCCACGTAGACGGACTGGTAGCCGCGCGCTTGATAGGCAGCAACGAGGGCATCGCGCGCCCCTTCCACGTCCTTCAGGGTGCGGCCCGGCCCCAGAAAGGGCGTCACCGCCTCTTCGATGGCACGCGCATCGAGCACGGTATTGCCGCGCACCAGATATTCCTCGATCGTCACTTGCCGTTCCGGTGCGGCCACAGGAGCGGCCGCCGGGACCGCGTCCTGCGCGCGCGCCATGCCGGACAGCGCCAGCATGGCCAGGCACAGCATCGTCAAGGCGGTCGCAGGCGCCGCTGGCGGCACGTCCCTGCCCTTGGTTGTCATTTCACGCATCTTCCATTCACCTTAAAATCAAACGGTTGCCCTGTGTTGCGGCGCTGGGCCGGCGTATTTTTTCTGCTAATGCTGATCTACTGATGCCTAGACAGCCGCCGCGCGCGGCGACTGCCGAATGTCATCAAATGTTCATAAAACTCCGCTCAAGGCTGCAAACCGCGCCGCTCGCTCGGCGTGAGCGCCTGCAGCTGCGGCGCCGTCAACGGCCCCGCTCCCAGCACCTGCACCACGCCGGCCGGCTGGTAGGTCGATGCCTGCGGCTCTCCCCCCTTGAGCTTGCCAACACCGGCTTCATCCGCCTGTTCATTGCCAAAGCCCAGCACCTTCACCGTGAACAGCGATGGCTGCGCCCGGCGCGTGGCGGCCCGTTCGCGCTGCAACACCTCCTGCGCCGCCGTCACGGCTTGCGAGGCGGCCGCGCTGGCATTGCTCAGCGCGCCCACGTTCACGGCGGCGATGGCCGGCATGCCCGTCGACTTGCCCTGCACCTGGATGTTTTCCGCATTCACCACCTGCAAGGCCGCCAGGTTGACGTTGCCCGAGACGCGGATGCCCGCCTCGCCCGCGTCGATGGTGCCCAGCGGGGCGATCAGGTCGATGTCGCCAGGCGGCACCTCCGGGATCGGGTTCAGGGTGGCGATACCGGCGCCCGTGTTCGGCGTGGTCGGCGACAGGCTCACCATGCCGATGTCGTCGTAGACCCGGCGCTGCGGCGTAAACACCACGGTGGACTTGGAGCCGCGGCCGGCATTGATGTCGCCCTGCGCCGACCAGGCCAGGATATTGCCGCCGAAGGTGGTGAAGATGCGGCTCTGGCCCAGCAGGATGCTGTCGCGCGCATAGATCTGGATTTCACCGGCGCCCTGCGTCAGCACGCCCGAGCCTTCGCCCGGTACGAAGCCGCCATCGACGCCCACCAGGGTGCGCCCGCCCGGCGTCAGGATGTCGATGTTGCCGCCGAAATCAGTGTGGATGCCGGCATCCTGCAAGTCGAACACGGGGGCGTGGGTATCGCCCCCCAGCACATATTGCTGGCGCGTCAGGTAATTGACGCCCTTGCGCGGCCGCCTGGTGCTGCTGCCTGAGGCGCCGTCCAGATAGTAGGTGGCGCCACTGAACATGGTCAGGTCGCCCGCATAGGTCACGGGCTTGCCCTGCGCATCCTTGGTCGGGAACAGCGTGGCGATGGCTTCGCGGCCGCGCAGGTAGCTGCCTTCGCGCACGCCGCCGACAGCCGTGTACTCGCGCCCGCCTGCCTTGAGTTCGGCGAAATACACGTTGCGCAGGAAGACACGCTGCTGCTCGGCCGGCAAGGCCGCGAAAAACTTGCGCGCGTCCATGCTGCCGGCATCGAAGGTCAGCCCGGCGCCATTGCGCTGTCCGGCGCCGTAGCGGGTTTCCAGCCAGTTGACCAGGTGCAGTTGGCTCGACAGGCCATATTCGCGCTGCAGGTCGCGCCTGCTGCCGCCGGTGCTGGCCTGGAGAGTCTTGTCGAGCTCGCTTTGGCGCGCTGCCAGGAAGGCGGCCGCGCCCGCCGCGTCGCCGCTATAGCCGAATTCCGCGCGCAACCAGTCTGCCAGGCCCAGGCGGCCGCCATACACGGCCACCGCCTTGCCCGGCTGGTCGGCCAGCGACTTGCCTGGATCGATCAGGTTGGCAGCGTCGAGATAGCGCGCGGCAAAGGCGTCGTAGTTGGGACCATGCGCCCCGACCCCGGCCGCCACCGCGATGCTGGCGCCGCTGCTGCGGTCGCCGGATGTGCGATTCGTCACCGCGCCGATACTCTTCAGCTCGGCCTTGTCCGCCATGTCGATATCGCGCCCGGCCGTCACTTCCAGCGTGCCCGGACCGCCCACGTAGAACGTGCCGTAGCGAATGTCGCGGCCGGCACGCACGACCGACACCTCGTCTGGATTGTTGTGCAGTATCAGATTGCCGCGCGCCGAACCGACAAAGTTTTCCGTCGGCCGCAGCGGCAGCGACGGGTTGGCGTACGCTATCTCCGAAGTCCAGCCCAGCAGTCCCTGTGGCGTCGCTTCGACCAGTCCCAGCGCCGTGCCGGAGTTGACGATATCGCGTCCGGCCCGGATATCGACCGGACCGGCGCCCTCGTACCAGGTGCTGTGGCTGGCCGCATTGCCGCCGCCGCGCGTGATGATGGAACCGGTGCGCAGGCCGATGATGTCGCCCGCCAGCGCGTAATAGCGCGCCGGCAACTGATCCTGCACCGCATAGCCCGAGGCGGTGGGCGGCGTCAGCGTGAACAGCGGATAACGCTGCGGTGAAGCGCCCGCTTCGCGCGACGCGAACAGCACGCTGGGCGCCTGTGCCTCCTGGTTGACGTTATGCGTGTACGTGTCGCCATACACGGTCAGGCCACTCACTCCCGCGAAACCGGGATTGAACGGGCTCGGCAGCGCGGTCGGATCGGCGCCCGACGCCGTCACCGAATAAGCACCCGCGTAGATCGAATCGGCGGCCAGCAATTCCAGCTGCCCCGGCGTGCGGCGGGTGAAATGCGCATCGACCGGCGATGGTGCCAGCAGCAGGCCGGTGGCCGGCCGCGCCGGCGCATTGGTGCCGGTGTCGGTATCCCTCGCCCCTTGGGCGGAGTTGCCGACATACAGGCTGCCGCTGGCGGCCACGGCGCGCAATTGCGACGGCATCACGAAACGCCCGCCGCTGGAAGCCTGGTTGCCGCTGGCGCGGTCGTCGCTCCAGGCCGTGGACGGCGTCAGGTTGCCGCCCGCGCTGAACAGGTCGATAGCGGTCGACGGCGTCCACAGCGAGAACCAGCTGTAGCCCTCCCCGTCTTGCGCCACGCCCTTCGCGGTGAACGGTGTGCCGTTGTTGAGCTGGGTGACGCGGCCGGCGTCGCCCACGCCGCCCAGCACCAGGTCGCCGCGCGCATCGATGCGCACGCCGGAGTCGCCCGGCACCACCACCGGCCCGCCGCCCGCGATGGACGAGGTGGCGGTGTAGACCTGATAGGCGCGCGACTCCTGGCTGTCGCCCATGTCGAAGCGCAGCTCGATGCCGCCCACCGATCCCGCCTCCATGCGCAAGGCGCCGCGCAGGTTGACGAAGGTGCTATTGAGGTCGCCACGCGTGCCGGAAAAACGGGTATCCGGCGTGATCTCGCCTATCGTGTCGGCAAACGAGCGCACTTCGGCCACCGGATTGAGGCCGCCGCCAATGCGCACGTCGAGATCGCCACCGCCGGTCAGCGTGAGCGCGGAACCGTCGGCCGATACCCGGCCGGTGCTGGCCACCGCCAGGTTCAAGCCCTGGCTGCGCATGGCGAATTTGCCGCCTTGGTCGGTACGCGGCGACAGCATGCCGGCGGCCTTGCCCGCCTCGAATACGAGGTTGCCGCCGCCCAGGGTGCCGATGCCGGTAAAGCCGGTCATCACGGGCTGGGTCTCGTACAGGTAGTTCGTGCCGAGACCGCCGGCCACATAACTGCCAAAGTTGATCCACCAGGCGGTGGGCACGCCCTCGCCCTGGGCAACCGCGCTGCCGGTGCCCTGGCGCCACAGCCAGGTGCCGACGGCGCTGCTGTCCTGCTGCGGACGCAAATAGCCCACGTCGTCGGGGCGACGCTCCGTGCTGTAGCCGCCACCCACCAGGTCGCCGGTGACATCGCCCTGGGCGCGCACCAGCACGTTGCCGCCATGCTCGGGATACCAGGCCTGGTACAGGCTTTGCGCGCCACCGTCCACATAAGGCTTGAAGGCGTCGCCATCGGCGCCGAGAATGGAACCCTTGCGATCCGCCGCGCGCGGCAGGCGGTAAGCCGCCGCCACGTTGGCCGCCTGGGTACCGGCCGTATACACGCCATACGGCGAACTCTGGTTGAAGTTGCCGCCGGCCAGGAGATCGAGGTCGCCCGTGCCGGTACGCAGCACGCTGAACAACTGTTGCCGCGCAGGCTTGGGCACCATCGGGAAGCTGGCACCTTCGGGCAGCCACGTCACCAGGTCGCCCACGCCCCACTGGTTGTACGCCAGCAGCTCCTCCACGCTGGAAAAGTCGGCGAGATTGATCAGCGTGCCGGCGGGACTGCCAACATACAGTTCCGAGTCGCCCATCCAATAGAAATTGCCCGCCACGCCCTCGATCGGCGGCGCCGCCACGCTCGGCAGGCTGAGCCCCAGGACCGCGCCGTAGTGGTGGTCGGTCAGCAGCAGACTGCGGTTGTCGCCCACGGAGCGCAGCGCGCGGCTATCGGCCGCCTGCATGTCGGCACCGGCCACCAGGCGCATCGACCACGACTGCGAACCGCTGGCCAGCATCGGCGCCAGCGCCCAGTTGCGGCCCTGGTTGCCGTCGGCATCGCCCGGACGCAGGGCCACCGAGTCCGCGCCGCCAGGCAGCCGCACCCAGGTTTCGCTCGGCACCAGCGCGCCCTTGCGCAGCTGCAGTTCGCCGGCCAGCACCACGCCATTGGCGGGCGTATCGGGGAAGCCGTCGCCATCGTAGTCGGGGCTCGGCGTATCCCTGACGGCGCCCACCGGGAACGGCAGCGGCACGCCGCCGGGCCAGGTCATGGCCGCCACGGACATCCCCACGGGCAGGCGGGTGCCGGCATCGAGCCGCGTGCCGCTACCCAGCGTGACGGCCTTCGCCAGCACGGTGCCGGCCGCATACACGATATCGCCGGCGGCATTGCGCACGGCGCCGCCCAGCACCGTACCGGCCGGCAATTCCACCTCGGCCGTCAGGGTGGCTTGCGATGGCAGCGCCGTGCCGGCCCGCAAGCTCATGGCTTTCATCGGCAGGTCGTAGTTCAAGGTGCGGCCGGGCTGGAAGAAGGTATCGTCGGCCAGCGTGACCAGCTGGCCATGCGGCACGATGACGTCGGCGCCGAACGGCACCCGGCCCTTGGCCAGCATCCAGCCCTTGTCGTCCGGCGTGACCGGCAAGGCCTTGCCATCGAAGCCGTCATTGATGCTGCCGAAGACGTTCAGGTTGCCGCCGGCGCGCAGCACCAGCGCACCCGCTTCGCCGGAGCCGGCCACGCCGGTCTTCTGCGTGTGCGGATTGACGCTGGCGTAGCGGTGGCCCGACAGGTCGATGTCGCCATCGACGTGCAGGTCGCCGTCCGGCGTGGCGCTGAGGATGGCCACGCCCGGACGCAGGTGGAAGGCATCCTTGTAGTTGCGCAAGCCGGACAGGCGGCCATTCATCAGCCCGTCGTTGGCCAGGGCGCCCGTCATGAAAGCCACGCTATCGTCGTGCTTGCGGTCCAGGTAGGCCTGGTCGATGACCTGGTAAGGACGGCCGTCGGCCGTCGTTTCCGTGCCCGGACGGGCATCCGTATACGACCAGAAACCGTTGACCGTGATGGCGCGGGCGCCGTCGATGGCCAGCGGACCGGCCGCATCGATGGCGACGTCGTTGCCGGTGGCGCCACCGAGGCGCCGGGCGCTCAGCTCCAGCGTGCCCAGCGAAGCGATGCGGTCGGCCTTGCCGGCAGTGCCGGCGCGCAAGTCCATGCGCGCGCCCGTATCGAGCACCAGCCGGCCGCTGCCGGCATCGATGTCGATCACGGCGCGGTTGGGCGCCTCGATCACCTGGCCGTAGCTGTCGACCCGCAGCACGCTGCCATGGGCGTCGAGCAGCGCGCCGCCAGCCACGCTGACGCCGTCGCGCGCTGCCAGGCGGATGCTGCCCACCTGCTCGCCGCTGGCGTCGACTGTGCCGTTGACGGCCAGACGGCCGCCATCCACCGATACCGTGATTTCACGCGCCTTCAATTCATTCTCCAGCACCAGGTCGCCCTGCTTGAGCTGGAAGCTGCGGCTGCCGAACACGCCGCCCTTGGTCAGGCGCTGGTTCAGTCCCTTGAAATCCTCGATATGCTGGCCGCGCACGTCGAGGCCGCCCGCCGCGAACGGCACGTCGGTGCCGCCCGCGTCGTAGTGGCCGCTGCTGCCGCCGGTGATGCTGCCCAGCAGCGCCACGCTGCCCGCCTGCGCATCGAGCGCGCTGGCGGTGAGCTTGCCGGCGCGGTTGGAAACGGCCGAGAAATCGATGCTGGAAGCGGCCGCCTGGCGCACGTCGCCGTGGCGGCTGTCGAGCACCACGTCGCCGCCCCAGCTGTACTTGGCCACGCCGTTGAAATCGATCTTGCGGCCCGCCAGGTCCAGCCTGGCACCGTCACCCAGCACGACGTCTTGCTCGGCGGACACGCTGAGCTTGCCGCTTGGCAGCAGCACGGCCGTGTCGAGCGTCACGCTGCGCCCGTCCAGTGCCACTTCGGCGCCCAGTGCGCCGGCCAGGGCGGCCGCGCCCGGGGCCGTTGCGGCCGCTCCGGATGGCTTGGCGACATGGATGTCGCCGCCCGCCTTGATCTTGTTGACGGAGCCGGCGGCGCCGGTGAGCAGCGCCGTGTTCAGCGCCAGGTTGCCGCCGCTGCGCAGATAGCCCTTGCTGGCCGTATCCCAGCCGCTTTGCGACTGGTACACCGACAACGATCCCGTATGATTGGCGGTGATGCGCTCGCTGGCGTTGATGGCCACATCGGCAAAGCCGAGGATCAGGCGGTCCATGCTGTGGATGGTGTCGGGCCGGCTGTTCGGGCCATAGCCGAACTCGACTTGGCGGGCGTCGACCTGCAAGCGCCCGCTGCCGCTGCCGGCGCCGCCGGCGGCGACCAGGCCGGGCGCGGTCGTGGCGCCGTTCCACACCAGAACATCGGTCTTGATGCGCGCCACGGCGTCGCTGCCGCCCGCGCCGTAGATCGCCGGGGTGCTGATCACCAGCCGCTCCAGCGACGATTTTCCCGTGCTCGCGTTGATGGTCGACAATTCGACGTTGTCGTAGAAATTGATGGCGTCGCGCGCCGTCAGCGCCAGGCTTTCCAGCGCCGGCGCACCCACGCCGGCGTCGCCGCGCAGCAGGCGGTCGAGGATGCCCTGGTTCAGGGTCAGTCCGGCCGGCAATGCGTCGCGCGCGGCCATGGCGTCCAGCGACGCTGCGCTGCCCACATTGATGCCGCCCACGGCCAGCACCAGGTTGCGGGTGCCATAGGTGGTGGCGTCGCGCAGGTTGAAGCTCTGGTCGGTGGCGGCGACAATGCTGCCTTCCGAATACAGCGGCGTGCTGCCGCTGCACACGGCGCCCGCCGCGCAGGCGCCGATGTCGATGCGGCCCGGTCCGGATCGCGGATCGGTACTCACGCCGGGCGCCAGCATGTCCAGCCGGCCATTCGACACGGCCAGCACGCTGGACTTGCCCGGCGCATACACGTAGCCGTTGCCCGAATCCCAGGCGGCGGCGCCACGGCCCAGGGTATTGATGCCGCCACCCTGCTCGATGACGATGCCGCCTGCCTTGCTATTGGTCACCAGGAACACTTCGCCAGCCTTGAGCACGGCGCCGTCGCGCACCACGATGTTATCGACGCCGCCCTGGAACTGGGCGATATTCGCTTGCTGGTTGCCGTTGCTGCTGGTGCTGTAGTTGACGGTAGGCAAACCGCCGATGCCCAGGCGCGGGGCGCCGATGGCGTTCAGGGCGTCGACCCGCACGGCCATGCCCTTGAAGTCGACGGTGGGCGCACCGGCGCCGCCGATAATTTCGTAGTTCTTGCCAGCACCGCCCAGCAGCAGCGCGCTGCCGCCGAAACCGTCCTTGCCTGGCGTGTAGTTGGTCGTGCCGGCAAAACGCAGCGCATCGTCGGTGCTGGCCTTGGACTGCACCAGTTCGATGTGCAGCGCCTTGGCGTCGCGTTCGAGCAGCGGCCGCGGCACGCCGTCGCGCACCGCCTGCGCCAGCGCGAATGCGCCGTAGCTCGTTTCATTGTATTGCGAATAGCTGCGCAGCACGTCGGCCGGCGTCAGCACCGCCTGCGATGGCAGCACCGTGCGCCGGTCGGTATTGCTGGTGCCCAGCTGCACGGCGGTAGCAAACGAGCCGTTGCGCATGGCCGTGGCCGACCCGACAGGCAAGCCGCCGGCGGCCAGGCCGTTCAGCTCCACCCGGAACGCGCCGGGCAGCAGCGCAAAGCTCGACGGCAGCAAGGTATAGGTGCCGGCGGCCAGGCCGGGCACGCCGGCGCCGATGGTAATCTGGCGTCCCAGCGCCGGATCGCCGGCGCCATTCTCGGCCACGATGGGCGCATAGCCCGCCTGCGCGCCCGGAACGATGGCGTAGACGGGATTGGTGGCCAGGCCCGGCAGCACGAAACCACCTTTGCCGGACGTCTGCACCAGCGGGTTGAGGCGGGCGTCGGTCGAGCCGCCGCGTCCGGCCAGGAAGGCCGCGCCGGTCAGGGTACCACCGCCTGACAGGTCGAGCACGGCGCCAGCGCGCACATCGACGTGTTCGCCGGTGAGCACGACGGCCGGGTCATTGCCCACGCCCTTGTATGCGACGTCGACGCCGTCCATCATATAGCTCAGGCCATCGAGCGAGCCGCCGTACGGCATCACCAGGCCGCTGGCGCTGACCGACGTCACGCTGCCAGGCAGCAGATTGGTGTGGCCCGTCACTGCGCCATTCGTATTCTGGCCCAGCGTGATTTTGCCCAGCGGCGCGCGCACCACGCCCCCCTGGTTCACCGTGCCGGCACTCAGCTCAAGCGAGCCGAACACCGAGTAGGGCAGGGCCGGCAACGGCGCGGCAGGGTCGCCGCTGCGCTCGATGGTCAGCTTGCGGGCCGGGTCGAACTCGGTCGCCAATTGCCCGAATTCGTTGATCACGTTGCGTTTGCCCACCTCCACCTTGCCGGTGGCGCCGCTCACCGGATAGATTTGCGCGCCCGCCAGGGTCAGATTGCCGGGCGTGTACAGCGCGGCCGCCGTGCGCATGCGGATATCGCCGCTTGAGCGCAGCGCCAGCTCGCCAAAGGCATCGCGCTTGACTTCCAGGTCGGCGGCGGCGTTTTGCACGATCACACCGTTGCTGCCGACATTGACGGTATTGGCGAGGTCGATCAGCGCGGCATGCAGCGTCAGGCTGGCGTGGTCGTCCACGTTGGGCACGCCCAGTTTGCCGCTGCCGATGCCGCCATTGCCGGAGCCGCGCACCGGGTTCGGCATCAGGTGGTCGTCGCTCTGGCTGCGGCTGGTGCCGGCCAGACGGATGTAGGGCGCCGCCAGCTTGACTTGCGCGGTGGTGGCGGCGTCGGCATGCTCGGCCAGGGCCAATGCGCTGGCGGTCAGGCGCAGGCTCTGGCCCAGCGACAGGTCGAGGTTGCCGTCAAAACTGATCAAGCCATTCGACAGCAGGGCCAGATGGTCGAAGCCGCCGGCGGCCACGCGGTCCGCACCCAGCCGGGCCACGCCGTAGCGCAGCGCCGGATCGCTGTCGCCGACCTGCAGGTCGGCGGCCAGGCCACTGTCGCCCTGCAGGCGCGACAGCACCAGCTCGCGCGGCACGCGCACCGCGTCTTCCACGCCCAGACCCTTCAAGTCGAGCTTGCCGACGATGCCGTAGTTCGGGGCTTCCAGGTTGAGCGCCAGCGTGCCGCCGGCCGCGCCGGCGCCACCGGCTGCCGCATGCAGGCTGCCGTCGAGCAACAAGCCGCGGTAGGAACTGAGCGCGATGCTGCCGCCGTCACCGGCCACCTGCACGCTGCCCTGGCCGGGCAGGTCGAGCCGGGCGGCGGCGCCGGACGCTTCCAGGCGTGCGCCGGGGCGCACGATGACAAAGGCGTCGGCCGCCTCGACCTGGGTGGCGTCGAGATTGTGCTTTGCACCGATCTCGATGGTGCCGCCGGCGCCCACATGGCCATACACGCCGCCCTGGGCGTCGGTGGCGGTGGCCGCGCGTCCGGCCACGTCGAGTACCGCGCGCTCGCCGATCCAGATCGACTGGGCATTGGCGCTGCCGTCTGGACGGTTGATCTCGCTACCGGTGACGAGCGTGCCCGGCAACACGGAAATGCGGCCGCCTGCCGCGCTCAGCGTGCCTTCCACGGTGATCTGGCCGTTGCCGGTCAGGCTGATGCTCTTGCCGTCATCCACGCGCAGCGTGGCGCCCTGGTCCACCACCAGCGGCGCCTTGGCGTTGCGGGTGCCGGCCGACAGCGCGATATCGGCGCCGGCCCGTTGCTTGAGCACGCCTTTCACGGCATTTTCCTGCCACAGCGGCGCCAGCCACGGTTGCAGGACGGCGGCTGGATCGACGCCGGTAGGCAATTGGCCCGCCAGCGCCAGGTCGGCCCGCAGCAAGGGGATGCTGACGTCGATGGTGGCGTCCTGCGCCACTTGCACGCCTTGCTGGCCATTGATGTTGTAGTGCGCAAAGCCGCGCTGGAACAGGTCATTGTCCAGCACCAGCAGCGGCTTGACCGCCAGGTCCGTCGGCGCACGGTTGCCGGCCAGCAAGCGATCGCCCGCCTGCAAGGTCACATCAAACGTGAACGCCGTACCGGCGGCCACCCTGGCGTTGAAAGCGGGCACCGGCATGCCGTTCGGGAAGGCGTCGGCCGGCACCAGGTAGCCGGAACCGAGCTTGCCGCGCACGCCCGTGAGCGTGACGCCGGCCGGCACGGTCATGCCACTGGTGTAGACGATGCCATTGCTGCCGGTGACGAAGATGAATTCATAGCTGATCGAGGCGGGCGGCACCACCCAGGCGGCCGGCAGGGTGTAGGGGCGCGCCGCGCTAAAGTCCGGCAAGTCCAGCAGCGGCTGGCCGGGATGGACCTTCGTGCTGATATAGCTGAAGTCGGTATCGAGCACGGTGCCGGCCTTGATGGTGAAGGCTGCTGCCAAGGTCAGGTGCACGGGGACGGACTGGCCTGCAGGCAACACACCATTGCCGGCCAGCGCGCCGCCGCCCAGCACCACGCCGGTGCCGCTGTCGATGGTCAGCGTGCCGCCGCCGTTGACGCCGTAGCCGCGCAGTTCGCCATCGAGCACCAGCGCCTCCGACTTGACGCCGTTGAGATCATTCTGATTCGCGCGCAAGCTGATGTCGCCGCCGCGCCCGCCCTTCAGCTTGCCGTCGGCCAGCACGGCCGCCCCCGAGGACGTGTCGATCGCGCTGCCGGCCGCCAGGTTGACGGTACCGCTGCTGACCAGCGCCACCGCGCCGCCGTTGACATACGGCAGGCCGGACGTGTTGCCCGGATCCAGCTTGAGCTGGCTCCACAGGCCGCGCGTGTCGAGCGTCACGCCGGCCGTCACATCGATGCCCACCTTTGCTCCGGCCGCTGGCGTGGCGACCGTTGTATCGACCCAGTTGCTGGTGCCATTGGACAGCTTGCTGACGATGTCGCCCAGCGCAATGCTGCCGCCGCGCGCCGTCAGGCCGGCATTGACCTTGACCTGGGGCGCATGCAGCGCGATTTCGCCGCCAGGCGTGACTTGCACCGCGGCGTCGACCTCGATGGCGCTGCCGGCGTAGGCCTTGATGCCGCCCAGGTGTTGCGCGTTGAGCCAGCCGGCGTCCAGGTAGGTCTTGCCGACCAGGTTTTCGGGCAGCGCGTCTTCGCGCAGGAGATTGCCGGCGCTGGCGCCGCCGGTGCCGATATGGATGGCCTGCAGCAGCGCCGCGGGATTGTCGCGCAGCTGCGCGCTGGCGGCGTCGTACACGGGCGCCAGCTGGCCCAGCACCAGCTGGCCGTTGCGGGCGGCGGCCAGTTGCGACTGGCGGTAGCCATCGAGGGTGGCGTCGCGCACATCCTGCTGGCGCTCGCCCTGGAATACGCCCGATTCGATCGCGCCTTCCAGCACGGCCGATGTGGTTCCCACCACCACGCGGCCCGCGTCACGGCCCACGGTATAGCCGTTTTCCAGCCGTTGCTGGGCGCCGATCAGGGGATTGGCGAAATTTTCCGTCGTTTCCGCGCCCCAGCGCTGGTGGTGCGCGGCGTAGCCTTGGTACACGCCCGTATACAGCACGTCGCCGGGCGCGGTCGACAGCCTGTACAGCTGGCCATCCTTGCCGCTGAGCCAGCTCTGGCGAATCATGCCCGTCTGGACGTCAAAAGTGCCGCCGGACACGTTGAGCAGAGAGCCGGCCTGGGTCACCAGTTCGCCGCCCTGGAAAGCCACCGTGCCGCCCTGCGCCGCCCATTCGCCGATGCCGTGGCCGCTGGTGTTCAGATAACCGCTCACTTCGAGCAAGCCACCGCCCGTGTACCAGCGGTCGGTCGGATAGCCATTCGTGCCTGCCGCCACCCGCACCAGGTCGCGCCGGTCGACCCACAGGTCGGTGCTGTTGAGGGCCTTGCTGTCGCGGTTGCCGGGCGCGTCGCGCTGCTCGTTGCCCTGTGCATTGATCAGCACGTTGTTCGAAGCCATCGCCACGTTGACGCCCACGGCGCCGGAGACGTCGATGCTGGCGCCGCGCGCCACTTGCGTGCGGCGCGTGGCCAGCGCATTCACCTGGCCGCCGGTGGCCAGCGTCAGCGAACCGGTATCGAAGGCGATATCGCCGCTGGAGGCAATCTGTATCAGCGACAGGTCGCGGCGGTTGTAGGCGCCGTCGCTGGGCAGCGCCGAATCCTTGATGAGCGCGTCGCGCTGCACGTCCAGCGCGGTGGCGCCGCTGTCGTCGAGCAGCACCGTGGTGAGGCTGTCCGGCGCCAGGGTGACGAGGCCTTCGCTGCCGTCGGCCTTCAGGTGCACGGTGCCGCGTGTCGTCACGCTGGTGCTGCTGAGCAGCACGCCGGCCTGCTTCACGTCGCGGCCCGTCAGGGTGACGTCGCCGGTAAGCGCCTGCACCAGGCCGCTATTCGTCACCTTGCCGGCGCCGCTTTGCGCATTGAACTTGACGTCGACCTCGTTGCCACGCGTGCTCGAAGTCTGGTTGGCATCCGTCCCCAGCCCCTTGCGGATGACGAAGCTGTCGCCGGCGGCCAGCGTCACCTGACCGTTCGGCGCGGACAGGCTGCCGCCGTTATGCACTTCGCGCCCGGCCAGCAGCACATAGCCGCCGCCTTCCGTCACCGTCTGCGGCTTGCGCGTGCTGATCTGCGCGCCGGCCTGCACCACCACGTCGGCCGTGGCGTTGGCGTGCGTGGCCACGCTGCCGTTGAGCACCAGGTCGTTGGCCAGCGTGGGCTTGAAGCCCGAGCCCAGCGTTTCGCTGTAGATGCCCTTGCGGAATTGGCTGTCGCTCATGCCCACGGCGGCGGCCACCAGGCTGCGCGTGTCGACCTGGCTGCTGCCCGTAAACACGATGCCATTGCGGTTGACCAGCATTACCGTGCCATCAGCCTTGATCTGGCCGCGGATCTGGCTGGGACGGGCCAGCGGATCGTTGACGCGGTTGAGTACGGACCAGTTCGCCAACTGGTCAAATTGCAGGGTGGTATTCTGGCCGATATTGAACGTTTCCCAGTTCAGGATCGCCTTGTCGGCCGTCTGCTTGACGGTCACCACGGTCTTGCCGTCGGCCTGCGCCTGCACGGGGCCATTCGCGTTGAACCAGCCCGCCGTCAGGCTGTTGCTGTCGACCTTCAAGCCGCCTTCGGCCAAGCCTTCCGGCACCTTCGAGCCGGCGGCAATGGCAGCCTGGCGCGCCGCCTGCTGGGCCGCCTGCTGCACGGCGATGGCGCGTGCGGCCAGTTGCAGATTGTTCAGCGAACTTTGCAGCTGGGCATTGGCTTTTTGCTGCTGCGCCTGCTTATTGTCCGTCCCGATGATGGCCTGGCCATTCGGCAAGCGTCCCGTGGCGGCGGCCGTGCCCTGCTGCGCACCCTTGCCGGCAAACCAGGCACCGCTGAATGGCTGCTGCGCCTGCGCGCCGCCCGCCTGCAGCAGCACGGCGATGGCCAGCGCCAGCGGTTTCAATCGCACCGGGCGACCAATCCGGTTGCCCGCCATGGCGGAGGAGGATGCGTGTTTCGTGACCGACTTGCTTCGCTGCATGGCGACATTCCCTTTTCATGTTCCGTTGCTGACCGATATCGCGAGGCGGCGCGCGGCACGCACGGGGCGGGCGGCAGGCACTGATTCGCGGCTTCCAGCAGCATTGACAGGGAACAAGGTCCGGGACTGCAAAAGGTCATGAAAATGTCATAATTGGCGAGATGCCATCGGCCTGCATCGCTAGCCAAACAGCACGATGCCGCCCGGCAGCCGCGTCACGCGCGCGCCATACGCATCCTGGATCAGGGCGATCACATCATCGAGGCGGTCGAGTGAAAAGCTCGCTTGCACGCGCGTGTGTTTCAAGGCCTCGCCATTGAGGATCAGCTTGCCGGGACGGTAGCGGTTCACCTCGTCCACCACCTCGGCCAGCGTGCTTTGTTTAAATACCAGCAGGCGCTGGCGCCACGCGCTGACATCGCTCTTCGCCACCGCGCGCGCGATGCCGAAATGCTCGGGCCGATAACGCAGCTGCTGGCCCGCCGCCAGTTCCGCATCGTTGCCGGCCTGCGCCACGCGCAGGCGGCCCGCCAGGCAGGTCACGCACACTTCCTGGCCGAACAGGCGGATATTGAAGCGCGCGCTGCCGGCCGACACCGTGCCGTCGCCCGCCTGCACGCGCACCCTCGCCGCGCCGCGCAAGCCGGCCTGGAATTCCGCCTCGCCCGCCAGCAGCACCAGCGACGCGGCGCCATCCTGCAGCGGCGCCGCGTCGAGGCGCGTCTGCGTATTCATCTGCACCAGCACACCGCCATCGAGCGCCACTTCGCGCTGCTCGCCCGTGCCGGTGGCGTAGTCGGCAGCGAGGCCCGCCACGGCCGGCCACAGGTCCATCGGTGGCCTCAGCACCAGCAAGCCCAGCGAGGCAGCGACGGCGCCACCGAGCCAGGCGCGCCGCGCCACGTTCACGGGCGCCTGCGCCCGCTTGACGGCGCGCGCGGCCGGCGCCATGGCGCCCCACACGGCGCGCGCCTCGGCAAACGCGTTGGCATGCTTGCGGCTGCGCGCGCACCAGTGGCGAAACACTTGCGCGTCGCGCTCGCTGACCTGGCCCGAGGCCAGGCGCACCACCCACGCCTGCGCTTCCTGTTCGATGACACCCATGTCGTCTTCCGCTTGTTCAGTCATGATGTTTAGACGTTTTTCCCGCCCCGGGACCGAAGCGCTGGATGAAATCGCGTCCCATGCGTTCGCAGCAATGTTCGAGTCCGGCGCGCAATTCCTTCTCCACCGTGCGGGCGGAAATGCCGAAGCGCTCGGCGATGTCACGGTGCGGCAACTGGTCGACGCGGGCGGCGATGACGATGGCGCGCCGGCGTTTCGGCAACTCCTGCAAGGCCCGTTCCAGTTCTTCCAGCTCGGCGCGCGCGCTGAAGGAGCGGGCCGGGTCGGCCAATTCATCGGCCATCTCGTACAGATCGTCGATATCCGGCAGGCTGAGCAGGCGCGCATTGTCGCGGCGTTGATCTTCCGCAATGTTGATGGCGATGCGCATCAGGTAGGCGGACGGGTAGCTGATCGCCTCGGGCGCGTTCATCCGTTCCACCCGCAGATACGTTTCATGCAGCGCGTCATTGGCCAGGTCTTCCGAGCCCAGGCGGCGTTGCAAATGGCGGCGAAACTGTCCGTAGCGTTCCAGGAACAGCTTGCGCAAGGTGGCTTTCAGCAAGTCCGGCATGGTCAGGACACCCCAGACAGGAGGTAGGGCGCGCAATCGGCGCCTGGGTCGGGCCGCGGCGTCAGTAAAATCGTCAGCGGCTGCGGCAAGCCCGCCGGTGGCGCGCCATCGATCAGCAGGCTGCGCAGGCGCTGCAGCACGGCGCGGTCGCGCTGTTCCACGCCACTCGGTTCCAGCACATGCACGGCGCGCACCTTGCCCCGCTCGTCGAGCCACAGCTGGAAAGCCAGGCGGTAGCGGCCAAACGCGTCCGGATGCAAACGGCACAGGGCCCGCGTGAGCGAACGCTGCAGAACGGCCGCATAGCCTTGCAACGGTGGCGCGGCGGGAACGGCCTCGGCCGGCACGGGCGCCGGCGCCACGGGGGCGTCCGCCAGCGCCAGCAAGGTAAACGCGTTGCTGCCGCTGAAGCGCGCGCCCAGCTGCGTGCCGGCCAGCAGGCGCTGCAGCGCTTCGGCCGGCGTGTAGTCGCCGCGCACGGCCGCTGCCACGCGACCGGCCGCCAGCTGGCTGCTGACGAGCACGGAATACCCGGTCACTTCGCCAAACGCCACCAGCGCCGCATCGAGCGGCTGGGCGGGCAGGTCGAAGTGCAGGGTAGCGTGCGCGGCGGCATCAGCACCGTCCGCACCCGCAGCCGGTCGCACGAATGTCATGAATGTCATGAATGTCATCAGCAAGCAGGCGGACAGGGCATTGCCCTTTGCGGCGCGGCGGTGGGTTTGTGTCATTTTCCAGGGAAATCAACGAGAAAGCCTGCTCATGAAGTGTCTTGACTGCAATGTTGTCTGCAGAATGGCAAGATGGTAGCTTCATAAAATGACAACTGCATGACATGGCGCCAGCCCGCATCCCGGCCTGTGTCATCGCCGCGACATATGACCTTGCTATGCTGGGCGCTTCACCACCGCTCCGGGAGCCGCCATGGCACGCCTGTTCTTGCTGTTACTGCTGGCCTGCGCCGCCCTGTCCGCACAGGCGGACGAACACACCGTCGTCGTCAAGGCCGCCGCGCCGCAGAAGGGCTGCGTGGAAGTGGAAGTCAATGGCCAGCGCACGCAATCGATGTCATGCTTGAATGAAAAATTATTACCCAGTAGCAACACACTGAACCGGCAGCCGCCCGCCCTGTCCGGCGCGGAAGCGATCGTGCAGCGCCCGTCGAACCAGCTGGGCCTGTACAACCGCGCCGCCCTCGAACACCGCATGGGCAATGCCTTTGGCAAGTCCGTCACGCCGCAGCGCCCAAGTCCCCCACCGCCCGCCAGCCCGCTGCTGCCGCCACGTTGACGCCGTTGTCAACGCACAGTCCATTTGCGCTGTCAAGATTGCGCAATCGCGCCGATTGCGTATCATTCCAGGCTTGATCGCTCTGGAAACAACCATGCTGCCCACTATCGAACAACGTCTTGCCCTTGAACTTGCCGCCAAACCGGTGCAGGTTGCCGCCGCCATCGAACTGCTCGACGAAGGCGCCACCGTGCCCTTCATCGCCCGTTACCGCAAGGAAGCGACCGGCGGCCTCGACGATATCCAGCTGCGCCTGCTCGAAGAGCGCTTGCGCTACCTGCGCGAACTGGAAGAGCGGCGCGCCGCCATCGTGGCGTCGATCACGGAACAGAACAAGATGACGCCCGAATTGCTCGACGCCGTCATGCACGCGGAAGACAAGACGCGCCTGGAAGATTTGTATCTGCCCTACAAGCAAAAGCGCCGCACGAAGGCGCAGATCGCCATCGAAGCGGGCCTGATGCCGCTGGCCGACGGTTTGCTGGACAATCCCGAACTGACGCCGGAAATGGAAGCGGGCAAGTTCCTGCGCGACGCGTTTACGAGTGCCGACGGTAACAATCCGGGCGTGGCGGACACCAAGGCGGCCCTCGACGGCGCGCGCCAGATTTTGATGGAGCGTTTCGCCGAAGACGCAACGTTGCTGCAAACCTTGCGCGAATACGTGCAGGAACATGGCATCGTGGAATCGAAAGTGGTGGAAGGCAAGCAGGACGAAGGCGAAAAATTCGCCGATTATTTCGATTACTCGGAAACCATTTCCACGGTCCCCTCGCACCGCGCGCTGGCCCTGCTGCGCGGCCGCCGCGAAGGCATCCTCGACGTCACCCTGCGCCTGGACACGGAAGCGGAAAAACCGAAATGGGATGCGCCGCACAATCCGTGCGAAGGCCGCATCGCCGCCCGCTTCGGCATCAAGCAACAAGGCCGTCCGGCCGACAAATGGCTGGCCGACACGGCGCGCTGGACCTGGCGCGTGAAAAGCTTCATGCACCTGGAAACGGAACTGATGGGCGCCCTGCGCGAGCGCTCGGAACTCGACGCCATCAATGTGTTCGCCACCAATCTGAAAGCGCTGCTGCTGGCCGCGCCGGCCGGTCAGCGCGCCACCATGGGCCTCGATCCTGGCTTGCGCACGGGCGTGAAAGTGGCGGTCGTCGATGCCACCGGTAAAGTGGTCGACACGGCCGTGATCTATCCGCACCAGCCGAAGAACGACTGGGATGGCTCGCTGCATACGCTGGGCCGCTTGGCCGCCAAGCACAATGTGTCGCTCATTTCCATCGGCAACGGCACGGCCTCGCGCGAAACGGACAAGCTGGCGCAGGATTTGATCAAGCAGCATCCGGAAGCGAAGATGACGAAGATCGTCGTCTCGGAAGCGGGCGCTTCGGTGTATTCCGCGTCCGAATTCGCCTCGAAAGAGTTGCCGGACATGGATGTGTCCCTGCGCGGCGCCGTGTCGATTGCGCGCCGCCTGCAAGACCCGCTGGCCGAACTGGTCAAGATTGACCCGAAATCGATCGGCGTGGGCCAATACCAGCATGACGTGAGTCAAAGCCAGCTGGCCCGTTCGCTCGATGCCGTGGTGGAAGATTGCGTGAACGCCGTCGGCGTGGACGTCAACACGGCGTCGGCGCCGCTGCTGGCGCGCGTCTCCGGCCTGTCGGCCAGCGTGGCGCAAAGCATCGTCACCTACCGCGACATGAAGGGCGCGTTCACCTCGCGCGCAGCCTTGAAAGCCGTGCCACGCCTGGGCGATAAAACGTTCGAACAGGCCGCCGGCTTCCTGCGCGTGATGGGCGGAGACAATCCGCTGGACGCCTCGGCCGTCCACCCGGAATCGTACCCGCTGGTGGAAAAGATCCTGGCCGATATCAAGAAGGATATCAAGGCTGTCATCGGCGAAACGGCGCTGCTGAAAACTCTCAGCCCGGCAAAGTACGCGGATGAAACCTTCGGCGTGCCGACCATTTCCGACATCCTGAAGGAACTGGAAAAGCCGGGCCGCGACCCGCGTCCGGAGTTCACCACCGCCACCTTCAAGGAAGGCGTGGAAGAAATCCGCGACTTGCGCCCGGACATGATCCTCGAGGGCGTGGTCACCAACGTGGCCGCCTTTGGCGCCTTTGTCGATATCGGCGTGCACCAGGACGGCCTCGTCCACATCTCGGCCCTGTCGAACACCTTCGTGAAAGATCCGCACACGGTGGTCAAGGCTGGACAAGTCGTGCGCGTCAAGGTGCTGGAAGTCGATGAAAAGCGCAAGCGCATCGCGCTGACCATGCGCCTGACGGACAGCGCGCCGCAAGCGGGCAGCAAGCCCGAGCAAAAAGGCGACCGCAACGACCGCCGCAGCATGGCGCAGCATCAGTCGCAGTCGCGCAACGCGCCCGAGCCGGCCGGCAGCATGGCCGCCGCGTTCGCCAAGCTGCGCGGTTAAGTCCATGGCCGCCGGGCATGACCTCGTCATCCTGGCGGTGGACGCCGCCAGCATGGAGGCGCAGCTGCTGCTCGATGAATTGTCGGATACGCTGCTGCGCATCAATGGCGACAGCGGCCGCTCTTCCTTCGATGTCGAAGCGGCAACCTTACGCGGCGGCTTTTACCTGGCGCGCGATGGCGCTGGAGAACTGCTAGGCTGTGCCGCCCTGCGGCCGCTGGGCGAGGCGGACAGCACCATAGGCGAGCTCAAGCGTATGTATGCGCGCCCTGGCGCCGCCGGCGTGGGCGCGGCCCTGCTGGCCCATGTAGAGGCGCAGGCGCGCCAGCATCACTACCATGCCCTGCACCTGTCCACCCGCGTGGCAAATGGGCGCGCCGTGGCGTTTTATGCCAAACACGGCTATGCACCCGTCATTGCCTGGGGTAAATACGTGGGCGCTGCACAATCGGTGTGCCTGGGCAAGACCTTATAAGCTTCAACGTGGCTGACTTGCCCGATTTATGACTTGAGCGCATACCCGTGCCGGCGTTTTCTTATAAAATGACGGCATCTATTTATTTACCCATCAGAGGCAGCTATGAGCGACGTACAAACCTGGATCAAAGAAACCGTGACGAGCACGCCAGTCGTGCTGTTCATGAAGGGCACGGCCCAGTTCCCGCAGTGCGGCTTTTCCGGCCGCGCCATCCAGATCCTGAAAGCATGCGGCGTGGAAAACATCGCCACCGTCAACGTGCTGGATGACCCGGAAGTACGCCAAGGCATCAAGGATTACTCGAACTGGCCTACCATTCCGCAGCTGTATGTCAAAGGCGAGTTCATCGGTGGTTCCGATATCATGAATGAAATGTTTGAATCGGGCGAACTGAAGTCCCTGCTGGATGCCTGATAGCCAGCTTGCGCGGCCGCGCCGTATCGTCGTGGCCATCACGGGCGCCACGGGCGCCGTGTATGGCTTGCGGCTGCTGCAATTGCTCGGCGCCATCCCTGGCGTCGAGACGCATCTGGTCTTGTCCGATGCGGCCGTACTAACCCTGCACCAGGAAACAGGCGTGGGGCGCAAGGAAATCGAAGCGCAAGCGCACGTGGTGCACAAACTGCGCGACATCGGCGCAAGCATCGCCAGCGGCTCGTTTCAATCGGATGGCATGGTCATCGCACCGTGCTCGATGAAGACCCTGGCGGCCGTGGCCCATGGCTTGTCGGATAATTTGATCACGCGGGCAGCCGATGTGGTGCTCAAGGAGCGCCGCCGCCTGATCCTGATGGTGCGCGAAACGCCGTTCAACCTGGCGCACCTGCGCAATATGACAGCCGTGACCGAAATGGGCGGCATCATCTTCCCGCCCTTACCGAGCTTTTATCACCACCCGCAGAGCATTGCGGAAATGGTCGACCATACGGTGGCGCGCGTCATCGACTTGCTCGGCATCGAGCACAGCCTGGCACCGCGGTGGAATGGTCTTAAAGCGTCAGAAACCTGACATCACCAACGCAATCAACTCATAAGCGGGGAAACCCCTACCAAGTCACGATGCCTGACAAAAGCGTAGCGAGCGGAAGGAAGAGCTAGTCGAGAAGCGCAACCGTACTTTAGTACGGGGGCGCCGAGCCGGTGAGCATCGCAGGCTAGCTATGCCGACGCGCAGCAGCTTTGGTCAGGCATCCACCACTAGCGTTTTTCGAATTGCGTGGCACTTGCCTGCTTCAAATCCCTGGCTTCTTCAACCATCCTGCGATGGGCGATCCGTTTGCGCATCACTTCCGCATGTTGCGCGGCAGTCATGGGGGGCACGGTCATCAAGTCCTTCAGCTGCGCGGTATTGCTGTAGTTACTTTTCATAAGACGGCTCAAATGCTCGGCTCCGTAGTGGATGAACTGGCTGCTTCTGATGTGATTATGCGCTGGTATTGGCCGCTGCGCCGCCGCGAGCGGGATTATTGTTAAATAATTCCGCTGCAGCGCAACATGCGAGGTCTTATTGTGCGGCAAAATCATGTCTCCAGTATGACGTTGCGCAAATAAAAGGACAGGGAGAGCACCGTCAGCGAAAGGCGGACGGCGCCGGCCGGGGATGGCCTGAATGCTTACTTTTGGTAGTTGACTCTGACCAGCATGCGAATAAATTCTCGCGCGATTTGACGATGATGTTCATCTAATCTTTGCAAATCGGCAATTAATTTCACATCGGCGGACTCAAAACGCGACAAAGCGCTGCCCGCTTCGCCATTCGGCGTGGCGCTTTCCGGACCACCAAAACGCAACCATTCCGCTGGAACGCCCAACCATTGGGCAATCATGCGCAATTTCTCTTGCGTCGGAATTGCTTCACCTACTAACCATTTCCTAGCTGCATGCACGGTAATCGGGCGCCCGTCGAAACGGATATTGAATTCCCGGGCCAGTCTGGTCGGGCTGTCTGGAGAATAATGGGCGTTTTTGAGAGCCAACTGAAGTCGCTGGCTGAAGCTTTCGCGTTCGTTAGAAGAATTCATAGGTGTACTATTTCATGTTGTAACATGAAAGTCAGTTTCTTGAATGACCATACAGATTGTTACATTTGAAAAGAGTATAAATTAACAATTAACACTCCAGCCGGGCTTTTCAGGTGAAAAAGTGGGCCAAATTTTCTCTTGCGATTCTGCGTGGCTTCGGGTCAAATTCGCGGCTAGCCTTGATTTTCGCACTGCAGCACGATTCAAAGCCTCGGTTTGGCATTACAACGTACGGTATCGGATAATGCCCTTCTCTACCGATACACGCAATGCCCATGTCATACAATTTCTTGTAGACAAAGTTTTCAGAAGGGCCATTTTGTTTCCAACATGGAAACGATATGAACGACGTTCTCATAGTGAAACGTTGTTTTTTGATCGTGCCGGCTGGAAAGAATCTGTGCCTGAAAATTTTACTGCCATCGCAGCGAAAAGAATGTCGCTGTTATGCCAGGAAAGCTCTTTTTGGTGTCATCTTGGCCACCAACTCTCGATCTTAAGCGCGTTTGCGCAAGAAGAATCAATTTATTTTCAGTAATTGTTGCCTTATTCGCCAAATCCCCCCATTCACGCCTTTCTTTGTTGCAGCACGGGCAGGGCACGCTACAATAGTATTGACGTTGACGTAAACGGCACTTTGCCACCCATTACCCTGCAGCACCCATCCAGCGACCGACCACCCATGCAACCGACACCGCCCGCAGCAATGACGACCTATACCATTACCGAACTGGCGCGGGAATTCGACATCACGGCGCGCGCCATCCGTTTCTATGAAGACCAGGGCTTGCTCAGCCCGAAACGCGAAGGCGCCGGCGGCCGCAGCCGCGTCTATACGCCGCGCGACCGCACCCGCTTGAAACTGACCCTGCGCGGCAAGCGCCTGGGCCTGGCGTTGTCGGAGATCAAGAGCCTGGTCGACATGTACGAGTCGCCGAAGGACACGCGCGCGCAGATGGACCGCTTCCTGGGCGTGCTGGCGCAGCACCGGCAGACGCTGGAGCAGCAGCGCATCGATATCGAAATGGCGCTGGCGGAAATCAGCGCGCATGAAGACGCTTGCGCGCGCATGCTGGCGGACTTGAGCCTTGATAAGGCGCAAACAAACTAGGTATCCATGCGGCGGCGCTTGCCGCGCAGCGCTTTACGCGTATCGCTTTACGTTTACGTAAACGTCACAACTGAGTATCATAGCTTCACTGACCCGGCATCCATGACCGCCACACTTATAACGACGACGAGGACGACATGCTCCATCTCCCAGGCTTGACCTTTGACCACGGCGACGACATCGCCTCCCTGCGCGAAGCGATCCAACAATTTGCCGCTGCCGAAATCGCGCCGCGCGCGGCCGAAATCGACCGCACGGACCAGTTCCCCATGGACCTGTGGCGCAAGATGGGCGACATGGGCTTGCTCGGCATCACCGTCAGCGAAGAATACGGCGGCGCCGGCATGGGCTACCTGGCGCACATCATCGCCATGGAAGAGATCTCGCGCGCCTCGGCCTCCGTCGGCCTGTCCTACGGCGCCCACTCGAACCTGTGCGTCAACCAGATCAAGCGCAACGGCACGGCCGAGCAAAAAGCCAAATACCTGCCGAAACTGATCACGGGCGAGCACATCGGCGCCCTGGCCATGTCGGAACCGAATGCGGGCTCGGACGTCGTCAGCATGAAGCTGCGCGCCGACTTCAAGGGCGACCGCTGGGTCTTGAACGGCACCAAGATGTGGATCACCAACGGCCCCGACGCGGACGTGCTGGTGGTGTACGCGAAAAACGACCTGGAAGCGGGTCCGCGCGGCATGACGGCGTTCCTGATCGAAAAGAACTTCAAGGGCTTTTCCATCGCGCAAAAACTCGACAAGCTGGGCATGCGCGGCTCGCACACGGGCGAACTGGTATTCCAAGATTGCGAAGTACCGGCCGAAAACGTGCTGGGCGGCCTGGGCAAGGGCGTCAACGTGCTGATGTCGGGCCTCGACTTTGAGCGCACCGTGCTGTCCGGCGGCCCGCTGGGCATCATGCAGGCTTGCATGGACCTGGTCGTTCCCTACGTGCATGACCGCAAGCAATTCGGCCAGCCCATCGGCGAATTCCAATTGATGCAGGGCAAACTGGCCGATATGTATTCGACCATGATGGCGTGCAAGGCGTATGTGTACGCCGTCGGCCAGGCTTGCGACCGCGCCACCACGCCGGAAGCCGTGCGCCAGCTGCGCAAGGATGCGGCCGGCGCCATTCTGTATAGTGCGGAGAAGGCAACGTGGATGGCAGGCGAAGCGATCCAGGCCCTGGGCGGCAACGGCTACATCAATGAGTATCCGGCCGGCCGCTTGTGGCGCGATGCCAAGCTGTATGAAATCGGCGCCGGGACCAGCGAAATCCGCCGCATGCTGATAGGCCGCGAACTGTTTGCGGAAACCAAGTAAGTACGGGCGCGCGATTATCGACTGGGTGATGAGCTATTCATGCGAGCACAGATATGACGCACATTGCCTTCCCCAAATTGCTCTCTTCCCAGATTGCATTCGATATCGCGCGCACCATCCGCGACGGCTTCGACAAGCATTACCGTTTGTTCCGCGAAACCAGCCAGCACGCCAAGCAGTATTTCGAGCAGGGCGCCTGGGCTGCGGCGCAGACGGCGGCCCGCGAACGCATCGACTTTTATGACAAGCGCGTGCAGGAATGCGTGCAGATGCTCGAAGACGAGTACGAAGAGTCGGAGTTGAGCGACGAAGTGTGGCGCGAACTAAAGCTGCACTACATCGGCATGCTGACGGAACACAAGCAGCCGGAACTGGCGGAAACCTTCTTCAACTCCGTCTGCTGCAACATCCTGCACCGCACGTATTTCAATAACGACTATATTTTCGTGCGCCCCGTCGTGTCCACGGAATACATCGAAACGCAAGACCCGGCCCCCACCTACCGCGTGTATTACCCCGGCCAGGATGGCTTGCGCCACACCCTGACGCGCATGGTGACGGACTTCCAGCTGGGCTGCGCATTTGCCAACCTGGAGCGTGATGTGGCCCAGGTGGAAGCGCGCCTGCAGCAATTGTTTGGCGGCGACCGGCTGGAACCGAACCACCAGATCCAGGTCCTGACCAGCTTGTTCTACCGCAACAAGGGCGCCTACCTGGTCGGCAAGGGCATCAACGGCAACCGCGAATACCCGTTTGTCGTGCCGATCCTGCACAACCGCCACGGCAAGCTGGTACTTGACACGGTGCTGTTCGAGCACCAGCAGATCGCCGTGCTGTTTTCGTTTACGCGTGCCTATTTCCTGGTCGATATGGAAGTGCCATCGGCCTATGTGCAATTCCTGCGCAGCTTGCTGCCGCGCAAGCCGCGCAGCGAAATCTATACGATACTGGGCCTGCAAAAACAGGGCAAGACGCTGTTTTACCGCGACTACCTGCAGCATTTGAAACACTCGTCGGACCACTTTGAAAGCGCGCCCGGCATCCGCGGCCTGGTGATGCTGGTGTTTGCCCTGCCGTCGTTTCCGTATGTCTTCAAGGTCATCAAGGATTTCTTCCCGCCGCCCAAGGAAACGACGCGCGCGCAAGTCCAGCAAAAGTATTTGCTGGTGAAACACCACGACAGGGTGGGCCGCATGGCCGACACGCTCGAGTATTCCAACGTGGCCTTTCCCCGCGCCCGTTTTGCCGAGGAATTGCTGGCCGAGCTGAAACAGTTCGCCCCCTCGCTGATCGAAGAAGACCACGAGCAGATCATCATCCGCCACCTGTACATCGAGCGGCGCATGGTGCCGCTGAACATGTGGCTGAGCAATGCCGAGAAGGAAGGCCGCGATGACCTGGTCGAACACGCCATCGTCGAGTACGGCAACGCCATCAAGGAGTTGGTGGCGGCAAATATTTTCCCTGGCGACATGCTGTATAAAAACTTTGGCGTGACCCGTCATCAGCGTGTCGTTTTTTACGATTACGATGAAATCGAGTACATCACCGATTGCCAGTTCCGCGTCATCCCTGAAGCGCGCACGGAGGAGGAAGAAATGTCGGCCGAACCGTGGTATCCCATCGGCAAGAATGATGTGTTTCCCGAACAATTCGGCACCTTCCTGCTGGGCAATCCCCGCATTCGCACCTATTTCATGCAGCACCATGCCGACCTGCTGACGGCGCAATATTGGCAGGCGCGCAAGCAGCGCATCGAAGACGGCCATATCGAGGACGTCTTCCCTTATCCGCAGCACCTGCGTTTTTGTATGCAGTCACCATCCCCACCCTTAACCGGAGATCCAACATGAATGATCCAGTCGTAATCGTCGGTGCCGCGCGCACCCCCATGGGCGCCTTCCAGGGCGACTTTGCCAACGTCACCGCCAGCGACCTGGGCGCCGTGGCCATCCGCGCCGCCGTCGAACGGGCCGGCGTGGCGCCGGATGCCGTTGAACACGTGTATTTCGGCAATTGCCTGATGGCTGGCCAGGGCCAGGCGCCCGCGCGCCAAGCCTTGCGCAAGGCTGGCTTGCCCGATTCCACGGGCGCCGTGACCCTGTCGAAAATGTGCGGCTCGGCCATGCAGACGACCATGTTCGCGCACGACACCTTGCTCGCCGGCAGCGCCGACGTGGTGGTGGCGGGCGGCATGGAATCGATGACCAACGCCCCCTACCTGGTGCCAAAGGCGCGCGGCGGCTACCGCATCGGCCACGGCATGATCTATGACCACATGATGATGGATGGCCTGGAAGACGCCTACAGCCGCGATGAAAAGGGCAATGCCCGCTCGATGGGCACGTTTGCCGAAGAGTGCGCCAGCCAGTACCAGTTCACGCGCGAAGCGCAGGATGCGTTTGCCATCGAATCCGTCAAACGCGCGCAAGCGGCAACCAAGGATGGCAGTTTCGAGTGGGAAATCGTGCCCGTGACCGTGTCCGGCCGTGGCGGCGACACCGTCGTCAGCATCGATGAAGGCCCGCAAAAGGCCCGTCTGGAAAAAATCCCGACCTTGAAGGCGGCCTTCAAGAAGGATGGCACCATCACGGCCGCCTCGTCTTCGTCGATCAACGATGGCGCGGCAGCCCTGGTGCTGATGCGCGAATCGACGGCGAAAAAATTCGGCTGCACCGTCATCGCCAAAATCCACGGCCACGCCACGCATGCGCAGGCGCCGAACGAATTCACCACGGCCCCCATCGGCGCGGTGAAAAAGCTGTACGCCAAGACGGGATGGAGCAGCAGCAATGTCGACTTGTTCGAGATCAATGAAGCGTTCGCGGCCGTACCGATGGCCGCCATGCACGACCTCGACATTCCGCACAGCAAGATCAACATCCACGGCGGCGCGTGCGCGCTGGGCCACCCGATCGGCGCCTCAGGCGCGCGCATCATCGTCACCCTGCTGGGCGCCTTGAAAAAAACCGGCGGCAAACGCGGCGTGGCAGCCCTGTGCATCGGCGGCGGCGAAGCGACGGCGATGGCGATCGAACTGGTATAAGCTCTTCCTGAGCACGGGCGCGCACCGCAGTTCACGGTGCGCGCCCTTTCATTTTATTTTCAGGGAGAAAACATATGCCTACCGCATTGATCATCGGCGCCTCGCGCGGCATCGGCCACGAGCTCGTCCGTCAATACCGCCACGATGGCTGGCGTGTCATCGCCACGGCCCGCACACCGGACGCTTGCGACGCCCTCGCGCAACTGGGCGCGGAAGCGCACCAGCTCGACGTGACGGACGTGGAAGGCTGTGCCGGCATGGGCTGGAAGCTCGACGATGAAAAGCTCGACGTGGCCATCCTCAACGCGGGCGTGTACGGCCCCCGCCACGACGGTTTCCCCGCGCAAGCCGATTTCGACCTCGTCATGCACACGAACGTGCTGGCGGCCATGCGGCTGCTGCCGATCCTCGCGCCGCTGGTGGCCAACGCGAAAGGCAAGCTGGCCGTGCTGTCCTCGCACATGGGTTCCCTGAGCGAGCGGGGCAATCCCAGCGGTTCGCTGTACCGCGCCAGCAAGGCGGCCCTGAATTCCGTGCTGATCGACACAGCCCTCGTGCATGGCCCGCAAGGCGTCAGCTGCGTGGCTTTCCACCCGGGCTGGGTGCGCACGGACATGGGCGGCGCCGGCGCCGATATTTCACCCGAGCAAAGCGCTGCCGGCATCCGCGCCACCCTGGCCAGCCTGCCGGCCACGGACAAGGCCGTGTTCCGCAACTACGATGGCAAGCCCATCGGCTGGTAATTCCCGCATCCACTATAAAAAAATACGAGACGACGTCCCATGATACTCAATGAAGAACAGACCATGATCCAGGAAGCGCTGCGCAGTTTTTCGCGCGAGCGCCTGGCGCCCAACGCGGCCCGCTGGGACAAGGAACATCATTTCCCGAAAGAAGAATTGCAGGAACTGGCCGCGCTGGGCGCCTTTGGCGTGGCCGTGCCGGAAGCGCTCGGTGGCGCCGGCCTCGACTACGTGTCGCTGGCCCTGGTGCTGGAAGAAATCGCCGCCGGCGATGGCGGCACGTCCACCATCATTTCAGTGAATAATTGTCCCGTGTGCAGCATCGCCATGATGTACGCCAACGATGCGCAAAAGGAACAATGGCTGCGTCCACTGGCGCAAGGCGCCATGCTGGGCGCATTTTGCCTGACGGAACCGCACACGGGCAGCGACGCCTCGGCCCTGCGCACGACGGCCACGCTTGACGGCAATGAATACGTCATCAACGGCACCAAGCAATTCATTACCAGCGGAAAATATGCGGACGTGGCCATCGTCATGGCCGTCACCGACAAGGCTGCCGGCAAGCGCGGCATCAGCGCCTTCTGGGTGCCGACGAACACGCCCGGCTACATCGTGGCGGGACTGGAACAGAAGATGGGCCAGCATTCGTCGGACACGGCGCAGATCCTGTTCGAGAATTGCCGCATCCCGGCGGAAAATCTGATCGGCGAAGAAGGACAAGGCTACAAGATCGCCCTGTCCGGCCTGGAAGGCGGACGCATCGGCATCGCTTCGCAAGCCGTGGGCATGGCGCGCGCCGCCTATGAAGCGGCCCTGAGCTATGCGCGCGAGCGCGAGAGTTTCGGCAAGCCCATCTATGAGCACCAGGCCGTGCAATTCCGCCTGGCCGACATGGCCACGCAGATTGAAGCGGCGCGCCAGCTGATCCGCCACGCGGCGGCCATGAAGGATGCAGGCTTGCCGTGCCTGAAGGAAGCGGCCATGGCCAAGCTGTTTGCGTCGGAAATGGCGGAAAAAGTGTGCTCGGACGCCATCCAGGTGCACGGCGGCTACGGCTATGTGTCCGACTTCCCCGTCGAACGCATCTACCGCGACGTGCGCGTGTGCCAGATTTACGAGGGGACCAGCGATATTCAGAAGATTTTGATTGCGCGGGCTTTGTAAAAATGGGGTCAGTCACTTCGTGATCGAAATACGCCCCATTGGGGCGTATTTCCCCGCCGGGTCTGACCCCGAGCGACTGCCAACGATGGACGAAAAAAAGCCCGCTAAAACGCGGGCTTGTTCCAATGTATTACCAATGCTTTAATCGTGTCATGGACGCCAGTGCTATCTGCAAAGTGCCTCCTGATTTTCGGACTCCCATGCTATCTGCATGGTGACTCCAAGTGTAAATCGACCAACGTATCCGGAATTACAAAATCCATTTCTTCGCACTGTCACGCCATCGACATTACACCTGTCGGTCGCCGCGCTGAAACTGGATGGTGAGATAATTTGTTGCCAAATCTCAATCACTGAACGGAGTATAACACAGCTTTTTGTGCAGTGCAATAATGAATTGAAGCCATACCTTAAATCAGGTCCTTAGCGCCAGCGGTTTGTCCTCTTCCCCGCCACGGGCCACTCTTTCGTATTCGGAAATCACTTGCGCGCCCAGCAGCAACAGGGTGGCGCCGATTTCCAGGCTGAACATGACGACGATGGCCGTCGTCATCGAGCCATACACGATGTTGACCTGCGACAAGGTGGAAAAATACCAGACCAGCACGTGACGCGCGATTTCCCACAAGAGGGCCGCCGTCACGCCGCCGATGAGCGCATGCGTGATCGATAATCTGCCGACCGGCATGACCAGGTAAATCGAGCTGAGCACCAGGATTTCACCCGCCAGCCCCAGCAGATACAGCAGCACGCCGGACACCCCTTCCAGGCCCCAGTCATGGCGCAGGAAGCGCACGCTTTCCTCGCCCATCACCTGCAAGCCGCCCGCCACCAGGGTGATCAGCAAGATGCCCACGCCCAGACACAGGATGTAGCAGTACGGCAGCACGGCGGAAATGAGGAAATGGCGGCGACGGATGGCCACGCGGTGAATGAAAATCACGCTCATGGCGTTTTCCAGCACGGTAAACGCCAGCGAGCTGAAAAACAGCATGGTCAGCAGCAAGAGCCAGCCGATCACGCCCCGGTTGTCGAGAAAATGCGCAATCTCGCCCACGATGGCTTTCGATTGCCCCGGCACCAGCCATTCCAGGTAATGGCCTATGGTTTGCAGCAATTCGTCCTGCGCGATCACGTGCGACAGGGCCACCACCACCAGCATCAGCAGGGGCACGATGGAGAGCAGCGAGTAATACGCGACGGCACCCGCCAGCAGCAGGCCCTGGTTGGCACGGAAACCCTTCAGCACCTGCAGCGTGAAGGCCAGCGGGTGGCTGAGGATGTAGGTACTGGCGTGGCGGTTGATCATGTCGGGTGCGGTGAAGAAGGCGGCGCGGCCTCGTGCCGCGCCTGCAATCACACTAGCATACTGACAATCGCCCCGCTGCACCGTACGCTAGCAGACGGCCGGCTCCAACAAGGTCAGGGTTTGCCGGTCCGCATCCAGGGTCGCCAATATGCCCATCGGTATCGTGAACTGGTGGCGGATGTGGCCAAACGAGTAGCCGCTGACAGCCGGCACGCGTAAAGGCTGCAAATGCTGGTCCAGGGTGGCATCGAGGGTCAGCGCGGTGTCGCCCTCGGCCGCCTCGCAATGCTCGAAGATGCCCAGCATCAAGGCCGCAGCCTTGTTGAACCCCACGGACAGGTCGAGCTGGCACAGCATGCGGTCGATGCGGTAGGGCACTTCATTGATTTCTTCGAGGAACAAAATATGCTTGCGGAAATCGGACGCATACGGCGTGCCCGCCAGCGCGCTGACCATGCACAGGTTGCCCCCCGTCAAGCGCCCCGTCGCCTGGCCGCCGTGCACGGTGCGGATGGCGAAGTTAGCGTGCGTCTGCGCGCGACGGTGATTGTCCAGCGCCATCGGGATCGTATAGCTGTCTTGCGGCGTCATCAGCACGTTTTGCAGCTGCGTCACCGTGTAATCGGAAAACGTGGACGAGGCCACGGGGCCGTGGAACGTCACCAGGCCCGTCTGGCGGCCGATGGCCAGGTGCAGGGCCGTGATGTCGGAATAGCCGATCAGCACTTTCGGATTCGCGCGGATCAAGGCATAGTCGAGCAGCGCCAGCAGCGAAATGCAGCCGGAGCCGCCGCGGATGGCCCAGACGGCCTTGACTTCCGGATCGCGAAACGCCGCGTGCAGGTCGTCCAGGCGCTGCTGCACCGTGCCGGCATAGTTGCCGTGCACGGCGCGAATATTCGCGCCCAGGCTGGCGCGCAAGCCCAGCGATTCGATATTGCGTATGGCCTTGGCGATGGACTCCTCATCCGTAAAACCACCCGGTGCGATGATAGCGACCAGGTCGCCGTCGCGCAGGCGCGCCGGCTTGATCAATGCGTGTTGCTGTTGCATACGTTTGCCCTTCCCTTGCGCGGCCGCCGCCCACGCCGGTGTGCCTGCCGCCCCCAGGGTGGCGGCCAGCAAGCCGCCGAAGCGGCGCCGGCTGAGATTGGTCTGACTGGACATGCGGCCCTTTCCTGGAATAAAAAACGGCGACGCCAGGCGCCGCCGCACGAGGTTAGCATGCCAGCGGGATCACCGCCGGCATAGCTGCCTTACATGAACTTGTACTTCAGCTGGAACGACAGCGAACGGCCACGCGGGTCGGCTACGCGCGGGTCCCAGCCGGCGCCCACCACTTCATCCACGTTGTGCGCGGTGAACGGCGGATCGCGGTCGAACAGGTTCTGGATACCCACGGTAATCGTCGTATTTTTGAAGCCCGTGTACGTGCCCGACAAGTTATACGTGGTGTAGCTGGACACATCCGGCTTGAAGCCTGGCGGCGGCGTACCCTTGCCGCCATTCGGCACCTGGTCCTTGTAGCCCGACGAAAAACTCTGGATCAGCAAGCCGCTCCAGTCGCCGCGCGACACGCCGAAGCTGGCGTTGTGCTTCCAGCGCAGGTACAGGTCGCGCGTATAAAACTTGCCGACCAGTTCCTGGTATTCCTGGCCTTGATATTCCGCGAACTTGAAGCTGTCCATATACGTGCCGTCCAGGGTCGCCGTCCATTTCGCGTCCTGGATCTTGCCCTCGCCGCGCAAGCCCACATCCAGCCCACGCACGCGGCTGCCTGCCGCATTGATCCAGCCCGCCTGCACGTACTCGATGGTGCCGTCCGGATTGCGGTGGATGTACTGGTTCAGTGCCTGGTAGTTGGTCAGCACGATTTGCGGCGTGCGGTTCAGGATGCGATCCTTGGTATTAATGGCCCAGTAGTCGAACGAGGCCGAATATCCCTTGAAGGGCTCGATGACAAAACCGACGCTGCCCTGCTTCGACGTTTCCGGCTTCAGGTTCGTGTTGCCACCCGTCTTGTAGTCGAGGCGGTCGATGGCGCAGTACTCGGGCACGCCCGGATGCTTGGCGCAGCCTTCCTGGTCGATCACGCCGTTCGGCAATTCCTGGCTCAGCGAACCGGAGTACAGCTGCTGGAAGCTTGGCGCGAGGAAACCCTTGCTGGCCGAACCACGGAACAGCAGGAAATCGGTTGGCTGGTAGCGGAAGGCCACTTTCGGATTCGTCGTCGCGCCCACCAGGCTGTAGTCATCGCGGCGGATGGCCAGCTGCATTTCCAGGTCCTTCGTGACCGGCACCAGCAATTCGGCATACACGGCCTTGACGGTACGGCTGGCATCTTTCAATGCGGCATTACCTGGCGCCAGCAGGATCTGGATGGCGTCGACATCTTGCCCGAAGCTGTAACCTTCGCGGCGCAAGTCAAAACCGGCTGCCATGGCCAGCGCACCGGCCGGCAGCTGGAACAGCTCGCCCGAAACGGAACCGTCGATCTGCGTCAGGGTTGTCTTGCCGTGCTGGAAGTCGCCACGGAACTTGGTCGATTCGATCAATTGCTTGGCCGCTTCCGTCTGGCTCTGGCCAGCGCCCACCCACGGATTGATGATGCCCGTCGCCAATGCCGCGTACAGCTTGTCCGTATAGGAATAGCCATCCGTCAGCTTGGTCTTGGTGCTGCTTTCGGCGCGCGAAATGCCAGCCTTATAATCCCACTTGCCAAAGTTACCTTCAAAGCCCACCAGCACGCGGGCATTGTCGGTGGTGTTTTCCTGCGTGCGGTTGCCCACGTCATTGGCGCGCCATTTGTAGGAAATCGGCTTGGTCTTGTCGAACGAGGGAATGTAGGCCGACAGGTCCTGGTAGTACGCGCCACCGACCGGATACAGATTCTTGTTGGCGACGGTCGCCTGCACCTGCATCGGCGTCAAAATGGCCGTGGCCTTGGTGCGCGAACCGAGCACCTCGACAAACATGCGGTGGTCGGGCGCCAGCTGGAAAGTACCGCGCGACAACAGATTGGCCCGTTCGACGGGGAATTGCAGCACATAGTCGGCGCCATAGTCGTAGGCGCAGGAATACTTGGTGCGCAGCGGCGAGGTCACGTCTTTCCACAGCTCCGTCTGGTACTGCGACATGCCGGCGATGCTGTCGCACTTGCCCTGGAAGCTCAGGGGATTGGCTTGCAGGTATTTATTCGCGTCGCCGGGCAGCTGGAACGAGGCGCCCAGCGCCGTGCCGGCACCCGCCATCTGGTTGGCGAACGGCGTGCCCGTGGTGTCGGGCGACAGGCCGCGGCCCGGCTGGAAGCCGTTGACGAAGGAGCGGTCGCTGCCGTTCAGGCGCTGCGCCTTGTCGACGGTCAGGCTGGCCATGATGTTATAGCGATCGCTTTCCAGCGAGCCCGTGCCGGCCAGCAGCGAGGCGCGACGCGTGGCGCCGCCGCCTGCCTGCGTGTCGTTGGTGGAAACGGACGCTTCCACGCCGCTGTAATTGGTTTTCAGAATGAAATTGATCACGCCGCCGATGGCATCCGTGCCGTAGATGGCCGAGGCGCCATCCTTGAGAATTTCCACGCGCGAAATCGCGCCCAGCGGAATGGAGTTCAGGTCGACCGACTTGCCGCTGGCGCCATGCGTGGCGATGCGGCGGCCATTCAACAGCACCAGGGTGCTCGATGGACCGAGGCCGCGCAGCGAGGCGAACGAGGCGCCGCCGCTGACCCTGTCGGCATCCGCGCCAAACACGTTATTGCCCGAAGTCATGTTATCGGCGCCCGTGCCATTCGCCGACAGGGTACGCACCAGTTGCTCGGTTGTCGTGATGCCCTGCTTTTCGATCTGTTCAAACGAAATGACTTGCACCGGCAGCGCGCCTTCCTTGGCGACGCGTTTGATGCTGCTGCCCGTGACTTCGACCCGTTGCATTGCTGGTGCCGCCGCTTCCTGTGCCATCACCGGCCCCACCACCCCCATCAATGCCACCAATTGCGCTAGCTTCTTCAATTTCACGGGTCTCTCCTTTATTTGGGCAATCGAAACTTGAGTTCTCAAGTCAGGCTGTTTTTTTCACGTCGCAACTGTCTGTCTCGCAGTACATTTTTTTATGACATTTGCGCATGACTTTATTTGTTTTCATTTTCAGAGTAGCGCGATGCATCCGGGCCCAGCCAATGAAAAATGCTTTCCTAACCATAACTTTTTGGAATGAATGCCCTTTTCAGTGACATGGTCACTTGCCTGCGGGGCTAGCCCTGCTTTTATCCACGTCCAGATAGCGCCAAGACGTGAATTCCACGGGGTGGCGCCTGTAGTTTTTTAGCCACGGTTGCTGCAGGTCGGCAGAGATGGGATGCGTCAGCAACACCCACGGCGTGTAAGCGTGGATCAGCTGAAACAGGTCGAAGTACAGACTGCGTCGGCGCGGCGTATCGGATAGCAGGCGCGCCTCCTCATAGCGTTTATTGTAATCGGGCAAATTGAAGCGGGCATAGTTGGCGCGGCCAACGTTGCCACCATACAACAATTGCATAAAGTTATCGCCATCGGGGAAGTCGGCGATCCAGTTGGTTTCGAACATCTGCACCTTGCCAAGGCGCGACGCCTTGATGATTTCCGTCTTCTTGTCGCTTTTAAATTCCACGCGCAGGCCGATGGCGTTCAGGTTGCGGCGCCACAATTCGTCGCGCAAGCGTCCCACCGTGCTCGGTTCCGTGTGCATGGTGAGCAGCAAGGGTGTGCCGTCCGGCTGGGTGCGGAAACCATCGGGACCCGCCTTGTAGCCGAAGCGGTCCAGCAGAGCGCGCGCCAGCACGGGATCGTAGGCGACGGGGCTGCGGTAGTGCTTGTCGTAACCGAGCACATTCGGCGGCAGCGGCGATTGCGCCGGCAAGGCCAGCCCCTTTTTCAACAGCGCGATATCTTCGCGGCTGTTGTAGCTGAGGGCGATGGCGCGCCGCAGGGCCAGCTTGTCCTTGCTCGTGCCGCCCAGCACGGGATCGTCCATATTCATCCACATGTAATACGTTTGCAGCACGGGAAAGCGCGTCAGCTGCAGACCCTTGGCAAGCAATGCCGGTTTCAGCGCGCCATTTTCCAGCACCATATCCGTCATCGACTCCGGTACTTGTTCTAGGTAATCGAATTCGCCTTTCAGGAAACCCAGCATGCGCGATTGATATTCCTCGACGATGCGCACCTCGATGCGCTCGACCAGCGGTAATTGCTTGCCTTCCAGCGCGGTGGCGATGGCGCGCGTGTCGACCGGCAAGGCGGCCAGCGCCTTGGCCTCCGTATGGAATACGGTGGCACGGAAGGCAGGGTTGGCTTGCAGCACGATCTTGTCGCTGCGCTTCCATTCCTTCACCAGGAACGGCCCCGTGCCCACGGGGTGATTACCGATCTGCCCTGCCGCCGGGTACGCTTCAGCCACTTCGCGCGCCACCACCGCTGTCGCCGGCATCGCCAGGTAAAACAGGAAGTTCGGATCGACGCCGTTCAGGCGGATGCGCAGGGTGTATTTATCCAACGCCTGCAAGCCGGTGATCGGCGTGTCATAGCTGAATTTTGTTTTCAGGGCCGCATCACCCACCAGCTTGTCTTCCAGCAAGAACAACCACGGCGACTTCAGGCTGGGGTCATACAGCCGCGTCAGGCTGTACACATAATCCTGCGCCGTCACTTCGCGCGGCTGGCCCTTGAAGGCGGGATCGGGCGTAAAGAAAATGCCGGGCTGCAAGTGAAAGATATACGTGCGTCCGCCATCTTCCACCGTCGGCAAGCCGCGCGCCGTGTTGCCCTGCAGCTGCACCGGGCGCGCCAGATAGTCGTAGCGCAAGAGCGGGTCGAAAATGTTTTCCATCAAGTTCAGGCTGGCCAGGTCCGATGCCACGGCCGGGTCCAGGCCCGTCTCGCTGGTGCTCAAAAACAAGTGCAGGGTCTTGCCGGCGCGGGCGGCATCGGCGGCGGCATGGGCCGGCACAGTCAAAAGCGTCAACAGGGCCAGGCCGGCGGCGCAGGCGGTTTTGCGTAAAAACATCATCAGTGATCCAGTGCAGACAAAGGTAAGGAACAGCGCTAAGCGACAGGCATCCCCCACACTACGCGGGCAAGCGACGGGGCGCCAATGAAAACAGGCTGCCAGCTTATAACTTTTTGGCATGCGATTGCTGCATTCTTTCATCAACTCGTATCGGGCTGCCCCTATACTTTGTTTGCAGACATTTTTCACTCCCGACACACAGAACTGATCGCATATGGCACTTAATTACATCTGGTCCGGCTTTTTCCTCGTTGGCTTCCTGGCCGCAGTGCTGCAGTGGCTGTTTCTCGGCGATACCGATATCTTCAAGCGCATCATCGATGGCACGTTCGAGACGGCACGCATGGGCGTGATGGATATCGCGCTGCCGCTGGCCGGCGTGATGACCTTATGGCTCGGCATCATGAACATCGGCGAAAAGGCGGGCATCGTCGGCTGGCTGGCGAAAGTGATTGCCCCCTTCTTTTCGCGCATCTTCCCGGAAATTCCGAAAGACCACCCGGCCACGGGCCACATGGTGATGAATTTCTCGGCCAACCTGCTGGGCCTGGACAATGCGGCCACGCCGTTCGGTTTAAAGGCCATGGAAAGCTTGCAAACCTTGAACCCGAACAAGGAAGAGGCGACGAATGCGCAAATCATGTTTTTGGTACTGCACACCTCGGGCCTGACCCTGATTCCGCTGGCCATCATGGCGCAGCGCTCCATCCTCGGCGCGGCAGACCCGTCCGACATCTTTATCCCCTGCATGATCGCCACCTATGTGGCCACCATGGTCGGCATCATCACGGTCTCCATCAAGCAGCGCATCAACTTGCTCAACCGGGTCGTGCTGGGCTGGATGGGCGGCATGACGAGCGCCATCGTCGCCATGATCTGGTACTTTACGCAATACCTGACGAAACAGGAAATCGAGCTGGTGTCCAAAGTGGTCAGCAACCTGGTATTGATCAGCGTGATTGCCATATTTATTATTGGCGCGCTGCGCAAGAAGGTGAACGTGTACGACGCGTTTATCGAAGGGGCGAAGGGCGGCATCCAGACGTCGATCACCGTGATTCCCTACCTGGTCGGCATGCTGGTAGCCATCAGCGTGATCCGCAATGCGGGCGTGTTCAATTTCCTGATGAGCGGCATGAACTGGTTCTTCGCCAACCTGGGTATCAATACGGACTTCGTGCCCGCCCTGCCGACGGCCATGATGAAGCCGCTCAGCGGCTCCGGCTCGAAGGCCATGATGATCGATGCCATGAATACCTACGGTGTCGACTCCTTCGTCGGCCGCCTGGCCTGCGTCTTCCAGGGCTCGGCCGACACCACCTTCTATATCGTGGCCCTGTACTTCGGCTCGGTGGGCATCCGCAAGACGCGCTATGCCATCACGGCCGGCCTGATCGCGGATCTGGCTGGCGTGATTACCGCCGTCTTCGTTGCCTACGTCTTTTTCCACTAAGGAGCACCATGTTACGTCCTGTTCTGATGGCTGCGCTGTTGGCGGGTCTTGGCCTGTCGACTGCCCACGCGCAATTGCCCGAATCCGTGAGCCTGCTGCTGCGCAGCGCAAATATTCCGGAAGACGCCATGGGCGCCATCGTCTTGCGCGGCAACGCCACCGTGCTGTCGCATGGGGCCGAACGCAGCATGCAGCCCGCGTCCACCATGAAACTGGTAACGACGGCCGTAGGCCTGGAGCAGCTGGGTCCCATCTTTCGCGGCCGCACGGAGTTGCGCACCAGCGCCGATGTCATCAATGGCGTGCTGAAGGGCGACTTGATCCTGCGCGGCGGCGCCGACACGGATTTCAATGCGGACGTACTCGCACACATGCTGCAAACCCTGCGCAACCAGGGTATCGTGAAAATCAAGGGTGATTTGATCCTCGACCGCCAGTTGTTCCAGCCGGCCCGGCCCGATATCGGCGCAGCACCGTTCGACGAATCCGCCGAATTCCGCTACAACGTCATTCCCGATGCCTTATTGCTGAACACCAATCTGCTCGATATCAACATGAGCTCGACGGAGCGGCAATTGAGCATCCTGATGCAGCCGCCGCTCGAAAATGTCAGCATCACGAGCGACATGAAACTGGTCAAGGGCAGTTGCGCCAGATGGGAAGACGGCTGGCGCCCGCCCGAATACCGGCGCGATGCGAACGGCAAGCTGCAGGTGATTCTGCACGGCACCTTCCCGCAAAATTGCAGCAAGGCCACCAGCATCAACGTGCTCGACCGCAACGATTATGCGGACCGTTTGTTCCGTGCCACCTGGAAACGCCTGGGCGGCACGATCACGGGCACGGTGCGCGAAGCGCCGGCAACAGGTTTGCCGCCAACGGCCGAACCCGTCGGCACGCGCTTGCTGGCCGACCACGTGGCGCGTGCCTTGCCCGAGGTCTTGCGCGATATCAACAAGACCTCCGACAACACCCTGGCCCGTACCTTGTTCCTGAGCCTGGGCAGTTTGCAGAGCGATGGCTGGTTAGGCAGCCGCCCCGTCGCCATGGCGGCGCCGGAAGACACGGCCAGCCGGGCACGGCAAGTCATTCAGGAATGGTTCCAGCGGCACAATATCGATACCCAGGGCATGCTGGTCGACAACGGCTCCGGCTTGTCGCGCACGGGACGCATTGCGCCAGCGCAAATGGCCGGCGTCTTGCAGGCGATGCAGCAAAGTCCGTGGGCGCCCGAGTTCCAGTCCAGCCTGCCCATCGTCGCGCTGGACGGCACCATGCGCAAGCGCCTGTTGAACAGCCCGGCCGCCGCGCGGGCCCGCATCAAGACGGGAACGTTGAAGAATGTCGTCGCCATCGCCGGCTATGTGCCCGACGCCAACAACCAGCTGTGCGTGGTGGTCGCCATGATCAATAGCGACCTGGTGGGCAATGGTAATGGCCGCGCAGCGGTCGATGCGCTGATTGAATGGGTCGCCAGGAGCGGCGCCACGCCGGTAGTGACCGGCCAATAAAACCAAGAAGAAGGCAGCGCGCAGCGCTGCCTTTTTTTTACGCCTGCTGAACCGAACCGCCGGGGTCAGACCCTCCACACCGCTAACGCCAGATTCGACGCCAACGCGCAAGGGGGTCTGACCCCAGCCTTCGTTTGGGGTTCGCCATCACAAACCGCCAGACGAAAAAAAACCCGACCATTGCTGATCGGGTTTTTCTCTTACTGCGAATAACAAGCCTGACGATAACCTACTTTCACACTGGTTGCAGCACTATCATCGGCGCAAAGTTGTTTCAC
>NZ_FNDA01000007.1:0-270592 GCF_900099875.1 Janthinobacterium sp. YR213 | reverse complement strand
CCGTGCTGCCGTTCGACTTGCATGTGTAAGGCATGCCGCCAGCGTTCAATCTGAGCCAGGATCAAACTCTTCAGTTTAATCTCTGTTACTTTGCCATTTTATTGGCACCGTCTTGCGACGGGTCGCTCACTCAAAAAACTGACAGGCTACTTCCGAAGAAGTATCCTATTTCATTATTTCTTGTGAACATTTGATATTTTAAGTTTTACAGCGATCCGAAGATCACTGCTGCACTTACATCAAATGCCCACACTTATCGACTGTTAATTGTTAAAGAACTGTATTCGGCACTGCTTTCGCGCTATCGACAAAGCGTTGTGTTTGTCAGCTGCGAAGAAGGAAGAGTATGAAGCGTTTGCAGCATTTCGTCAACCTTCTTTTTCACCCTGCTTCACTCGACATTTGTATGCGTCGTTCAGCGAGGGGGCGAATTATAGCCTTGCCCCGCACGCCCCGCAAGCACTAATTTGCATCTGGGCAAATATTGCTGTGTGATATCGTAGCGCCGACCATACCTTGCCTCATCCATATAGATTCCCATGCCTATCCCACACATCAGCCCTACCGCCAATTCCGCCCTGTCCAGCGCACTCGAACATGCCATCAACAGCAAGACCAAGCCGCTGGGCAGCCTGGGGCTGCTGGAAACCCTGGCCCATCAGATCGGCCTGATCCAGCAAAGCACGCAGCTGACATTGCAGCAGCCTGCCATCATCGTTTTCGCGGCCGACCATGGGGTCGTCGCCGAAGGCATTTCCGCTTACCCACAAAGCGTGACGTGGCAAATGGTGGAGAATTTCCTCGGCAACGGCGCCGCCATCAACGTTTTCGCCCGCCAGTCAGATTGCGCCCTCTATATAGTAGACGCCGGCGTGAACCATGACTTCGGACCGCGCGACGGCTTGCTCGACCGCAAGCAGGGTCCCGCCACCCGCAACTTTGCCAAGGAACCCGCCATGAGCCAGGAGCAATGCCTGGCCGCCATGCAGGCGGGAATGGGCCTGGTCTCCACATTGGACGGCAATGTGCTGGGCTTTGGCGAAATGGGCATCGGCAACACTACCGCTGCCGCAGCGCTGATGCACAAGCTGACGCAAACACCGGTCGCCGACTGCGTGGGCGCCGGCACCGGCCTGTCGAAGGAAGGCATATTGCACAAACAGCAGGTCATCGAAGCGGCCGTCGCCCATCATGCGGCGGTCACCACGCCGCTCGACGTGCTGGCCACCTTCGGCGGCTTCGAAATCGCCATGATGGCCGGCGCCATGCTCAAGGCGGCCGAACGGCGCATGATACTGCTGATCGATGGATTCATCGTCAGCAGCGCCCTGCTGGTGGCGGCCCGTCTGCAGCCGGCCATCCTCGATTACTGCGTGTTTTCGCACTGCTCCGATGAAAACGGTCATCGCCAGCTGCTGGCCAGCCTGGGTGCGCGTCCGCTGCTGCACCTCGATTTGCGCCTGGGTGAAGGGACGGGTTCGGCGCTGGCCTTGCCGCTACTGCACGCAGCCGTCAACTTCATGCGCGAGATGGCGACGTTTGCCTCGGCCCAGGTCAGCGAAAAATCCACGCCAGATTAAGACCATGGCCAATCCCGTTTCCGCCGCAGTCCATCAGTGCCGCCTCTTCTTCATCGCGCTGCAGTTTTTCACGCGCCTGCCCATCCCCCGTTGGGTGGGTTTCGAACCGGCCTGGCTACAGCATGCCTCGCGCTACTTCCCGCTGGTCGGCGTGGTAGTGGCGGCCATCAGTGGCGCCGTGTATCTGCTGGCCAGCTGGCTCCTGCCGTCGGCGGTAGCCGTGCTGCTGGCCGTCGCCGCCGGCATCTATCTGACGGGCGCCTTTCATGAAGACGGCTTCGCCGACATGTGCGATGGCTTTGGCGGCGGCATGACGCGCGAGCGGGTATTGGAAATCATGAAGGATTCGCGCATCGGCGCGTATGGCGCCATCGGCATCCTCTGCCTGCTGGCCATCAAGTGCACGGCGCTGGCCTCACTGCCGCCCGCCGTCATCGTGGCGACGCTGTGCATCGCCCATCCGCTCTCGCGCCTGGCCGCCGTCTCGCTGATCCGGTTCATGGACTATGCGCGCGACGAAGGCAAGGCCAAGCCGATGGCGCAGGAGATGAATACCGCTGAATTCCTCATCGCAGCCATCTGCGGCCTGCTGCCGGCCGTCGTGTGCGGCACCCTGGGAATCTTTTACTGGGCCACGCTGGTCTTCGCCGTCGTGGCGGTGGCCGCGGCCGCATTCTGGCTGGGCCGCAAGTGCCAGCGCCGCCTGCAAGGCTACACGGGCGACTGCCTGGGCGCAGTGCAGCAAGTGGCGGAAGTGGCTGTCTACCTGGCCATCCTCTCCAACTTCCAGCCTCCCCTGCGCTTCTATTAAACAAGCATGCGCCTGATCCTCGTTCGCCACCCCACGCCGCAGGTAACCAGCGGCACCTGCTATGGCCGCAGCGACGTGGTGGTGGCGCCGCACGAACTGGCCACGGTGCGCGCCAGCCTGCAAGCGACTTTGCCAGCCGGCGTGCCGCTCTATTCCAGTCCGCTGCGCCGCTGCGCCGGCCTGGCGACAGCATTGGCGCAAGACTTGCCTTCCAGCGCCCTGCGCCTTGACGCGCGGCTGGCGGAGATGGATTTCGGAGCATGGGAAATGCAGCCCTGGCACGCGATCGCGCGCGCGGAAATCGATGCCTGGGCGGCCGACGTGGCCTGGTATCGCCCCGGCGGGGGCGAGAATGTGCTGGCGATGGCTGCCCGCGTCGATGCGTTTTTAGGCGATCTGTTGCGCGAACAACACGAAACGGTCGTCATCATCTGCCATGCGGGCACCATCCGCCTGCTGTCGGCACTGCAAGCCCGGCTGCCATTGGAAGAAACCGCCCTGCTGGCCGCCCATTCCGCCCATAAAATCGCCTATGGTGCGACGGCCGTCGTCGATTTCTGATATCGAATCGCCCAGCCAGCCATTTCAGTCCACGCCTGCTGCACGTATAATGGCGGGGTTTTGGTGCCCGCGCTCATGTCCATGAGCGCAGTTAAACGGGAAACACGATGCCGCGATCGCGGCGAACGTGTGCTGCCCCCGCAACGGTAAGCAAGTGTCGCCCCTCTCTACAGGAAGCGGGCGACAAGCTATCTCTGACAACCACTGTGCTTGCAATCATCGAGCATGGGAAGGTGGGATAGCCCTACTTGCCAGCCCGGATACCGGCCAGGACAGGTGGAAGTGCGGGCCTTGCCGGGCGCCGCGCCTTCCGTTGAATCTGGCTTGCGGGGACGCGAGCCGGGTGCTTTTTCCGAAGAAAACGATATCATGACTGCTCCCGTATTACACCGCCGCGCGCCGGCAATGGCGCCGCGCGCCCTGGTTTCCGCCATTTCCCTGTGCTTCATCGCCGCCGCTCCAGCATTCGCGCAAACCGCGAACAACACGCTGGACCAGATCGTTGTCACCGGCTCCCGCTTCAACAGCGACCCGGCATTGCAACCGATCGGCGCCACCGTCATCACGGCAGATGAAATCCGCCGCGCGGGCATCAGCGACGTGAACCAGGCCATCCGCAAGATCGGCGGCGTCTATGGCCGTCAAAGCCTGACCGGCAGTCCTGACTTTACCCTCGACCTGCGTGGCTTCGGCGCCACCGCCAGCCAGAACACGGTCGTGGTCCTCGATGGCGTGCGCCTGTCGGAAAATGAACTGACCGATCCAGTCCTGGCCAGCATCCCCATCGACAGCGTCGAACGCATCGAAATCACGCGCGGCGGCAGCAGCGTCCTGTATGGCGACGGCGCCACGGGCGGTGTGATCAACATCGTCACCAAACGTCCAGGCAAGCAGGCTGTCCGTGGTACGGTCTTCGCCGAAGTGGGCCAACTGGGCCAGCGCGAAGTGCGCGGCTCCGTAGCCCAGACCTGGAATAACGTCACCCTCGACGCCGCTGTCGGCAAGCAAGAAACCGACAACTATCGTGACAATAACGAATACAAGCAGACCAACTTCGGCGGCGGCGCGCAATGGCAGGACAAGAATGTCCGTGCAGGTGTGCGCATCGACAGCACGCGCCAGGATAGCCGCTTCCCTGGCTCGATAACACTGGCTCAGTTTGAAGACAATCCGCGCCAGGCGAAAACACTGAAAGATTTCGGTTCGGTCGACAGCGACCGCTATACAGCCTTCGCCGAAGGCCGCCTGGGTACCGTAGATCTGGCCGCAGAACTGTCGCACCGCGAAAAGACGGCAAAATCCACCTATTTCAGCAGCTTCGGCCCTTCCGCGTCGGAGCGCAAAACCAAGCAAAACCAGTTTTCGCCACGCCTGCGCCACCTGGGCCAGTTCGACGGCATGCTCAATGAAATCGTCGCTGGCGCCGACTTCATCAAGTGGGACCTGGCAGTCGACGCTTCGTACTCCCAAGCCAAGGCAAAGCAGAAATCGCAGGCACTCTATGTGCGCGATGAACTGAAATTCGCTGGCCCGCAAAACTTCCGTATCGCCGCCGGCGTACGCCATGAAACTTTTGACAAGGACTCCGTTGATCCGGTACCGTTCACTACGGCTACCTACAAAATCAAGCAGAACTTCAATGCCTGGGATGTTCAAGGCAGCTTCGATGTCGTGCCGCAGGTAAACCTGTATGCCAAGGCCGGCCAGAGCTATCGCGTGGCAAATGCCGATGAAAACGGCTACACGCCAGTAGAAAACAAACCTCTGCAAGGCCAGACTTCGCATGACCTGGAACTGGGCGCGTCCTACAACAACAGCATCGTCAAGCTCGATGCACGCGTCTTCCGCCACAAACTGACCAACGAGATCTACTACGATCCAACGGCAGGTGCGTTCGGTTTTGGTGCCAATACCAACCTGGATCCGACCAAACATCAAGGTTTCGAACTCGATGCCAGCGCCAATATCGCGGCTGACTGGCGCCTCAGCGGCCACTACCAGCATGTGAAAGCAACCTTCACCGAAGGCGTCAATTCGGGCAAGGAACTGACCCTGATCCCGAAAAACACCCTGTCGGCCCGTTTGTCGTGGGTACCGAAAGATGGTCAAAGCGCGGATTTCGGCGCGCAATGGGTGGACAGCCAGCGCTACGGCAGCGATTTTGCCAATACCTGCGACGCCAAAGTGCCATCGTTCACCACGTTCGATGCCCGCTATGCACGCAAGTTCGGCGCCTGGGAAGTGGCGGTGAATGCCTTGAACCTGACGGACAAGCAGTACTTCACCAACGCCTTCAGTTGCAAAGGCGGCATCTATCCTAGCAATGGCCGCCAGATGAAACTCTCGGCACGCTACGATTTCTAAAGCGGCCAGGAGTTGATTACAATGGCCCGTACGCGCAATCGCAAGCGGGCCATTTTTCGTATACTCCCCACCAACGCATCTGAGGAAGTCCGCAGCCACTTGCACCGCTCCCGTTTCACCTAAGGCAGTACATGCACCCATTTTTCCGCAACATGCGCCACCGCGCCACCGTGATCCTCACGGTGCTGATCGTGTGCGCGGTTGCCAGCCTGATTTTCTCCGGCATGATCGGTTCGATCGCGATTCCGCTCGCCGACCTGCCTTCCGCCCTGTTCCATGTCGTGCAGGGCAAGACCGATACCCTCGCCGCCACCCTGCTCGACCTGCGCCTGGGCCGCGCGCTGACCGCGTTTGTCACCGGCGCGGCGCTGTCCTTGGCCGGCGTCATGATGCAGGCGCTGCTGCGCAATCCCCTGGCGGACCCGTATGTGCTGGGCATTTCCGCCGGTGCTTCCGTCGGCGCGCTGGCCGCGCTGCTGTTCATGTGCGCGCTGTGGGTGGTCGACGCGGCCGCCTTTGCAGGTGCCGTCGGCGTGTCCATGCTGCTGTATTTCTTTGCCCGCCGCGACCTGCGCGGCGGCACGGCCGCTGAAGGCGGCGCCTCGCTCTTGCTGCTGACGGGCGTGATACTGGCTTCGGCCTGCATGGCCATCGTCACCCTGATGCTCTCCATCGCCCCGGAAAGCCGCTTGCGCAGCATGGTGTTCTGGATGATAGGCGACCTGTCCGGCGCGCCCGCGCGGCTGATGCCGTGGCTGGTCCTGGCTGGCGCCATGGTCTTCGCGCTGCGCTGCGCGCGTTCGCTGAACGTCATGGCGCTGCACGCGGAAGCGGCCAGCACCCTGGGCGTGCGCGTAGGCGCACTGCGCAAGGGACTGTTCTTCTGTTCCGGCCTGCTCACCGCCAGCGCCGTCACCAGCGCCGGCAGCGTGGGTTTTGTGGGCCTGATCGTGCCGCATGCGCTGCGCTTCGCCTGCGGCCCCGATCATCGCCTGTTGATTCCCGCCGCCGCGCTGGCCGGCGGCACCTTCCTCGTACTGGCCGATACCTTGGCGCGCACCGTGCTGGCGCCATTGCAGCTGCCCGTCGGCGTGGTGACAGCCATGATCGGTGCGCCCGTCTTCCTGTACCAACTGCACCGCTTGCGCCGCACATGATACGTACTTACCAACTCGGCCTGAAGGCAGGCACGCGCTCCCTGGTGGAAAACCTCATCTGGCACATCAGGGATGGCGAATGCTGGAGCGTGATCGGCCGCAATGGCGCGGGCAAGAGCACCTTGCTGCGCACCCTGGCCGGCTTGCGCGAACCGGATACTGGCCACGTGACGATACAGGGCCGCGCCCTGATCGACTGGCCGCTCGACGAACTGGCGCGCGAACGGGCTTTCCTGGCGCAGGCGCGCCACGACGCGTTCTCTTACCGCGTCATCGAAACGGTGCTGTCGGCGCGCCACCCGTACCACGACAACCATTACTGGGAAGGCAGCGACGACCAGCGCATCGCCCTGGCGGCGTTGGCCTCGATGGAAGTGGAGCACCTGGCCGAACGCGACGTGCGCAGCCTGTCCGGCGGCGAACGCCAGCGCGTGGCGATTGCCGCCATGCTGGCGCAGGATACGCCCTTGCTGTTGCTGGACGAACCGGCCAATGCGCTGGACCTGGCGCACCAGGTCAGCGTCATGGGCCTGCTGTCAAAACTGTGCCGCGAACAGAATAAAACCGTGGTGATGGTGGGGCATGACCTGAACCTGGCGCACAGCGTCTCGACCCATGCGCTGCTGCTGATGGGCGATGGCGGCTGGCTGGCCGGTCCCGTGGCCAATGTGATGCAGGCATCCATCCTGAGCGACTACCTGGGCCACCCGATCGAGATCATCGATCACGGCAAACGCAAGATATTCATACCGAAAGAGGATCAGACATGAGCGACAACAAACCTAGCGACGTAGAAACAGCCGCAATCAACGAACGCCACCGCGTGCGCATGGAACGAAAAAAGGCCATCATCGACGCGGCCATCGCCAAGGCCGACAAGGAAATCGGCATCATCATCGTCAACACGGGCAACGGCAAGGGCAAGAGCTCGAGCGGCTTCGGCATGGCCATCCGCGCCATGGGCCACGGCATGAAGGTAGGCGTGGTGCAGTTCATCAAGGGCGCCATGTCGACGGGCGAAGAAAAATTCCTGCGCCGCTTCCCCGATGAAATCAGTTTTCATGCGATGGGCGAAGGCTATACCTGGGAAACGCAGAACCGCGAGCGCGACATCGAAAAGGCCGAACTGGCATGGGAGCAGGCGAAGACCTTCCTGGCTGACCCAAGCTACGGCCTGGTGCTGTTCGACGAGCTCAATATCGCCCTCAAGTACAACTACCTCGACGTGCACAAGATCATCGCCGACCTGCTGGAACGTCCGCAGATGCAGCACGTGGTCATCACGGGCCGCGGCGCACCGGACGAACTGATCGCGATCGCCGACACCGTCACCGAAATGGCCGTCGTCAAGCATGCTTATGCGGCCGGCATCGGCGCGCAAATCGGCACCGAGTGGTAACAGCGCCATGACGCGCACCCTGGTCTTCGGCGGCGCCCGTTCCGGCAAGAGCGCCCATGCGGAAATGCTGGCCCGCGAATCCGGCAAGGAAGTGATCTACCTCGCCACCGCGCAGGCGGGCGATGCTGAAATGGCCACGCGCGTCAGGCATCACCGCGCACAGCGCCCGGCCGAGTGGACAACCCTGGAAGAACCGCTGCGCCTGGGCGACGCCATCCTGCGGGAAGCACGGTCCGGCCGTCTGCTGCTGGTCGACTGCCTGACCCTGTGGCTGACGAATCTGATGTTTTCCAGCGGCGAGACATATCCGGACGTGGGCGATATCATCCTGCCCGAAATGTTCCACAGCGAGCGCGCGCACCTGCTGTACGCGCTGGCCGAAATCGGCGACACCGACTGCGACCTCGTTCTCGTATCGAACGAAGTGGGTATGAGCATCGTGCCGTATGGCGCCATCTCGCGCTGCTTCACCGACGAGGCGGGCCGCTTGAACCAGGCCGTGGCGGCCGTGTGCGACAAGGCTGTCTTTGTCGCCGCCGGCCTGCCGCTGTACCTGAAAGGCGGCCCATGCTGAGCGGCTTGTCGCTGCCCATGCTGGCCGCCTTGATGACGGCCGGCGTGCTGCTCGACATGCTGCTGGGAGAAACGCGCCGCTGGCATCCACTGGTCGGCTTTGGCCGCATCGCCAGCACACTGGAACGCCTGCTGAACCGGGGCCGCGCACGTTTTATGCGCGGCATGCTGGCATGGTGGCTGGCCGTGCTGCCCATCAGCTATGCCGCCTACTGGCTGTGCGGCCTGGCGGGTGCCGCCCTCCACGTCTTCCTGCTGTATCTATGTCTGGGCCTGCGCAGCCTGCGCGACCACAATCAACCGATTGCCGATGCCCTGCTCATCGATGACCTGGACAACGCGCGCCTGCTGACGGCGCGCATCGTCAGCCGCGACACGGCCAACGCCGATGCGGCCAGCCTGGCCAAGGCCAGCACGGAATCCCTGCTGGAAAACGGCAACGATGCCGTCTTCGGCACCCTGTTCTGGTTTGCCGTGGCGGGCGGCCCCGGCGCAGTCCTATTCAGGCTGGCCAATACCCTCGACGCCATGTGGGGCTACCGCAACGAACGCTACGACTGGTTCGGCTGCTGCGCCGCGCGCATCGACGACATCCTCAATTATCTGCCGGCGCGCCTGACGGCCCTGTCCTATGTCTTGCTGGGCAAGAGCATGGCGGACAAGAAGCGCGCCTGGCAGTGCTGGCGCACGCAGGCCCCAAACTGGGGCAGTCCGAACGCGGGTCCCGTGATGGCCAGCGGCGCCGGCACCCTGGGCCTGGCCCTCGGCGGCGACGCCATCTACGATGGCGAACTGGAACGCCGCCCGCCGCTGGGCGCCGGCCGTCCCGCCGAAGCGCGCGACATCGACCGCGCCTGGCGCCTGGTGGCCGAGACGGCCGTGTTGTGGCTGATCTGGGTGGCGCTGCTGGCGGGCCTGTTCTACCTGAAGGGGAAATACCTTGCTTGAACATGGCGGCAACCTGCGCGACGCCGCGCGCGAGTACGGACGGCCCATCGCCGACTGGATCGACCTGTCGACCGGCATCAATCCGCACTGGTATGCAGCGCCGGCACCCGGCGCCAACGCCTGGCACCGGCTGCCGGAAGCCGATCCCGCGCTGGCCGCTGCCGCCTGCGCGTATTACAACGCACCCGCCATGCTGCCGGTCGCCGGCACGCAGGCCGCCATCCAGGCCCTGCCCCGGCTACGCGCGCCGTCGCGCGTGGTGGTGGCCGCGCCGTCGTATGCGGAACATGCGCACCACTGGCGCCAGCACGGCCACGCATTACACCAAGTGCCATATGCGCGGCTGGCCGATGCCGTCGACCACTGCGACGTGCTGGTCATCTGCAACCCGAACAATCCCACGGGCGAACGCATCGCCCCCGCACTGCTGCTGGAATGGGCTGGCAAATTGGCCGCGCGCGGCGGCTGGCTGGTGGTCGATGAAGCGTTTGGCGACACGGAAACACACGCCAGCCTGGGGCCGCACTCGGGCCAGCCTGGCCTGATCGTGCTGCGCTCCATCGGCAAATTCTTTGGCCTGGCGGGACTGCGCCTGGGCTTTGTCGCCGCCCATCCCGCACTGCTGGTACAACTGGCCGATATGCTGGGCCCGTGGACCGTCAGCGGCCCGGCGCAGCAAGTGGCGCTGGCCGCCTTGAACGACACGCACTGGCAGGAAGCGATGCGCGAGCGTCTGCGCGGCGAAGGCGCCCGTTTGCAACAGCTATTGGCCGCGCACGGCATCGCCAGCAGCGGCACGGCGCTGTTTCAATGGTGGCCGGACACGCGCGCCGAAGCGTTCTGGCAGCACATGGCAGAATCAGGCATCTGGGTACGCCTGTTCCGCAACGCGGCCCACGGCATCCGCCTGGGCCTGCCCCCCGACGAACACGCCTGGCTGCGCCTGCAGCAGGCCCTCACCGCATGGAAGCACACATGAAAATCCTGAAAATATCGCTGCTGCTGGCCGGACTGGTCTCGCTGCAGGCGCATGCCGCCATCACCGTGCGCGACGATGACGGGAATACCGTCACCGTGGAAAAACCGGCACAGCGCATCCTGGCGCTAGCGCCGCACGTGACGGAACTGCTGTTCGCGGCCGGCGGCGGCGAGAAGATCGCCGGTGTCGTCAGCTATAGCGACTACCCGGAAGCGGCAAAGAAGATCACGCAAGTGGGCGACAACCGCCAGTACGACATGGAGCGCATCATCGCCATGAAGCCGGACCTGATCGTCGTGTGGATGCACGGCAGCGCCGAGCGCCAGATCGCCATGCTGCGCCAGCTGAAGGTGCCGATCTATCACAGCGAACCGCGCAAGCTGGCCGATATCCCCGACAGCATGGAGCGCCTGGGGCAATTAATGGGCACGGAAAAAACCGCCAAACCGGCCGCCGCGCAGCTGCGCGCCAAACTGGCCAGCCTGACGGCCCGGTATGCGCAGCGTCCGCCCGTGCGCGTGTTTTACCAGGTATGGGACAAACCCTTGTATACCTTGAGCGGCGCGAGCATCATCAGCGATTCCATGCGCGTGTGCGGCGGCCAGAATGTCTTTGCCGCGATGAAGGTGGTGGCGCCCGTCGTCACCCCGGAAGGCGTGCTGCAGGAAGATCCGGAAGTCATCTTCGGCACCAGCGAAAAAAGCGATCCGCGCAGCGAAGGCGGCCTGGCCATGTGGCGCGCCTTCCCGTCGATGACGGCCGTGCGCCGGAATAACCTGTTCCGCCTGAATGGCGACCTGCTGAACCGCGCCGGCCCGCGCATGATCGAAGGCACGGCCGCCATGTGCGAACAGCTGGAAGCGGCCCGCCAGCGCCGCAACGCTCCCGCAGCCAAGGCAACGCCATGAGCCACTACCAGCGCATCGCGTGCCTGTCGACGGAAGCCGTGGAGACACTGTACGCGCTGGGCGCGGAAGACGTCATCGCGGGCATTTCCGGCTTTACCGTGCGCCCACCACGGGCGCGCGAGGAAAAAACCAAAATCAGCGGCTTTTCCTCCTCGAGCCTGGAGCGCATCCTGGCCGTCCAGCCCGACCTCGTGATCGGTTTTTGCGACATGCAGGCCGATATCTGCCGCGACCTGGTCAAGGCCGGTATCGAAGTGCACCAGTTTAACCAGCGCACGGTGGAGGGCATCCTGCGCATGATCGCCGTGCTGGCCGCACTGGTGCGGCGCGAGGAAGCGGGACGCGCACTGATCGCCAGCCTGCGCGCGGACATCGCCGCCGCCCGGGCCCGCGCCGCAGCCTGGACACGCAAGCCCGTGATCTACTTTGAAGAGTGGAACGATCCCCTGATGAGCGGCATCGGCTGGGCGGCCGAATTGATCGGCATCGCCGGCGGCACGGACGCCTTCCCGGAGTTGTCCGCGCATCCGGGTGCAAAAGAGCGCATCATCGCCGATCCTTTGACCGTGGTGCGGCGCGCTCCCGACATCATCATCGCCACCTGGTGCGGCAAGAAGTTCCAGCCGGCGCAGCTGACGGCACGTCCGGGCTGGGATGCGATTCCCGCAGTACGCAATGACATGCTGTTCGAGATCAAATCGCCCGACATACTTTCTCCCGGTCCGGCCGCCATCACGGAGGGACTGCGCCAGATCAGCGACATCATCGCGCAATGGCAGGAGAATCAGAAAGAGCAGCAGGCATGAAGAGTCCCTTCCCCGCCCTGATGGTGCAGGGCACGACGTCCGACGCGGGCAAGAGCACCGTCGTCGCGGCCCTGTGCCGATTGTTGAAACGCCGTGGCGTGACGGTGGCGCCGTTCAAGCCGCAAAACATGGCCTTGAACAGCGCCGTGACGAGCGACGGCGGCGAGATCGGCCGCGCGCAAGCCCTGCAAGCGCTGGCCTGCGGCATCGCGCCGCACACGGATATGAACCCAGTGCTCTTGAAACCGTCGTCGAACACGGGTGCGCAAGTGATCATCCACGGCAAGGTGCGCGCCGAGATGGATGCGCGCGACTACCAGCAATATAAAACCATCGCCATGGGCGCCGTGCTGGAATCCTACACGCGCTTGCGCCAGCAATACGACGCCGTCGTCGTCGAAGGCGCGGGCAGCCCCGCCGAAGTCAACCTGCGCGCGCGCGACATCGCCAATATGGGCTTTGCGGAAGCCGTCGACTGTCCCGTGATCCTGGTGGCCGACATCGACCGGGGCGGCGTCTTCGCCCACATCATCGGCACCCTGGCCTGCCTGTCCGACAGCGAACGGGCGCGCATCCTTGGCTTCGTCATCAACCGCTTCCGCGGCGACATCTCGCTACTACAACCCGGCATCGAATGGCTGGAACAGCAGACGGGCAAACCCGTGCTGGCCGTGCTGCCCTACCTGCAAGGCCTGTTCCTCGATGCGGAGGACGCCGTCGAAGCGATGCAGGCGGAACGCGGCGCCTTCAAGGTGGTGGTGCCGCAACTGCCGCGCATCAGCAACCACACGGACTTTGACGCGCTGCGCGTCCACCCCGATATCGACCTGCAATTCGTCCAGCATGGGCAGCCGATTCCAGCGGCCGACCTGGTGATCCTGCCGGGCAGCAAGAACACGCGTGGCGACCTGGCCTGGCTGCAGCAGCAAGGCTGGCCCGCCTACCTGGCGAAACACCTGCGCTATGGCGGCAAGATGCTCGGCATCTGCGGCGGCTTCCAAATGCTGGGGCAAAGCGTGTGCGATCCGCTGGGCGTGGAAGGTGCGGCGGGAGAGTCAAAGGCACTGGGCCTGCTCGACATGGTGACGGAGCTGACGAGCGACAAGCGGCTGGAGCAGGTGCGCGGCCACTGCGCGTTTGCCGGCGCGGCCGATGCGCCCGTGGGAGGCTATGAAATCCACATGGGTGTCTCGCATGGCGCGGCGCTGGCACAGCCGGCCTTTGTCATCGATGGGCGGCCGGAAGGGGCCGTGTCGGGCGACGGTCAAATCCTCGGCAGCTATTTGCACGGCATGTTCGACACACCCGCCGCATGTTCGGCGCTGCTGCGCTGGGCGGGGCTGGATTCCGGCCACACGGTGGACACGGCCGCCCTGCGAGAGGCCAGCCTGGAGCGCATCGCCGACGCGGCGCTTCCGCTGCTGGCCGCGCTCGACGCGCTCCCGCGCTAGACCTTACTTTTTCAGACACGTCGTCAGGAAGGAGCGGTCGGTCGAAAACTCGACCGCCATGCTCGACGACAGCGGCATGAACATCGAATAATCGGCCGGCACGTCGGCCGGATCCTTGAACACGGCGATGCCATCGAAATCGACGGCCTGGGCACCCAGGCCCAGCTTGTTCAAGGTCACGTTTTCCGCGTGCACCTTGCCCGTGCCGTTATTTGTGATGGTCGCCACATTGCCGGCGATGTCGATCTTGCCCGTCGCGCCACCCTGCGCCGCACAGGCATAGCTGCCATTGATTTCCGTGCCGATCTTCTGCTGTTTGGCGGCGACGATGGTGCCCACGCGCAGGACATTTTCCTGGTTGCGGCTGTAGCGGTCGATGAACAGCGCCAGCCCCCGATCCCCCGCATGCACGTGCACGATGCCGAAGTCCTGGCCGCCCTGGCGGGCGACGAGCAAGCCGTTCTTCGCATCCTTGACCAGGGTCAGGCTGGCGTTTTCCGCTTCCAGCTGCGGCGATACCGCAGAGCACACGCCTTGCGCACTGAACACGCCGCCATTGCACAGTTGGGCCGCGCCGTCGGCGGAGATCTTGAGACTGCCTTTCGGATTGAAACGGTCACCGCCGTTCGAGGCATTGCGCATGGCGCCCAGGAAAATATAGCTGCCGGCCAGTTTGGCCACGTCACCCACCGCATAGCCGGTGCCGCTGACGGTCGAGACCATATTACCCAATTTGATATTGCCCGACAGGAGACGCGTCCGCGCATCGACGGCGACGCTGAAATCCGTTGCCGTGTAAATAGTGAGATTGCCGCTGCTGGATGCGGTAAACGTGCCGCTGCGGTCGCTCAAGCCGAACTGCGTCGACAGCACGCGGATGGCGTAGGTTTTCTTGACATGGTCAAACGTGATGCGCCAGGTGTCGCCGATATCGGCAGCCACGTCATACACGCTTTCATCGGCGCTGGCGCCGGCAATGACGCTCAAGCCCGCCTCTTTGGCCACGGCGGCGGACGCCACCGTCACGCTGTCGGCGGGGGGGACGGCGGGCGTGACGACGACAGGCGGCGTGATGGGCGCTTCCGGCGCGCCGCCATCACTGCCGCCACCGCATGCGGACAGGGCCGCGCCCAGGACGAGGAACGTAAATGCATTTTTCATGTGATGTGACTTTCGAGGAAAGGAGGCCGGAACTGCCAGAAAACACATGCTAGCCTTGCCCGCTGTCTATTGCCATGGAACAAATGTTCCATGGACGATGCCCCCGGCACGCTGCCAAAATGCACGGCGCGGGCGGCACGCCTGCGCCATTTATGTGACAATTCACCGTACTGTCGGCTCCGTTTCTCCTCCTCAGGCTCACATCCATGACCAGTTCCCCGATCAAAAGCTACCTTCCCTGGGTGGTCGCCACCGCCCTGTTCATGGAGCAACTTGACTCCACCATCGTCAACACCGCCATCCCTTCCATGGCCGCCAGCCTCAACGTGACGCCACTGAGCCTGAAGGCCGTCGTCACGAGCTACATCCTGAGCCTGGCCGTGTGCATTCCCATCAGCGGCTGGATGGCCGACCGCTTCGGCACACGGCGCGTGTTTTCCGCCGCTGTCGCCATCTTTACCATCGCCTCCATCCTGTGCGGCCTGTCCGTGAATGCGCCCATGCTGGTGGCTGCGCGCCTGCTGCAAGGGGTGGGTGCGGCCATGATGATGCCGGTAGGCAGGCTCACCATCATCCGCACCTTTCCCAAATCGCAATTGCTGGCGGCCATGAATTTCGTCATCATCCCGGCCCTGATCGGTCCCCTGCTGGGGCCCACGGTGGGCGGGCTGATCGTGCACTGGCTGTCGTGGCGCGAGATTTTCTTCGTCAACGTGCCTGTCGGCCTGGTGGCGCTGTACCTGGCGCACCGCTACATGCCCGATTACTATGGCGACAAGCCCCGTCCGCTGGACCTGATCGGCCTGGTGCTGTTCGGCACGGGCATCGCGCTGCTGTCGTGGCTGCTGGAAATCTTCGGCGAACACCGCATCGACGGCACCTCGTTTGCCGTGCTGCTGTTCATTTCCATCAGCCTGCTGGCCGCGTACGTCTGGCATTCGAGCGAAGTGCTGCACCCGCTGCTGCGCCTGACCCTGTTCAAGATCCGCACCTTCCGCGTCTCCGTGGTGGGCGGCTTCGTCACGCGCCTGGGCGTGGGCGGCCTGCCCTTCCTGTTGCCGCTGCTGTACCAGCTGGGCCTGGGCTTGCCCGCCTGGCAATCGGGCTTGCTGATGATGCCGTCGGCCGCGGCCGCCATGGGCATGAAATTCATTTCCGCGCGCGTGCTGGCCCGCTTCGGCTACCGCCAGGTACTGATCGTCAACACCGTGCTGGACAGCGACGAGGAGGATGCGGCCGACGTGACGGCACAGGCCGTTGTGCAGACGGAAGTGCAAACCACAAAAGGCTGAGCCACATCAAGCTTGCCGCCAGCGCCGCTGGTGCTTTTGCCCGGCCCTGCTACCGTGACGGCAGGAGGTGCACATGGCGGCCGAGCGGCGCTTTGCGTGGAAGGGTACGGACCGCCATGGCAGGGCGGTCGATGGCGTCTTGCGCGCTGCCGACGCCAGCGCCGCCAAGGTCGCGCTGAGACGCGAGGGTATCCTGGCCACCCGGGTGCAGGCGGAACGCGCCGCGCCCGGCAAGGCCATCACGCGCAAGGATATCGCCCTGTTCACGCGCCAGTTGTCGACCATGATGGCGGCCGGCGTGCCGCTGCTGCACGCCTTCGATATCGCCGGCAAGGGGCACGCCAAACCTGCGGTCACGGAGCTGATGCGCGACTTGCGCCACGACATCGAAGCGGGCAGCAGCCTGCAGCAGGCATTCCGCCAGTTCCCGCTGCTGTTCGACGAGCTGTACTGCAACCTGCTGGCGGCAGGCGAACAGGCCGGCATCGTGCAGGATTTGCTGGCGCGCCTGGCCACGCACCAGGAAAAGGCCATCGCCCTGCGGCGGCAGGTGCGCGGCGCACTGATGTATCCGCTGGTCATCGTGCTCGTCGCCATCGTCGTCACGGCCATCATCATGAGCGTGGTCGTCCCCGCTTTCCGCCAGGTCTTCGACAGCTTTGGCGCGCCCTTGCCGCTGCCCACCCTGGTCGTCATGGGCTTGTCCGCCTTTGTTGTCCGCTACTGGCTGGCCTTGCTGGCGGCGCTGCTGCTGGCCTGCCTGCTGCTGCACCTGGCCTGGCGCCGCTATCCCGCGTGGCGGCGCAACATCCAACTGCGGGCCTTGCGCCTGCCCGTGTTCGGTCCTCTCCTGCGCAAGGCGGCAATCGCCCGCTGGACGCGCACCTTGGCTGCCATGTTCGCCGCCGGCGTGCCGCTGCTCGACTCGCTCAGCCTGGTGGGCGCCGCCTCCGGCCACACGCTGTACCAGGAAGCGACGGCACGCATCGAACGCGAAATCCGCGCCGGCGGCAGCCTGGCCCTGGCCATGGAACACAGCGGCGTGTTCCCGCCCTTGCTGACGCAGCTGGCCCTGATCGGCGAGGAATCGGGCGCGCTCGACGCCATGCTGTCGCGCGCGGCCGATATCATCGAGGCCGATATCGACGCCACGGTCGCCACCCTTTCCACGCTGCTGGAGCCGGCGCTGATGGTGGTGCTGGGCGTACTGGTAGGCTCCCTCGTGATCGCCCTGTATTTGCCGATTTTCAAGCTGGGCGCGGTGATCTAGGCAACAGCCAGCACCTCCCTTAAAACGCCCATTAGCCAGAAAAAAGAAATTACCGCGTTGACAGGTATTGCCTGCCGGGTCAGACTTCGTCGCAACCTCACACCGTTAATGAACGAGCCATGTCTTAATTCATGAAAAATCACAATAAACTGGACTGGCTTGAAGCGCTCAGGGGAATTGCTGCCACCCTGGTGGTCCTGACGCATGCCCGCTACTTCATGCTCAACACGGCCAATTGGGAAAAGGCCGATGAAATACTCAGGCCGGGCGCGATGGGCGTCGATCTGTTCTTCATCATCAGCGGCTTCATCATGGCGTATTCAACGCGCAATTCGGATGGCAGCCTGGCCTACGCCAAAACCTTCGCCATCAAGCGCTTTGCGCGCGTGTGGCCAGTCTACGCCATCATCACCTTCTGGTGGATAGCGGCAACGCAAGACGTCACCGCATATTTCAGTTCCTATGACAATGTCATTCTATTTTTAAAAAGCATCTTCTTCATTCCTGTCACTATCGACAATCCTCCCTATTTTGGCGCGGCATTGCCCTTGGGCTGGACCCTGGAATTCGAGATGTATTTTTATGCCATCTTCTGCGCCTCGCTCTGTTTCAAACAATGGCGCTGGCTCGCGCTGTTCGCCTGGATGATCGCCACCGTATTGCTGATTCCCATGCTGCACAATCCGGCCTTGTCAGCCTATGATGCCACCAGAAACCTGTCTTATTCCTTTGTCTATTTCAATTTGATGAGCAATCCGATTATTTTCGAGTTCCTGGCAGGTGCCGCCATCGGATTGTTGTACCTGCAGGACTGGGCCAGGATCAGGAATCCCGCCATCGCCTATCACCTACTCGGACTGAGCATCGCGTTGACCATCTGGCTCGGCTACTCGCGCGTAGTGGATTTCCACGGCCCTAGCAAATGGGGTGGCCCGCTGGCATTGACCGTACTCGTCATGGCCATCGCCAGCAAGACCGTCAAGATCCCCGCCCCCCGCTGGCTGGTGTGGCTGGGTTCGATTTCCTTCTCGCTGTACCTCAGCCATACGATTACCCATCACTATTTCGGCCTGGCCATGCTCAAGCTGGACATGGAAGCACATACGCACTCATGGGGCTATATCTTCATGATCACCGTAACGGCGATTTCGGTCGCGGCCGTAGTACATCGCTACCTGGAAAAAATGCTTTCGGAATCCATGCGCAACAAACTGCTGGCACTGCAGGTCGAACAGCAAAAACCGCGGCCGCGCGAACAGGACAGCCATGCCGCCGCCGTCACGAAAGAGTAGTCAACCGCGCCGCCGACATGCTCGTCCAGCGTAAGATGGCAGATACACTATACTCTCCTGGCTCGCGACACCGGCCCCGCCATGGCCAGCGTCGCGAGCCATAAACCTGTGCTTGCCCACGCCACATTGGCGATAAAGATAATGCCTCCAGATACCCTGCTGTTCGCGGCGCCCGGCAACCTGCCCGTCGCCCTCGTCGCCGCCCTGTTCGGCCTGATCGTCGGTAGCTTCCTCAACGTGGTGATCCACCGCGTGCCGAAAATGATGCAGCGCGAATCCGATAATTACGTGGCGGAAGAAAGCGGCTTGCCCTTGCCGCACACGGACCGCTACAACCTGATGCTGCCGCACTCGAACTGCACCGCTTGCGGCCACCGCATCACGGCCATGGAAAACATCCCCGTCATCAGTTACCTGCTGCTGCGCGGCAAATGCAGCGCCTGCCAGGCACCGATCTCCGTGCGCTATCCGCTGGTCGAACTGCTGACGGGCGCCCTGTCGGCCCTTCTGGTCTGGCACTTCGGCAGCGGCTGGACGGGTCTCGCCACCCTCGTGTTTGCCTGGCTGCTGATCGCCATGACCTTCATCGACGCCGATACGCAAATGCTGCCCGACGATCTCACCTTTCCCCTGCTGTGGGCGGGCCTGCTGGTCAATATCAATGGCACTTTCGTGCCCCTGCAAGACGCCGTCATCGGCGCGGCCGCCGGCTACCTGGCCCTGTGGGGCGTGTACTGGGCCTTCAAACTGGCGACAGGCAAGGAGGGAATGGGCTATGGTGACTTCAAATTGCTGGCGGCGCTTGGTGCGTGGCTGGGCTGGACGATGCTGCCGACGATCATCTTATTGTCATCGCTGGTCGGCGCCGTGGTCGGCATCGGGCTGATCGTGTTTGCCAAGCGCGGGCGCGACAAACCGATTCCGTTCGGCCCCTACCTGGCTGCGGCAGGCCTGATCGCCTTGCTGTATGGTACGCCCCTGTCCCGCCTCACGCTAGACCTGATTGGCTGACCGGCGCAGCACTGCCCCCTATGGATAAATACATGCAAAGACAAAACGTCCCTTATTTCAGCGTGGGTCTCACCGGCGGCATCGGTTGCGGCAAGAGCACGGTGGCCGACCTGTTCGCCGCGCACGGCGCCTCCATCGTCGATACCGACCAGATCGCGCACAGCCTGACGGCGCAAAATGGCGCAGCCATGCCAGCCCTGGTGGCGGAATTTGGCCCCGACTACGCCGATGCGCGCGGTGCCCTCGACCGCACCAGAATGCGCAACCTCGTGTTTTCCGATGCCGCCGCCAAGGCGAAACTGGAAGCCATCCTGCATCCGCGCATCCGCCAGGCGACCCTGGCGGCGGCCGCCGAAGCGACAGGCAGCTACGTGATCTTTGCCGTGCCCCTGCTCGTCGAGTCCGGCGGATGGGTGGAGCGGGTCAACCGGGTTCTCGTCATCGATTGCCTGGAAAGCCTGCAAGTGTCGCGCGTGATGGCGCGCAATGGCTTATCGGAAGAACAAGTCAAATCCATCATGGCCACGCAGGCGACGCGCGCCATGCGCCTGGCGGCGGCGGACGATGTGATCGACAATAATGGCGATTTGGCCGCCCTGGCGCCGCAGATTGCCCAGTTGCACGATTTATATCTGGCATTTTCAAAAAGAATGGCCGGAATCGGGCCGCAACGTTTGTAATTTGTCGACGCTTGGTTCAAAATCACGGGATTGTTTGCAGGTCCTTACTTAAGGGAATTATTTTGATTGTCTACGAATACCCTTTCAACGAACGCATACGTACCTTGTTGCGGCTGGAAGACCTGTACGACAAATTCAAGTTCTTCATCCAGCAAGAGCATGCAATGCAGCATCATGTTGCCTTGGCAACTATTTTCGATATGCTCGAAGTGGCCGGCCGCGCCGACCTGAAGTCCGACCTGCTGCAGGAACTCGAGCGCCAGCGCCAAAGCCTGCTCGGCTACCGCAGCAATCCAAATGTGGAGCCGGAAACCCTCGATGCCATCTTGGGCGAACTCGACAGCGTCAGTGGCGCCCTGGTGGCGGCGCAGGGCAAGACGGGCCAGAATATCCGCGACAATGAATGGCTGATGAGCATCCGCGGCCGCACCATCATCCCGGGCGGCGCCTGCGAATTCGACTTGCCGTCCTACTTTGCCTGGCAAAAACGCAGCTCCGAGCAGCGCCTGACCGATATCCACGCGTGGTTTGCCCCGCTGGCGCCCCTGTTCGATGCGCTGGCCCTCGTATTGCGCCTGCTGCGCGATTCCGGCGGACCCGTTAAACTGATCGCCAATGGCGGCAGCTACCAGCAAATGCTGCAAGGCAAGGTGTACCAGATGCTGCGCCTGAGCCTGGATGAAAACAGCGGCGCCATCCCGGAAATTTCCGCCAACAAATATATGCTGTGGGTGCGCTTTACCACCCAGGGTGGCGACTTGAAACCCAAGCCGCTGGAAGAAGATGTTCCGTTCGAGCTCACGCTCTGTAATTTTTAATTGTTACTTATTTGCCCCATCATGACCGTCGTTAATTGCCCTACCTGTGCCGCCAAAGTCGAATGGACTGAAGCCAACAAATACCGCCCCTTCTGCTCGGAACGCTGCAAGCAGATCGACCTGGGTGCCTGGGCCGAAGAGAAATACACGATCCCCGCCGCCGACCCATTCGAAGATCCGCTCGCGGACGAAGACAACAAGCCGCAATAATTCTCAGCGAAACGGATTTTCCAGGCGCAGCCCTTGCGCCACGAAACTGTCGAGCCTGCCACTGACCACCGTCAAGCCATAGGCGATGCCCATCGCCGCGATCTGCCCATCGACGCCGTGCGCGTGGCCGCGCGCATGCAGGCGCGCGCACACGAGCGCGCAATCGAGGTCGAATTCCAGCAGCCGCGGTGCATATTCTGCCAGCACGGCTTCCAGCCAGCCTTCCAGCGCCAGTGCTTCCAGCGCCGCCTCGCGCCGCCAGCTGCGCTGTATGCCTGCGCGCAGTTGCGCAATCACCTGCACCGGTACATAGCGCATTTCCGGCACCACCCGTTCAAAAAAATCGAGCACGCCCGCCGGCGCAGCGCTGCCCTTGCGCCCTGCAACGATCACATCCGTATCGACCAGGTAGGCGGGCATGGCTCAAGGGCGGCGCTCGAAATCCGCATCATGCCCCACGTCGGGCATGCCGCGCAGAATATCGTCGAGCGGGCGCTTCGGCAGCGGCCGCAAGGCGCTGCGCAGGATGTCGCGATGCTCGTCCTCGATGCTGCGTCCATGCGCGCGGGCACGCTTGTGCAAGGCGGCAATCAGCAATTCATCGGTATCGGTAAAGGTCAGTGTCAGCGGCATGCGAGACTCCCCAATGCGTGATGAAAGCACTGTAGCGCAAAGCGCGCGCGATACAAGGAAAGTAACAGGAAAGCTTGCGCCAGCACGCAGCATGCTGCTGCCTGCTGGCACAAGTTGGGATCAGGCAGGCGCCAGCGATTCGCGGCGTACCTCGTCGAGCCATTCCAGCAGGGGAATGGTGGCCGGCAGCAAGGGTTCCACGCCGACCGTGCCTTGCCAGGCGAACGCCTGTCCTTCCAGGCTTTGCGGCTCGCCCCGCCACTCGCGGCTGATATAGAAATGCAAGCGCACATGGGCGTGCGGATACACATATTCGACGCCGCACCAGGCTTCGGCAGTATCGATATGCAAGCCCAGCTCCTCGACAAACTCGCGTTTCAAGGCATCAAAAATGGCTTCGCCCGGTTCCACTTTACCGCCAGGAAACTCCCAATAGCCGTCATACGGCTTGCCGGCCGGGCGTTGGCCCAGCAGCACGTCGCCATTCGGCTTCATCAGGATACCGACGGCGACGTCCACCGGTGTGACTTTCACTTCGCTCATTGCGGCAACTTTCCCGCAGGTAGTTTCCCAGCATAGTCGCGCGCGAATTGCCACGCCACCCGGCCTGAACGGGAACCGCGCTGCAATGCCCAGCGCAGGGCGTCGCCGCGCGCCGCGGCGATCTGTTCCGGCGTGCAGCCGAACGAAGCGAGCCAGTGCGCCGCGATATCGAGATAATCGTCCTGCTTGAACGGGTAGAACGACAGCCACAGGCCGAAGCGTTCGGACAGCGAGATTTTCTCTTCCACCGTCTCGCCCGGATGCAGGTCGCCATCATCGTCCGTCTTGTAGCTGGTGTTGTCCGACATCCGTTCCGGCATCAGGTGACGGCGGTTCGAGGTGGCGTAGATCAGCACATTGTCCGATTGCGCGGCGATGCTGCCGTCGAGCGCCACTTTCAGCGCCTTGTAGCCGCTCTCGCCCTCCTCGAACGACAGGTCGTCGCAAAAGATGATGAAGCGCTCGGGGCGCGCCGCCACCAGGTCGACGATGTCGGGCAGGTCGGCCAGGTCCGCCTTGTCCACCTCGATCAGGCGCAGGCCCTGGTCGGCGAACTGGTTCAGACAAGCCTTGATCAGCGAGGACTTGCCCGTGCCGCGCGCGCCCGTCAGCAGCACGTTGTTGGCCGGACGGCTGGCCACGAACTGGCGCGTGTTCTGCTCGATCTGCGCCTTTTGCGTGCCGATATTGTGCAAGTCATCCAGAGCGATGGACGATACGTGCGCCACTGCCTGCAGATGGCTGGCCGCGCCCTGGCGCCGGCGCCAGCGGAAGGCAAAGCTGTTCCAGTCGGTGGCCGGCAAGGCCGGCGGCAAGATCGACTCGAGGCGCGCCAGCACCCGCTCGGCGCGGATCAGGAATTGATCGAGGCTGGTCATGAGCGGTAGTCGGCGTTGATCGACACGTAATCATGCGACAGGTCGCACGTCCACAGGGTGGCCGTGGCATCGCCGCGTGCCAGCTTGACGCGGATGGTGATTTCGCTTTGCTGCATCACGCGCTGGCCATCCTGCTCCTGGTAGTCCGGGTTGCGGCCGCCATTCTTGGCCACCCACACGTCGTCCAGGTACAGGTTCAATTGGCCCACGTCCAGGTCGTCCACGCCCGCATAGCCGATGGCGGCCAGGATCCGGCCCAGGTTCGGGTCGGAGGCGAAGAAGGCCGTTTTCACCAGCGGCGAATGGGCGATGGAATAGGCGATCTTGCGGCACTCTTCCACGTTGCGGCCATCTTCCACCTTCACGGTCATGAACTTGGTCGCGCCTTCGCCGTCGCGCACGATGGCTTGCGCGAGAAAAGTAGACAGTTCGGTCACGGCAGCGGCCAGTTCAGCATAGTGCGGCGAATCGATGGAATCGATCACCAGGCTGCCTGCGCCCGTGGCAACCAGCATGAACGAGTCATTGGTGGACGTGTCGCCGTCGATGGTGATGCAGTTGAACGATTTGTCGGCCGCCTGTTTCACCAGCTGGTCCAGCACCGGTTGCGCCACGGTGGCGTCAAACGCGAGAAAACCCAGCATGGTGGCCATGTTCGGCTTGATCATGCCGGCGCCCTTGCTGATGCCCGTCAGGGTGACCGCGTGGCCACCGATGGTGACCGTGCGCGAACCGGCTTTCGGCTGCGTGTCGGTAGTCATGATGGCTTCGGCGGCCGAGAACCAGTTGTCCGATGTCAGCGCGGCCACGGCTTGCGGCAAGCCGGCGACCAGGCGCTGCACAGGCAAGGGTTCGAGGATCACGCCGGTGGAAAACGGCAGGATTTGCTGCGGCGTGCAGCCCAGCAGCTCGGCCAGCGCGGCGCAGCTGGCCTGCGCGTCGGCCAGGCCCGATTCGCCCGTTCCCGCATTCGCGTTGCCCGTGTTGACCAGCAGCGCGCGGATCGGCGCGGCGCCAGCCGTCACGGCGGCCAGGTTGGCTTTCGAGATTTGCACGGGCGCGGCGCAGAAGCGGTTCAAGGTGAACACGCCAGCCACGGTGGCCGTCGGCGCCAGTTTCAATACCAGCAAATCCTTGCGGTTGGGTTTCTTGATGCCGGCTTCGGCAACACCGATTTCAATGCCGGCGACGGCTTTCAAGTCGGCGGCGACGGGCTTGGGAGAATTGACGGCCATGGTGATTTCTTCTGCGAGGGAAAAGGGAAGCGCTATTGTAGCGCCTTCGCGGCTCGGGTGAACATGCGGCAAGGGAATCGTCGCGGCGGCCAGGGCAGTCGCGAAGCCGGTCGGCAACATGACCAGGCTTGCGATTTATCAGAACGCCGCCGCCTGGCGGCGCTAAGGTGTAAGAACCGACGATCACGCGTCTCGCACAAGCGCCCGGGGAGGGGATGTCATGGCGCACGGAAAACCCCACCGCATGCATCGCAGCGATTCAGGCTCGGCACGCCCGTTACGTCTATGGTGTTTATGCTTCCTGTTTTGCCTGCTGGCCTCGTTGACGGCCTGTACGCTGCCAGGTGAAGCGGCCGATCATGCCATTGGCCACGCCACCGATCTGGCATCCACAGCGCCGCCGGCCGCTGAAACGCCGCCAGTCGCAGAATTTCCACCCACGACCGGGGTGCGACGGCCACCGCCAACCTTTCCATGGAGCAGCTCATGGTCAGGCATCGGCGGCTTGGTCGGCAACCTGGGTAACCTGACCGGCAGCAGCGGCATGCTCACGGGCAGTAGCGGCATGGCCAAGCCTGGCAACGATCCACCGCCGGCCGGCGCCGTGCACGTCACCGTGTACTACGCCACCGACAGGCAATACCAGGCCAGCAGCCACAGCTATGGCTGGCAGCCCAACCGCGCCGCGCCCCACCTGAGCTACGGCAGCGTCCTCGTCAGTATCCCGGAAAAAAGAGCGCCGGGCGAACTGCCGCTGCCGCCCTGGTACGCCATCCTGTCCGGCGACAATGCGCAAAAATATGTGCTGATCAAGGAAGCCACGCGCCTGTCGCGCGCGGATTTTCTCGCCACCGTCAAGGCCAGGATACAGACCGCCCCGGAACGGCACGCCGCCTTCATCTACATCCATGGCTACAGCAACTCCTTTGACGACGCCGCGCGGCGCACGGCGCAGATGGCGGTCGACCTCGATATCGGCGCCCTGCCCGTGTTCTACAGCTGGCCATCGAAAGGCACCTTGGCCGGCTATGAATACGACCAGAATTCGGCCGAATGGACGCAGGTGCACCTGCAAGCCTTCCTGGCCGACTTCGCGGCGCACTCGTCCGCCACCGATATCTACCTCATCGCCCACAGCATGGGCAACCGCCCGATGACCGTGGCCCTGGCCAACCTGCTGGAAAAACGCCCCGAACTGCTGCCCCTGTTCAAGCAGGTGGTGCTGGCAGCGCCGGACATCAATGCCGATGTCTTCCGCGACCAGATCGCCCCCCGTTTTGCCAGCCTCAAACTCCCTGCCACCCTGTACGCTTCCGCGAACGACAAGGCCATCCGCGCTTCCTACAATTTTGCCGACTGGGACAGGATAGGCGACATCCGCGGCCCCATCGTCAGCATCCCCGGCATGGAGCTCGTCGATGCCTCGGCCGTCATCATGAACTTCATGGGGCACGATTACTTCGCCAGCAACCGCGTCTTGCTGACCGATATCGCCACCATGATCAAGACGGGGCAACGGGCAAGGAACCGTGGCGGATTGAAAGGCATTCCAGCTCAGGCGCCGCAATACTGGGCCTTTCCCTGAGCCGGGACCGCGCAAGACATCCGGGCATAAAAAAACGGAGACCGTGGTCTCCGTTCTTGTTCAAGCTGTCAAACCGGCTTTACGCCAATTTTCCATGACAGGCTTTGTACTTCTTGCCGCTGCCGCAAGGGCATGGGTCGTTACGGCCAACCTTGACGCCCATGCTCACGCTCATGTCGTCGACGTTGTCCATGTTGCCGCCGGCCACAGGCGCCAGCAGCTCTTCCGGCGCAGCGTTCGGGTCGAATTCAGCGTGCTGGTAGTGCACGTTTTCCACGTGCGACTGCTGCATTGCCTGTTCGGCTGCATCGACTTCTTCGCGCGACTGGATGCGTACCGTCATCACGTGTTTCGTGACGTCGTTCTTGATCATGTCGAGCATCTGGCCAAACAGTTCAAACGCTTCGCGCTTGTATTCCTGTTTCGGGTTCTTCTGCGCATAACCGCGCAGGTGAATACCCTGGCGCAGGTGATCGAGCGCCGCCAGATGTTCGCGCCAGTGGCTGTCCACGCTTTGCAGCATGACATTGCGTTCGAAGCCGCCAAACGATTCCTTGCCGACGATATCGATCTTCGACTGGTACACGGCATCGGCCGCGGCCAGCACTTTTTCCAGGATCTCGTCGTCCGTCAGGGTCGAATCGGCTTCCAGCATTTGCTGCAGCGGCAAGTCGAGCTGCCATTCGCTGGCCAGGGTGTTTTCCAGGCCCTTGATATCCCACTGCTCTTCCACCGATTCGTGCGGCACGTACTCGTGCACGAGGTCGGTGAACACGCCGTGGCGCAGCGAGCCGATCATTTCCGAGATGTCGGTCGTTTCCAGCAGCTCGTTACGCTGCTGGTAGATGACCTTGCGCTGGTCGTTGGCGACGTCATCGTATTCCAGCAATTGCTTGCGGATGTCGAAGTTGCGCGCTTCAACCTTGCGCTGGGCCGATTCGATCGAACGCGAGACGATGCCTGCCTCGATCGGTTCGCCCTCCGGCATTTTCAAACGGTCCATCACGGCGCGCACGCGGTCGCCGGCGAAGATGCGCAGCAGCGCGTCGTCGAGCGACAGGTAGAAGCGCGACGAACCCGGATCACCCTGGCGGCCGGCACGGCCACGCAGCTGATTGTCGACGCGGCGCGATTCGTGGCGTTCGGTGCCGATGATGTGCAAGCCGCCCGCATTGACCACGTGGTCGTGCAGGGATTGCCATTCATCGCGCAAGGTCTGCGACTGGGCTGCCTTGTCGGCATCGCTCAGTTCAGCATTGGCTTCGATGAACTTGATCTGGTTTTCGACGTTACCGCCCAACACGATATCGGTACCGCGACCTGCCATGTTGGTGGCGATGGTGATGGCTTTCGGACGGCCTGCCTGGGCGATGATTTCCGCTTCGCGGGCATGCTGCTTCGCGTTCAGCACGTTGTGCGGCAAACCGGCCTTGGTCAGGATGCCCGACAGCAGTTCCGAGTTCTCGATCGAGGTCGTGCCCACCAGCACGGGCTGGCCGCGCTCGTAGCAGTCGCGGATGTCGTTCAACATCGCGTTGTATTTTTCCGCCGACGATTTGTAGACCTGATCCTGGCGGTCCTTGCGCTGCAGCGGACGGTTTTGCGGGATCACGACCGTTTCCAGGCCGTAGATTTCCTGGAATTCGTATGCTTCGGTATCGGCCGTGCCGGTCATGCCGGCCAGCTTGGCGTACATGCGGAAGTAGTTCTGGAAGGTGATCGAGGCCAGGGTCTGGTTCTCGTTCTGGATCTTGACGCCTTCTTTCGCTTCGACGGCCTGGTGCAAGCCATCGGACCAGCGGCGGCCCGTCATCAGACGGCCCGTGAATTCATCGACGATCACCACTTCATTGTTCTGCACCACATAGTGCTGATCCTTGAAGTACAGCGCATGCGCGCGCAGGGCCGCATACAGGTGGTGCACGAGGGTGATGTTCGCCGAATCGTACAGCGAAGCGCCTTCCGGCAGCAGGCCCATTTCCATCAGGATGCCTTCCGCCTTTTCATGGCCGGCTTCCGTCAGCAGCACCTGGTGCGCTTTTTCATCCTTGGTATAGTCGCCCGGCACGTCAACCTTGCCCTTGCCGTCCGGCGTTTCTTCGCCGATCTGCAACGTCAGGCGCGCAGGCACTTCATTGATCTTGTGATACAGGTCCGTATGGTTCTCGGCCTGGCCCGAAATGATCAGCGGCGTACGCGCTTCATCGATCAGGATCGAGTCGACTTCATCGACGATGCCGAAGTTCAGGCTGCGCTGCACGCGCTCGCGCGCTTCGTAGACCATGTTGTCGCGCAAGAAGTCGAAACCGAATTCATTGTTGGTGCCATACGTGATGTCGGAGTTGTACGCCTGCTGCTTGGCGCTGTGCTCCATCTGCGACATGTTCACGCCCGTCGACAGGCCCAGCCATGCATACAGGCGACCCATGGTCTCGGCATCGCGCTGTGCCAGGTAATCATTGACGGTGACGATATGCACGCCCTTGCCCGACAAGGCATTCAGGTAGGCTGGCAAGGTTGCCATCAGGGTCTTGCCCTCGCCCGTGCCCATCTCCGCGATCTTACCGAAATGCAAGACCATGCCGCCGATCATCTGCACATCGAAATGGCGCATGCGCAGGACGCGCTTGCTGGCCTCGCGGCAGACGGCAAATGCTTCCGGCAACAAGGCATCGAGCGATTCGCCAGCGGCGATGCGTTCCTTGAAGGCAGGCGTCTTCGCTTGCAGCTCGGCATCCGACAGCTTTTCGATGGCCGGCTCGAGCGCATTGATCTCGCGTACCGTTTTTTGGTATTGCTTGAGCAGCCGCTGGTTGCGGCTACCGAAAATCTGGGTCAGTAATGACATGCTTGAATTCTTGAAAAAACGCCGTTAAAAAAAGCTCGGTAGGGAACAACGAGGTAGTAATCGCGTCACCGCACGGAGTTCGACTATGGCAAAAGACGATGATTTTATCATGCGTTCCCGACATGGTTGGGGTAATGCGCCATATAACAATAGCTTAATGACAAACAAATGGCAGAAATTGCGGACATTTTCCATACTGTAAGGCAATACGGCCCGCCCGCCTGCGCCGCACCCGCCGCCGCACTCGTCATGCGCGGGCGAGTGTGCTATGTTTCGGCCATGCGAACTCCCACTTATTCTCCGGCACCGCGCCGCGGCTACGGCTTTGCCCGTTCAGGCCCGGCCGTCACGGGCGCAACCGATTTTCTGCGCGGCAATGCAACGATGGCCTCCCTGATGCCCACCGTCACGCGCCTGGCCGCCCTGCAAAAAGATTGCGCCAAGGCCTTGCCGGCCATGTTCGAGCATTGCGACATCCTGCAATTCGAGGGCGGCCAGCTCGTGCTGGCCACGCCGAACGCGGCGCTGGCGGCCAAGCTCAAGCAGCAATTGCCGAAACTGCAAGGGGAACTGGAAAGAAAGGGCTGGCAGATTTCAGGCATCAAGCTGAAAGTGCAAGTCATCAAGAGCATCGCGCCCATCGTGCATACGCGGGCGCTGGTCTTGCCGGAAAAAGCCATGTCGGCCCTGGAAGAGCTGAGCACGGCCCTGCCCGCGTCGAAACAGAACGAGCAATTGATCGCCGCGCTGCGCAATATGGTCCGCCACCACCGCGAACCTGGGAACACCTGAGAAAAAGTCCATGGCGGCGTTGCATTGCCTGGCCGTACTATTCGTACTGCCTGCGGCAATGCGCCTTGCCCTGAACATTTTTCAGGTGCTCCCTAGCCCTAAAATTATTTAAAAACAGCAACGGCCGTCAAGTCAAGGACCACTCGCGTTCCATCTGGCGCAGGTAGGATTGCGGCGCCGACTCATTCGTGGCGAACGACACGATTTCATACGCTTCCGGCTGCTCCAGCAGCGCCAGCAGCAGCTGATTGTTCAGCGCGTGGCCTGACTTGTGCGCCGTGTAGTACGCGAGCAGGGGATGGCCCACCAGGTACAGGTCGCCGATGGCGTCGAGGATCTTGTGGCGCACGAACTCGTCTTCATAGCGCAAGCCATCGGCGTTGAGGATGCGGTACTCGTCCATGACGATGGCGTTTTCCAGCGACCCCCCACGGGCCAGGCCCATGCCGCGCAAGCTTTCCACGTCCTGCATGAAACCGAAGGTGCGCGCGCGCGCCACGTCGTGCACATACGACACGTCGCCAAAATCCACGGAAGCGCGCTGCATCGTGCCATCGACGGCAGGATGGTTGAATTCGATGAAGAAATCGAGCTTGAAGCCATCGTACGGCGACAAGCGCGCCCATTTTTCCGCGTCGCCCTTGCCGTGACGCACTTCCACGGGCTTGATGACCTTGATGAATTTCTTTGGCGCCTGCTGCTCTTCCACGCCCGCCTGCTGCAGCAGGTAGACGAAGGACGAGGCGGAACCGTCCATAATGGGAATTTCTTCCGCATTCACGTCGATGTACATATTGTCGACACCCAGGCCGGCCGCCGCCGACATCAGATGTTCCACGGTGGAAACCCTGGCGCCATCCTTGATCAGCACGGAAGCCATGCGCGTATCGCCCACGGCCATGGCGCTGGCGGGAAACTCGACGATGGGATCGAGGTCGATGCGGCGAAACACGATGCCCGTATCGATCGCGGCAGGACGCAAGATCAGCTCGACCTTGGTGCCAGAGTGCAAACCGACACCGATGGTGCGGACCTGTTGTTTGATAGTGCGTTGTTTTAACATCTGTCGATTATATCTATTTGCCGGATTTTCGTTGCGGCGCGGCATGGCCCACGCCAGAAATACCACAACGGCTCATCACGGATGTTCGCTTTCCGCATGCACGGCTTCGCGGCGTACCAGATAAATGCCGCTGCCGATGATGATGGCCGCGCCGATCAAGGTGTATTCGTCGGGCAAGGCACGCCACAGCATCCAGTCCAAGGCCATGCCCCATGCCAGGGCCGAGTATTCGAACGGCGCCACGCTGGACGCCTTGCCATGGCGAAATGCTTCCGTGATGGCCAGCTGGCCCAGGAAGCCACTCAGTGACAAGCCCGCCAGCAGCCACCAGTCTTCGCGGCGGATACCCACCCACTCATGCGCCGACAGGGCCACGCCGCCGAGGGCCATCATCACCATCAGCCAGAAGACCATGCTTTCGCTGGCGTCCGTGCGGCTCAGGATGCGTCCCGTCACGGCGGAAATGGCGTAACAGGCGGCCGAGCCCAGCACGGCCAGCCCGGCCAGCGAAAAGAATCCCGAACCGTCGGGGCGCAGCGCCACCAGCACGCCCAGCAGGCCCACGGCGATGGCGCACCAGCGCGCGAAGTCGACTTTTTCCTTGAGGATAAACACCGACAGGACGGTGATGAACAAGGGGGCAACAAAAAACAGCGCATATGTCTCGGCCAGCGACATGCGCTTCAAGCCGTAGGCGAACAGCGTGATCATCAGCACACCCAGGGCGCCGCGCAGCAAGTGCAGCGGCCAGCGCACCTTCAGCACGTTCTTGAAGGCGCCGCGGTACAGCAGGTACAGGCAGACGAGCGGCAACGACGACAGGGCGCGCAAGGCCGTCACCTGCATGGGAGGATAATGGGCGGACAACAGCTTCATGGCCGTGTCCATCAGGGAAAACATGGCGACGGCGATCAGCATCACATAGATGCTGCGCAGGTTTTGATTGCGGGGTATCAGGACAGACTCCTGGCGAAAGAGCGGGACCGTCATCATGGCGACGGCCGGAGCCAGGACAGCATGGTCTGGAAAGGCAGGGCCAGGCGGTCAGCCAGATTATAACAAGCGCGGCCGTTTTACCTTATGACACAGGCAACAGCATCACCAGTTTCAGTTCATGCTGGCGCGCCAGGTGCAGGGTCACCTGATTGAACGCCAGCAGTCCCAGTTGCGCATGCTGGAACTGGCGCAAGCCGCCATCGCGGCCCTGCACCTGCTGCGCGCCCCACCATAGGCGAAATTCAAAGCTGGCGTCAGCCAGTTCCGCGATCAGGCCGGCCAGCGGCACCTGGTCCGCCTGCCGGCCGATATCGGCGCGGAACTCCGCCACCAGGCGCTGCGCCCGTTCGGGCCAGCCGATGACCAGGTCGCGCGCCCCCGCGTCCAGGAACATGAAGCGCAGCTGGTTCGGTGCGGATGCATCGTCGTGCAGCCAGCCGGCAAACAAGGTGGATGCCGCCCCGTTCCACGCCACGGCATTCCATGCGCGGTCGAGGATGTACGCGGGCGCGTCGATGGCGGCAACGATGGCGGCCAGCTCGGCGACCGCAGGACCACTGCCTTCGCCCGTCCCGTGGCTGGGGTCATGCTTGTCGGCCACCTCGAACAGATAGGCGCGCTCGGCCGTGCTCAGCTGCAGCACCTGCGCCAGGCGGGCCAGCATCCTGGCCGATGCCGACACGGGCCGCCCCTGCTCCAGCCACGTCAGCCAGGTGGGACTGACATCGCACAGCTGTGCCAGCTCTTCGCGCCGCAATCCCGGCGTGCGCCGCCGCCCGCCGCCGGGCAAGCCAGCCATGGCGGGGGTGACGGCTTCGCGCCGGGCGCGGATGAATTCAGCAAGTTTGTTCGACATGACAGCGATGCATGGTAGTAGATATACCAGTATAAGTTATGGTCTTGTTACAGGATAATTTTATCCCTATTCTGCAGGAACTCACCCATCCACAGGAGAAAACCATGCAGCAGCACGATGTCGTTACCGAACAGTTTGGCAAGACGGCCAATGCCTACCTGAGCAGCGCCGTACATGCGCAAGGCGCCGACCTGGTGCTGATGCAGGAATGCGCGCGCCGCCACGGCAAGCCCGTCGTCCTGGACCTGGGCTGCGGCGCAGGCCACGCCAGCTTTGCCGTCGCCCCCGTGGCAGCTTCCGTCGTCGCCTACGACCTGGCGCAGCCCATGCTCGACGTGGTCGAGCACGCCAGGGCGCAGCGCGGCTTGCACAACATTAGCACGCAGCAGGGCGATGTGGCCCGCCTGCCGTTTGCCGACGCCAGCTTCGACATGGTCGTCACGCGCTTTTCCGCGCATCACTGGAACGATGTGGCGGGAGCCCTGGCCGAAGCGTGGCGCGTGCTGCGCCCGAACGGCACCTTATTAGTGGTCGACATCGTCGCGCCGAAAACGGCCCTGTACGACAGCACGCTGCAGGCGGTGGAAATGCTGCGCGACGCTTCGCACGTACGCGACTACCGCACCTGCGAATGGGGCGCCAAGTTCGATAACGCGGGCTTTACGCACAGCTTGCGCAGCGTGTGGAAACTGACGATGCAGTTCGACGAGTGGGTGGCGCGCATGCGCACGCCGATCGAAAGAGTGGCGGCCATCCGCAACCTGTTCGATGGCGCTCCAGAGGAAGCGCGCCGGTATTTCGCGCTGCAGGACGATTATTCGTTCAGCATCGATGCGGCCATGTTCGAGGCGACGAAACCCTCAGTACAGTAAACGTAAAAACGGCGCCGATGGCGCCGTTTTCATGCGGACAGGAAGCGCTTAAGCCAGCTGGCCCAGCAGCGTCTCGGCATTCGACACTTCAAACTTGCCGCCTTGCTCGATGTTCAATTGCGTCACGACGCCATTGTCGACCAGCATCGAGTAGCGCTGCGAGCGCGTGCCCATGCCATGCTTGGAAAAATCGGCGTCCAGGCCCAGGGCCTTGCTGTAGGCGGCGTTGCCGTCAGCCATCATGCGTACCACGCCGGTAGCTTTCTGGTCACGGCCCCAGGCACCCATCACGAACGCGTCGTTGACGGAGATACACCAGATTTCATCGACGCCCTTGGCTTTCAGGTCGGCAGCGTGCTTGACGTAGCCTGGCACGTGCTGTGCGGAGCAGGTCGGGGTGTACGCGCCTGGCAGGCCGAAGATGGCGATCTTCTTGCCCTTGACCAGGTCTTGCACGTTGAACGTGTTCGGGCCCAGTGCGCAACCTTCGGTTTCGCTTTCGATGAATTCGGCCAGGGTGCCTTCTGGCAGGGTGTCGCCGATCTTGATGGTCATGTTGACTCCTTGTGTGCTGTCGGTGGAAAACGCTCGCCGCCCGGCCGGGCGGAAAACGCGTGTATTCTGGTTCGGCTAGCATGATGCTGGCTCAGCGCGATAGTATGCCTGACTTGCCGTATTTGTGCAGAAAATGGCCGGAAAGGCAAAGTCAAAAGTCAAAAACCGGCAAAAAAAAAACGGCGGCCCTCAGGCCGCCGTCATGTTTGCTGACATCAGATCACCTCCGGTCACCTAATCACATGAAAAATGCGCAGGGCAAGGCGCATGGCCGAAGACAGTACCGACTGTACGGCAAGGCTATGCAACGCCCCCATGGGCTTTTTTCACTGTGATTAGTCGGCCTGTTTGCGCAGGAAGGCAGGAATGTCATACGTCTCCATGCCATTCTTTTCCATCGCGCGCACTTGCTCGGAAGCCGATTCGCGACGCCATACCGCCGGCGCCTTCATGCCGTCGAAACCGGCTGCCGGCGTGGCCACGCCAACCGTCGTCGTCGCCGCTTGCGCGCTACCCATGGCAGCCGACGGGGTCAGCGGGCTGTTGTGGGTGCCGGTGCGCAGCACTTGCTGCGGTACCAGCTGGATGTTTTTCTTGGCGCGGCCCAGGCCCGTGGCCACCACGGTAACGCGGATGTCGTCGCCCATGGCGTCGTCGTAGGCGATACCTTGCGCGATCGACGCGTCCGGCGCGGCAAACGCGCGCACGGCAGCCATGACTTCCTTGATCTCCTTGCCTTTCAAGCCACGGCTGGCCGTGACGTTGACCAGCACGCCGCGCGCGCCGGACAGATCGATGCCATCCAACAGCGGCGAAGCGACAGCCTGTTCGGCGGCGATGCGCGCGCGGTCGACGCCGGAAGCCGTCGCCGTGCCCATCATGGCCTTGCCCTGCTCGCCCATGATGGTTTTCACGTCGTTGAAGTCGACGTTGATATGGCCAGGCACGTTGATGATCTCGGCAATGCCGGCCACCGCGTTGTTGAGCACATCATCGGCGTGCTGCATCCATTCCAGCATGCTTTCATCTTCGTAGATCTCTTCCAGCTTTTCGTTCAGGATGATGATCAGCGAATCGACGTGCAGGGACAGCTGCTCCAGGCCTTCGTCGGCGATGTCCATGCACTTCTGGCCTTCGTACGAGAATGGCTTGGAGACCACGGCCACCGTCAGCGCGCCCAGTTCCTTGGCCACTTCGGCCACGATAGGAGCGGCGCCCGTGCCCGTACCGCCGCCCATGCCGGCAGCGATGAAGACCATGTGCGCGCCGCGCAGCGAATCGGCGATGCGCGCGCGCGATTCTTCCGCCAGTTGGCGGCCGACGGCAGGCTTCATGCCGGCGCCCAGACCGGTATCGCCGATCTGGATGATGTTGTGGGCCTTCGATGTCGACAGGGCCTGTGCGTCGGTGTTGGCGGCAATGAACTCCACGCCCGACATGCCTTTGTTGATCATGTGTTGGACTGCATTGCCACCCGCACCGCCGACGCCGACGACCTTGATGACGGTACCTAAAGCTGTGTTATCGACCATATCGAACTCCATGATGTGCTCCTATCAGATGCGGTTTCCAAGCGCCAGGCCTCATATTGGTAGGAGAACTGGAGATTGAAAACTGCGGTTAAATATAAAATAAAGTTATGTGTGTACCTGCGATGCTGCCAAAAAACCTGTCCTGCCGGGCCTGAAGTACGCCCTTAAAAATTCCCTAAAAACCATTCCTTCATGCGCTGCCAGACTGCCTTCACCGAGCCGTCCTGACGCGTCACGATGTGGCCGCGCAGGTATTGCTTCTTCGCTTCCAGCAGCAGGCCCAACACCGTGGCATAGCGCGGACTGCGCACCACGTCGGCCAGCTGTCCCCGATACTCGGGCGTGCCCAGGCGCGCCGGTTTCAGGAAAATATCTTCCGCCATTTCCACCATGCCGGGCATGATGGAGGTGCCGCCCGTGAGCACGATGCCCGACGACAGCACGCCTTCGTAACCGGATTCGCGCACCACCTGGTGCACCATGGCGAACAACTCCTCGACGCGCGGCTCGATCACTGCCGCCAGCGCCTGGCGCGACAGGTTGCGCGGGCCGCGGTCTCCCAGGCCAGGCACTTCCAGCGATTCGCCGGGGTCGGCCAGGACCTGCTTGGCCACGCCATAGCGGATCTTGATTTCTTCCGCTTCCGCGGTCGGGGTGCGCAAGGCCATGGCGATGTCGTTGGTGATCTGGTCGCCGGCGATGGGGATGACTGCCGTATGGCGGATCGCGCCATCGGAAAATACCGCCACATCGGTCGTGCCGCCACCGATGTCGATCAGTACCACGCCCAGTTCCTTCTCGTCGGGCGTAAGCACCGCATCGGCGGACGCCATCGGCTGCAGGATCAGGTCCGACACTTCCAGGCCGCAGCGGCGCACGCACTTGACGATGTTCTGCACCGCCGACACGGCACCGGTGACGATATGCACCTTCACCTCCAGGCGGATGCCGCTCATGCCGATAGGCTCGCGCACATCTTCCTGGCTGTCGACGATGAACTCTTGCGGCACCGTGTGCAGCAATTGCTGATCGGTCGGAATGTTAACCGCTTTTGCCGTCTCGATGACGCGCGCCACGTCGGTCGCCGTCACTTCCTTGTCCTTGATGGCCACCATGCCGCTGGAATTGAAGCTGCGGATATGGCTGCCCGCAATGCCCGCGTACACATTGCGGATCTTGCAGTCGGCCATCAGCTCGGCCTCTTCCAGCGCGCGCTGGATGGACTCCACCGTGGCCTCGATATTGACCACCACGCCTTTTTTCAGGCCCTTCGATTCGTGCTGGCCCAGCCCGATCACTTCGTGGCGCCCGTCGGACATCACTTCGGCTACCACCGCCACCACTTTCGAGGTGCCGATGTCGAGGCCGACGATCAGGTTTTTCGCGTCTTTTGTCATTTCTGTCGCCTACTGTATGGGCTATAAATTAAAATTATTGGGTTAAGTCGGTTTTTTAATCGGACTGCTGTTTTTCTTCTTCATGACTGGCTTTCCATCCTTGCCTTCGGCCGGTATCACCAGGCCGGCGGAACTGAGCGCCAGGCCATTCTGGTAGCGCATATCGATCGTGTCGATATTTTCCAGCCGGCTCGCCAGCTGCGGATAAATACCCACCAGCCGGTCGACCCGCGCCTTCAGCGTCGTGTGATTCTGTTCGCGTCCCAGTGCCACGCTCATGCCGTTATCCAGTTTCACCGTCCACGCATAGCGGCTCGACAGCGACAGGGTTTCCGGCACCATCTTCAGCGGCGCAAACCACTTTGCCAGCTGCACGTAGGTAGCCAGTACTTCTTTTTCGCTGCCATCGGGGCCGGCAAACGCAGGCAACTCATGGTCGTCTTCGGCTTCGGCCACATTCGCCGTAAACACGTCGCCCTTGACCGACAGCAGGCGTCCATCCTCGCCCCAGGTGCCCAGCGCTTCGTGTTCTTCCAGCGCCACGATCAGCTGGTTCGGCCACTCGCGCCGCACGCTGGCACGGCGTACCCAGGGCACCGATTCGAACACGCCGCGCACGCTTTCCAGGTTGGTCGTGAAGAAATTGCCCTTGATGCGGCCCAAAGTGCCGCTACGCAGGGTCAGGTAATTCACGTGGCGCAGGCCCTTGTCGTCCGCGCTTTCCACCTTGATCGTGCGCAGGTCGAACATGGGACGCTGCGACACCCACCAGACGCCGGCGGCCACGCACACGACCAGAACCGCGGCCAGCAAGCCGTTGGCAGTCGTATTGAGGCTTTTAGCGTCATGCCACATATCAGCGCTGTCCCTTGTGCATTTTCAGACGCGCGCCAGCGACGATTTCCAGGCACAGGTCTTCATAGCTGATGCCCACCGCGCGCGCCGCCATCGGCACGAGCGAGTGGCCCGTCATGCCGGGCGAGGTATTCACTTCCAGCAAAAACAGCTTGCTGTCGGCCGCGCGCATCAGCACGTCCACACGTCCCCAGCCTTCGCAGCCGAGGGCGCGGTAGGCTGCCACGGCGATGCGCTCCATCTCCGCCACGATCGCCGGGTCCAGCTGCGGCGGGCAGAAATACTGCGTATCGTCCGTGAAGTACTTGTTCTGGTAATCGTAATTGCCTTGCGGCGCGACGATCTCGATCGGCGGCAGCGCGCGCGCAGTGGCGCCCTTGCCCAGTATCGCGACGGTGAACTCGCGGCCCTTGATGAACTCCTCGGCCAGCACCGAATCATCGAGGCCGGCGGCGATGTCGTAGGCCGCCTGGAAGGCCGATGCTTGGTTGACCGTCGTGATGCCGATGCTCGAGCCTTCATGCGGCGGCTTGACGATCAGCGGCAAGCCCAGTTCCGCGGCGACCTTGGCCAGGTCAGAGCTGTCATCGAGCACCGCGTACTTTGGCGTTGGCAGCTGGTGCATCAGCCAGATCATCTTGGTGTAAACCTTGTCCATGCCCACCGCACAGGCCATCACGCCGCTGCCCGTGTAGGGAATGCCCAGCTGCTCCAGCGCGCCCTGCAGGCTGCCGTCTTCGCCGAAGCGGCCGTGCAGCGCGATGAAGACGCGGTCGAATTGTTCAGCGGCCAGTTCGGCCAGGCTGCGTTCGCCCGTGTCGAACGCGTGCGCGTCCACGCCGCGGCTTGTCAAAGCGGCCAGCACGCCCGTGCCGGACATCAGCGACACTTCGCGCTCGGCCGAGCTGCCGCCGAACAGGACGCCGACCTTGCCCAATTGTTTTACGTCGATAGCTGAAGCTTGGTTCACATCAGGCCTTTACAGTGTTGGATGGATACGTTGTCAGTTGTTGCGGGATGCCGCTGATCGAGCCGGCACCCATGGTCAGCACGACGTCGCCGTCGCGCGCCACGCTCATGATGGTGTCGGCCATGTCTTTCATGGACTCGACGAAAATCGGTTCGATCTTGCCGCGCGCGCGCAGCGCATGCGCCAGTGCGCGGCCGTCGGCGGCGACGATGGGCGCTTCGCCCGCCGCATACACTTCGGACAGCAGCAGCACGTCGGGCGCGCCCAGCACTTTCACGAAATCCTCGAACAGATCGCGCGTGCGGCTGTAGCGGTGCGGCTGGAATGCCAGCACCAGGCGGCGGCCAGGATAGGCGGCGCGCGCGGCGGCCAGGGTCACTTCCGTTTCCACCGGATGGTGGCCAAAATCGTCGACCAGCGCAAAAGTGCCGCCGTTCGGCAGCGCCACGTCGCCGTAACGCGTGAAACGCCGGCCCACGCCGGAAAACTCGGCCAGGCCCTGCTGCGTGGCGCTGTCGGCGATGCCGATTTCGCGCGCGATGGCGATCGCCGAGCAGGCATTCTGCACATTGTGCATGCCGGGCTGATTCAGCACCACGTCCAGATCCGGATAGCCTTCCTGCAGCACGGTGAAATGCATTTCCAGGCCCACGGCGCGCGCGTTGATGGCGCGCACTTGCGCGTCTTCCGCGAAACCGTAGGTGGTGACGGGCTTGGTGACGGACGGGATGATGGCGCGCACGTGCGGATCGTCGATGCACAGCATGGCGCGGCCATAGAAAGGCAAGCGGTGCGTGAACTGCACGAAAGCCTGCTTGAGCTTTTCAAAATCGTGCTCGTAGGTGTCCATGTGATCGGCGTCGATATTCGTGATCACTTCGATCATCGGCGTCAGGTTCAGGAACGAGGCATCCGATTCATCGGCTTCGGCTACCAGGTAGTCGCCCGAGCCCAGCTTGGCGTTCGCGCCGGCGCTGGTCAGGCGGCCGCCGATAACGAAAGTCGGATCGAGACCGCCCTGCGCCAGCACGGAAGCGACCAGGCTGGTGGTCGTCGTCTTGCCGTGCGTGCCGGCGATGGCGATACCGCGCTTCAGGCGCATCAATTCACCGAGCATCACGGCGCGCGGCACCAGCGGAATCTTGCGCGCGCGCGCGGCCGCCACTTCAGGATTGTCTTGCGGGACGGCGCCCGACGTCACCACCGCATCGGCGTCGCCGATGTTCTCGGCCGCGTGGCCCAGCATGACGGTCGCGCCCAGGCTCGCCAGGCGCTGCGTCGCCGCATTGCTGCCCAGGTCGGAGCCCGACACCTTGTAGCCGAGGTTGACCAGCACTTCGGCGATGCCGCTCATGCCGCTGCCGCCAATGCCGACAAAGTGGATATTGTTTACTTTATGCTTCACAGAGCTAACCTCATGCCAGTTTTTCCAATACGTGTGCGATCGCCTCATTGGCGTCGCGCTTGCCTGCTGCCAGTGCCGCTTGCGCCATATGCTGGCAGGTATCGCGGCTCAGCGATGCCAGCAGAGTGCTCAGCGACACCGCACTCATTTCCGTCTGCGGCAGATGAATCGCCGCGCCTTGTTTTGCCATCCATTGCGCGTTGTCGCGCTGATGGCTGGTGGTCGACGCCACCAGCGGCACGAGCACACTGGCCACGCCGGCCGCCGTCAATTCCGACAGGGTGATGGCGCCCGCACGGCAAATCACCAGATCGGCCTCGGTATACGCCCTGGCCATGTCGTCGATGAAGTCGACCACATTGGCTTGCACGCCCGCCTGCGCATATGCGGCATGCAGGGCGTCGATATTCTTCTTGCCCGACTGGTGCGTCACCAGCGGGCGTTCGCCCTCCGGCATCAGCGCCAGCGCGGCGGGCAGATTGTCGTTCAGCGCTTTCGCGCCCAGGCTGCCGCCCACCACCAGGATGCGCAACGGTCCGCTGCGGCCCGCGAAACGCGTGGCTGGCGGCGCCATGGCGAGGATCTCGGCGCGCACGGGATTGCCCGTGACGACGGCCTTGCCGGCGGCGCTGCCGAAATCGGCGGGAAAGCCGAAGCACACCTGCTGCGCCAGCGGCACCAGGGTCTTGTTCGACAGCAGCAGCGCCGCGTCGGCATTGACCAGCACCAGCGGCACGCCCTTCAGGCGCGCCATCAGGCCGCCCGGCACGGTGACGTAGCCGCCCATGCCCATCACCACGTCCGGCTTGCGGCTGGCGATGAAACGGCGGATGGCAAAAAAGCTGGCCAGCATCTTGAAGCCGCCTTTGACCGTGTGCGCCAGGCCCTTGCCGCGCATGCCGGAGAACGCGATGGCATCCATGGGAATGCCGCTTTTCGGCACCAGTTCCTGCTCCATGCCGTGGGTCGTGCCCAGCCAGCTCACTTCCCAGCCACGCGCGCGCATGGTCTGCGCAATCGCCAGGCCCGGGAAAATATGGCCGCCGGTGCCGGCCGCCATGATCATCAGTCTTTTCGTCGTTTTCAAGTTCGTCACGCTGTTCATAGCCGGCCTCCCCGCATCAGGATCCGGTTTTCATAATCGATGCGCAGCAAAATCGCCAGGCCGATACAGTTAATCAGTACGCCCGTGCCGCCATAACTCATCAAGGGCAAGGTCAGGCCCTTGGTCGGCAGCAGGCCCAGGTTCACGCCCATGTTGATGAAGGTCTGCACGCCGATCCAGATGGCGATGCCTTTCGCCGTCAGGCCGGCAAAGGTCTGGTCGATGGCGATCGCCTGGCGGCCGATGTCAAATGCCCGCTTGATAATCCAATAGAACATGCCGATCACGATCAGCACGCCCACCAGGCCCAGCTCCTCGCCGATCACGGCCAGCAAAAAGTCCGTATGCGCTTCGGGCAGATAATGCAGTTTTTCCACGCTGCCGCCCAGTCCCACGCCAAACAGTTCACCGCGTCCGAAGGCGATCAGCGAATGCGTCAGCTGGTAAGCCTTGTTCAGCGCATTGTCTTCCTGCCACGGATCGAGATACGCAAAAAACCGCTCGCGGCGGAATTTCGACAAGGCGATGATGGTGACGAAGATCGCCGTCAGCATGGCGCCGATGCCGCCGAACCAGATGGCGTTCACGCCGCCCAAAAACAGGATGCCCATGGCGATGCAGACGATCACGCCGAAGGCGCCAAGATCGGGCTCCATCAGCAGCAGCAAGCCGACGAAGCTGACAGCCAGCGCCATCGGCATGAAGCCCTTGGTCAGCTTGTGCATGTACTCCTGCTTGCGCACCGTGTAATCGGCCGCGTACAGCACCATCACCACCTTCATCAGCTCGGACGGCTGCGGCCGCAGGCCCGGCAGGTTCAGCCAGCGGCGGCCGCCATTGACCGACACGCCCAGGCCCGGTATCAAGACCATCACCAGCAGCACCAGGGTGCCAATGAACAGCCACGGCGCCATCTTTTGCCAGGTGGCGACGGGGATGCGAAATACCAGCGCGCCAACGACGATCGAAATACCGATGAACAGCGCCTGGCGCACGACAAAATAATTGTTCGTGTAGGCGGCGAACTTGCGCGCATCCGACAGCGAGATCGACGCCGAATACACCATCACCATGCCCAGCAACATGAGCAGCAGGACGACCCACACCAGCGGCTTGTCATAGTCCATCATCTTCGACTGCCGCGCGCGGCTATCCAGCGGCTTGGCAGCCGAGCCGGAACCAAAGCTGAAGGGCAGTTGGAAGGCCATCAGATATCCTGTCCGTTTTCCAGGGCGATGTCGCGCACGGCGCCGACAAACACCTGCGCGCGGTGCGCATAGTTCTTGAACATGTCCAGGCTGGCGCACGCAGGCGACAACAGCACGGCATCGCCGGCCAGCGCCAGGCCGCTGGCGCGCTTGACGGCTTCCGGCAAGGTGGCGCAATCGATGATATCCACGCCGGCCGGCTCGAGCGCCGCGCGCAAGGCCGGCGCATCGCGGCCGATCAGCACCACGGCGCGCACATAGCGCGACACGGGTTCGGCCAGCGGCGAGAAATCCTGCCCCTTGCCGTCGCCGCCGGCGATCAGCACCAGGCGCTGTTCCGCGCCGCCGAACGCCTTGCCCAGGCCGAACAGGGCGGCTACCGTCGCACCCACATTCGTGCCCTTGCTGTCGTCGTAGTACTCGACTTCATTGACGGCCGTGATCAATTCCACGCGGTGCGGCTCGCCCTGGTATTCGCGCAAGCCGTGCAGCAGCGGCGCGAACGGCAAGCCGATGGCGCGGCATAGGGCCAGCGCCGCCAGCGCATTCGAGGCATTGTGCTGGCCGCGGATTTTCAGCGCGTCGGCCGGCATCAGTTTCTTGGCCATCGTCGGTACCGGTTCCGGCGCCGGATCATTCTTCCTGCGTTTTTTCTCGATCACTTCTTCGCTGGGCACGGCTTGCGCCAGCCAGAAGATGCCCCGTTCATTGACCAGGCCAAAGCTATCCACTTCCACGGGTTCGCCCGTGCCGAAGGTGATCGTTTCGGTCAGCGGGTCGGCCATGTGCATCACGGCCGCATCGTCGCGGTTCAATATGCGCACGGTCTGCTCGCCGAAGATGCGCGCCTTGTCGGCAGCGTAGGCAGCCATGTCGCCATGCCAGTCGAGGTGATCCTGCGACAGATTCAGGACCGTGGCCGCGTCGGCCTGCAGGCTGAACGTCGTGTGCAGCTGGAAGCTGGACAATTCCAGGATCCACGCCTGCGGCAGGGTGCTGGCGACGGGTTCCGCCACTTCAGCTTCCGCATCCACAGGCTGCGGCGCAGGCTCCGCATCGAGCACTTCGCGCAGCACGTCCAGCGCAGCGGGACTGATATTGCCAGCCACGCGCGTGGCCAGGCCCGCGCGTTCGCACAGCAAACCTACCAGGCTGGTGACGGTCGTCTTGCCATTCGTGCCCGTGATGGCGATGACTTTCGGCGCATAGCCGCGTTCCGCCTTGAGCGCGGCCAGGGCCTGCGCGAACAGTTCGATCTCGCCCCACACGGGGATATTTTTCTCAAGTGCGGCAGGCGAAATCTGCGCCAGTTCGCGGCCCGGCGCCAGGCCAGGGCTGACGGCGACGAAATCGACGCCATCGAGCAATTCGGCCGTGAAGGCGCCGGCGATAAACTGCGCCTGCGGCACGGCGGCCTGCAACGCTGCCAGGCGCTCGGGCGCCTGGCGCGTATCGGCCACGCGCACGCAGGCACCGCTGCGGGCCAGCCACAGGGCCATGGCCAGCCCCGACTCGCCGAGGCCCAGTACCAGTGCGGTTTTAGCGTCGTACATCATCAGCGCAGCTTCAAGGTGGTCAGGCCGAGCAGCACCAGCATCATGGTGATGATCCAGAAACGCACGACAACCTGCGTCTCCTTCCAGCCTTTTTGTTCAAAATGGTGATGCAACGGCGCCATCAGGAAGACGCGGCGGCCCGCGCCATAGCGCTTCTTGGTGTACTTGAACCAGACGACCTGGATGATCACGGACAGCGTTTCGACGACGAAGATGCCGCCCATGATGAACAGGACGATTTCCTGGCGCACGATGACGGCGATGGTGCCCAGTGCGCCGCCCAGTGCCAGCGCGCCCACGTCGCCCATGAACACTTTCGCGGGGTGCGTGTTATACCAGAGGAAGGCCAGGCCGGACCCGGCCAGCGCGCCGCAGAAGATCACCAGTTCGCCGGCGCCCGGGATGTGCGGGATGAACAGGTAGCGCGCATACGTGGCGTTACCCGTCAGGTAGGCGAACAGGCCCAGGGCCGTGCCCACCATCACGGTCGGCATGATGGCCAGGCCGTCAAGGCCATCGGTGAAATTGACGGCATTGCTGGTGCCGACGATGACGCAATAGGTCAGCGCGATAAAGCCCCATACGCCCAGCGGATAGCTGATGGTCTTGAAGAACGGGACGATCAGGTCGGCCTTCGGCGGCAAGTCCATGGCGAAGCCCGATTGCACCCAGGCGTAGATCAGATTCCATACCTGGCCAGCATTGGGCTCGGAGATGGAGACGGAAAACGCCAGGTAAAACGCGGCGGCGATGCCGATCAGCGACTGCCAGAAGTATTTCTCGCGCGAGCGCATGCCTTCCGGATCCTGGTGCACCACCTTGCGGTAGTCGTCGGCCCAGCCGACTGCGCCAAAGCCCAAGGTGACGATCAGCACGGGCCAGATGAAGCGGTTCGACAGGTCAGCCCACAGCAAGGTGGAAATGCCGATGGCGATGAGGATCAGCACACCGCCCATGGTGGGGGTGCCGTGTTTTTTCAGGTGCGTTTGCGGGCCGTCCGTACGCACGGCCTGGCCGACCTTCATGCGCGTAAGCATGCGGATCACGGCGGGACCGGCGCACAGGCCGATCAAGATCGCCGTCAGGGTGGCGAAGACGGCGCGGAACGTGATGAAGTTAAAGACCCGCAGTGGGCCAATGTCGTCCTGGAAATAATGAGCGAGCCAGAGCAGCATGATTAGTGAGCTTCCTTGTTATTGTTGTTTGAACCAATCAAATGCTGCACGGCCCGTTCCATCTTCATGAAACGGGAGCCCTTGATCAATACTGTTGCATCCGAACGGCCGGACAAATGCGCATCGAGCGCCGCCAGCAAACCGTCGAACTGTTCGAAATACTCCACGACCGTGCCTGATTCCTGGCTGGCGGCTTCCTGCGCCGGATTCACCAGATGGCGCGCCAGTCCGCCCGTCGCCAGCACGTGTTCGATGCCTTTGGCGGCGGCGTAGGCGCCGATCTCTTCGTGGAACTGCTGCCCTTGCGTGCCGACTTCGCCCATCTCGCCCAGCACCAGGATGCGCGGTGCCGCGGCCTGCGCCAGCACATCGATGGCCGCGCGCGCCGAATCCGGATTGGCGTTATACGTGTCGTCGATGATGGTGGCGCCATTGGCGGCCCGTTTTTTCTGCAGCCGGCCAGTCACGGGAGAAAACGCCTCCAGGCCCTGCTTGATATGTTCTGGCGCGATGCCGGCGCCAATCGCGCATGCCACGGCCGCCAGCGCATTGCGCACATTGTGTTCGCCCGCCGCCTGCAAGCCGACAAAAAACTGACGCAAGCTGCCATCCTGCGCCCGCACGCTGACGAACAGGTCGCTGCCAAAATCCTCGGCCGCGCGGTGCGTGCAACTCACGTCCGCCTCTTTCGACAGGCCGAAGGTGATGACGGCGCGCGCGCCGGCCAATTCGCGCCACACGGGCGTGAATTCATCATCATGCGGGAAGACGGCCACGCCGTCATGCGCCAGGGCCGCCAGCGCGGCGCCGTTCTCGCGCGCCACCGCTTCCACCGTATGCATGAATTCCTGGTGCTCGCGCTGCGCGTTGTTGACCATCGCCAGGGTTGGCGCGGCAATCGCGGCCAGGCGGGCAATTTCTCCCGGATGGTTCATACCCATCTCGATGACGGCCGCCTTGTGCGCGGCGCTCAGGCGGAACAGCGTCAATGGCACGCCGATTTCATTATTCAGGTTGCCGCGCGTGGCCAAACGGCCTTCTTCGCCAAAGGCCGCAGCCAGGATGGCCGAAATCATTTCCTTGACAGTGGTCTTGCCATTGCTGCCGGTGACGCCGATGACGGGTAAATTGAAGCGACCGCGCCAATGGTTGGCGATGCGGCCCAGCGCCACCAAGGTATCGGCCACCACGATGGCGGGCACCGTGGCGCTGTCCCAGCCTTCGGGCAGGCGCTCGACCACCACGGCGGCGACGCCGCGCGCAGCCACCTGGTCGAGGAAATCGTGGGCATCAAAACTCTCGCCGCGCAGGGCAACGAAGAGCGAGCCGGCCTGGGCGCTGCGGCTGTCGGTGGAGACGCCATCAAAGGATGCGTCGCCCGTCAGCTGCGCGCCGTCCAGCGACGGCATCAGTTCAAGCAGGCTTGCGTGCATCAGGCTATCCATCAGTTCGTCCTCATCATCGTCAGGCGCGCGGACAAGGCCAGCTGCGCATGGTCGGCATCGGAGAACGGCAGTTTCTTGCCCTTGATTTCCTGGTATGGCTCATGACCCTTGCCCGCCAACAGGATCACGTCCGGCTTGGCCGCGTGCTTGATGGCCGACAAAATGGCGCCGGCACGGTCTTCGATGGCTTGCGGCTGCGGACCGTCGGCACGCATGCCGGCGACGATCTGCGCGATGATGGCGTGTGGATCTTCGCTGCGCGGATTGTCGCTGGTGACCAGCACGTGATCGGCCAGCTGCGCGATGGCGCCCATCTGCGGACGCTTGCCCGGATCGCGGTCGCCGCCGCAGCCGAACACGCACCACAACTGGCCGCCCCGCTCCTGCGCCACCTGGCGCAAGGCAGCCAGGGTCTTTTCCAGCGCGTCCGGCGTATGCGCGTAATCGATGACGACCATCGGCGCTTCCTGGCCGCCCACCTGCTGCATGCGGCCGGGGGCCGGCTGCAGGGATTCGATGCCGTCGATGGCGGCGCGCAGGCCGGTGCCGTGCGCCAGCAAGGCGCCCAGCACGGCCAGCGCGTTGCTGATATTGAAGTGGCCCACCAGCTGCGTCTTGACCAGCGCCACGCCCAGCGCGCACTCCAGGTGGAAGTCGGTGCCGGCATGGCGGCTGCGGAACTGGCTGGCGCGCAGCATCAGCACGCCAGGCAGATCGGGCAAGCTGGCCGCGTCCTGCAAGGTGTAGCCGATGACCGGGTATTCACCGGCCAGCCTGCCGTCCACGTGGCGCGCCAGGCGCAAGCCCATGGCATCGTCCAGATTGATGACGGCTGTTTTCAGGCCGGGCCAGTCGAACAGTTTGACCTTGGCCGCCTCGTAGGCCGCCATGTCGCCATGGTAGTCGAGGTGGTCGCGCGTCAGATTGGTAAACATGGCGACATCAAAATGCATGCCGGCCGCGCGGTCCTGGTCCAGACCGATCGACGACACTTCGATGGCAACGGCCTTGGCGCCAGCGTCGCGCATGGCGGCCAGTTTGCGCGCCAGCAGCACGGCGTCCGGCGTGGTGTAGCCGGTGACGTCGAATTCAATGGCGCCGCGCGGCTTGCACAAGCCCACGCCCAGGGTCCCGATGACGGACGAGGTTTCGCCCAGGCGCGCCAGGGCTTGCGCCAGCCACAGCGCGCACGATGTCTTGCCATTCGTGCCCGTCACGCCGGCACTGAACATGGCGCTGTCGGGCATGTCGTAGAAAGCATGCGCCACGGGGCCGGCCAGGCGTTTCAGGTCGCTGACCAGCAGGTGCGGCACGGCCCATGCGGCGTTCCACTCGACGGCATCATGCACGATGGCGGCGGCGCCCTGCTCGATGGCGGCGTCGATGAAATGGGTGGCGCCCGCGTAGGCGAAAAACACGTCGCCGCGTTGCACGCGGCGCGAATCGGACGTCAGCTGCCCGGACGGGGCAGCCGCTTTGATCCACAAACTGATATCTTGTATGGTCATGAGTGACTTCACATGGCCTCCGGGCCGGCATTGGCCGGGACCACGATTTCGGTAACGGAGGAATCGGGCGGTACGTTCATCGCGCGCAGCGCGTTGGTCGCAATCGCCGCGAAAGCGGGAGCGGCAACCTGACCGCCATAGTGGGCGGGGCCGGTCGGTTCATCGATCATCACGGCAATGATGAAGCGCGGCGCCGACATCGGCACCATGCCCACGAACGAGCCGATATATTTGCGCGGCATCGCGTAGCGGCCGTTTTCCACTTTATAGGCGGTACCCGTCTTGCCGCCCACGCGGTAGCCGGCAACCTGGGCGCGCTTGGCCGAGCCGTGCGCGCCGGAGACCACGAGTTCCAGCATGGCGCGCATTTCGGCGGCCGTCTTCGGCTTGATCACTTGCTGGCCCACGGGCAGTTCATTGACCTTCTGGAATGACAGGGGAATCGTGTCGCCATCACGCGCGAACATCATATAAGAGCGCGCCAGCTGGATCAGCGACACGGAAATGCCGTTACCGTAGCTCATGGTGGCCTGCTCCACCGGGCGCCACGATTTATACGGACGCACGCGGCCGGCCACGGCGCCAGGGAAGCCCCATTTCGGCTGCTGACCGAAGCCGACCTTGGTAAACATTTCCCACATTTCCTGCGACGGCATGCCCAGCGCGATTTTCGAAGTGCCGATGTTCGACGACATCTCGATGATTTCCGAGACATTGATCACGCCGTGCGGCTTGGTGTCCGTGATCGTGCGGTCGGCGATGGTATAGCGGCCCGGGCCCGTGTCGATCAGGGTGCCCGGCTTGACGCGGCCCGTGTCGAGCGCCAGTGACACCGTGATCGGCTTCAGGGTCGAACCGGGCTCAAAAGTATCGGTCATGACGCGGTTGCGCAGCTGCTGGCCCGTCAGCTTGCGGCGGTCGTTCGGGTCGTAGCTCGGGTAATTGGCCAGGGCCAGCACTTCGCCCGTGTGCACGTCAAGCACCACGGCACCGCCAGCCTTGGCGTTGAATTTCTCCACCGCTTCCTTCAGCTGCGTGAAGGCGATGTACTGGATCTTGCTGTCGACGGACAGGGTCAGGTCCTTGCCGTCATGCGGTTCGTGGATGAAGCCGATGTCTTCGACGATGTGGCCCAGGCGGTCCTTGATCACGCGGCGGCTGCCGGTGGTGCCGACGAGGGTTTTCTGCTGCGCCAGTTCCATGCTTTCCTGGCCCACGTCTTCCACGTTGGTAAAGCCCACCACGTGGGTCATCACTTCACCCTGTGGATAGAAGCGCTTGTATTCCTTGCGCTCGTCGATGCCGTCGATCCCCAGCTTGGAAATCTTGTCGGCCACGTCCATCTCGACCTGGCGTTTCAGGTAGACGAAGCTGCGGTCCGAATCGAGTTTCTTGCGCAATTCGTTGACATTCATTTCCAGCAGGCCGGCCAGCGCATTGATTTTTTCCGGTGATGCCTGCAGCACGTCGTCGGGAATGGCCCAGATGGCTTTCACGGGGACGGACGAGGCGAGCACCTGGCCATTGCGGTCGGTGATCTTGCCGCGCGTGGCCGGCAATTCCAGGGTGCGCTCATAGCGCGCCTTGCCCTGCTTTTGCAGGAACTGCGTCGATACGCCCTGCAGCCACAGGGCGCGCGCGCCCAAGCCGGCGAAAGCGAAGAACAGCAGGAACAGCACGACGCGAGAACGCCAGACGGGCAGACGCACCGCCAGTACGGGGTTCTTCGAGAATGGCACGCCTTTCGATGCCGCCACCCGGCCGTTGCTATTACCGCCCAACTTCATTATTCGCCCTCCGTCAGGTATTGCGTACGCGCCGCCGTCAGCGGCGTCATGCTCAGGTCGCGCCGCGCGATCGATTCGATGCGTTCATGCTTGCCCAAAGTGGACTGGTCCAGCTGCAGTTGCGCCCAGTCGATGTCGAGCTGGCGCGACAGCGCTTGCGCGCGCTCCAGGTCGATCAGCAAGTGGCGCGACTGATACTGCGCATTCACCAGCGACAGGCCGCAGCACACCAGCAGGGCCGACAGCACGACACACAGCTTGCCAGTCATCGGGCGCCGCCACGAACTGGAATGGGCAAACGCTGCGCCACGCGCATCACGGCCGAACGCGAGCGCGGATTGCCCTCGATCTCGGCATCGGATGGCTTCATCTTCGAAATCAGCTTCATTTCCGGCTGCGGCAAGTCGACCGCGCGGATCGGCAGGCGGCGGTCAGGCTGCTCCACGTTCGCCTTCGAGGCGAAGAAGCGCTTGACCATGCGGTCTTCCAGCGAGTGAAAACTGATCACGGCCATGCGCGCGCCGGGCGCCAGGCAGGCATACGCCTGGCTCAGACCGATCTCGAGATCCTCGAGCTCTTTGTTAATGAAAATGCGTATGGCCTGAAAGGTGCGGGTAGCGGGGTCCTTACCCTTCTCGCGGGTCTTGACGGCGCCTGCCACGATGCCGGCAAGCTGTCGTGTGCTTGAAATTGGCTGGACTGCCCGGCCAGCAACAATCGCCTTTGCAATCTGAAAAGCAAACCGTTCTTCCCCATAATCGCGTATCACTTTCTCTAAATTCTGCTCGGTTTCCACCGCCAGCCATTCGGCCGCGGAGATGCCGCGCGTGGTATCCATGCGCATGTCCAGCGGTCCGTCGTTGCGGAAGCTGAAACCGCGCGCCGCGTCGTCGACTTGCGGCGACGAGATGCCCAGGTCAAGCAGGATGCCATCGACCTGCTGCACGCCGCGTTCGGCCAGGCTGGCCGTCATGGTGGCAAAACTGTCGTGGACGATTTCAAAGCGGGGGTCGCCGATCTGTTCGGCCGTGGCGATGGCTTGCAAATCCTTGTCGAAGCCGATCAGGCGCGCGTCGGGCGCCAGGCGCGACAAGATCAATCGGCTATGGCCGCCGCGGCCAAACGTGCCATCGACATAAATGCCGTGCGCGCGGTCGCCCGACAGGTCGAGCGCATCGACCGCTTCATCGAGCAGCACCGTGCGATGCTGAAATTCCGGCACCGTGAGTTGTGTCATTACGGAGCCTTAGAAAGAAAAATTGGAAAGTACATCGGGGGTGCCGGCATCGATCGCCTGCTGTTCTTTGTCGGCCAACTTGGCGGCATCCCATATTTCAAAGTGGCTGCCCATGCCGATCATCATGACTTCGCGCGCCAGTCCGACGGCGTTGCGCAATTCGGGCGAGATCAGCACGCGGCCGGCCGAGTCCAGCTCGACGTCGACGGCGTTGCCGAGGAAGATGCGCTGCCAGGCGCGCGCCGACATGGGCCAGGCGGCGATTTGCTGGCGGTGGCTTTCCCACACGGGACGGGGAAAAAACAGCAGGCAGCCATCGGGGTGTTTGGTGAGTGTCAAGCGGCCTTCGCATTGAATCGCCAGCGCGTCACGGTGCTTGGCAGGGATAGACATCCTGCCTTTGGCATCGAGATTGATTGCGGACGCGCCTTGAAACACGGAAGACCTTTTTGAGCTTGGGTTGCGACGCTTGCGCATCGCGATGAAAAGGGAAAATTTCCCACAAAAACACACTTTTTCACACAGTTGCCCACTTTAGAGGAAGCAAAGATAGTGGTCAAGCGGTTTCCGATTGGCAAAACAGGAATTTTATTAATGAAATTAAGGACTTAGCGCATATCGTTGAAGGAGTCTCAAATAAAAATATATCGATAAATTAGATACTTATGAAAGATAGTGAATGTGCTACCTCATCTGCACACATGTGTTTTCCTACCGTAAACATCGAAAAAAACGAAATCAAAAAATTGAATTTTTTACAGTTAGTTGACACATGACAATAGTTTCGTCATCCGGACACAACAGCAATCAAGCATCGGAAAAGACTTGGTTTAAAGCAAAAGAAAATCATCCTTGGCGCGTATCGCCCCTGTTTTCCGGGCCTGGCCTGTCACAGGAAAACTATTTTTGCAACGCAGCAATTAATTGTAAACAGGAAACTTTAACCAATTGTTCATTTTTAGTTGTCTATACAACTTTATCGTGGATGCTATATTTTTAGAAACAAAAAAAGCCCCGTTGCGGGGGCTTTTTGGACGGCGCACAGCATGAAAAACGCTGCGGGCGATACGCTCCCTGGCAAGCCAGGAAACAGGAATTCAAGTGAAGCAGGCCGGTAGGCCGGATTTTGTTACGGCGCCTTCCCTTGCAGGTTGGCGCTATGACAGTCATTCCTCTAGGCGCCAGATTACTCGGGCGCTCAAGCTTTCTACCCGCACGCTCCGCGAGCAGCATCATCGCGTGCCTATTTGAAATTGCACCAGGTGGAGGTTACCGCGTTTCACCGTAACTTAATACGCTCGTCTCTGTGGCCCTATTCCTCGCCTTATACCTTGCGGCTTTCGACGGACGGCCGTTAACCGTCACCCCGCTCTATGGAGTCCGGACCTTCCTCCCGCCAGCGCATTGCTGCGCCGGCCAGCGACTGTCTGGCCTGCTTCACCCGCCATTGTACCGCGCCGCAGCATGTTTCTGCAAAAAGGCCTGTGCACGCGCGACACCGCTCGCCGGGCCCCTCGTCGGGTCCCGGCCCGGGGGATTGTGTAATTCGGTGTCGCCATTTCAAAAGCCGGGCCAAATCGGCTCACATAGAATGAGGCAAGCTGCTTGCATGCAGGCGCATGCGCACCGCTTGCCCCATTTCTTTGCCACCCACTAGAATATAAAGAGCCGAACATGACGCAACAACCCCGTACCGGCGGCCAGATCCTGGTCGATGCCCTGCAGATCCACGGTGTCGACACCGCCTTTGGCGTGCCTGGCGAAAGCTACCTCGACGTGCTCGATGCCCTGCACGATTCGGGCATCCGCTTCATAATCAACCGCCAGGAAGGCGGCGCCGCCTTCATGGCCGAAGCCTACGGCAAGCTGACGGGCAAGCCGGGCATCTGCTTCGTCACGCGGGGTCCGGGCGCCACCAACGCCTCGATCGGCGTGCACACGGCCTACCAGGATTCCACGCCGATGATCCTGTTCATCGGCCAGGTGGGCAATGATTTCGTCGACCGCGAAGCATTCCAGGAAATCGACTACCGTCGCATGTACGGCCAGATGGCCAAGTGGGTGGCGCAGATCGACCGCGCCGAGCGCATTCCCGAATACCTGGCGCGCGCCTTCCAGGTTGCCACCAGCGGCCGTCCCGGCCCCGTCGTGCTGGCCCTGCCGGAAGACATGCTCATTGCGCTGGCCACGGTGGCCGACACGCGCGCCTACCAGCCCGTGCAGGCGGCGCCATCGGATGCCCAATTGCAGCAGTTGCGCGGCATGCTGACGACCGCGAAGCAGCCGCTGGTCTTGCTGGGAGGTACCACCTGGACGCCGCAAGCGTGCGCCGACCTGCAGCAGTTCGCGGAAAGCAACCACCTGCCCGTCGCCTGCGCCTTCCGCTTCCAGGACTTGCTCGACAACGCCCACCCGAACTACATCGGCGACGTCGGCATCGGCATCAACCCGAAACTGGCCGCGCGCGTGAAAAACGCCGACCTGGTCATCGCCATCGGCCCGCGCCTGGGCGAAATGACGACAGGCGGTTACACCCTGTTCGACTCGCCCGTGCCGCGCCAGCGCCTGGTGCACATCCATACGGATGCCGAGGAACTGGGCAGCGTTTACCAGGCCGAGCTGATGATCAACAGCGGCATGCCGCAAGTCTGCGCCATGCTGGCCGCCATGGCGCCCGTCGATGCATCCGCCTGGCAGCATACGCCAGCCGAAGCCAAGGCCGAGCTGGCCGCCTACCAGGAGCGCCCGCCCATCTTCCAGGATGGCCAGGCGCCGCTGGACCTGTGGCAAGTCACGCAAGAAATCATGGCGCAGGCCCCCGCTGACACCATCCTGACGAACGGCGCCGGCAATTACGCCTCGTGGGCGCACCGTTTTTATCGCTACGGCGGCATGCGCACCCAGCTGGCACCAACCAACGGCGCCATGGGCTACGGCGTGCCGTCCGGCGTGGCGGCGAAGATCGTACACCCGGAGCGCACCGTGATCACGTTCGCCGGCGATGGCGAATACATGATGAATGGCCAGGAGCTGGCCACGGCCGTGCAATACCAGGCAGGTGTGGTCATCATCGTCTTCAATAACCAGATGTTCGGCACCATCCGCATGCACCAGGAGCGCGACTACCCGGGCCGCGTGTCGGGCACGACCCTGCACAATCCGGATTTTGCGGCGTTGGCGCAAGCGTATGGCGCGCATGGCGAAGTGGTGAATACGACAGAAGAGTTCGCCCCTGCCCTGCAACGGGCGCTGGAGCACGCCAAGGCCAACAACTTGCCGGCCTTGATCGAGCTGCGCTACGACGGCAACCTGATCACGCCGAACGCGACGCTGGCCACCATCCGCGCCACGGCGGAAAAGGCGCAGGCCGCCAAATAAGCCTCCTGCAAGGCGAGAAATAACAAAGGCCCGGTCGATACCGGGCCTTTTTCTTTTTAACCGCAGCAATCGCTCAGGCGGCGGGCACGGGCGCGCTTTCCTCGGCAGGCGCTGCCTCGGCGGGCGCTTGCGGCACCGGCGGGCATGGCGTGCAATGCTTCAGGGGACGGCCGAAATCGCGCACGCGGCTCAGTTTCATCGGCATGCGCACGTTGCCGCCGCAGTAATCGCCTTCCAGGGTCAGGGTCTGGCCATCTTTGGAAAACTTGCCGACGATGGTGCGCTCTTCGCTGTCGGCGCCGGCGATAGTGAAATCGAAGGCGCCCGTGGCGGCGTCCAGGTTGACGTCGTTGGCCACGATGGGCCAGCTCAGGGCGCCGGCCGTGAATTCATAGATGACGGAATCGGCTTCGGCAAAGCGGTGCAGCGTCACGCGCTGGCCGCCGATTTCGCCGCTATCCTTTTGCAGGCACAGGTCGGAGTAGACGGCCACGCCGTAGCGCTCCAGTCCAGCCGGCTTCTTGCCCTTGACGGCAGCGACAGCGGCGCCCGTGGCGCCAGCAAGCAGCAGCGCGGCCAGCAAGGCGGCCAGGCGCGGCGAGGTGAATGAATACATGGCATTCCTTTACTTGAGTAACGGCGTCATTATAACTGGCGCCGCACATGCAAAAACGCGCCGCCAGGCCGAAGCCAGACAGCGCGTTTCCTTGCTTATCAGCATCCCCGAAGGGATGCTGGCAGCGGTACTAAGCTTCGCTTGCGCGAATATTAGAACGAGTGACGAACACCAACGTTGAAGGCTTTGTCGCCCGAACCGATGTTGCTGTTGTTACCAACGGTGTAAGCTGCGCCGTTTTTGTTCTTGATCTTAGCGTACGAAGCGTAGGTGCTGGTGCGCTTCGACAGAGCGTAGGAGTAACCCAGTGCCCATTGATCAGCATCAGCGTTAGCGATGCCTTTGTCGTTGGTCTTGATGTACGAAGCCATCACGGTGCCAGCTGGGCCAACTGGTACGGTTGCGCCGACCAGCAGGTTAGCGCTGTCGGTGCTAGGAGCAGCGGCGCGGTAGCCGTAGGCGTTCAGGCTGCCGGTGGTGCCGAAAGCTTGACCAGCAACAACTGCGTTGGTGTTGCTCAGACCCGAGTTGTAGGTTGCGCTGTTGTCGCCTTTGTTGACGCCGTATGCCAGGAAAGCCTTGGCAACTGCGAAGTCGTAGTTAGCTGCAGCCAACCAGTTACGTGCGCTACCTTTGTTGCTGATAGCGGATTCGTTGCTGGTGGTGTTGTAAGCCAGACGTGCGTTCAAAGGACCGTTCGAGTAGCCAGCCGACGCGCCGATTTGACGGCCGTATTTGTTCGAATCAGCTTGTTCGCCGAAGGTGTAAGCCACATCAGCGTCAAAGCCGTTGAAGTTTGGCGAGGTGTACAGCACGGTGTTGCTGGTGCGGGTGTTCGCTGGGAACAGGTTCTTGGCGGAACCAGCGTAGCCCACTGCGAATGGATCAGCAACTTTCGACAGGGTGTTGTACCAAGGCGTGTATTGACGACCCAGGGTCAGGGTACCGGTCGTTTTGCTGCTCAGACCTACGTACGATTGACGACCGAACAGGGCTTCGTTTTTACCTTGCGAGCCGCTGTCAACACCGAAACCAGCTTCCAGAACGAACAGAGCCGACAGGCCGTTGCCCAGATCTTCGGTGCCTTTGAAGCCCAGACGGGAAGCCGAAGCAATGCCGCTGTCTACTTTGTTGGTGGTGCCGGCTGCGCCGCCGCGCTCGCTGACGAAACCAGCGTCAACGGTACCGTAGATAACAACGCTCGATTGAGCTTGGGCTACGCCAGTGGCTGCTGCCAGAACTGCCAGGGTGATCAGAGTTTTTTTCATTGCGATTTCCTTTAATTTTGAAGCAAAAAGTAATACAGCCTATGCATCTCGAGCTGCGCTCTAACAGAGCGCTTTTTATGAGTGAGGGCAAGGTCTCCACCTGCCACATTGCTGTTCCGGTCAGGGGAACAATTCACATCGGTATCGGCACGCTATTGCACCGATAAGCTTGAAGGCTGCAGAGCGACCATATTTTGATGCGCCGGTTCGGTGCTCAAAGGGCACCGGAAGCGGCACTATAACGACCGTTTCACATTCCATCAAGTTCCAACATGTTACTTCCGGTACCAGGCCGAGGGCTTTTTCAGGCATCCCGACCATCGCCAACCGTACTACGCGACAGAGCCAGTGCCCCTTGCCAACCAATGCATTGGCCTGATTGACCATTCCATCATAGCGCATGCCTTGTCGACACCCGTTGTATTAGTGCAACAGTATCAGGCGCGTGATTAAAACATCAACATGCTTTACCCATCATTTACCCTGCATGATTTACGCGACAAAGCGCACAATTTGTCAGGCGATAATGGATAAACGGAACGAAGCATACACGGCATCGCCAATGTTTGCTGCCGGATGCCCAAAAACGGGAAATATCACGCCCTGTTTTGGTGCGTTGCCGCATTATTCAGGGGCGTAGACGCCATTTTTGACGTCGGCGCGCGCGTCAGGAAAATAGGCAGAGTATCAACACAATTACTGACTTTCCGGTAATTTAAATTGCTCACATAGAAATGTTTTTCATGTTTTCCGGCTAACTCTTCAGCCACCCGCCTAGAACCGATGAGGACGACTCTTGCTTGCAAATTGCGCATCAGTTGAAACAAATTCTTACAATGTTGCCTTCTCAATATTTCGACATATTTGTGTCTAAAAAACGACACATTGACCGAAATCAAGTTTTCGCCGCCCCAATATCACACAATTTACTTTTTCTTTTTCGCATTTTTTGCTTATAAGCATCAAGAATCAGCCTTAACGCTGGCTTGCGCGGCGGAGCATGCGCATGAAAGGGCCCAGCACCGGCAGTTTTTCATACAATTCTTCCGCCACATCCCAATAATCGCGGTGCATTACCACCCGTCCCTGCCTATCGAAACGCACATGGGTTGCGCCACGAATGCACTGTTCGCCAGATACCAGGCGTTTCATGCGGAAGCGAAACTCCCACGTCAGGAACGCTTGCTGTCCCTGCCCCAGGCTTTCCAGCACGACAAACCGTGGCGCATCGACTTGCACGAACATATGCTCGAAGATGGCCAGGATGGCGGCATGCCCCACCACCTCATTGAACGGGTCCTTGAAATGGGCGTCTGGCGCATACACGGCGCCCAGCTGGGCCAGGCCCTCCAGACTCAGGTGTTCGTAAAACGCCACCAGGCGCGCCAGCGCCTCTTCCACGCCTTCCGTGTCCAGCATGCTTGTGCTCATACGCCCGTCACCTTCCGGATCAGCCAAAAATAGGCGCGGTACGGCAACAGCCGCGCCAGGCGCATGACATTGGTAAAGCGCTTGGGAAAGTGGATGTGGAACTGGCCCCGCTCGATGCCGTCGAGCATGGCGGCGGCCGCGTCACGCGCCGTCATCAGGGCCGGCATGGTGAAATCGTTGTCCGCCGTCAAGGGCGTGGCGACAAAGCCGGGATTGATCTGGTACACGCCGATGCCGCGCGGATGCAAGTCCAGGTACAGCGACTCCGTCAGGTTGATCAGCGCCGCCTTGCTGGCGCCGTACGCGAGCGCCTTGGGCAAGCCGCCATAACCGGCCACCGAAGCGACGATGCCGATGCCGCCACTGCCCTGGCGCAATAGCCACGGCAATGCCTGCTCCAGGCAATTGAAGACGCCGCCCACATTCAGGGCCAGCAAGCCCTGGGCTGCCTCAAGGTCGAAGCTATCGGCGCGCATCGCCTGATAGCCGCCGGCGACCACCAGTATCAGGTCGATATGCGTCCACTGCTGCTGCAATTCTACGCAGACGGCCCGCAGCTGCGCGTGCTGGGTGATATCGAGCGGCAATGCCTGCGCCAGCGCCTGTCCCTCGCACAGCCGCTCGAGGCTGGCGCGATGGCGGGCTGACAAGGCCACGCTGGCGCCCTGCTCCAGCAACAAGGTGGCGCACGCGGCACCGATGCCGCTGGAAGCGCCGATGATCCATACGCGCTTGCCGGCCCAGCTGGTAACCTTGCGATTCATGGGGCCGCCTGCGGACGCTTGCTGAACGATAAAGTGACGGCGCCCAGGCTGAAGCCGAACTTGCTCATGGCGGCGCGGTTCAGCATGACCTTGTCATCCATCAGGAACATCCAGTCCTCGAAGTCGACGTGGTAAACCGTGCCATCGACGGGCAACGCCAGCACGTATTGCCAGCGCAGCGCATTGCCGGCCACTTCGCCGATGGCTTCCCCGATCACGTCGGGCGCCGTGCCGATGAAGCGCCCGGGCGCCGTCTTGCGCAAGGTCCACACGCGCCGTTGGCGGCTGCCATCCGAATACGTGAAGTCTTCATCCAGGGTGCCCGTCTCGCCCACCCAGCTGGCGCGCATCACCACGGTGAAGCGCTTGACCACCTTGCCGGAGCGGTCCTGGAAGATGCCGTGGGCATCGAGCGTGCCATTGAAATACTGTTGCAGATCCAGTATGGGCAATTCCTGCGCATACGTGGCCGGCGTGGGCGGCGTGGAGCAGGCGGCCAGCGCCAGCATCAGGACCGCCAGCGGCAAACGGCGTTTGCAATAACTCATGAAGCGCATGCGCGATTCTCCAGGTGGTCACTATATATATGTTGCAAGGGTGCACGCCACAACAGTAACGCCGCCAGCAGTTTCAAGGCGCAGGGCAGCAAGGCGTAGGCGGCAGCCAGGGCCGGCAAGCCTTTGCTGCTGCCCGGCACATAGCCGAGCCAGGCCAGCAGGGGCAAGGCGATGCCGGCCGCCAACGCCAGACTCATCTGCACGCCCCAGTTCCACCAGCCGAAATACGCCGCTTCGTGCCGCCCGGCATGGCCGGCCGCGCCGATCAGCCCTGCCAGCAGGGCCGGCGGCAAGGCCAGGTCGGCGCCCAGCGCCAGGCCCGACAGCAGACAGATCGCGGCAAAACCCCAGGCGGCACCCGCGCCCAGGCCATACGCCCAGACAAACACGGTTGCGGCCAGCAGCATGGCACCACACCAGGCACGGGCTTCGCCAAAGCGTCGCGCCAGGGCCACCCACACGGGCATCGAGGCGGCCGCCGCGCAAAAGTAGACGATCAGGAACGGCCCTGCGTAATGGCCCAGGCGTAAGTAGTCAGTGGCAAAGAAGAGGAACAGGGTGGCGGGAATGGCGGCTGCCACGCCATTGACGAGCAAGACGGCAAACAGCCAGCGAAAGGCGCGCTGGCGAAACGGCAGACGCCAGGCGCCAGCGGGCAGCGCCTGCGGGCCTTGGCGCAACACCGGACGCGGCGCGCGCGCCAGCAGCAGCGCACCCGCCGCCAGCAGGCAGACGGCAAAGGCCAGCGACAAGCCGTCATAGCCGAGCACGGAAGTGAGCCCCGCTGCCAGGATCACGCCGAGCAAGCCGCAGCCTTCGCGCACGGCCGTCACCCGCGCCCGCTGCGCGCGCAGCTGGCTCAGGGCCGCGCCCCAGCTCTGGTGCGCGATGCCGGCCAGGCCATAGGCGGCATACACGAGCAGCAGGGCGGCCAGGAACCAGGCCAGGGTGGCAGCTTCCCGCATGGCCGGCGGATGGAACAGGGCAGCAAAGCCCAGCAGCAGCAAGGGCAGCGAGGCGCCAACATATATTGCATAGCTGCGCCCGCCACGCGCCATCCAGACACCGAGGGCAGGATCGATGAAGGCGGCGGCGATGCGTGCCGCCAGCAGCACGGCACCGATTTGCGCCAGGTCAAGACTGCTGCGCTGCGCATAAAACGGCGCCACATATATATAGATGGGCAGCGCCAGCATGGCCAACGGCAGGCCGAACAGGCCATAACTGAACAAGGCAGGCAAGGTCAAGGCGCTGGCCCCGGCGTTCATGGCAGCGGCGCCGCACTCTGCAGCAAGGCCGCGCGCAGCTTCGGCGCCGTGCTCGACGGCGACAGCCAGATGGCAAAGAAGGCGCGCGCGAAGTCGCCATCCGTCACGTCGGCCAGCACCTTGCCATCGAGATAAAAACGCACACCGGGCGCGATGCCCGCCCGGTAGGCGCCTGCGATGCGCTGGTCTTCCTTGACGTCAGGAAAGATGCGCTGCATGGTGGCCAGCCAGGCCAGGCGCTGCTCCGGCGTGCCCGCGCCGATTTTCTGCATCTGTTCGTAGCTGGCTTCGGCGATTTTCTTGCCGTCGAGCGCGCGCGCGTAGCGCAGTTCCAGTACAAACGGCGCCGATTCGGATGCCGTACCCTGGTAGCCTTGCGGTCCCACCCAAAGTTGCGCGCGGTAAATACGCATGCCGAACCACGTGTATTCGCCCTCGCCCGCCAGGCGGGCCTCGGGTACGTCGGCAGCGATAAAGGCTGGCGGCGCGGCAGCGGCGCCCAACATGGTCAATGACAGCACAACAGTGGCAAGCAGGCGGCGCATGGTCAGTCCTTGATCAGGGTAAATTGCATCACATCCGTGTTGTGCGCCTGGAAGGCGGCCTCGCAATACGCGAGGTAAAACTCCCAGGTGAGCAGGAAACGGCCATCGAAACCCTGCTTTTCCAGCGCCGCGCGCTGGGCCAGGAAGCTGGCGCGCCACTGGCGCAAGGTTTCCGCGTAATCGAGGCCAAAGCTGAAAGCGTCTTCCACGCGCAAGCCCTGCGCCTCGGCGGCGCGGCGAAACCCGGCCGGCGAAGGCAGCATGCCGCCCGGGAAAATGTACTGTTGAATGAAATCCGTGCTCTTGCTGTAGCGCTCGAACAGTTCGTCAGCGATGACGATGGTCTGAATGCAGGCGCGTCCGCCCGGCTTCAGGTTGCGCGCCACACACTCGAAATAGCCGGGCCAGTAGCTTTGTCCCACGGCTTCGAACATCTCGATCGAGGCGATGGCGTCGTACTGGCCATGGCTGTCGCGGTAATCGCACAGCTGCAGGTCGGCCTGCCCTGCCAGCCCCGCATCGTGCAGGCGCTGGCGCGCATAGGCCAGCTGTTCGGTCGACAAGGTCAGGCCCGTCACGTGGGCGCCGTAGCTGCGCGCCGCCGTTTCCGCAAAGCCGCCCCAGCCGCAGCCGATTTCCAGCACGCGCTGGCCCGGTTGCAGTTGCAGTTGATCGGCGATGCGCCGGTATTTGGCACCTTGCGCCTGCTCCAGGCTGGCGCCTTCGGTGAACAGCGCGCTCGAATACGTCATCGACGGGTCCAGCCACAACTGGTAAAAGGCGTTGCCGATGTCGTAATGGGCGTGGATATTCTTCTTGCTGCCGGCACGCGAATTGCGGTGCAGCAGATGGCGCACCTTATAGATCAGGTTGCCCCACCAGTTGCCGTAGATCAGGGATTCGATGTGCGCACGGTTGCGTATCATCAATTCGATCAGGCCCGGCAAATTGTCCGTGCGCCAGTCCCCCGCGATAAACGTTTCGGCAAAGCCGATGTCGCCCGAGCGCAGGACGGCCGCACACAGGCGCCAGTTGTGCAAGTCCAGGGTGACGGGGTGGCTGCCATCGCCGTACAGCAAGATGCTGCCATCAGGCGTGCGCAGGCGCAAAGCGCCATATTGCAATTTTTCCAGCAGGCGCACAATCATGCGCCCGGCAGCGGGCATGTCACGATGGTCATGCACATGCACGGGAGTGGAACTGCTGCGCGCATGCAGGCCGGTCGGCAGGGAATCGGAGCTCATCGGGACACCTTTTCTTGTGGAGGGTGGGGTTTGCTGAAAAACGGCACGCGGCGCAGCCACAGGCGCAAGGCTTGCCAATGGATGCGCGCCATCACGCCGAACGTCATCAGGGGATAGCGCAGCAAGGCCCAGGCGATGGCGCCATCGCGCAGCGGCTGCGCCGTGCCGGACAAGCTCGTTTGCAGCAGCGGACCGTCGAGGTCGTCGTAATCGACCCTGGCCAGGTGGCGCTCGCCGCCCTGAGCCTGATTGCGCAGGAAACGGAAGCGGTACTGGCCTTCCACCTTGCAAAACGGCGACACGTGGAAAATTTTCTTGGCGACCAGTTCGCTGCCAAAGGCAATCGCGCCGCCCTGCTCGAGCAAGTACAAATGGCGCTCGCCAAAGGTATTGCGCACATCGCAGAGCACGGCCCGCAGCTCACCGTCAAGCCCGTGGCAAAACCAGAAACTGACGGGATTGAAGACATAGCCGAACATGCGCGGCATGGTTTGCAGCCAGATTTCGCCGCCCGCGTCGACCACGCCATGCTGGCGCAGCAAGCCGTCGATCCAGTCCAGCAGCGGCGTCGTGCCATCGCCGTGGTCGCTGTCGCGGAAGGACAGCACATTGGCGCCGTTGCGCGAAATCAAACGGGCAGCAAAATCGTGCGCGCCCAGGCTGCGCAAGGGCAAACGCAAATAAAACATGCCGTAAGCAAAGGCATGCGCGCGCGGACGCAGCCGCGCATGGCGCACCCGTCCCAGGCACAGCTGGGGCTGCGGCCGGAGCGGCTGCGTGGGATCACGCGGCATGGCCAAGCTCCGCCGACGCCAGGCCATTGAGTGCTTCGGCCACGGCCAGGCCCGACTTCAAGCCGTCTTCATGGAAGCCGTAGCCAGTCCAGGCGCCCGCGAACCACGTGTGCTGCGCGCCCTGGAAGCTGGCCAGGCGCGCCTGGGCCGCAATGGCCGCGCCATCGAACACGGGATGGGCATACGAAAACTCGTCGATGATGCTTGCCGGATCGGGCTCGTCGAGCGGATTGAGCGAAACGATGACAGGCGTGGTGAAGGGCAAAGGCTGCAACTGGTTCAGCAAATAATGCACGCACACTTGCGGCGCATCACCGTGCGCGGCCGGCCGGCCCTGGTAATTCCAGGCCGACCAGGCACGGCGGCGCTGCGGCAGGCAGGACGCATCCGTATGCAGTACCGCGCGGTTGGGCTGGTAGCGCACGGCTTCGAGCACGGAGCGCTCGTCGTCGCGGATGTCTCCCAGCAGGGCCAGCGACTGGTCGCTATGGCAAGCGAGCACGACGTGGTCGACGTGGTCGACGCCGGCGGCCGTCTGCAGCTCGACCATGCGCGCGCCACCGTGCTGCTGGCGGCGCACGGCCAGCACGGGGCAAGCCAGGCGCTGCTGTGGGATGCCTGCCAGCAATTTTTCCACGTACACGCGCGAGCCGCCCCGCACCGTGCGCCATTGCGGCCGGTCGCTCACTTGCAGCAAGCCATGGTTGTGGCAGAAACGGATGAAGGTGGCCAAGGGAAAGGCCAGCATCTGGCGCGCCGGACACGACCAGATGCAGGCGGCCATCGGCAACAGATACCAGTGGCGGAACTCGTCGCCATAGCCGTGCAGGTCGAGAAACTCACCCAGCGGCAGGGCCGGCGCCGGCAAGGCGGCCGTGGCCAGGGCGCTGGCCTGGCGGTTGAAGCGCAAAATGTCGCGCAACATGCGCAGAAAGGCGGGGCGCAGCAGATTGCTGCGCTGGGCAAACACGGTGTCCAGATTGGCGCCCGCCCATTCCAGCACGCGGGCGTCCGGCGTCGCGCCCAGCGGCATCTTCACGGAAAACGACATGTCGCTGTCGGCCGCTTCGACGCCCAGTTCCTGGAACAGTTGCACCAGGTGCGGATACGTGGCGTGGTTAAACACGAGAAAACCCGTGTCGACGCCATGCGTGATGCCATCGAGCGTGACATCCACCGTATGGCTGTGGCCGCCAAAATAGTCGCCCGCCTCGTACAAGGTGACGTCCCGGCCCGATTGCGCCAGGCGATAGGCACACGACAAACCTGCGATTCCTGCTCCGACGACGGCAATTTTCATGAGTACACCTGCATTAAGTTTGTCCTGGACAAAATCAGCTTCATGGATAATCGATGAAATATTGATTCATGTCAATGAGTGTGCGAGCCGCTCCAAAACTCATACGCCCGCGATTTCCAATCGGATTCAGCTATTTGGTATGGGGCGGCGGAAGGCGTAAAATGCATGCCACGTTCTTCCGCATGCGAGCAAAGCCACTCTGGTATGGATACTGACCTGCAACCTACTTCCGCCTTCAGCATCAGCGATGTCGAACGCGATACCGGACTGGCCAAGGAAACCTTGCGTGTGTGGGAGCGCCGCTACGCCTTTCCCCAGCCCCAGCGCGACGCCTTTGGCGAGCGCAGCTACCCGGCCGAGCAAGTGCAGAAGTTGCGCATGGTCAAGCGCTTGCTGGACCTCGGATTCCGCCCGGGCAAAATCATGCAGCACAGCACCGTGCAATTGCAGCAGCTGGCCAGCGCCAGCAGCGCGGCGCCGTCAACGCCAGCCCCCCAGCTCGAACACTACCTGTCCCTGTGCCGTGGCCACCAGATGGCAGAACTGGGCGACGCCCTGCGCAAGGCGCTGGCCGTGCTGGGCCTGAAAGCGTTCACCATCGACGTCATCGCCCCCCTCACCGGCATGGTGGGCGAAGCGTGGGCTTGCGGCGAACTGGCCGTGTATGAGGAGCATCTGTACAGCGAAACCTTGCAAACGGTGATGCGCCACGCCATCTTTTCCCTGCCACAAGCAAGCAGCCCGTCCACGCGCTCTCCACGCATCGTCCTCAGTACCTTGCCGCAGGAGCGTCATGGCCTGGGGCTGCTGATGGCCGAGGCGCTGTGCGCGGCGGCCGGCGCCCATTGCATGTCGCTGGGCGTGGAAACGCCGCTGACGGACATCGTCGCGGCCGCCCGCGCGCAACGGGCGGACATCGTGGCGCTGTCGTTTTCCAGCGCCAGCAAGCAACGCCAGACGCGCGACAGCCTGCAGCAGCTGCACGCAAGCTTGCCGCCCAACATGGAATTGTGGGCCGGCGGACGCAGTCCTGTGCTGACCAGGCAGCCGCCACACTTTTTGCATGTGCTGGACCTGCGGCAAGTCGACGAAAGCATCGCCGACTGGCGCCGCCGCCACCAGGCACTGGCCCTGCAAACCCACTGAACCGGCTGAAAAGCGCGGCAACTGCGGCGATCTCCGTGGATAGCGGCGCAATGTTGCCAATCGAACAGTAAAGCATGAAGGGCCGGGCGCGCTCTGGTAGAATAGCCCGTAACACAGTGTCCGGCGCCGCCGGGCCTTAGGTCAGCACCCGCCACCACACATCCATGTTTAGTTTCTTCAAGAAAAAACCCATCGCTCCCGAGGCTGCACCAGCCGAGCCTCTCGTCCTTCCCGCCGCCACGCCGCCTGCCCCGCAGCCTGCCGCTACGCCCCTGAGCGGTGCGCCGGCCGAGCTCGTACCCGTGATCGTGGCCGCCGAACCCGAGAAAAAATCGTGGATGACGCGCCTCAAGGCAGGCCTGTCGAAAACCTCGAACACCCTGTCCGTGCTGTTTGTCGGCGCGAAGATCGACGACGCCCTGTACGAAGAGCTGGAAGCGGCGCTGCTGATGTCCGACGCCGGTATCGACGCCACGGAATTCCTGCTGACGGAACTGAAGAAGAGGGTCAAGGAAGACAAGCTGCTCGACGCGGCCGCCGTCAAGGCCGCCCTGAAAGTGCTGCTGATCGACCTGCTCTCGCCGCTGGAAAAGCGCTTCGAGCTGGGCCGCCACAAGCCGCTGGTGATGATGATTTCCGGCGTAAATGGCGCCGGCAAGACCACCACCATCGGCAAGCTGGCCAAGCACATGCAGTCGAACAACCAGTCCGTGCTGCTGGCCGCGGGCGACACCTTCCGTGCCGCCGCGCGCGAACAGCTGATGGTCTGGGGCGAACGCAACAACGTCACCGTGATTTCGCAGGAATCGGGCGACCCGGCCGCCGTGGCCTACGACTCCGTGCAATCGGCGAAAGCGCGCGGCATCGACGTGGTCATGGTCGACACGGCGGGCCGCTTGCCGACGCAGTTGCACCTGATGGAAGAATTGAAGAAAATCAAGCGCGTGATCGGCAAGGGCATGGATGGCGCACCGCATGAAACCTTGCTCGTCATCGACGGCAACACGGGCCAGAATGCCCTCACGCAAGTGAAGGCCTTCGACGATGCCCTGCAGTTGAGCGGCCTGGTAATCACCAAGCTGGACGGTACCGCCAAGGGCGGCGTGCTGGCGGCAATTGCCCGCGTACGTCCCGTGCCCGTGTATTTCATCGGCATCGGTGAGAAAATTGAAGACTTGCAGCCTTTCGTGGCTGCCGAATTTGTCGAAGCGCTGCTCGGATAAGCCCATACATGATTGAATTTCAGCACGTCTCCAAGCAATACTCCCCCGATGCCGTGGCGCTCAGCGACATTTCGCTCAGTATTGCCAAGGGCGAGCTGGTGTTCCTGGCTGGCCCGTCCGGCGCAGGCAAATCCACCTTGCTGAAAATGATCGCCGCCATGGAACGCCCCACGTCGGGCAAGCTGATCGTCAATGGCCAGGACATGGCGAAGATCAAGCCGGCCGGCGTGCCGTTTTTGCGCCGTAACATGGGCCTGATCTTCCAGCAGCAAAAATTGCTCAACGACCGCTCCATCCTGGCCAACGTCATGCTGCCGCTGCTCGTCGTCGGCGCCCACAAGGCGGCCGCCGAACAGCGCGCGCGCGCCGCGCTCGACAAGGTGGGACTGCTGGACCGCGCCATGGCGCGACCGCTGTCGCTGTCGGGCGGCGAGCAGCAGCGCGTGTCGATCGCGCGCGCCATCGTCAACCGGCCGCAGATCATCCTGGCCGACGAACCGACGGCCAACCTGGACCGCGCCAGCGCCAACAAGGTGCTCGACGCCCTGAAAGCATTCCACTCCGTGGGCGTGACCTGCCTCATTTCCAGCCATGACGAACAGATGCTCGACGCCGCCGCCCGCGTGATCCACCTGAAAAACGGCCAGCTGGTCGCCATCGACAAGGCCACGCAGGCGCCCGTCTTCGCGCCGCCCGATCCCGATTTTGCGCCCTCTCCCGACCAGGACGACGCGCAGGGAGAACAGGCATGAGAGGCTGGTTCCGTCAACACCGCTTCGCCCTGGGTTCGGCGCTGATTCACTTGCGCAAGTCGCCGGGCGGCTTTCTATTGAACGTGCTCGTCGTCGCCATCGCCCTGTCGCTGCCGTTCGCCGGCTTGACCATGCTCGACAATGTCCGCCCCATGTCGGAACAGATGTCGGTCGACCCGGAAATCAGCGTCTTCCTGAAGATCGACACGCCGCGCGAGCAAGCCGTGGCCCTGGCGAGCGCCATGCGCAAAATCGTGGGCCCGCAAAAGGCAAAGATCGTCTTCATCCCGCGCGAACAGGCACTGGACTCGCTGAAAAACAAGAGCGGCCTGGCCGATGTGCTCAGCACCCTGGGCGACAATCCCCTGCCCGACAGCTATGTGCTGAAACTCGATGCCTTCAGCAGCGCCAGCGAAGCGCAGGATGTCGATGCGGTGGCGGAACAGTTGCGCCAGCTGCCATTCGTGGAATCGGCGCAAGTCGATTCGGCCTGGGTCAAGCGCCTGGCGGCCCTGCTGGGCGTGCTGCGCCTAGTGCTGCTGCTGCTGGCGATCACGCTGGGCGTGGCCGTGATCGCCGTGGTCTTCAATACCATCCGCCTGCAGGTGATGCAGCAGCGCGATGAAATCAGCATCTCGAAATTGATCGGCGCCACCGATACCTTCATCCACCGCCCCTTCTATTACACGGGCGCCCTGCTGGGCCTGTGCGCCGGTGCGCTGGCCCTGGGCGCCGTGGCGCTGGCCTTGCAGCCGCTGAATACCGCGATTGCCGAGTTTGCCCGCCTGTATGCGTCCGAATTCCAGCTGGTGCCGCTGGCGCCGCTGCCGATGGCCGGCTTGCTGGCCGTCAGCGCCGGCCTGGGCCTGATCGGCGCCTTCCTCTGCGTGCAGCGCCACCTGGCGCGCCTGAACTGACCTTCCTTTCCATGGCGGCGCTCCCGCGCCGCCATGCGTCTCGCCATCCCCATATTGCTGCTATATTGATATTAAGCAAGTATTCTTAAGGCTCGCTTCAGCCAGAGGCCGTAGACTGGCCATGTTGTCGTAAAGCGGCCTGCGGCGCTGTTCAGATCGCTTTTTACAGATGTATATCAAGCATTCATTCGCCATAGCATTTAGGCTATCAGGTCGATTAAATGTGCTGATTGGCACTCTCAAGCAGAGAGTGCTAATATAGGGACATACCAACAGCAGAACCGCCATGGACGCCAGATCAAGATGGTGCCGCGATCTGCAAAGTGCAAGACCGAATACGCAAAAACGAAGATACGAGCTGCCACGTCGCGTGACGTGGCCAACTGGAACAAAGCAAGACTACGAGGGAGAAAACATGACTATGATGTCCGCAACGTCCGCATTGGTTCCGACCAAAAGTAATGCGCTGGGCCTCGGGTTCACTGGCAATCTGGGCAATATCGACGCCTATATTTCGGCCGTGAACCGCCTGCCCATGTTGACCCATGACGAAGAAATTTCGCTGGCAACACGCCTGCGTGAAAAAAATGACCTGGCCGCCGCGCAAGAACTGGTGCTGTCGCACCTGCGCCTGGTGGTCTCAATTGCCCGCGGCTACCTGGGCTATGGCTTGCCGCACGCCGACCTGATTCAGGAAGGCAATATCGGCTTGATGAAAGCCGTGAAGCGTTTCGATCCGGACCAGGGCGTGCGCCTGGTGTCGTACGCCATGCACTGGGTGAAAGCCGAGATGCACGAGTACATCCTGAAAAACTGGCGCCTGGTCAAGGTCGCGACGACGAAGGCGCAGCGCAAGCTGTTCTTCAACCTGCGCAGCCACAAGACGGGCCTGGACGCGATGACGCCAAAGCAGATCGATGCGCTGGCCAAGCTGCTCGACGTGAAGCGCGAAGAAGTGATCGAGATGGAAACCCGCTTGAGCGGCCGCGACATCGCGCTGGAATCGCCGACCGACGATGAGGACGACAAGTTTTCGCCGATCGCCTATCTGTCGTCGGAGCAAAGCGAGCCGACCAAGGTACTGGAAGCGGAACAAGTGACGCGTCTGCAATCGGAAGGCCTGGAAACGGCACTGTCGAAGCTGGACGCCCGTTCGCGCCGCATCATCGAAGCGCGCTGGCTGGCCAACGACGACGGCTCCGGCGCCACCCTGCACGCGCTGGCAGAAGAGTTCGGCGTATCGGCCGAACGCATCCGCCAGATCGAAGTGGCGGCGCTGAAAAAAATGAAGGGCGCCCTGGCCGCCTACGTGTAATCGCAAGCAATGCCGCAATGCAAAAGGCGCCGCAAGGCGCCTTTTAGTTTTATAACTTGATATTTATCAACAGATAAACATTGTCAGCCCTTACGCTGCAGCCAAGCCCTTGGTGATCAGCTCGGCGACCAATTCATTCAGATCCGCGCCACGTTCCTTGGCCAGGGTCTGCAATTGCAAGACCAGATCGCTGTTCAGCTTGACGGCGAATGGCACCAGGCCCAGGGCCTGATCGCGCTTGCGCTGCTCGCGGCGGTCGATGACCACCGCTTCCTTACCGAATGCACCGGCGCCGGGAACATTCATCTTTCCCATCAGTTTCTTGGCATCGCTTTTGGCCAGGTCGGTTTTTTTCATGGTTGTTTCCTGATTTTCAAAACAGCCATTCTACGCAGTAATCGGCGCGCCGCGTGGCTGGCGCATCAATTCACCGGCAGCACGCCAATAGTGCGCCGTAAAAATATCATTTTGTTACTATCATTTTCATCCCACGCGTGAACAAGCACGCCGGGGACGCTCCACCTGAAAGGAAAAACATGCATTATCTGACCCGCTCTTACCGTACCGTGCTGCTTCCCCTGTTCTTCGCCTGCCTGGCCGTGCTGGCTGGCTGCGGCGCGGCCGGCAGCGCTGGCGACGCGGAAAACACGCCGCGCAGCGTCACCCACGTGCTGTCGCCGGGCGAACAGGTGGCCATCACGGCCACCGACACCCTGAAACTCGAACGTGTCAACGACAGCCGCTGCCGCAAGGGCGCCGTGTGCGTGTGGAAAGGCTACGTCAGCTACAGTTTCAGTTTGCTCAATAGCGCAGGCGCCACGGACATCGTCTTGTCCGACTCCATGCCCGGCGCCGCCAGTTCCGTCACCGTCAACCACCTGACGTTTACCCTGCTCGACGTCGATCCGGCCACGCCGCCCGCCCTGAATGCGGCCGAGCCCACGTACCGGGTCAAAGTGAAAATCACGCAGGGCGCACTGCCACGCTAAACGCTGTGGCGCCGCCGGCTGTCGGCCGGCGCCTGCTGCCGGTCCAGCATGCCGTAATCGCGCACGACGGTGGCAATGCGCAGCCGGTAGTCGTCAAACACGCCCTGCCGGCCAGCCGTTTGCGCCGCGCGGTGCGCTTCCAGCTGCCGCCATTGCGCCAGCGCCGCCTCGTCGCGAAAGAACGATAGCGACAGCAATTTGCCTGGCTCGCTCAGGCTGCTGAAGCGCTCGATGGAAATGAAACCGTCCACTTCATCGAGCAAGGGACGCAGCGCGGCGGCCAGGTCCAGATACTGCTGGCGCCCTTCCGCGCCGGGCCAGACTTCGAAAATCACGGCAATCATTTCATTTCTCCCAGGCTAAAAACAGGGATGCGCGCGTTCAGCGACGGCAGATAACGCCACGCCAGCGGCATGCGGTCCAGCCCGTCGGCCCACGCCTGCAGGCAAGCCGTGGCGATGGCCTGCGCGATGCACTGGCCCGGACAAATGTGGCGGCCATGGCCAAAGCCGCACTCCGCATGGCCGGCGCTGGCCAGCACGACGACGATCATCTGCCCGGCCGGCACGCGCACGCCATTGAACTCCACGTCTTGCGCCGTGTAGCGGCGCGTGTTGTGGATGGAGGGGTCATGCCGGCTAACTTCGCGCAGCAGGGCTGGGCACAGCCGGGGTGCGGCACGCACTTGCGTGGACCACTGCGGTTGCGTGCGCAAGGCAACTATGGCATTGCCCAGCAAGCCGGCCGTGGCGTCGCAGGTCTGCGACAGCAGACCCACGAGGTTGGCCAGCACGCCGCCCGAAGCTCGCCAGCCCCGGGCATCCGCCTCGGCCACGACATTGGCCAGCAAGCTGCCGGGCAATGCATCCGCCTCGCGCAGCAACACGATAAAACCTTGCAGCAAGGCGTCGGCTGCCACTTGCGCACCGGCCAGTTGTTCTCCATTACTCAACGGTGACAGGCAGGCGACGAAATCGCGCGTCCAGGCGGCCAGCGCCGGCCATTGCGCTGGCGCAAAACCCAGCAAGTCCGCCATGGCAAACAGGGGCAGTTCGAACAGCGCGCCGTTCAATTGCGCTGCGCTGTCCGGCACGCGGTCGCTGGCCATGCGCAATGTCCGCGCCTGCAGGTGCGCCAGGTCCACCTGTCCCAGCGAACGCGCCAGCACCTGCTTCGGCACGGCATGCCGTTCGCCTTCATTCATGCGCACCAATTCCCCAAAAATCGCACCGCACGGCGTGCCCGCCAGGGTATCCGGCACGGGCTGGCCGGGCGGGCGCACGCGGCAATCGGGATGCTCGAGCACGGCGCGCACGCCGGCCGCGCCCGTCGCCAGCCAGCAGTCGAGCCGCGCATCGAAACGCAGCGGCGGGCCGTCCGCCAGGCGGCGATAGTAGTCATACGGCGCCGCGTGGGTAAGGGCTGAAAAAGGGTCGGCGGGGTCGATAACAAAGTCGGCGAGCGGCATGCGCATTCCATTGCAGTGAGGTGGGGACACGAGTATGCTGCCCCTTCCACCACAACACTTCGCCCTGGAACGAATCATGGATGACAAGCTTGCCTCGGCCGACATGGGACTGGCGCAACTGGCCGGCGCCATCGCCGAACCGGCCCGCGCGCGCATGCTGTGCAGCCTGCTCGACGGCCATGCGCGCACGGCCACGGAACTGGCGGCGCTGGCCGAGGTGGGCGCCTCGACGGCCAGCGCCCATCTGGCGCGCTTGCGCGACGATGGCTTGCTGTCGATGCTGGCGCAGGGCAAGCACCGCTATTACCGCCTGGGCAGCGCGGAAGTGGGCCAGGCCCTCGAAGCGCTGCTGGTGGTGGCCGGCGTGGCGGCAACGCCGTTTACGCCCACCACGCCGGACCGCTTGCGCCATGCGCGCACCTGCTACGACCACATGGCCGGCACGGTGGCCGTCGCCCTGCATGACCAGTTGCAAGCGCAAGGCTGGCTGCTGGACGATGGCGGCGAAGGCGAGTATCGGCTGTCGGCAGAGGGCGCGGCCGGCATGGCGGCCCTGGGCATCGACGTGCCGCAATTGCAGCGCCAGCGCCGCCGCTTCGCCTGTGCCTGCCTGGACTGGAGCGAACGGCGCGCCCACCTGGGCGGCGCGCTGGGGGCGGCCATCCTGCAGCTGGCCCTGCGCCAGCGCTGGGCCGAACGCGAACTCGACAGCCGCGCCCTGCGCCTCACGCCGGCCGGTGAACGGCGCCTGCTGGCCGCCTTCGGTGGCGCCTGACCGGCGCAGGATTTTGTATCTCGGAAGCAACTAGAACGCAAAAAAATGCGCTTTTATCATTCTTTTCATTCATCATATGCTGCGCCCTTGAGCGATCATCTTTACCTTTCGGCCATGGAAAGAGTCCATCTTGAAAACAGTGTCATCCAGCACGCGTCCCGCCAGCACCTGCCATAACTGCAATACCGATGCGCCAGGCAACTTCTGCAGCGCCTGCGGCCAAACGACTACCCTGCACATGCCCAGCGCGCGCGAATTCCTGCATGAATTCGTCGCCCATTATGTGGCGCTTGAAGGCAAGCTCTGGCGTACCCTGGCCCTGCTGCTGTTCCACCCAGGCGCACTCAGTAATGAATACCTCGCGGGACGCCGCGTGCGCTACGTCGAGCCGCTGCGCGTCTACCTGACCTTCAGCATCCTGTTCTTTGCCATCCTCAAGTTCAGCAGCCCCGGCGTGTTCCTCACCGTCCACGACCAGCAAGCCCAGGTAGGCGCCCATGGTCCCCGCCACATTGCGGAAAACAAGACATCGACCATGCAGGTCAGCATTCTGGGCCAGACGCCCACCCTGCCGCGCCAATGGCAAGACTTTGAGCAACTGCCCACGGCCGAGAAACAAAAACTCGTGGTGGAAAGCTTTTTTCATTACGCGCCGTATGCCATGTTTTGCCTGATGCCGCTGTTCGCCCTGTTCCTGAAAATCCTTTACCTGGGCAGCGGACGCCGCTATGGCGAGCATTTCCTGTTCGCCTTGCATACGAATGCCTTCGCCTTCATCACGATGACGCTGATGATCCTGATCCCCGTCGACCTTGTCCGCCTCGTGCTCGGCGCCTGGCTGCTGGCCTATCTGCCCTGGGCCATGTGGCGCGTGTATCCAAGCGGCAAACTCGCCACCGTCTGCCGCTGGCTGTTATTGATGGTCGCCTACAGCCTCGCCATGAGCCTGGCGATCCTGGCCTGCATCGCCATCGGCGTGATGCTGCGGCATTAAGTTACGCCACTAAGGGACGCTCTGGCGGCGCCGTATCAGGCTATCATCCTGCACGCTATCTTTTTTGGGATGCACGATGATCAGCTTCGAAGGTTTGTCCAAACAGTACGGCGCGTTCGAGGCCGTCAAGCCGCTGACCTTGCAGGTAGGAAAAGGAGAGGTCTTCGGCTTCCTGGGCCCGAACGGGGCGGGAAAAACCACCACCATCCGCATGCTGATGGGCATCCTCGTGCCCAGCGCCGGGCGCGTGCTGGTCGATGGCCTCGATTGCCACCGCGATGGCGCCGCCTTCAAGCGCAAGGTGGGCTACCTGCCCGACAATCCCATCTTTTACGATTATTTGCGCGGCCGTGAAATCCTGCAATTCGTGGCCGAAATGCATGGTTTTTCGCGCACGGAAGCGGCCGCCCGCGCGGCGCGCCTGCTGACGGAATTCGGCCTGGACGAAGCGAGCGAGGATTTCGCCGTCAATTACTCGCTGGGCATGAAGAAAAAACTGGGCCTGGCATGCGCGCTGATCCACGATCCGGCCGTGCTGATCCTCGATGAACCGATCAACGGCCTCGACCCGCGTGCCTCGCGCGACGTGCAGGAACGCTTGCTGCGCCGCGCCGCCGCCGGCGCCACCATCTTCGTTTCCACGCATTTGCTCGATATGGCGCAAAAGCTGTGCAGCCGGGTCGCCATCATCCACCGGGGCGCCCTCGTCGCCACGGGCAGCCTGGACGATATCCGCCAGCAGTTGTCCAGCGATGGCAGCCTGGAAGAGCTCTTCTTGCAACTCACCGATGAAACGTCGACGGCATGACACCGGTGCCGCCCACCGCTTGGCGCGCCGTCTGGCTGCTGACCCGCTTGCGCCTGCAGCGCCTGCTCAACATCAGCGGCCGGGGGCTTTCCTTCAAGAAAAACAGTAAAAGCCGCCCCGCCACGCCGGGCAAGCGCGGCGGACGCTGGCTGCTGGGCGCGCTGCTATTGCTGCCCATGCTGTTTTCCTTTGGCAGCATCGCCCGCCACAGCGTGCTGAACATGCATTGCTTGCTGGACCAGGTCGCCGCCTGCCAGGCGCGCGGCAGCCTGCACACGGACAGCGGCCTGCTCGACCCCGTCATCACGCAACTGATGGCCACGCCGTTCAGCGCGACGCTGATCGGTGGCCTGACCCTGCAGCTGGGGCTGTTGTGGCTGGTCAGCGTCCTGCTGCCGCTGGGCATGGGGGAACTATCGAAGCCGGACTGGGACTTGGAATGGCTGGTCACCCTGCCCGTCAGGAAAAGCACTCTGCTATGGGCGCGCGTGCTCGAACGCACGCTCGTCAATCCGGCCGGCTTGCTGGCCCTGTGGCCCAGCACGACCGTCATCGCCTGGTATTCGGGCCAGGGCTGGTTTTCGCCACTGTCCGGCCTGCTCGCCAGCCTCGTCCTGCTGGCCCTGGCCGCCATGCTGCGCACCCTGGTCGACACGGGTTTGCGCCTGTCGCTCACGCCATCCCGGCTGGGCAATCTGCAGGCAGTGATTTCGCTGGCCGGGCTGTTGCCCATGTATATGGGCATGTCCTTCGGCATGGGCACGGGCGGCTTCGCGTATGCCTGGGCGGCAGCCATGCCCGCCTGGAGCGGCTGGACGCCGCCGGGCCTGCTGCTGCGCCTGCTCAATGCCGATGGCGTGGCCGCCTTGCTGCCTGCCGTCCTGCTGCTGGCGCAATGCCTGTGCTTGATGCTGCTGGGCATGGCCATCCTGCGCCGCCAGTTGCGCCATGGCGTCGTGGGCGCAGGCCAGCGCGAAGCCGCGCGCAAGCCGGCAGCTGCGCCATCGCCCACGCAGCGGTGGCGCCTGCGCATCGGCACGGCGATCCAGCGGCGCGAGCTGACGTTGCTCTTGCGCGACCGCAATTTTCTCGTGCAAGCCCTGCTGATGCCCTTGCTGATCCTCGGCGGGCAGGCCCTGTTTACGGGCCAGGTGCGCGACGTGCACGCGCTGCTGGCCAGCCCCGTCTTGCTGGCCTCCACCGGCTTTTTCCTCGGCACCTATGTGCTGCTGATGTCGGCCTTCCAGACGCTGAACAAGGAAGGCGGCGCGCTGTGGCTGCTGTACACGTTTCCCGTCTCCATCGAACAGGCGCTGCGGCAAAAGGCGCAGTTGTGGGCCATGCTGGCCCTGCTGTATCCTTTGATACTGTTCGGTGCGGCGCTGGCCTGGCTGCCCGCGTGGTCGTGGCAGACGGCGGGCCTGATGCTGCTGGCCTTGGCCGGTATCCCCTTGTATGCGCTGATCGCCGTGGCGCTGGGCGTGTTTGCCAGCGACCCGCTGGCCACGGAAACCACGGCAAAGGTGCGCCCCACGTATATGTACCTGTATTTGCTGCTCACCGGCCTGTACATCGCCGCGCTGGCCGCCGGCAGCCTGGTGCAGCAACTGGTGTTTGTCGTGTTCACGGGCGCGCTGGCCGTGGCCCTGTGGCAAAAGGCGCGCGACGCGCTGCCCTGCCTGCTCGATCCCGCCGCTTCGCCGCCAGCGAGAATAGCGGCGGCCGATGGCCTGATCGCCGCCATGCTGTTTTTCATCTTGCAGACACTTTCCTTGATCTTGCTCAAAGGGAGCAGTGCGACGCCGCTGGCGCAGCTGGCCATCGCCTTCGGCGCGGCCGGTGCGCTCACGTATGCGCTGCTGCGCCTCGTCTACTGGCGCGCCAGGACGGCCGGCGTGCCGCGCATCGGACAGGGCCGCCAGCCGTGGCGCCGGGGAGTCGCGGGCGCCTGTGCCGCGGTGCTGTTCAGCATCGGCTGCGCGGCCCTGTTGCCGCAGCCCGCTGCACCATTGATGCAGATCAATAGCGACGGACTGTGGCTGCTGGCCGTGGGCGTGCTGGCCGCGCCCCTGTGCGAGGAATTCATCTTCCGCGGCTTGCTGCAGGGCGGCTTGCGCCGTTCTCTGCCCGCCTGGCAAGCGATCGGCATCGCCGCCGCGCTGTTTGCACTCGTGCATCCACCGGCCGCCATGCTGCCCGTCTTCGTGCTGGGCCTGTGCACGGGCATCGCATACGAGCGCAGCGGCGCGCTGCTGGCGCCCATGCTCACACACGCGCTCTACAATGCCGCCATGCTCGGCTATCAGATGAATAGCTGATTGTTGCCGGGTTTGCTAGAATCCCACACGTTTCCGTCCGTATCCCAACCAATGACTACGCACAGATCACGCATGAATCCACGCTTGTTCGTCCCATTTATCCTCGTTGCGCTGCTGAGCGGCTGCACGGTACTCGCCCTGCGCCCCAACCGCGGCGTCGAAAACCGCACGTTTACCGTGCAGGAAACCCCGCGCCTGCGCATCGACGCGCCCAAGGCGCGCATCCAGAATCCCATGCCGAATGACCACTTCATCGGCATCGCCCTGTCCGGCGGGGGCAGCCGCGCAGCCAATTTCTCGGCTGCCTCGCTGGAACAGCTGGAACAGTTCGGCCTCGTCAGCGGCGCCTCGGCCATTTCCGGCGTGTCGGGCGGCGCCATCGCGGGCGGCTACTATGCACTGCATGGCAAGCAGACGGACTGGCCCTTGCTGCGCAGCAAGCTGAAAACGGATTTCTTTGGCCAGACCATCTTGAAACCCGCCAACCTGACGACGATGTTGTTGACGAACAAGACGCGCACCTCGTTCCTGTCCGACGTGCTCGACGATGTGCTGTACGACAAGAAAACCTACCAGGACTTGCCGCACGACGGCCCCATCTTCCTGGCCAACGCAACGGACGCCACCGATGGCGGCAAGCGCGTGGTGTTTTCCTACGAGTATTTTTACAGCACCCTGCATTCGCCGATCCAGGATATCCGCCTGGCCACGGCCGTAGCCACCTCGGCCGCGTTTCCCGGCGTGTTCGATTCCGTCACCTTCGAGCGCTTCCGCCCGAAAAACAGTTTCGTGCCGGAACTCGGCTCCGAATCGCGCGAATCACCGTCGTACGTGCATTTGTTCGATGGCGGCGCGGCCGACAACCTGGGCGTGGAAACCCTGTGGGACGTGGCCCTGACACAGCTGTACGGCAACGACATGGCCGTCGTGCCGCCGCGCCTGAACAGCAAGCCATTCATCCTCCTTTCCATCGATGCCAACGCGCCCAATTCCAGCGCCGTGTTTGAAAAGATGTCGGACGAGCGCCAGCCGCTGGACCGCATCTTCAACAAGAATATCTACGATGCCGTCGACGCCCTGTTCTCGCGCCAGCGCAAGGAAAACCTCGTCAAGATGGGCTTTGGCCAAGCCCGCTTCGATACCATCACGCATGAAAACTTTGGCGACCTGAGCCAGAAATTCGTGAAGGGCAAGCGCACCTCGGCCTTTGCCATTCCCGTGCTGTGCCGCCCCCACCTGGGCCAGTACCGCTGCGAAGTCGATGCGGCCGATCCCTTGCCCGGCCAGATCCGCACGCGGCTGGAAGGCTTTGCCTGGCATATTTCCATCGACCAGATCGCCTCATTGGCGCTGCGCCTGGCCAGCGAAGACGTGCACGTCGACAGTGCGCGCAAGGAAGAGCGCGCCGCCCTCGTCAAGCTGCAACGCCTGGCCACGCAAACGAAAACCCATCTGAAGCTGACGGGTCCGGAAAATTGCAGCCCGGAAGTACTGCAATCGGCCCTGTACAGCGCCGCGCGCGTGCTGATCCTCGACGACGAAGAATCGCGCTTTGCCCTGTGCGACTACATGCTGGCGGGCCAGCTGATCAATGACGACACCGTCTGCAAGCAGCGCTATGTGCACGCCGTGCCCCGCTTTGCCATCGAAAGCGAAGATTTGCAGTACCGCAACCTGAGTTCGGACGGCAATTCCGTGAACGTGCCGATACGCTGCAAGAAGTGAGCGCCCACAAAAAAGCCCGCACGATCGCTCGTGCGGGCTTTAGCGCAAGGATTCCAAGCGCCCGGCTGATCTAGATCAACCGACTACGCCTGCGCATGTAGCTGCGGCTTAACGCACCTTCCAGTTCCTGCTCCGTTTTATGCTGGTTCACCGTGTACAGGGCCCACAGGGCCGCCGGCGCCCAGCCGATCACAGTGCACTGCAAGATCAAGGCGGCGGCACCGGCCAGCGGGCGCCCCAGCATGAAAAACGTGAGACACGGAAGTAGCAAGGCTATCAGCAATCGCATCACGACATACTCTCCTTCAATATAGAGCAGCGGACAAGGGCCGGTATCCGGTCCGTCCCCCGCCCGCTGCGTACTGCTCCTTAATAAAGTCTGGCAAAATCGTCGCGAGCGAATGCGAGTTGCAGCCGAGAAGCGCAGCTGTGCGAATGCACAGTGAGCATCACAGGCCGCAAATCGCGGCGCGCAGCAGATTTGGCCAGACCTTTATAGATGCACGGAAATCTGGGGCATTAAGTCGTCAAACGTGCGACCGTTGCCGTTTTCTCCGATGGCGTGCATCTTCCATTCGCCGTTATGGCGGTACAGCTTGGCCATGATCTGTGCCGTGTGGGAACCTTGCACAGACAGGTTGAAACGCGCGACTTCCTGGTTATTGCTGGCATTCAAGATGCGGCAATAAGCGTTTTCCACCTGCGAGAAGTTCTGGCCAGTAAAGCTGTTGACGGTGAAGACCAGGCTTTTCACGTTCGCCGGCACTTTCGACAGATCGACATTGATCTGTTCGTCGTCGCCATCTCCCGCGCCCGTGCGGTTGTCGCCCGTGTGGACGATGCTGCCGTCCTTGCTTTTCAGCTGGCGGAACCAGACAATGTCGGACGTGCTCTTGTTCTCATCGAACATGACGCACGACGCGTCCAGGTCGACGGCTTCCGTCTTCGAACCGAAACCGAGGAAACCCTTGGTCTTGGCCGCATCCCAGCCCAGGCCCATGGTGATACGGGTCAGGGTGGTACCAGCTTCTTTGTCCAGAGAAATCTTCTGGCCTTTGCTCAAATTGACAGACATACGCATTGCTCCTGTTTGGTTGGTTGCATCAACTGCTAACTACGCCGGCTTGCTTTGGGTCCAGGCGAGGAAGGCCGCGCGGTTGCGCGAACACACGAGGATTTTTCCCGTGCCTGAAAACTTCAGTACCATGCCCTCGCCGCTGGTCTGGCTATTGATCAGGTTACCCAGAAAGCCGCCGCTGCTGCCGGTCGTCATGGAAATTTCGTATTGCAGGCGGTTGTCCCAGCATACGACGTGCGAGTTATCGATCACCACGTCCTTGCCAGGCGTCACTTCCAGTATCGACATCGCGCCAAAACCGGACACCGCCAACTGGCCGCTGCCTGCCGTCTCGGTGATGAAAAAACCACCGCTCTGGGCAAACAGCGCATTGCCAAGGCTTTGCGTGCGCACCTTCAATTCCACGCCAGACGTGGCCGCCACGAAAGCGCCGTCGCTGATCATGTATTGTTGGGCGCCAACCTCGAGCACCCGCATCGCGCCAGGCAAGGTGGGCGACAGCAAGCAATCGCCATCGCCCCGCATGGCCTCGATATGCTGCTGAAAGAACGATTCCCCGTTGGCAAAGGTGCGCATCAGCGCGGCGCCTATGCCGCCGGTCATCTTGCCTTTCAGCTCAAGATTGGTTTCCATCATCACCATCGCGTTGGATTCGCAATAAATCTTCTCGCCCTTGGCAAGCGACACATGCAGGAACGGATCGACGTCCCCGGTAATACTAAAAACTGGCATCTGACTGTTCCTTCCTCAACGATGATGATGGTCGGGCTAAACCGCCCTTACTACAGAATAACGGTGCCGCACAAAACCGTAGCGAGCGGATGTGATTTGTGGCCGAGAAGCGCAACCGTACTTTAGTACGGGGGCGCCGAGCCGGTGAGCATCGCCGGCCGCAAAGCGCACCGCGCAGTAGGTTTGGTGTGGCTACCTTACACGCCGACGCCAAAAGAGGCGGCGAGTGGGCCCAGGCCGCCTTTATAGCCCTGGCCGATGGCCTTGAATTTCCAATCGGCGCCATTGCGGTAGATTTCGCCGAAGACCATGGCCGTTTCCGCCGAACCGTCTTCCGACAGGTCGAAGCGGGCGATTTCCGTGTTGCCATTGGCATTCACGCAGCGTACATACGCCTTCGATACCATACCAAAGTTTTGCTTGCGCGCTTCGGCATCGTGAATCGTGACGCAGACGGCGATCTTGTCGATCTCGGCTGGCACGGTGGCCAGGTCGACGATGACGGTTTCATCATCGCCATCGCCGGCGCCGGTGGTGTTGTCGCCCGAGTGGGTGACGGAACCGTCGCTCGATTTCAGGTTGTTATAGAAAATCATGTCGACGTCGGCGCGAACCTTGCCGTCGGCCTTCAACAGGAACACGGAACCGTCGATGTCGAACGCGGCGCCATCGGTGGCGCGGGCATCCCAGCCCAGGCCGATGATCATCTTCGAAATGCCAGGGGCTTCCTTGCTCAGGTTGACGTTGCCGCCTTTTTGCAGACTGATTGCCATGATGTATTTCTCCTATGTGGGTTGTATATGACCAAACACCTGGCGTCCTCCACCGGCCTGACTCCCCAGGCCGGCGGCGACGCTTGCTACAACTTGCCGACAAACCGGTGTAGTCGTTTGCCGCGCATTCTTTACACTGCTGCTGCCTTGGCCGGTTCCAGCGCTTCCGCCTGGCCTTCTTCAAGCGCCATCCTGCGCTTGTAGCGGATCGACGACCACAGCGAGGCGAGAATGAAGGCCACCCCGATCAGACCCGTGAATATCTCGGGAATATGGAACTTCATGCTGACCAACATGATCACGGCCAGAATACCGATCGCATAGTGCGCGCCGTGCTCCAGATAAACGAACTCGTCGAGCGTGCCCTTGCGGACCAGGAACACCGTCATCGAGCGCACGAACATCGCGCCGATAGCCAGGCCCAGCATGATGATCACGACATCCTTGGTGATGGCAAACGCGCCGATCACGCCGTCAAAGCTGAACGAAGCATCGAGCACTTCCAGGTACAGGAAGCCGCCAATACCGCCGCGCTTGACGATGTCGCCCACGTTGCCGTCGCCGTTATCGCCTTCCAGCAAGCCGCTGACCACATCGACGCCCACGTAGGTCAAGATACCCCACAGGCCGGCCGTCAGCACCACCAGTTTCTGCCCTTCTTCGATCATCGACAGGCTGGCCATCAGGGTGCCCAGCGCGATCATCACGGAAATCGAGGAGATCTTGCCCAGCGCGCCCAGTTTTTCTTCAATACGGCCCAGCCAGTGCGTTTCTTTTTCCGAGTCCAGCAGGAAGTTCAGGAACACCAGCAGCAGGAAGATGCCGCCGAAGGCCGCCACTTCCGCATGGTGATTCGTCAAGTGCATCGAGTACTGTTCAGGATTGCTCAGTGCCAGATTCCATACTTCCATCAAACCCAGGTCCGCCGCTTGCGCCACGATGACCAGCGGGAATACCAGACGCATGCCGAAGACGGCGATGATGATACCGACGCCCAGGAACAGGCCCTGCCAGAACTTGTCCCAATTCTTCAGCACCGAAGCATTGACCACCGCGTTGTCGAACGACAGCGAGACTTCCATCACGCCCAGGATCACCGCGATACCGAGCGCCGCCAGCATCGTCTGCACGCCACCGTGCGTGTAACCCCACCAGGCGGAAATGCCCAGACAGATAAATGTCACTAGAAATGACACTCTGAAATGTTTCATCGATAGTTCCCCTTTATCCAAATTCAATGGAACGTAGTATAGGGACGTGTGACACATTTAAAAATAGAAGATAATAGAAGCATTACTTCGTAAAAACAGAAGATAGGACTGCGCGATGAAAACCACGGGCTTCAATTACCGTCATTTGTACTTCTTTTGGGTGGTCGCCAAGGAAGGTGGTGTGACGCGCGCGGCCGAGCGGCTGGGACTGGCCGTGCAAACCATCAGCACGCAGCTGGCCTTGCTGGAAAAGGAACTGGGCAAGTCGCTGCTGCAGCCGCAGGGACGGCGCCTGGTGCCGACGGAAGCGGGCCGCCTGGCGCTCGGCTACGCGGACCAGATTTTCCTGCTGGGCGAACAGATGCAGGAAGCGCTGGCCGACACCGACGCGGAAAAGATGCGCCTGACGGTAGGCATTTCCGACTCGCTGCCGAAACTGATGGCGTATCGCATGCTCGACGCCACGCGCAGCCTGGACAAGCCCGTCAAGCTCGTGTGCCTGGAAGATGAATTCGAATCCTTGCTGGCCGACCTGGCCCTGCACAAGCTGGACCTGGTCTTGACGGACCGTGCCGTGCCGGCCGGCGCCAGCCTGCGCGTGTCCAGCCACTTGTGGGGAGAGAGCGCCATGAAGCTGTTCGCCATCCCCGCTCTGGCCGAGCGCTACCGCGAGGATTTCCCGCACCGCCTGAGTGGCGCCCCCTTCCTGCTGCCGGCGCGCAATAACGCCCTGCGCGGGCGCATCGACGAGTGGATGGTGCAGCAAGGCGTGCGCCCCGATGTGGTCGGCGAATTCGAGGATAACGCCATGCTCAACGCGTTCGGCCGCAAGGGCCTGGGCCTGTTCTTCGCGTCCGCCAGCCTGGCCGCCGACATCGAGGAGCAATTTGGCGCCGTGCTGGTCGGCGACGCCTCGTCCCTGCGCGAGCAGTTTTACGTCATCTCGAACGAGCGCAAGATCATGCACCCGGCACTCGATGTCATATTGGCAGCCGTGCCGAGCCGACACTGATCAGTCGCCCAGGTCGGCAGCGATGGCCGCCAGCCAGGCCGCCTGGTCCGGCTCGCAACTGTCCACATTCGCCAGCTGGATCACGGACAGGCCCGCCTCGGGCACGCGCAGCAGCAAGGCCCGGAAACCCCACAGTCCGCCGTCATGGAACACCACCGTGCGTCCGCCATGTCCGATTTGCTCCAGCCCGTAGCGGTAGGACCAGCTCAGGCCATCGGGGCCCGGCGTTTCCGCCAGCTGCGCGCGCACCAGGCTGGACGGATCGCGGTACTGGCGCTGCCAGTCGCGCTCCCACAGGGCCAAGTCGTGCAGCGAGGCATACACGCCGCCGTCACCGACCGTATTCGCATTGCCCAGGTGCTGGCGATAACCGCCCGCCTGCGCGGGATCAACGCTATAACTGCGCACGCGCTGGGGCATGACAGCTTGCCGGTCGACATCGAAGGCCGTGGCGTGCATGCCCAGCGGCGCGAACAGGCGTTCGCGCGCCTGCGCCGCCAGCGGCTGGCCGGCGAGCGCTTCCACCAGCTTGGCCAGCAAGATGTAATTGCAATTGCTGTAGGCATGCGCGCTACCGGGCGGAAATGTCAGATCCTCCATCCGCGCGATCAGGCGCAGCAGCAGCGCATTGTCAAAATAATCGCTGTCGTGGCGGCCCAGCTGGCATGCCAGGTAATCGAAATAATCGGGAATGCCGCTGGTGTGATTCAACAATTGACGCACCGTGATGACGGCGCCGAACTGGCGCACTTCGGGCAGATGGGGCGCCACGTCATCGTCGAGGCCGATGGCACCCTGGCGCACCAGGTCGAGCACGCAGGCGGCCGTGAATTGCTTCGATTCCGACGCCAGGTAGTAGCGCGACTGCGCCGTCAGGGGCACGCCCAGTTCCAGACACGCCAGGCCATGATGCAGTTCCAATAAGGTCTCGCCGTCGCGCTGGATCAGCGCGCTGAAACCGGGACCGTGCGCCGGCAGACTGGCTTGCAAGGCAAGAAAGTGGCTGAGAAGATTTTTCATGGCGCGATCTTAGCATGCAGGCAAGATTACTTTTGCGCCACATTCATTAGTTAATCCGATAAATCCATTCGAAAATAACGTTTGAATAATCAATCAAAAGCGATTGTAATAAAGCCTGAGACAAACACGCGCCCGTCCCTCGCCGGCAGGGCGCGATCACCATAAAAACAGGAGCGACACCATGTCCACGGCAGGCACGACGATCGATATTCCAGATCTCATCAATAACAACAAGATCGGCTCCTTCCAGATCGGCATGCTGATCCTGTGCGGGCTGTGCGTCATCATGGATGGCTTCGACGTGCAGGCCATGGGCTATGTGGCGCCCGCCATCATTGCCGACTGGCATGTGAGCAAGGCTAACCTGGGCCCCGTGTTCGGCGCGGGTCTCCTGGGCATGCTGGTCGGCTCGCTCGTCTTCAGCATCACGGCCGACAAGTTCGGCCGCCGCCCCGTGCTGATCGGCTCGACCATCTTCTTTTCGCTGTGCATGCTGGTCACGCCGCTGGCCACCACCATCGAGCAATTGCAGCTGATCCGTTTCATCACGGGCCTGGGCCTGGGCGCCGTGATGCCGAACGCCATGGCGCTGGCCGGCGAATACAGCCCCCTGCGCAAGAAAGTCACCCTGATGATGCTGGTCTCGTGCGGCTTTACCCTGGGCGCCGTGCTCGGCGGTTTATTGTCCGCCGCGCTGATTCCCGCATTCGGCTGGCAATCCGTGTTTTACGTGGGCGGCGTGGTGCCGCTCGCCATCGGCGTGCTGATGTTCTTCCTGCTGCCGGAATCGATGCAATTCCTGGTGCTCAAGAAACGCAAGCTGGATAAAGTCGCCAAGTGGCTGAAACGCATCGACCCGACGGTCACCATCACGGCCGACACGCAATACCTCGTGCACGAGAAAGAGCACAAGGGTGCGCCCGTGCTGCAATTGTTTACGGGCGGCCGCGCAAAGATGACGATCCTGCTGTGGGTCATCAACTTCATGAACTTGCTCAACTTGTATTTCCTGTCCAACTGGTTGCCGACGATTGCCAAGGAAGCGGGCTTGTCCACGGCCAACGCCGTGCTGGCCGGCACGGCCCTGCAAGTGGGCGGCACCATCGGCACCCTGGTCATGGGCCAGCTGATCGACCGCTCCAGCTTCCGCCGCATCCTGCTGCCATGCTTCCTCGTCGCCGCCGTGGCGATTGCCCTGATCGGCCGTCCGGACGTCTCGCTCGCTTTCCTGTTCATCACGATCTTCATCGCCGGTTTTTGCGTGGTGGGCGGCCAGCCGGCCGTCAACGCCCTCGCGGCCAGCTACTATCCGACCACCCTGCGTTCGACGGGCATCGGCTGGAGCCTGGGCATCGGGCGCATCGGCTCCATCATCGGTCCCGTGCTCGGTGGCGAGCTGATCCGCCTGAACTGGCCCAACAGCACGATTTTCCTCGTCGTCGCCATTCCCGCCATCGTCTCGGCCGTCATGGTGTTTGCCATGCGCGGCGGGCCGCAAACGGCGGCCAAAGGCTGAACAAGCGTGAAAAACCTGCCGCGCCCGCACGCCTGCACGGGCGGCGAGCGCGGCTAAATTAGGCTATGGCGCCCTTCGTCGTTTAAGATGTCGTTTTTACAGCCCATCTTCAGCGCCCCCATGCACAATGTCTTGCTAGTCCTGCTCGCCCTCTTCCTGGTCGCGCTGAACGGTTTTTTTGTTGCCGCCGAATTTGGCATCGTCACCTTGCGGCGCACACGCATCCGCGCCATCGCCAAGACACAGGGATTGCGGGGCCGCATCCTGGCCAAGGTGCATGGCCAGCTGGACGCCTACCTGTCCGCCTGCCAGCTGGGCATCACTCTCGCTTCGCTGGGCCTGGGCTGGGTCGGCGAACCGGCGTTTGCCGGCTTGCTCGAACCGCTGTTCGGCGCCATCGGCGTCACCTCGCAAGAGCTGATCCACGGCGTCTCGTTTGTCGTTGCCTTCAGCGTGATTTCCTTCCTGCATATCGTCGTGGGCGAACTGGCGCCCAAATCGATGGCCATCCGCAACCCGGAAGCCGTCGGCCTGTGGAGCGCGATTCCCCTGTACGGTTTTTACTGGGCCATGTATCCGGCCATCTACCTGCTCAACGCCAGCGCCAACTGGGTGCTGCGCATGGCGGGCCTGTCCGGCAAGGGCGGCCACGACGCCCATTATTCATCCGAGGAATTGAAACTGATCCTGCGCACCAGCCAGCCGGGCGAGAAATTCACGCGCGACGAGCGCAACATCCTGGCGCAATCGCTTGATTTCGAACAGATGACGGTGTCGGACCTGATGCGCCCGATCAATGAAGTGATCGCCCTGCACGCTTCAAACACCCTGGAAGAAAACCTCGACACGGTGCTGCGCAACCGCTTCAGCCGCTACCCGTATTTCGACATGAATGAAGACGACGTGCTGGGCGTGGTGCACTTGAAAGACCTGTTCTTTGCCCAGCAGGCAGGCAAGCCGATCACCTCGCTCACGCCGTTTCTGCGTCCCGTCGACATCATTTCCGCGCGCACGCCGGCGCTGGAACTGTTCCGCCGCTTCCGCGACGGCGCGCCCCACTTCGCCCTGATCGGCGAAAAGGGCAAGCGCCCGCTGGGGTTCATCACTCTGGATAACTTGCTCGGCGCCATGGTCGGCGAAATCCGCGATGAATTCCGCCGCAATGAAAACGACTGGCTCAAGCAAAGCGACGGTACCCTGATCGGCAAGGCCAGCCTGCCCATCTTCTCGCTCGAACGCATCCTCGGCATCGATATCGAAAACGAGGAACTGGGGCTGGACGACGTGGAATCGGTGGGCGGCTTGATCATGGTCAAGCTGGGCGACATTCCGAAGCAGGGCCAGCGCATCACCTTTGTCGACTTCGACATCGTCGTCAAGAAGATGAACGGGCCCCGCATCGTGCTGATCAAGGTGATTCCGAAGCAGGAACGGGACCTCGACGCGGACTTGCGCGACTGATTACTTCTTGCTCGTCAGGGTATCTTTTCCCTGCGGCACAGTGGTCTCGCCCACCGTCCACGTTTGCAGCAAGCTGTACAGTACCGCCAGCAGGGTCGGGCCGATGAAAATGCCGACGAAGCCGAAGGCCAGCACGCCGCCCAGCACACCGAGCAGCACCAGCAGGAAGGGCAGGCTGCTGCCGCGGCTGATCAGCATGGGCTTGACCACATTGTCCACGCCGCTGATCAGCAAACCGCCCCACACCAGCATGAAGATGCCCCAGCCCGTCTGGCCGTCATTGAACAGCCAGATGGCGGCGCCGCCCCAGATCAGCGGCGGCCCCACGGGAATCAGCGAAAAGATGAAGGTGGCCACGCCCAACAGCGCCACGGCCGGCACGCCGGCAATCAGGAAACCCACCACGGCCACCAGGGCTTGCGCCAGCGCCGTGCCCAGCAAGCCGTACATGACGCCGCGCACGGTGCGGCTGATGGTCAGGCCCACGCCGGGCGCGCTGTCGCCGATGATGCGGCCGGCGCCCGTCATCAGGGCACGGCTCAGCTGCTGGCCATCGCGGTAGAGGAAGAAGCTGACGAACACGGCCAGGCTGGTCTGCGCCAGGCCCGTGCCCAGCAGGATGCCGCCGGAAGCGAGGAAATGGCGCGCCGGTTCCAGCATCGTCTTGCCCAAATTCAATAATTCCTCGCGGTCAGCCAGCAGGCGCTCCACGTAGCCAGCGATGGTTTCGCCCACCACGGGAATGCTGGCCAGCCAGGCAGGCGGATGCAGGCCGCCCGACTCCAGCGCCGTGCGCAACTGTTCATAGATGCGCGACACATTGTCGGCCAGGTTGTAGGTGACGAGTGCCAGCGGCAGCACGATGACCAGGATCAAGGACAGGGTCATGATGGCGGCCGCCCAGTTGCGCCGGCCTTTCAGGCGTTCGAGCAGCAGCAGATACAGGGGCCAGCTGGAAATGCCCACGCAGGCGGCAAACAGCATGGCGGCGAGGAAGGGCCGCAAGACGAAAAAGCAGCCGATCAACAAAAAGATGATGGCTGCCAGGCGGGCGTGCGGCTCGAAACGTTTATCCATGTACTGCGTATCCTGAAGATGGCGCCCGGGGGCGCGATCAGGTCAGGATAGCAGAAGTTTAAGATCGTGCGCGATGGCGGCAGGCTTTTCGCCGTGGCGCACGAACAGGCGGATCTTGCCTTCGCGGTCGAAGACATAGGTGCCGGCCATGTGGTCGACCGTGTAGCTCTCGTCCGTCTCGCCCTCGACCTTGGCGTAATACACCTTGAATTCCTTGGCTACCTTGGCCGTCGCGGCCGCATCGCCATACAGTCCCACGAAGCGCTTGTCGAAGGCCGGCACGTATTCGGCCAGCAAGGCTTGCGTGTCGCGCTCGGGGTCGACGGTGACGAACAGCACTTGCACCTGGTCCGCCTGCGGGCCCATTTCCTGCATCACCTGCGCCATGTCGGCCATGGTGGTGGGACACACGTCCGGGCATTGCGTGTAGCCGAAGAACATCAGCACCAGCTTGCCCTTGTAGTCGGCCAGGGTGCGCGGATGGCCCGTGTGGTCCGTCAGCGCGAACTCGCGCGCGTAGCCGAGGCCCGTCACGTCCGTGTTCTTGAAGGCCAGCTTTGGCGCGGCAGGCTTGCCGCAGCCGGCCAGGGCGGCGACCAGCGCGGCCGCCAGCAACAGAGTCAGGTATTTTTTCATGATCCCAATGGAATGTAGTGGTCGACCAGCAAGGCCGCGAACAGCAAGGCCAGGTAGATGATGGAAAACGTAAACGCCTTGCGCGCGATCAAATCCGTGTAGTGGCGGTACATCTTCCACGCGTAATACAGGAAGCCGGCGTTGAGCACCACGGCCGAAGCCAGGTAGATCAGGCCGCTCATGCGCACGGCGTACGGCAGCAAGGTGGTGGCGGCCAGCGCGATCGAGTACAGCCAGACGTGGAATTGCGTGAATTTCAAGCCGTGCGTGACGGGCAGCATGGGCAAGCCCGAGCGCGCGTAATCGTCGCGGCGGTACATGGCCAGGGCCCAGAAGTGCGGCGGCGTCCAGACAAAGATGATCAGGACCAGCAGCCACGCCTGCATCGGCACGTCGTTGGCGACGGCGGCCCAGCCCAGCGCGGGCGGCATGGCGCCGGACAGGCCGCCGATGACGATGTTTTGCGGCGTCGCGGGTTTGAGCACCATGGTGTAGATCAGGGCATAGCCGACAAAGGTGACAAAGGTCAGCCACATGGTCAGCGGATTGACCAGGTGATACAGGATCGCCATGCCCAGGCCGCCGATCACCAGCGCGAATACCACCGTCTGTTTCACCGTGATGTCGCCCATGGCCATCGGGCGGCGCGCCGTGCGGGCCATGCGCGCGTCGATTTCGCGCTCGGCCAGGCAATTGACGGCAAACGCGGCGCCGGCCAGCAGCCAGATGCCGATGGTGCCGAACACCACCGCGTGCCAGTCCGGCAACTCCTCGCTGGCCAGGAACATGCCGATGACGGCGCAAAACACGGCCAGTTGCGTCACGCGGGGCTTGGTCAGCGCCCAATACTGGGCGATGCGGGGGGATGGTTTACGGCTGATGGTCTGAGTAGTCATTTATGCGATACGGGAAGGACTGGCTGGTGCCGAGGGCACTGGCGCGGCGGCGGAAGCAGATTTCCGCGCTACATCGAGTTGGAATTTAGCCTTGTAGTTTAACATGGTCAGCAATAAGACGAGCAGCGCCGCCCCGCCGTTATGCATGACGGCAATCGACAATGGCCAGCTCAGGTAGATGGTCGCCAGGCCCGTGGCCGCCTGCAGTGCCAGCACCAGCGCCACCCAGCGGGCCGTGCCGCGCAAGGACGGCAGTTTCCACGCGCGAAACACCGTGTAGCCGATGCCAGCGAGCACGATGAAGGCGAAATTGCGGTGCACCCAGTGGATGGCCGTCAGCGCGGAAAACGGCAGATAATGGCCGGCGGCCGTCTTGCCCAGCTCGCGCCACAGATGAAAACCATGCTCGAAATCCATCTCCGGAATCACCTTGCCGCCGCACAGGGGGAAATCCGTGCAGGCCAGCGTGGCGTAGTTGGTGCTCACCCAGCCGCCCAGCGCGATCTGCACGGTCAGCAGCACGAGCGAAAAAATCGCCAGCGCGCGCACGGGGCGCAGCACGGCAGCGTCCGCATCGGCGCGCTTGATTGGTGCCACGGCATGGTCCTGGCGTCCGCCCAGCCACGTCAGCATGGCCAGCAAGCCCATGCCCAGCAGCAAGTGGATGGTGACGATCACCGGTTGCAGCTTCAGGGTGACGGTCCAGGCGCCGAACGCGCCCTGCAGGCAGACGAACAAAAACAGCGCCGTCGGCAGCGCGGGAGCGAATTCCTCGCGTTTGCTTTTCTTCCACTGGCGCCACGCCTGCACCATCATCGCCACGATCAAGACGCCGATGGCCATGGCCAGGTAGCGGTGCGTCATTTCAATCCACGCCTTCACCACCGTGACGGGCCCCGTCGGCATCAGGGTTTCCGCCGCCACGATGTGCTCATGCGCGAGGAAAGGATTGGCCGAGCCATAGCAGCCTGGCCAGTCCGGGCAGCCCAGGCCGGAATCGGACAGGCGCGTAAAGCCGCCAAACATGATCAGGTCGACCGTCAGGAAGACGGCGATCCACACGAGCTTGCGGTATTTATTGGCGTCCGCGGACACCCAGACCATGGTCAGCGGCAGCAGCGCCACCAGCAGACCCGTCAAGCCCAGCTGTGCCAGCGCGGAGAGATGCATCGTCGGCATGCAGACTCCTCAACCGATCGCCGAAGCTTTGAGCAGCTTGGCGATGTCTTTCTTGATCTTGTTCGGGTCCGCGTCTTTCGGGAAGCGCATCATCAGATTGCCCAGCGGATCGATCAAATAAAAATGGTCGCTGGTCTTGCCGCCCGGCTCCACGGGCAACCACGCTTTCAAGGCGTCGCTATTAACGCGCAGCATGCTTGTGCCGTCGAATTCGCGCATCACCAGGGTGTCAAGCGGCTGGGCATCCGTCACCAGCCAGACCCGTTCCAGGCGTTCGCGTTCCTTGCCCTGCATGAGGCGCAGTTGTTGCATGTCAAACAATTGCTTCTTGCATGCTTCCTGGCAATCGGATGGCCCCGTTTGCAGCAGCACCCACTTGCCCTTGAATTGCGCCAGCGGTGCCGCCTTGCCGTCCAGTTCCGTCACCTGCAATTGCGCTTCCGGTATCGGGTGCAAACGCGGGTCGATCAGGGCGCCGTAATTGTTGCGGCCCGTGGGCTTGATGATGTAATACGTGAAATACGAGGCGATGATGGGAAACGCGCACACGACAACGACGGCCAGCAATTTCCACCGTCCCGTATTTTGTGCCTGTTTATTGGTGCTGTCTTGCGTTGTGTCAGGGCTGTTTGTTTGCACGTCGAAATCCTGTAAAGACAAAAAATAGAAAGGCCATCAGTGCCAGTGCATACCACTGGAATGCATAGCCGCGGTGCTTGTCGGCGCCCAAGTCGGGCGCCGGCCAGTCGCGCACGGGAAGCTGGCCGGATGCTGGCGCCGTCGCTGAAGGATCCACTGAATCAGCCGTTTGTTCGAGAATAAATGGCTGCAAGGCCAGGACGCTCGCCTGGGCCAGCTGGGCGATATCGGCATTTTGCACGATGGCGTGCGGCGCCAGGGCCGGTGCCGTGCCCAGTTCCATCACATGGCCCGCATTCAGCCGCGCGATGCCGGAAATCGTCACCGTGCCGGCCGGCGTGGCGTAATCGGGAATGCGCGTGCGCTCGGCATTGTTGCGCGGCAACCAGCCCTGCGCCACCAGCACGTGCATGGCAGAACCGTCGATCTGGAATGGTGTGAGCACGTGGAAGCCCGCTTGCCCTTTGTAGGGGCGGTTGTCCAGGTACACGGTCCAGGCGGGCACGAAATGGCCGGTGACGGTGATCCGGCGATATTCGATCGCTTGCGCATCGGCCGGCAGCATGGGCGCGGCCGTCAATGCCAGCGGTGCGGCCAGGTTGCCCGCCTCGAGCCGGGCGGCGCGGGCGACTTTCTCGTCGCCACGGCGCTGCTGCCATTGCGCCAAAGAGCACCCCAGGGCCACCAGTAGCAGCATTACAACAAATGGAATCCATCTAAAATGGAAGCGGATACGCATTACAATGAAACCTCCTCAAGCCAGGCGCTACCATCCATGAAAATCCTCGTTGCCATTGCCTTCATCCTGATTCTGGGCAGCCTGGGCTCGGCCCTGTTCTTCCTCATGCGCGACAAGGGCAAGAGCAACCGCACCGTGCAAGCGCTGGCCCTGCGCGTGGGCTTGTCGATCACCCTGTTTTTGCTGATCCTGCTGGCGCACAAGCTCGGCTATATCCAGCCGACGGGCATACACTAAGCTTCTTGCCTGATTGGCAAATTCTTCAGACTAAGAAAAAAGCCGTACCCAGGATGTCCCGGTACGGCTTTTTTTATGGTGCCGGCGCGCCCCTCAACAACGCGCGCCCTGCCCCGCCATTATAACCAATACACGACCACGTACAGGCCCAGCCAGACGACGTCGACAAAGTGCCAATACCAGGCGGCGCCTTCGAAGCCGAAGTGGTGCTCGGGCGTAAAGTGGCCTTTCAGCACGCGGTACAGGATGACGGACAGCATGATGGCGCCCAGGGTCACGTGGAAGCCGTGGAAACCCGTCAGCATGAAGAAGGTGGCGCCGTAGATGCCCGACGTCAATTTCAAGTTCAGTTCGCTATAAGCGTGGATGTATTCATACACCTGGAAGCCCATGAAGATGGCGCCCAGCAAGATCGTGGCGAACAGGAACAGGGCCGTCATGCCGCGGTGGCCGGCGCGCAGCGCATGGTGCGAAATGGTCAGGGTCACGCCCGACAGCAGCAGCAAGGCCGTGTTGATGGTCGGAATCCAGAACGGCGTCATGGTGGTGAATTCCTGCACCGTGCCAGCCGGGCCCGTATTGCCCCAGTGGGCGGCGAAATCGGGCCAGATCACCTTGTGGTCAAGGTCGGCCAGCCACGGCATGGAGATGCTGCGCGCGTAGAACAGGGCGCCGAAGAAGGCGGCGAAGAACATGACTTCCGAAAAGATGAACCAGCTCATGCTCCAGCGGAAGGAGTGGTCGATGCGCTCGCTGTACAGGCCCTGTTCCGATTCGCTGATGGCGTCGCCGAACCAGAAATACAGCACCAGCAGGATGCCGGCCAGACCCAGGTAATTCAGGTACGGGCCCCAGGAAACGTCGTTGACCCAGGCCGAGGCGCCGATCATGGTCAGCAGCAGGCTGGCGCCGCCCAGCATGGGCCAGCGCGACGGGCCGGGCACAAAATAATAAGGTACGGCGGCGTGGTTGGAACTCATCATCATCTCCTCAAAAACTTATAGGGTGGTTTTTTATAATTTATAAAACGACGAATTTGACAATCGAAATCAATATGCCGATCAGGCAAGCCACCACCAGGAAACCGGCGATGACGATGTGCACGGGGTTGAGCTTGGCCGAATCCGTGTCGAAATCGCTCTTGCGGCGCAGTCCCGTGAATGACCACACGACGGCCCGCAGCGAATACAGGAACGACGCTTTTTCAGGCTGCTTGGATTCGCCCATGCCACTCTCCTATTGGACGGCCGGCGTCTGAGCCTGGCTCAGACCGGCTATCTCGAAAAACGTGTACGACAGGGTGATGGTTTTCACCTCTTTCGGCAGGGCCGGATCGAGGAAGAACACCACCGGCATCTGCCGCGCTTCCTTCGGTTTCAAGGTCTGCTGCTTGAAACAGAAGCACTCGACCTTCTTGAAATGCGGCGTGGCGCTCTGTGGCGCGTAGCTGGGGATGGCTTGCGCGTTGACGACGCGGTTTTGCGTGTTGACCACTTCATACATGACGGTCACCAGTTCGCCCGGATGCACCTGCATGCTCGACACCGTCGGGCGGAAGCGCCATGGCCCCTGCGCATTGCCGTCGAACTCGACGGTGATGCTGCGCGTCGTGTCGACCTGTGTATTGTTGTCGTAGGCCACCGTGCCATCTTTTTGCGTCAGCACGTTGATGCCCATCACTTCGCAAATCTGCTTGTAGACGGGAATCAGGGCATAGCCAAAGCCGAACATCAGCACCGCAATGACGAGCAGCTTGCCCAGCATCTTGCGGTTCAGGCCGCGTGTTTCCTGTTGGTCGGGCGTCGTCACGTCAGAGCCACATGCGCTTGACGAATACGGACAGGAAGAAGAAGGCCGCCAGGGCCCCCAGTATCAGCCCGGTACGCAGGTTGTTCGGTTTTTTACGTTCGGTCATGACAGGCACTTTATTCAAGACGGGCCGCGGAACACGCCGGCCCGGGATACCTTATTTCACTGTCGGCGGCGTTTCAAACGTGTGGAAAGGCGCCGGGCTCGGCACGGTCCATTCCAGGCCTTCCGCGCCTTCCCATGGTTTCGCTGGCGCAGCCTTGCCGCCGCGGATGGTCGGCAAGACCACGAAGAACAGGAAGTACACCTGCATCAGGCCAAAACCGAAGCCGCCGATCGAGGCGATCATGTTGAAGTCGGTGAACTGCGCCGGATAGTCGGCGTAGCGGCGCGGCATGCCGGCCAGGCCCAGGAAGTGCATCGGGAAGAAGGTCACGTTGAACGTGATCAGGGACAGCCAGAAGTGGATCTTGCCGCGCGTCTCGTTGTACATGTGGCCCGTCCATTTCGGCGACCAGTAGTAGAAGCCGGCAAATAGGGCAAACAGCGAACCGGCCACCAGCACGTAGTGGAAATGCGCCACCACATAATAGGTATCCTGCAACTGGATGTCGATCGGCGTGACGGCCAGGATCAGGCCCGTGAAGCCACCCATGGTAAACACGAAGATGAAGCCGACCGAGAACAGCATCGGCGTTTCGAACGTCATGGAACCCTTCCACATCGTGGCGATCCAGTTGAACACTTTCACGCCCGTCGGCACGGCGATCAGCATGGTCGCGTACATGAAGAACAGCTGGCTGGTCACCGGCATGCCGGTGGTAAACATGTGGTGCGCCCAGACGATAAACGACAGAATCGCGATGGAAGCGGTAGCGTAGACCATCGATGCGTAGCCGAACAGGGGCTTGCGGGCAAACGCCGGCAGGATCTGCGAGACGATGCCGAAAGCCGGCAGAATCATGATGTAGACCTCGGGATGGCCGAAGAACCAGAAGATGTGCTGGTACATGACGGGGTCGCCGCCGCCTGCCGCATTAAAGAAGGACGTGCCGAAATGGCGGTCCGTCAGGGTCATGGTAATGGCGCCAGCCAGCACGGGCATGACGGCGATCAACAGATACGCGGTAATCAGCCAGGTCCAGCAGAACATCGGCATTTTCATCAGGGTCATGCCCGGTGCGCGCATGTTCAGGATGGTGACGATGATGTTGATCGAACCCATGATGGACGAGGCGCCCATCAGGTGCATGGCAAAAATCGCCATGTCCATGCCGGGGCCCATCTGCGTCGACAGCGGCGCATACAGGGTCCAGCCGGCAGCCGTGGCGCCGCCCGGCACGAGGAAGGACGTGGCCAGCAGGATGGCGGCCGGCGGCAGCAGCCAGAACGAGAAGTTGTTCATGCGGGCAAAGGCCATGTCGGACGCGCCCACTTGCAGCGGGATCATCCAGTTGGCGTAGCCGACGAAGGCTGGCATGATGGCGCCAAACACCATCACCAGGCCGTGCATGGTGGTCAGTTGATTGAAAAATTCCGGGTGAAAGAATTGCAAGCCTGGGTGAAACAGTTCCGTCCGGATCATCAGGGCCAGCACGCCGCCCGACAGCAGCATGATGAACGAGAACCACAGGTACAAAGTACCGATATCCTTGTGGTTGGTGGCAAACAGCCAGCGGCGGTAGCCAGTGGGATGATCGTGGGCATGGTCGTGATCGTGACCGGCGTGGTCCAAGGTGCTAGTGCTCGTGCTAGTACTCATATGCGACTCCTAATTACTTGCGTGCAGCCACGATTTCGGCTGGTTGAACGATGTTCTCTTCGGCCTTGTTCGACCAGGTATTGCGCGTGTAAGTGATCACTGCGGCAATTTCCGTGTCGGACAGCTGTTTCCAGGCTGGCATTTCCGCCGGATACTTGCCGCTCTTTTGCCCGTTCAGCAAGACATGGATCTGTTCCGCTTTCGGACCGTTCACCACGGCCGAGCCGTCCAGCGGCGCGAATGCACCGGGCACGCCCTTGCCTGTCGCCTGGTGGCAGACCACGCAGTTGGCCGCATACACTTTCTCGCCCTTGACCTTCAACTCGTCGATGGTCCACACCTTGCTTGGATCATCAGCCAATGCCGCCATTTCCTTTTGTTTTACATCAACCCAGGCCTTGTAGTCATCGGCGGAGACGACCTTGACGACGATGGGCATGAACGCGTGTTCCTTGCCGCACAGCTCGGCGCAATTGCCGCGGAAGGTGCCGATATGGTCGGCCTTGAACCAGGTGTCGCGCACGAAGCCGGGAATCGCATCCTGCTTGACGCCGAAGGCGGGCACGGACCAGGCGTGGATGACGTCGTTGGCCGTCAGCACCACGCGGATCTTCTTGTTGACCGGCACGACAACTTCGTTATCGACTTCGATCAGGTAGTTTTCGCCCCGCTTTTCCGTCGGCGGCACGCCTGGCGCGCCCACTTGCGAGCGCGGCGTGGCCAGGTTGGAGAGGAAGGAAATGCCTTCGCCCTCGCCTTTCAGGTAGTCATAGCCCCATTTCCACTGCATCCCGGTGGCCTTGATGGTGATGTCGGCGTTCGAGGTGTCCTTCATGCCGACGACGGTGCGCGTGGCAGGCAGGGCCATGCCGATGACGATCAGGAAAGGCACGACGGTCCAGGCGATCTCGACGGTGGTGCTTTCGTGGAAAGTGGCCGGCTTGTGGCCCAGGGACTTGCGGTGCTTGAAGATGGAATAAAACATGACGCCGAACACGGCCACGAAGATCACCAGGCAGATGATCATCATCAGGGTGTGCAAATCGTAGATTTCATGGGCGATCTGTGTCGCCGGCGGTTGCAGATTCATTTCGAACGGCACGGGACCGCCGGTGCCGGGATAGGTGCCGGCAGCCGGTGCCGCCGTGGCCCATCGCCCGATGCCAAACGCTGTCAAAGACAGCCCGAGCAGCAACGATTGAAGTCGCTTTGCATGTGTCATGTTTTCCCCAACCACCCAAAAATAATGATATTTTAAACGGCTGCGGACTTCTCCGTACTGGACCGCTGCCGCTCCTCCATGAAAGCAACACGGCCAGAATACGGCCATGTGCGTCAAGCACCAGCGAATTCCATGCTGGCTGCCGCAGCAAAAACGGCGACGCGCAACCATGCTGGAACCCTGTTTTTCTTCCCCACACTGAAATGGCCTTGTGTGGAAGATGGTTACTATACTAATGCAGTAACTTCGAATTAGTCTTGCTTTGTTTTTTTTATTTTGTATGCAGCCCTTGTTTTTTCTACTTAGCAAGCTGACAAACAATCAACGATTATAATCAAGTAAACTTGAATCCATCAAGCAATAATCGGCTTTGTGCGCGCCCTTTTCCTGGCCGCCGCGCGCTTTGCAACGCTTGCTGCTGCATCCATGCGCGAATGCGACCAAGTGTCGGTTTCTTTAGCCTTTTATTTGGGCTTTCTCGGCAAATCAAAGCGGATGATCGCCTCGCCATTGCGCGTCACGCGCGGCGCGGGACGGAAGGCGTGGCCATAAATCACCTCGAAACTCAGGCCCAGCTTGCCGTCGGGACGGCGCATCTTTTCCAGCGCGGCCAGCATGCGCTGCCAGGCCGCCTTGCCCATCAGGCCGCGCCGGCGCGTGGTCAGCGGATTGCCGCCGAAGGCGCGCACGTCCGCCAGCAGTTTTTCCGCCGTATCGTAGGTGACGGTGATGATTTCCATATCCAACACGGGCGTGGAAAAACCCGTCTCGACCAGCATGTCGCCAAAGTCGTGCATGTCGACGAAGGGCAAGGCGTGCGGATATAAATCGGCCTCGGCAAAGGCGTCGCGCACTTCGCGGAAGGTGTCGGGACCGAAACAGGAAAACATCAGCAAGCCATCGAGGCGCAGCGCGCGCCGCCATTCGGCAAACACGCGGTCGGGCTGGGCATGCCAGTGCAGCGCCAGGTTGGACCACACGAGGTCGATGCTGCCCTGCGCCAGCGGCAGGTCGCCGAGGTCGCCGCACAGCAGATCCACGCCCGCCTTGGCCGGCAAGAGCTTGCTGAGGAACTGGTTCAGGCTGGCCAGTTTCGACGCGGGCGCGCGCGCCGCCTGCATCATCGCTTGCGCTGCATCGAGACCGATAATCTGCGCGGCGGGATAATCCTTTTGCAGCTGCGCCAGGTCCGCACCGGGGCCGCAGCCGGCGTCAAGCACACGGTGCGGCGTGATTTTCACCAGCTCCAGGCGCTCGTGCATGCGTGCCGACACTTCGCGGCGCAGGAAGTCCGACGGCGCGATGCGCGCCGGACGGGAAAAGAAATCGCGTACTTGCACCGCATCGATGGGCGCACTCATTTTGGGCGGACTGGTGGGAACTGGCATGTTGAATCTGGTGAGGTGAGATAATGTCGGCAGTGTACATGGAACGACGCCATCGCGATGCGGACCGCCACCCAGCACCGCCTTGATGCCGCGTGGCAGGCGCTGCGGCTGTGGCTGTGGCTGGGCGCCACCTTGCTGCCGGCCCAATGCGCGCTGTGCGGCATCGGCTGCCCGGAAGTGCTGTGCCCGTCCTGCCGCGCACAGTACCTGGGACTGCTGCGGCACCGCTGCCGCCAGTGCGCCAATCCGCTCGACGATGTGGCAACGCTGTGCGGACGCTGTTTGCGCCAGCGGCCCGCGTATGACGCCACCATCACGGCGTTTGATTATGCGGCGCCCGTCGACCAGTTGCTGCTGCAGCTGAAATTCGGCGCGCGCCTGGCGCTGGCGCCCCTGTTGGCAGAATTGCTGCATGTTGCCATTCGGCAACAGCCAGATTGGGAGGCGCCGCAGTTGCTGTGCCCGGTGCCGCTGGGCCCGGCCCGGCTGGCCGAACGGGGCTTTAACCAGGCGCTGGAAATTGCCCGCCCGCTGGCGCGCCTGCTGCACGTGCATTTACAGCCCCGCCTGGCGCTGCGGGTGCGCGAAACCCGGGCGCAAAGCGGCGTGGCGCCGCAGGAGCGGCAAGCCAACCTGGCGCACGCGTTCGCCATCGCGCCGGAACACGCGCCATTATTGCAAGGATGCCATGTGGGCATCGTCGACGACGTGATGAGCAGCGGCCACACCGTCAACGCGCTGGCCGCCGCCTGCAAGAGCGAAGGCGCGGCCAGGGTCAGCATACTGGTGGCGGCGCGCACGCCGCCGCATTGAATTCGCTATATATTAGATACAGACAGACCCAAGGAGAGCATTTTGTTTCACGTTGTTTTGGTAGAACCTGAAATCCCGCCCAATACGGGCAACGTCATCCGCCTGTGCGCGAACACGGGCGCGCAGCTGCACCTGGTCGAACCGCTGGGCTTTCCGCTCGACGATGCCAAGATGAAACGCGCCGGCCTCGATTACCACGATTACGCCAAGATGAAGGTGCACAAGAACTGGGCAGCGTTCCTGGCCGACACCCAGCCCGACCCGGCCCGCATGTTCGCCATGACGACGCGCGGCTCGCGCCCGTTCGGCGACGTGGCCTTCCTGCCGGGCGACGTGTTCGTGTTCGGTTCCGAGACGAAAGGCCTCGATCCGGCCCTGCGCGACGGCTTTCCTGCAGAGCAACGCATCCGCCTGCCGATGCGCCCGGACAACCGCAGCTTGAATCTGTCGAATACGGTGGCCGTCGTCGTCTACGAAGCCTGGCGCCAGCATGGCTACCAGGGCGGCGCGTAGGTCGGATCAGGCCCAAGGGGCCGTAATCCGACAACATTGTTGGCGTTAGTGGCGTTGTCGGATTACGCGGGGCTTTACCCCGCTAATCCGACCTACGCGTTTGCATACGGCAATCAGCGCAGCGCCAGCTGCGCGTCAACGCCCGTATCCACGTCCAGCATCACCAGCTGCGTGCGCAGGTCGCGCGTCGCGGCCAGCTTGCCGTTCACGTACAGATTCGTCTTGACGCCATACACGCCCTGCGACACGCCGGCCGGCAAGGTCAGCTCGAACGAGTTTTCAAAGCGCCCGCCCGACTTGTTGTTGCTGGCCAGGGCTTTCGAGCCGGACTTGAATGGCTGGCCTTGCGGGTCGAGCACCACCAGCTCTTCGCGCACGTCGTTGACGCTTTGCGCGCTGCCGTTGACCAGCTCCACCACCGAATTAACCTTGAACGGCTGGCCGCGCTTGACGGTCGATGCGCTCAGCTGCGGCGTGTACGACACCACTTGCGGTTCGCGCGGCAGCGCGCCGCGTGTGCGGATGTAGTCGCGGTCCGCCTGCGCCGCCGTCTTGGTCTGGCGCGAATTGACATTGATGGCCAGGCAACCGGCCGCCGCCAGGCCGCCGCCGATGGCCGCGCCCTTCAGCGCGCTATTCTTGCCGCCCGCCAGCGCGCCCAGCAGCGCTCCCACGGCCGCGCCAGCAGCCGCCGTCGCGCCCATGCTGCACGGGTCCTCATCCGTGGCCGCCTGGCTTCCACCCTGCGGATAGGAACTGTCCTGACGCACGCCGTTCGGGTTCATCGGCGCCGTGGCGCAGCCTGCCAGCATGGCCGCAATGGTCAGCGCAGCGGCTGCGCGCAAGGTGGTGTGGTTCAGCATGGTGATTCCCCAGATAGCTAATTGATCGTTGTTTCCGTCTGCAGCACTTGCCGTTCGCGCTCGCGGATGCGGCGCGACAGATTGTCGATGCGCGCATTGCCCGGATCGACGCGGCGCGCGCTTTCCAGATACGTCTTGGCCGCATCGAACTTCCCTTCCAGCAAAGAACGCTCGGCATCGCGCAAGAACGATTGCGCCATCTCGTTTCGCATGGCTGCGCCGCTATCGACGGGCGACGTTTCCGGCGGACGGCGTTCGGCCACCGCTGAACGTTCGACCGCGCGCGCGGGCGCAGGTTCCGCTGGCACGGCGCGGGCCGGTGCCGTTTCCACCGGCGCCGGGGCAGGCTCCGCGGGCGCCGACAGCGCCTGCACGTCGGCCTTCAACTGCGGCAATTCCAGCGCTTCGCGGTCGATCGCTTCCAGCCTGGCGATGCCATTCCTTGCCGCCGTCGCATCCTTGCCGTCCAGCGCCTGGCGCACTCCCACCAGCACGGACGCGGCTGCCGCCTGCTGGCGCGCCAGCTGTTTGCGCAGGGAATCCACACTGGCAGCGCCCGCGCAATCGGCGTCGAGCGCGGCAATGCCCCTGGCCGCGCTTTGCAATTGATGGCCATCAATGTTGCGCTCGATGGCGCGCACGCCGCGCTGGCAGCTGCCCGATGCGGCGCCCGCCTTACTGATGGCCGCCTGCAAGTCGTCCGCCTTGGCGCTGGACTTGCCCGTACACACATTCTTCGCCGTCGCCAGCTTCTGGCGGGCGCCGTCCAGGCTGCCATTCGCCACCAGTTGCAAGCCACTGTCGATGGCGTCATTACAGGCCGACTCATTCTTTCCGCCCGGCTTGCCATTCATGTAAACGATGACGGCTGCCAGCACGGCAATACCGCCCAGCCAGCGCAGCCACTTGCGTGGCGGTGGCGGTGCTTCGGTTGACGCAGGTGGAACTGCCGGCACGGGCTTCGGCACGGCTTTCGGCTGGGCCGGCTTCGGCGGCGCTGGCGGCGGCACGGCAGCCGGCGCGGACACCAGCACCGGCGGCGGTTTCGGCGTCGGCACAGGCGCCACAGGCACGGGCGGCGGCTTGGGCGCTACCGGCGGGGGCGCTGGTACCGGCGCGGGAACAGGCAGCGGCGGCGGCACGGCCGCAGCTGCCCGGACAGCGCCAGCCACCGCGTGACCGCAGTACGGGCAATGGCTGACAACGGTCCACAGGCCCGTCTTGCATTTGTTGCAGATATCCAAAACTAATCCTTCATTCCAACGTCATTCCAGCGTTCACAAGGGCGGCGGCATCAACGGTGGCGGCGCGCCGAGGAACAAAGGCGCCAGTTCGGGGAACTGGGCCAGGTCGGCCCAGGCCGGCAAGCCGGCGCGCCACACCTTGGTGGTGCTTGGTGCGACTTGCCCTGCCTGCACGTACTGCACGATCTGCTGGGCCGTGAACGGTCCCTGCTGCTGGCCGTTTATACCCAGGAAATACTGGTATTCCACCAGCGGCGGCGGCATGCCGCCCAGCGGTGGTGGCATGCCGAACGCGATTGCCGCCGGGGCAGCGGCCGCACCTGCCGGGCGCAGCAATTGCTCGAGGCGCCCCGCTTCCAGCATTTCCGCCTTGATCGCATATTTCAGGCGGGGCTGGCCGTCCGCGTCCGGCTCGCGCACTTCCCAGTCGTAGGCATCGCTGTCGGAGTCGCCGATGACATTCGCCCACTCCTTCAGGCGTCCCAGCAAGGCTTGCACCGTGTGGTCGAGCTCGTCGCTGGACATGCCCTTGCGGCGCGCCGACTCGCGCAGGCGCGCGCCCACTTCGGCGGAAATGGCGCTGCCAAAACCGATGTACGGCAGCTGCGAGCCATCGGCTTGCGCCACCAGCTTGGGCGCATACACGCCCCGCTCGTAGTATTTTGCCAGCGCGGCCATGGCCGCCGTCTGCACGGCATCAAGCGCCGTCAATTTTTCTTCGATGCGCAGGGCGATATTTTTCTCGTACGAGGCAGGCATGCCGTTCTGGCGGATGGCCCGTTCATTGCCGATGCGGCGCAAGTCGCCCGGTTCGACGGCAAACTGGTACTGGCCCGGCGGCACGACCCGGCCCGTGTGGCGTGTCAGCACGCCCAGCATGATCGCTTGCAGGAATTCGCCGAAGTCTTCCGCCAGGCGCTTCATCTCGTCCGTGTTCGGCGCGATCGGGTGCGTGAATTGCGTCGGATCGATGTGCGTGTGGGTCGGCGCCTTGTCGTTGTCGCCTTCCTTGCGGTAACTGGTGCGCCAGCCTTCCAGGCCGCGCAGCACCGTCATCGGCACGCCGGCCAGTTCGCAATAGCAGACGGCGCGCCCGCGGATGCCCGTCTCGACGATTTCCAGCTGGCTCACCGTGATGCCCACCTGGGTCGGCACGCACGATTCGAGCTCGGCGCCGAACTTCGCCTTGAAGGCGGCCGCGTTGGCCACGCCGATCACGCACTTGAACTGGTCCGACACGACCGTGAAATCACCCGCCATGTTGGCGTCGATCCACGGCATGGAGCAGGCCAGCAGCTTGCGGAAACGGTCCAGGCGTTCGGACACATCCATCTGTTCCAGCGCTTCGAACAGCGGGTCGGGCGTGCTCGTCGCCCCTTCGGCCAGGCCAGCCGTGGCGATCATGTTCTCGGCCATGCGCGTGACCTTGGCCAGGATCAAGCCCCGCTGCGCCGGCTCGCCCAGCATGGGGAACAGCGCTTTCGAGCCGCCCATGTCCTTGAACGCTTCATCGGCCCACTGGCGCAAGGTGGCCGCCGATGGCAGCGCGATGTCTTTTTCCGTGACGGGAATGACGATCAGGGTCGCGTGTTCCTTGTCCAGGTCCTTTTGCAGGATGGTATTGGCCGTCTTCAATTCCGCCAGCATGGCCAGCACGCCTTCGCGGCCCGTTTGCAGCTCGCCCACGAGGCCATTCCACTGCGCGCGGCCTTGCGCGTCGACGCCGATACGGTTGCCCAGCCAGCGCGACAGTTCGCCCAGCAGCAGTACGGACTCGTCCGCCGCCTTGGCGCGCAAATGGAATTTCAGGGCATTCGCCATTTCCGTGCGCAAATGGTCCATCACCACGCCCGCCTGCTTTTCGCCATTGCTGAGGAAGCCGAAGGTGCTGCGCGTCTGCTCCAGGTTGTTCAGCAGGCGCTCGTATTCGCGCGAGCGCACGGCTTCCTTGATTTCACGGTAACGCTCGGCATTGTTGCCGATCTGCGCCGTCAAGCCGCTGCCCGGCGCCTCGATGCGGTCCTTGATCTGTTCCACCAGCGACAGCACGTATTCGAGGCCGCCGAATTCCTTGTTGTCCAGGTAGCCATACAGCTGGTCGCGCACGACTTTCTTGACGTCTTCCAGCACTTCGCGGCGCCGCTTGCTGATACGGTCTTCCGTCGTGTCGGCCGTGGAATCCTGGTCGCGCACGGCGTCGCGCTCCAGGTGCTTCATGGCGTCGCGCACCTGCGCCGGCCATTCGCTGCGGTCGAAACCCGTGCGGATATCGTTGATGCGCGTATTGACGCGGTTTTCCACGCCGGCCAGCAAGTGGCCATGGCGGTCTTCCAGCAATTCATCGACGACGCGGAAATCGATGAAGTCGCCGCTGGAGCGCTTCAGTTCGATGCTCTTGTCGGAAAACTCGGGGAAATCGCTGAACGGCGTGCCCTTCAGGAACATATTGGCTGCGAGGAAATTATCGCGCTGCGTATCCGTGGCGCGGTTGGCGCCCGCATCCGTGCCGCCCACGCCAAAGAATGCTTGCAGCATGGCGCCGGCCCAGCGGTGAGCCCGCTCGTCGCGCGCCGCTTCCTGGCGCGTATCGAGCACGGCCATGCCGAACGAGGAAAAGCGCTTCGAGAAATACAGGCGCATGTCGCCGAAGCGGTCTTGCGGCACGGGCGCGTTGTACAGCGAGTTCTTGTGCTGCGCCTGGTTGACGGCGATCGAGCGCTTGGCGCGCGCGAAGTCGGCCGAGGCGAAATCCTCGAACAGCGAATCGGCCACCATATGGTAGACGTCGCTGACATCCTTGGTGTGCTGCTGGGCCAGGTTGCCCGAATCGATCAGGTAAACCTCGCTGTACGGCTCGCGCGTCAATTCCGGCCGGTCATACGCATCCCAGCGGCCCACATAACCCTTGTTGCCCATCATGGCCGCTTCCAGCTCCATCAGCGCCGCGTAGCCGTTGGCTTCGACCCGGTCCTTGTTGGCCTTGGTGTAGCCGGTCGGCAAGAACAGCATCAGCTCGACGTCGGCCGCGCCCACTTCGCTGCGCGCCAGCCAGCGCGCCAGCAAGCCCATGTCGAGGAAGGAACCGGAACCCGTGCCGCCCGCCACGGAACCGACGATGACGATGCGGAAACGGTTCGTTTCCATGCGCAAACCCAGTTCGGCCAGCTGGCGCTCGTGCGACAGGCCCGCTTTCAGGGCTTTCAGTTTCAAACGGATCTTGTCGCGGATCTTGGCATACTTGTCGAAGAAATACAGGCGCGACACGGCGCGGATCTGCCCGGCGCCGCTGCTCATGTCGAAACGCAGTTCGCGGATGCGCTGCGGCGTCAGCGGCAGCCATTCCTTGATATGCGGATACTTCTCCAGGGAATCTTCATCGCGGCTGTACTTGTCCATGTCGAACGATTCAACCACCTTGTCGTCGTCCGTGAACTTCACCTGGTCGAACTGCAAGTCCTTCGCCTGCGACTCGCCGCTTTCGATCACGGCGCCATTGTCGAGGTCGAAATGGATGAATTGCGCGATGGGAAAGTCGGCCAGCCCCTCGATGCGCGTGCGGTTGCCCGCGCCGCCCCACAGGGTGTTGAGGATGCGCCGACGCACGCGCATCAGCACCTGCATGCCCGTGCCGCCGATGCCGATGAACAGGGTCGGGCGCAGTTCGATGATCTTGTCCTGCTTGCGCTCGCTGGCGCCGCCGGTGATGGTTTGGTTCAGGTTCTCTGCCATGGTGATTCCTTCGATGATGCGTGCAACGGCGTGTTCTTAGCGGCGGCTGGAGGTAAATGTCAGCAACAGGGCAACCAGGCCCACCAGCACCAGCGGTCCCATGAACAGTGGCGCAAGGAATTTATGCGCGTTCACGGCGGCCAGCACGACACCGGTCGCCAGGCTGGCCAGGAAGATGAACAGCCACCAGCCCGAGGCATTGGCCTTGTTCGGCGGCACGCGCTTGGCCACCAGGCCATTCGCGTAGGCATTCTTGGCAAAGAAAAAGGCGATAAACAGCAGCAACAGCACCACGCCGCCGACCAGGGTGTCGCGCGACGAGGTATCGGTCGTCCCGGCCGCATCGAACGCGGGCGCCGGTTCCGTGGTGGCCGTGGTGGTGGCGGCGCTGGCCGCAGGTGCGTCCGTGGCCGGCGGTGCGGATGCCGGGGCCGTTACCGGGGCCGGCAAGGTAAAACCTGCGTTGTCTTTGGGAGTGTCTTGCGCCATGGTATGCCTCTGTTAAATGGAAGGAATTTTTAAGGAATCTGTGTTCAGGCCAGGGTCAAGGTATGGCCTTCGGCCACGCGCACGACGGCCGGCTTGCCCAGGCCCCGTTTGAGTTCGCCAATGTCGCGGCCGTCATCATCGCGGATCTGCACGCTCTTGAACGGTTTTAATAACACTTGCCGCTGCACGCCGTCGGCCAGCACCTTGTAGCGCGTGGCGCGCGTGCCGACCAGGCCCAGCGCCAGCAAGCCCAGCACGAGCGCCAGCACGCCGCCCAGTATCACCAGCACGGGCAGCAGCGGATACTGTATGCGCACCAGCAACGGTATCGTTGCCTGCGACGCGCGCACGCTGTCGGGCGGCGTAAACATGCTGGATATCGGGTCGCCCGGAAACAATTCCTGCAAATCCTTGCCAAAGCTGGACGACAGCGCCAGCCGCTGTTCCAACAGGCCCACCTGGGCCTGCATGGGCAGCATCACCTGCTTGCCCATGGCGGCGATCGCCTGCGCCGACCACGGCGACGGAATTTGCGCCATCGGCAGCGCAAACTGTACCTGCACGGACTGGCTGGCGCCCGGCTGCAGCTGGCGGATTTGATCTGGCGCAACGTGCAAGGGCGCGTTCTGCCCGGCCAGGCTGGCGTGCACCCTGGCGCTGTCGATCACGTACGGGAAAAACATGTTTTGCAAGGACGCCTGCAGCACCACTTGCGGCACCAGGTTCGCCGCATCGACGTCGAGCACGATGGTGCGCCCGTCGCGGCCCAGGCTGGCGTGTACGTTGGCGCTGTTCTTGACGGACTGGGGCACGATGCGCACGGCATCCTGGTCCACCGGTTTCAGGCGCGCGGGCGGGCGCGTCAGCACTTGCGACAGCCGCCCTTCGGCCAGGATGCGGGTCAAAGCCTCGGACGCCGGCTGGCCATACGCCAGTGCATACACCATCAAGCCCCTGGCGCTGTACAGCTTGCCCTGCACGGGCATGCGCAACGGAAACACCACCGTCTTGGTGATCGACGGCTCCAGATGCAGCAAGCGATAAAAGTCGCGGTTGCGCTCGGCCGTCTGGCTATCGTTGTTCGGGCTGTTCTTGTTATTCGTAAAGATCCACACGATGCCGGACGCGGACTGGAACGGCCCTGTGATGGTTTTTGTCACGGCTTCCTGGAAATCCGTGTCGGCCAGCGCGCCGCCGGCGCTCTTGCGCGCCAGGCCGAGATTGGCCAGCTGGCCCGCCACGCCGGCGCCGCCCTGCCCTTGCCCCAGCAGCGACGGCGACACGTGCGCGCCGCTGCTCTGGCTGAAGGCCAGCGTGTAGACCTTGTCGGACGGGCTCGTCGCGGCCTGCGCCACGGCGCCCACCAGGGCTTTCAGTTGCGAATGTTCATCCGTGTAAAACGGCTCCATCCAGCCCGAGTTTTGCACGAGAAACGCTTGCTGGATGCCGGCCGCCTGCACGCTGGCGCTGGCGCTGGCGAAGGAGAGGAAGGCGGCGCCGGCCGCGATCAGGGCGCGCGCTTTCATGCCTGCAAGGCCCAGCCATCGATGCGCGACAGCAGCGGGTGGTACGCCCACAAGGTGCCTTCATGGACAAACAGGCGCACGCGCCACGGCTCGCTGACGGCAAAGGTATGAAACACGGTTTCGCGCAACTCGTCGTCCTGTACCAGCTGGGCCGCCAGGCGCTCGTTCGAACGCAGCACGCTCGACAGGCCGGCGCTGGTGGCAAACTTCACGCCAAAGACGCTGCTGCCGGCCCCCGACTCCAGCAAGGGCATGACAGCCTGGTTCTTGCCGCCATCGTCGCCATGTTCCGGCTCTTCCCACGGCGCCGTTTTCAGCTTGGTGGCGAAGCGGTAATTGAAGCTGCCTGAACACAGGCGCGGCGCCAGCGCATCGGCCCGTTCGGACTGCGCGCCCAGTTTCACGTAGACATAGGTGCCGCGGCCACGCTCGAAGCACAACTGCCACAGGCCGCCGTCGCGCGACACGTACGGGCTGCCGAATTCGAAATGCGGCACCAGCCCTTCGGGCCAAGGCGTAAACGAAGCGGCCACGTTGCCGTCCGGCTGCAATTGCAGGCGCAGCTGGCCATTGGCGCAAGGCCACACGGCCATGCGGTTGTAGGCCACGGGCGCGCTGACGGTACCCAGCTCAACCACGCCGTCGAGCAGCACATCGCTGCCCGGCTTTTGTTGCGCATCAAGGTTGACGAAGCGGATGCGGCCATCGTCGTCGCGCAGCGGCGCCCACAAACGGTTCTGGAACCAGACGGGCGCGGCCGCGCAAGGCGCGCCGCCCACATGCTCGACCACATAGGTGAGCGAAGGCACGTCGGGGCGGATGCAAGCGAGGCCATGGCTGGTCGGCAAGACCAGCACGCTGTTGAACTCCGGCACCAGCTCGGCGCGCCAGGCGCCGTGGGCCAGGTCCGATTCGGCCAGCAAGCTGCCATAGTCGGGGTCCAGCGCCAGCCAGCGTTTCGAGGCGGGCAGCCAGGCGTGCAAGACGGCCTTGCGCGGGTCGAGCGCCAGCAGCGCAGGCGCGCTGGTGCCGAACTGCGCGGAAAAGAATTCGTATTCGCCGGGCGGCGGCATGGGCAGCGAGGCATCGGCCTGCGCATGCTCTTCGCGCGCGCGCTGGTCGGCCAGTTTCAGGGGCACGCTGGCCTGGCGCAAGCCGGCCGGGCCCGCTGGCGGCACGTCGCTGACGGGATATGCGCCGTAGGGCGGCACCCAGGGCGGCGTGGCGGCCGTGTCGGGCGGCATTTGCAAGGCCGCGCCCGAGGCGGGGTCGAACGAAAATTCGGGCGGAAATTGCCGCACGGGCGCGCCGGCGGCTGCGGGCAGGCGCCGCGCGAGCATCAGCTTGCCGATATCGGCATGGCTCACCAAGGGCGAGACGTTCTGGCCGTCCGCGCTGCGCTGCATGCTCCACGCGCCATCGTCATCCACGTGCCAGGCGCCGGAGGGCAGTGGCCAATCCCCAGAAGTTTTATGATCCATTTATTTTCTATGACAAGCAATGCATTCAGACGGTGGAACGTGCTGGGGCTGACGAAACGAGGTCGCAGCCCTAGCAGTTCTCATAGTAACGTCTTTTTATCTGTATGGAAACATTGACGAGCTTCCTCAGCCCTGCTGCGTCCGCACTTTCGTCAACAGCTTGGTGGTCGAACGGTCGTGCTCGAAATCGATGACCACGGCCTGGCCGCCATACGCCAGCACGGCCTTGCCTTCCGGAATGGCCGCCATGTCGTAGTCGCCGCCCTTGGCATAGATTTCCGGTTCGATGTCCAGCACCACTTCCAGGGCGCTGTCTTCCGAGAACGGCACGACCAGGCTCACCGCTTCCAGCGCAGCCAGCACGGCCATGCGGTCTTCGCAGCTGTTCAGGGGGCGGTCATCGCCCTTGCCCAGGCGTTTCACTGAAGCATCGGTATTCACGGCAACGATCAGCGAGGCGCCCAGCGCGCGCGCCTGTGCCAGATACGTTACGTGGCCACGGTGCAAAATGTCGAACACGCCGTTCGTCACCACCACCGGTTTCGGCAGGGCCGCGGCGCGGGCGCGCAGTTCGTCACGGCCGCACAGTTTGTTTTCAAAATCAGGCATGGATATCTCTTGTTGGGTTAAATAGGGTGACGATACGGTCACGCTCAGGCGTGACTATCGCCTTGGATGCCGCCGGCATCCCGGCGCCAGGCATCGATCAAGGCCACGACTGCCGGGTCCAGCCCTTCTTCGGCGATGCGATCTTGCCGATAGTAAATCATCAGCGCATACACGCCGGCCAGGCGGCTGACGGACGGCGACAGCGCATATTCATTGCCGCGCGCCGGTTGCCTGGCACGCCAGTAATTGATTGCCGCTTCCAGCGCCTGCAGGTGCAATTCCATCGCCATCTCCCTTCGCTGCCCGGTCCCGCATTATAGGGGGCGATCCGCTACAATACGCCATCGGCGCCACAGTTTCACGTTTGCGCCACCTTTCATTCATTGCAAGTAAGCACTTCCTGTGTTTCAATCAACCTATGACACTGACTGAACTGAAATATATCGTTGCAGTCGCGCGAGCGAAGCACTTCGGCCATGCCGCCGAAGCTTGCTTCGTTGCCCAGCCCACCCTGTCAGTGGCCATCAAGAAACTCGAGGACGAATTGGGCGTGGTCCTGTTCGAACGAGGCGGCGCGGAAATCTCCGTCACGCCACTGGGCGCGCAGATCATTGCGCAAGCCGAGCGCGTGCTGGAACAGACAGCCGCCATCAAGGAACTCGCCAAGCAAAACAAGGACCCGCTGGCCGGCCCCCTGCGCCTGGGCGTGATCTACACGATCGGCCCCTACCTGCTGCCGCCGCTGGTCAAGGCCATGATAGACCAGGTACCGCAGATGCCCTTGATCTTGCAGGAAAACTTCACGGTTCGCCTGCTCGAATTGCTGCGCCAGGGCGAACTGGACGTGGCCATCATGGCCCTGCCCCTGCCCGACCACGGCATGGCCATGCAGGAACTGTATGACGAACCGTTCGTCGTCGCCATGCCGCGCCAGCATCCGTGGACGGCGCGCGACAAAATCGCCGCGCAGGACTTGAAATCGGAAACCATGCTGCTGCTGGGCAATGGCCACTGTTTCCGCGACCAGGTGCTGGAAGTATGCCCCGAAATGGCGCGTTTTTCCTCGCCCGGCAACGGCATGCAGCGCACGTTCGAAGGTTCCTCGCTGGAAACCATCCGCCACATGGTGGCCAGCGGCATCGGCCTGACGGTCTTGCCGCGCGCCTCCGTTGCCAATATGCACGCCACCGACGGCATGCTCGAATACCGGCCCTTCGCCGCCCCCGTGCCATCGCGCCGGGTGGTGATGCTGTGGCGCAAGAGCTTTACGCGCAAGGCCGCCATCGACGCCCTGTGCGCAGCCATCGCCAGCTGCAACTTGCCGGGCATTACGCCGCTCTGCGAGGACGAAGACTAGCGCCCCAGGCGCAAAATAGTACATTTACATACTATTTGCGATAATCGACCTTTCTCTTCAACAAGATCGAGTCTTCCATGAACAAGCTGGCGCTGTATTTCCGCCTGATACGGCTGGACAAGCCTATCGGTACCGTATTGCTGCTGTGGCCTACCCTGTGTGCGCTGTGGCTGGCGCAGCAGGGCGTGCCGGACTGGCGGCTGCTGCTGATCTTTACTCTTGGCACTTTCCTGATGCGCTCGGCAGGCTGCGCCATCAATGACTACGCCGACCAGGATATCGACAAATTCGTCAAACGCACGGCCGAGCGTCCCATCACCAGCGGACGCATCAGCGGCAAGGAAGCGCTGGCCGTGGCTGGCGTGCTCGCCGTCTTGGCCTTTTGCCTGATCCTGCCCCTCAACGCGCTGACCAAGCAGTTGTCGGTGGCCGCCGTCATCATCGCCGGCACCTATCCCTACTTCAAGCGTTTCTTTGCCATCCCGCAAGCGTACCTGGGCATCGCCTTCGGCTTCGGCATCCCCATGGGCTTTGCCGCCATCACGGATGCCGTGCCCGCCGTCGCCTGGCTGCTGCTGCTGGGCAATGTCTTCTGGGCCGTGGCCTACGATACGGAATACGCGATGGTCGACCGCGACGACGATCTGAAGATCGGCATCAAGACCTCGGCCATCACCTTCGGCCGCTACGACGTGGCCATCGTCATGGCCTGCTATGCCGTTTTCCTGCTGCTGTGGCTGGCATGCGGCTGGTACCTGGGCTTGCGTTACTGGTTCGTGGCGGGCTTGCTGGTGGCGGCCGGCTGCGCCGTTTACCACTACACCCTGATACGCGCACGCGAGCGTATGCCGTGTTTTGCGGCATTCCGGCATAATAACTGGCTAGGAGCGGCGGTGTTTGCGGGCGTGGTACTGGACTTTGCTTTCCGCTAAGCAAAAACCCTTGCGCCACGGCAGCCCTTGAGGCGGCGCAAGACAGGCCTGGCCGCAGCTGCCTACACTGGTATTTCACTGTGCAGTTTCACTTCCATGAGGTAATACATGAGCTCGATACATACCGGAAAATCCAGCAGCGACAGCATCCTCGCCGACGCCGACAAGGCCCGCGACAAACTGGTCGGCGACCTGAAAACCGTCATCAATGAAGCGGAAGGCTGGCTCGATGGCGCCAAGGATCAGACGGGCGAGAATGTCAAAGCCGTCAAGGACAAGTTCATCGCCACCCTGGAAACGGCCAAGAAAGACTTGATCAAGCTGGAAGAAGATTTGCTCGAACGTACCAAGCAGGCGGCCAAGGCCACCGATGAATACGTGCAGGACAATCCATGGAAAGCCGTGGGCGCGGGCGCCGTCATCGGCGTGCTGTTCGGCCTGCTGCTTTCCTCGTCACGCCGCTAGATAGTAACGACGCAGTACCGACGCAGCACCGACGGCGCAGGCCGTCTCCTGACGCGAAAGGCAGCATATGGCTATCTTGCACCATGTCGCCCAAGTCGCAGCGACCCTCGCCGCCATCGTCCAGACCCGTCTGGCCCTGGCGGCCGTGGAAATGGAAGAAGAGTCGCTGCGCTTCCTGTCCTATCTGGCGCTGGCCATGCTGGCACTGCTGTGCCTGTTTGTCGGCCTGGTCTTGATCGTGTTCCTCGTCATCGTGCTGTTCTGGGATACGCACCGCATCGCCGCCATCGCCATCACGGCCGCCGTCTTCATCGGCGCCGCCATCGCCACCCTGCTGGGCGTGCGCGCCAGTTTCCGCAGCAAGCCGAAACTGCTTTCTTTTACACTTTCCGAACTGAACAAAGACCTGGACGAGCTGCAGCTGCTGGCGCGCCGGGGATCGGAGCGGCCATGACCACGCATCCCACCAAGTTATCGCATGTGCACACGGCCGCCAGCCTGGCGCAGCGGCGCGACGCGCTGCTGGCCGAATGCGCGCTGCAGCGCCTGGCCCTGGGCGTGCAGACGCGCCAATTGCTGGAGCCTTTAACGGGCGGCAATCTGCGCCACACCTTGGCCACGCGCTTTAAAATTCCCCTGATGATAGGGGGCGCCGTGCTGGGTTTGCTGCTCGTGCGCCCGCGCCGTTTCCTGCCGCTGCTACGGGCCAGCGGCGCGCTGCTCAAGCACGCCACCACCGCCATGCCCGTCGTGCTGGCCCTGGCGCGGCGTTTCAGCAAGAAAGAAACGCCAGACTAACAACGCCTAACAAAACCGTAGCGAGCGGAAGGAAGTTGTGGTCGAGAAGCGCAACTGTACGAAGGTACAGTGAGCATCGCAGGCCGCAAAATACGACGCGCAGTAGGTTTTGATAGGCGTTCTAGAATATTTTTCTCTGGCTGCATCCAAATGGTAAGCCCATGCGTAGTAATGGTATCAACCAGCCGGTTGAGCCAACTACCAGGAGTTCGCCATGCTTGCCACCATCGCCCCACGCCATACCGCCCCTTCGCTCACCGTGCTGTGCGCCGCCCTGCTCGTGGCCGCCTGTGCCCCCATGAGTGCCCGCTATTCGCAGGAACAATTACCGAATGCCGTCAAGGTGCCCGATGGCCACCAGGTAGCCATGCAAACGGTGGGCGTGGGCAAGATCGCCTACGAATGCAAGGCCAAGAAAGACATGACGGGCCATGAATGGGTCTTCGTGGGCCCGGACGCGGCCCTGAACGACCGCAGCGGGATGCAGGTCGGCACGTATGTCGGCCCACCCGCCACCTGGGCCAACCTGGATGGCTCGAAAGTGACGGCGACGCAAGTGGCCGTGGCGCCGGCCGGCGCCGGCAACATCCCGTATCAGCTGGTGAAAGCCAACCCGGCCACGGGCAGCGGCGCCATGCAGGGCGTCAGCTACATCCAGCGCGTGGCCACCAGCGGTGGCGTGGCGCCAAGCAGCCCCTGCGGCATGGAATCCGTCGGCACCAAGCAATGGGTGCCCTATCAAGCCGACTACATTTTCTGGAAGGCCGCATAAATCAGTGAAAGCGACGGTTGGCAAGCGGGTTTCTGGCCTATACTCGGCCTTGAAAACTTGCTAACCGTTTACTCTTGACGATTGCGCCAACCTTGCCAACGCTAGCCGCCCCTTACGATTACGATGCCGCCCTGCGCGCCTGCGCCCGGGGCGAGCAGCAGGCATTGCACGGCCTGTACCAGCAGGAAAGCCGCTACCTTCTGGGCGTGGCCCTGCGCATCGTGCGCCAGCGGGCCCTGGCCGAAGACGTGCTGCACGACGCCTTCCTGAATATCTGGCGCCGCGCCGGCAGCTTCGATGCCACGCGCGGCAGCGGCAAGGGCTGGATCTATGTGGTGGTGCGGCACCAGGCGCTGGACATGGCGCGCGCCCGCGCCCATGAACTGTCAGCCGACGAGGATACCGTGGAAACCCTGCTGCACCAACGCCAAGGCCACGACGCGGGCGAGGCCTATGCCGACCAGGCGGACCTGGGCAAGCTGCACGATTGCCTCGGCCACCTGGATGAAGCCAAGCGCAATAGCATCCTGTACGCCTACGTCGATGGCTGTTCTCACAGCGAAATCGCGCAGCGCCTGCAAGCGCCGCTGGGGACCGTCAAAGCCTGGGTCAAGCGGGGCCTGGCCGCCTTGCGGGAGTGCATGGGATGATCAACAGCGACGAGGAATTGCACAGGCTGGCCAGCGAATATGTGCTGGGCACATTGGCGCTGGCCGAACGCGCTGAAGTCGAACAGCGCTTGCCGCGCGATGCCGCCTTGCGCGACGCCGTCGATGCCTGGGAACAGCGCTTGCTGCCATTGACCACCCTGGCGCCGCCCGAAACACCCTCGGCGCAACTGTGGCCGCGCATCAGCGCCAGCCTGTTCACGCCGAAAGCCGTGCAGCAGGCGGGCGGCTGGCAAGCGTGGTGGAACAGCCTGGCCTTCTGGAGATTGCTGGCCGGCGGCGGCCTGGTAGCGACAGCTGTGCTGGCCGTGCTGGTCAGCGTGCAGCTGCAAGCGCCGGGCGGACCCGGTTATCTGGTGGTGCTGGTGGCGCCGCAGGATAAATCGCCGGGCTGGATCGTGCAGGCGGGTGGACGCGGCGGCAAGAACCGCGACCTGAGCCTGATCCCGCTGGGCCCGACAAACGTGCCGCAGCAAAAAGCCCTGCAATTCTGGACCAAGGGCAAGGATTGGGGCGCGCCTGTCTCGCTGGGCCTCGTCAAGCCGGGGCAAAGCCTCAAGCTGACCCTGGATAAGCTGCCGCCGCTGCAAGCCGATCAACTGTTTGAAATCACCCTGGAGCCGGAAGCGGGCTCGCCAACGGGGCGGCCGACAGGACCGATTTTATACATAGGCCGCGCCGTCAAGGTGATCTAATTACTTCGACAGCTCGTCACCCATCTCGCGCCCCCGTTGCGCGGCCGCCTTGATGCCCTTGACGATGGCCGCTTTCACGCCGCTCTCTTCCATGCTGGTGAGCGCCGCATACGTCGTGCCGCCCTTCGACGTGACGCGCTCGCGCAGCAAGGACACGGGCTCGCTGGAATTGGCCGCCAGTTGCGCGGCGCCCGTAAAGGTGGCAATCGCCAGCTGCGTGCCCTGCTCCGGCGTCAAGCCCAGTTCGGCGGCCGCCTGCTGCATCGCCTCGATAAAGTAAAACACATAGGCGGGGCCGCTGCCCGACACGGCCGTGACGGGGTCGATCTTGGCTTCGTCATCGAGCCAGACGGTCTGGCCGACGGCGCGCAGGATGGCGTCCGCCATCTTCTTCTGCTCCTCGCTCACGCCGCTGCTGGCCACCATGCCCGTGATGCCCATGCCGATCAGGGCCGGCGTGTTCGGCATGCAGCGCACGATGGCGGGGTAGTCGCCGAGCCAGCGCGACAGGTCGGCCGCGCGGATGCCGGCCGCGATCGACAGGATCAACGGCGCCCTATCCCCGTCGAGGAAAGGCAGCAACTGGGCCGCCACTTCGCGCATGCTTTGCGGTTTCACGGCCAGCACGATCACATCCACGCCGCGCAATGCCTCGCCCGCGGAAGCCGCCGTCGTGACGCCGAATTGCGCCTGCAGTTTTTCCAGCGCCGGCGCGTGCGGGTCGATCACGTGGATATTGCCGCCCAGGGTCAATTTGCCCGCCAGGCCCGCGATCAGGGCCGCCGCCATGTTGCCGCCGCCTACAAAGGCGATATTCAATTCTGTCGTCATGGTTATACTTTCTGTCAATCAGTTAGGAATAGTTGCGGGAGCCGAAGATGGCGCTGCCCACGCGCACGATGGTGGCGCCCTCGAGCACGGCGGCGCGCAAGTCGGCCGACATGCCCATCGACAAGGTATCGAGCGCCAGCCCTTCGGCATTCAATTGTTCGTACAGCACGCGCAATTGCGCAAACGCAAGGCGTTGCAGGGTGATATCCGTTTCCGGTTCGGGAATGGCCATCAGGCCGCGCAAACGCAAGCGCGGCAGCTGCGCCACGGCGCGCGCCAGGGCCGGCAATTCGGCCGGCGTCACACCGCTCTTGCTGGCCTCGCCGCTGATATTGACTTGCAGGCAGATATTCAGGTCCGGCAAGCCGGCCGGGCGCTGTTCGGACAGGCGCGCGGCGATCTTTTCCCGTTCCACCGTGTGCACCCAGTCGAAATGCTCGGCGATGGGGCGCGTCTTGTTGCTCTGGATGGGGCCGATGAAATGCCAGGCCGGTGCTTGCTGCGGTGCGGCTTCCTTCACAAAGGCAATCTTGTCGAGCGCTTCCTGCAGATAGTTTTCGCCAAACGCCGCCTGGCCCGCGCGCATGGCTGCCAGCACGGCATGCGCGCCGAAGGTCTTCGAGACGGCCAGCAGGGTCACGTCGGCCGGCGCGCGCTGCGCGTCAGCGGCGGCCTGCGCAATACTGTCGCGCACGGCTTGCAAGTTCTGTTCGATTGTGGACATAATCATTTTCTAGTGTATAGGGGCGGCGGCACAGTGCGCCAGCCCATCAATGCAGGCACAGGGATTATAAATGGACATCTCCGAACTACTCGCTTTCTCCGTCAGCAACAAGGCTTCCGACTTGCACCTGTCTTCCGGCCTGCCGCCGATGATACGGGTCAACGGCGACGTGCGCCGCCTGAACGTGGCGCCGCTCGAGCACAAGGAAGTGCACAGCATGATCTACGACATCATGAACGACAGCCAGCGCAAGGCGTATGAAGAAGCGCTGGAATGCGATTTCTCGTTCGAGATTCCCGGCCTGGCCCGCTTCCGCGTCAACGCCTACAACCAGGAACGCGGTGCCTCGGCCGTGCTGCGCACGATTCCGTCGAAGGTGCTGACCCTGGAAGAACTCAACGCCCCGCGCATCTTCGGCGAACTGGCCATGCGTCCGCGGGGCCTCGTGCTGGTGACGGGACCGACGGGCTCCGGCAAGTCGACCACCCTGGCGGCCATGGTGAACCACGTCAACGAGCGCCTGAACCACCATATATTGACCATCGAAGACCCGATCGAATTCGTGCATGAACCGAAGAAATGCCTGATCAACCAGCGCGAAGTGGGTTCGCACACGCATTCGTTCAGCAATGCGCTGCGCTCGGCCCTGCGCGAAGACCCCGACGTGATTTTAGTGGGCGAGTTGCGCGACCTGGAAACCATCCGACTGGCGCTGACGGCGGCCGAGACGGGCCACCTCGTGTTCGGCACCCTGCATACCTCGTCGGCGGCGAAATCGATCGACCGCATCATCGACGTCTTCCCCGCCGAGGAAAAGGAAATGGTGCGCGCCATGCTGTCCGAATCCTTGCAAGCCGTCATTTCGCAGAACTTGCTGAAAACCAAGGATGGCGCGGGCCGCGTGGCCGCGCATGAAATCATGCTGGCCACGCCGGCCGTGCGCAACCTGATCCGCGAAGCGAAAGTGGCGCAAATGTATTCGGCCATCCAGACGGGCAGCAATGTGGGCATGCAGACCCTGGACCAGTGCCTCACCGACCTGGTGCGGCGCGGCACGATCTCCGCGGAAACGGCCCGCTCGGCCGCCAAGGCGCCTGAAAACTTCCCCGGATAAGCCATGCAGACGACGCACGAACACTATGGCGCCATGCACGCGCTGCTGGCGCAGATGCGCGCACGGGGCGGCTCGGACCTGTTCATCACGGCCGGCTTTCCGCCCGCCATCAAGCTCGACGGCAAGCTGACGCCGCTGGCGGAAGGCGCGCTCGACGCGCAGCAATCGGCCGGCTACGTGCGCGCCGTCATGAACGAACGCCAGGCGGCCGAATTCGCGTCCAGCCGCGAAGCCAATTTCGCCATCAGCCCGGAGGGGCTCGGACGTTTCCGCGTATCCGCCTTCGTGCAGATGGGCCAGGCAGGCATGGTCTTGCGCTTGATCAATACCGCCATCCCCACGCTCGATGGACTGGGTTTGCCCCCCATCCTGCAAGACATCGTGATGAGCAAGCGGGGCCTCGTCATCATGGTGGGCGCCACGGGCTGCGGCAAGTCGACCACACTGGCGGCCATGGTGGGCCACCGCAACGCGCACAGCCACGGCCACATCATCACCATCGAAGACCCCGTGGAATTCATCCATCCGCACGGCAACTGCATCGTCACCCAGCGCGAAGTGGGCGTCGATACGGACGACTGGGCCACGGCCCTGAAAAACACCCTGCGCCAGGCGCCCGACGTGATACAGATCGGCGAAATACGCGACCGCGACACCATGGACCACGCCATCGCGTTTGCCGAAACGGGCCATCTGTGCCTGGCGACCTTGCACGCGAACAACGCCAACCAGGCGCTGGACCGCATCATCAATTTCTTCCCCGAAGAGCGGCGCCAGCAATTGCTGATGGACCTGTCGCTGAATTTGAAGGGCATGATTTCGCAGCGATTGATTCCCAGCAAGGATGGCGGCGGACGCAAGGCGGCGCTGGAAATCCTGCTCAATTCGCCGCTGATGAGCGACCTGATCTTCAAGGGCCAGGTGCACGAGATCAAGGAACTGATGAAAAAATCGCGCGAGCATGGCATGCAAACCTTCGACCAGGCCCTGTTCGACCTGCACGAAGGGGGCGCCATCAGCTATGAAGACGCGCTGCGCAATGCGGACTCCGTCAACGACCTGCGCCTGACGATCAAACTCAAGGGCGCAACGGCGCCGGAACCGCCCCCGCAAACGGGCGCCACCAAACTGGGACTCCTCTGACATGACCAGCATCCACGATTTCCAGGCCGAGGCGCTCGACGGCACGCCGATCGACCTGGCGCAATACAAGGGCAAGGTGCTGCTGATCGTCAATACGGCCAGCGCCTGCGGCTTCACGCCGCAGTACCAGGGGCTCGAAGCGCTGTACCGCGAATTTCACGACCAGGGCCTGGTCGTGCTGGGTTTTCCCTGTAATCAATTCCGCCAGCAGGAACCGGGCTCGAATGCGGAGATCGGCGCCTTTTGCGAGAAAAACTTCGGCGTCACCTTCCCCCTGTTTGGCAAGGTCGACGTGAATGGCCCGCATACCCATCCCCTGTTTGCGCAATTAAAACAGGCGGCGCCCGGCATATTGGGCACGCAGTCGATCAAATGGAATTTCACCAAGTTTTTGGTGCGCAAGGATGGCAGCGTCTTTCGCCGCTATGCGACGGCCAGCAAACCGGCCAGTCTGGCAGCCGACATACGGCAATTGCTACAGGAGTGAAAAATGCAATACTTTGATTTAAGACAACAATCATGCGAAATCTATAAAACCGTATTTATTTCATGCCTGATATCAATATTGTGTTTCAAATAGCAAATATCGGTGATAATGTTTACATAATTATTCGCAGATATCGATCAAAAAACGATGCCAGTCTTTGGGAAAATATTATCTTCATGGATGCGGATGGGTAGTTATTCCCGCCTCTTCATCCCTATTACCTTCCTGATACTCGCCGTTTCCGCTGTACGCTATCACGCCCTGCTGGGTACGGAAACGGCGCTGGCCAATGCGCGCTACCAGAGCGACGCCCGGCAACTCGACCTGTTCCTGGCCAATAGCGTGCTGCCGCTGGCCGTGCATACGGACAGGCATGCGATGCACGACAGCGTGCAGCAAGCGCTGCGCAGCGCCCTGCCACTGAACCGCAGCCTCGCCTCCGTGCGCTGGGATACGGCTGGCGGGCATGTCGAAGTGCTGGCCGACAACAAGCTGAGCGATGCGCTGGCCGACGGCGTGCCGGCGTGGTTTGCGCGCCTGGCGGGCATGGCGGCCATCCGCAGCCGCCTGACGGTGGCGCTGCCGGACGGCGGCGACGGCATCCTCGACCTGCACTACACGCCCGGCCGGCCCCTGGCCCAGGTGTGGCAAAGGGTGCGCGAGCAGGCCGTGCTCAGCACCATCAATATCGTCCTCGTCTTCCTCCTGCTGGGCTTGATCCTGGCCTCGCACCGCAAGCTGCTGGCGCGGCTCGTGCAAGCGACGGACCGCTTTCGCGATGGCAACTTCGCCGTGCGCCTGGCGGCTGGCGCCACGCCCGAGGCGCAAGCCGTGTCGCAGTCGTTCAACGGCATGGCCGGCGATATCGAAGAACTGCTGACCTCGCTGAAAACCAGCCAGCGCCAGCTGGGCGAACAGCTGAACGAAACCGTGCACATGCAGCAGGCGCTGCAAAAGCTGTCCTGGCAAAACTACAATGATGTGCTGACGGGTCTACCCAACCGTGCCGCGCTGGCCGCCCGCTTCGAGCAGGAACTGTTCCTGGCGCGCGAACGCCAGCGCCTGCTGGCCGTCTGCCTGTTCGACCTCGACCATTTCCAGGCCATCAACGACCGCTACGGCGCAGAAGCGGGCGATGAAATCCTCAAGCAGGTGGCCGGTCGCCTGCACGCCTTTACGGGCCAGATCCATTACGCGGCGCGCCTGGGCGGCGATGAATTCGTCTTGCTGCTGTGCGGCCAGGCCAGCATCGCCAGCATCGAACAGAACATCACCCAATTGATGCAGGAACTGAGCCGCCCCTATCATTGCGACCAGCAGGCGCTGCACATGACGGCCAGCGTCGGCATCGCCGTCTACGCGGGCAAGGACTTGAATACGGAAAGCCTGCTGCGCCACGCCGACCACGCCGTCTACCAGGCCAAGCTGACGGGGCGCAACCAGTATCACTTCTTCGATACCAATCTCGATGAGGAAGTGCGCACCCACCACAACCAGCGCACGGAAGTGCGCCAGGCCCTGATCAATGGCGAACTGCGGCTGTACTACCAGCCCAAGGTGAATATGCGCGCCGGCACGGTGGTGGGCATGGAAGCGCTGCTGCGCTGGCAGCATCCACGCCGCGGCGTGCTGGCGCCCGCGCAATTCCTGCCGCTGGTGGAACAGACGGATCTGATCATCGACATCGGCGAATGGGTGCTGCGCCAGGCCCTGTGGCAAATGCAGCGCTGGGTCGCTTGCGGCAAGCACTGGGTGGTCAGCGTGAATATCGCGGCGCGCCACTTCCAGCAACCGGACTTCGTCTCGCGCCTGGAAACCATTCTCGGCGAATTTCCCGGCGTGCGCGCCAGCATGCTGGAACTGGAAATCCTCGAATCGTCGGCCCTGCACGACATCGAAGACGTGCGCCGCATCATCCGCGCCTGCCAGGCGCTGGGCATCACGTTTGCCCTCGACGATTTTGGCACCGGCTACTCGTCGATGTCGTATCTGAAACGCCTGCCGGCGAATATCGTCAAGATCGACCAGAGCTTCGTGCGCAACATGCTCAACGACCGCGACGACCTGCACCTGGTGCGCGCCGTCATCGGCCTGGCCCGCTCCTTCAGCTTGACGGTGATCGCCGAAGGCGTGGAAAGCGTCGAGCATGGCGCCCGCCTGATCCAGCTGGGCTGCGACCTGGCGCAAGGCTACGGCATCGCCCGCCCCATGCCGGCCGACGCCGTGCTGGAGTGGGCCAACAATTTCATCCCTGCGCCGCAATGGCGCATCGCGCAATACAACGAAGTGCCTATTTGACCGGGGTCAAGGCGGAGTCGATCAATTCGATCCAGTGCCGCACGGGGGTCTCCGTGCCCGACTGCAGGTGGCTCAGGCAGCCGATATTCGCCGACACGATCATCTCCGGCTCGCACGCTTCCAGGTTCGCCACCTTGTTGTCGCGCAGCTGCTGCGACAGTGCCGGCTGCAGGATCGAATAGGTGCCCGCCGAACCGCAGCACAGATGGCTGTCGGCGCACAGGCGCACGTCGACGCCGACGGCGCGCAAGACCTGCTCCACCTTGCCGCGCACCTGCTGGCCATGCTGCAGGGTGCATGGCGGGTGGTACGCCACTTTTTTGCCGATGCGCCCTTTCAGCAGCGCCACCAGTTCCGCTTCGAAGGCCGGCATGATCTCGGACAAATCGCGCGTCAGTGCGGCGATGCGCCGCGCCTTCTCCGCATATTGGGCATCGTGCGCCAGCAGGTAGCCATATTCCTTCACCGTGGCACCGCAGCCGGACGCCGTCATGACGATGGCTTCCGCGCTGTCCGCGCAGTCTACATAGGGCCACCAGGCGTCGATATTGCGGCGCATGTCGTCCAGCGCCGCTTCCTGGTCGTTCAAATGATGGCGCAGCGCGCCGCAGCAGCCCGCCTTCGGCGCGACGATCAGCTGCACGCCGAGCGCATCGAGCACGCGCGCCGTGGCCGCGTTGATGTTCGGCGACATGGCCGGCTGCACGCAGCCGTCGAGCAGCAGCATGGTGCGCGCGTGCCGGCGCGCCGGCCATGCGCCAGCGGCGGCGCCGGGTCGCAATTTATCCTGCAAGCTTTTCGACAGCAGCGGCCGCAGCGCCTGCCCCGCCTTGTACACGGGCGTAAACAGCCAGCGGCGCGGCAAGGCTTCCTTCAGGGCGAAGCGCAAGGCCCGTTCGCGCAAGGGCCGCTGCACGCGCTGCTCGACGACGCTGCGGCCGATGTCGACCAGGCGACCGTACTGCACCCCGGATGGACAGGTGGACTCGCAGTTGCGGCAGGTCAGGCAGCGGTCCAGGTGCGTCTGCGTCTTGGCGGTGACGGGCGCGCCTTCGAGCACTTGCTTGATCAGATAGATGCGCCCGCGCGGGCCATCGAGTTCGTCGCCCAGCAGCTGGTAGGTGGGACAGGTGGCCGTGCAAAAGCCGCAATGCACGCAGGCGCGCAAAATGGCTTCGGCTTCGTCGCCTGCCGGCGTATTCTTGATGAAATCGGCGAGATTGGTTTGCATGCGCGCTCAATACATTCTGTGCGGGTTGAAGATGCCGGCCGGGTCGAAAGCCTGCCGCAGGCGCTGGTGGATGGTGGCCACGGCCGGCGCCAGCGGGTGGAACACGCCCACGGCCTTGTCGCCGCCGCGGAACAGGGTGGCGTGGCCGCCGGCGGCCGCCACGGCCTGGCGGATGTGCCGTGCGCCATCGGCATCGGCGCCGCCATCGAGCTTCAGCCAGCGCTGCGCCCCGCCCCACTCGATCATCTGGCGCCCCTTCAAAATCATGGCGCTGGCGTGCGGCGGCAACGACAAGCGCCACAGGCTGCCCGCGCCAGTAAAGAAATCGTGCGTTTGCTCGCGCACGGACAGCCAGAAGGCGGCCGCGTCTTCGGCTGCCAGCAGCTCGCCTTTCAAGGATTGCAGGGCCGCCGACACGGCCGCCTCGGCGCCGGACAGGCGCACCGTCAACACGCCGTCATGCCAGCAGCTGGCCGATATCGGCAGCGGCTTGCCAGCCCATTCATTGAGCATGCGCAAGGCGGCGATTTCCGCACAGGCCACGCGAAACGTCGCTTCGCGCAGCGGCAAGGGCAGCACTTTCAGCGACACTTCCAGGATCAGGCCCAGGGTGCCCAGGGACCCCGCCAGCAGGCGCGAGACATCGTAGCCGGCCACGTTCTTCATGACTTGCCCGCCAAACGCCAGGCGCTCGCCATGGCCATCCATCAGCACGGCGCCCAGCACAAAGTCACGCAAGGCTCCTGCGCTGGCCCGGCGCGGGCCGGACAAGGCGCTGGCGACGACGCCGCCCACCGTGGCGCCCTGGCCGAAGTGCGGCGGCTCGAATGCCAGCATCTGGTTGCGCGCGGCCAGCGCCGCCTCGATTTCCGCCAGCGGCGTGCCGCAGCGGGCCGTGATCACCAGCTCCGTCGGTTCATAGTCGATGATGCCCGCATACGCGCGCGTATCGAGCACCTCGCCTTCGAGCTGCTGGCCATACCAGTCTTTCGTGCCGCCGCCACGCAGGCGCAAGGGACTGCCCGCCGCGCTGGCCGCCAGGATCCGCTGCCTGAATTGTTCCGCTATCGCTTGCAAAGGAGTCTCCGGAAAATTAAAAACGGGGCAGGTTGGCGAACGGCAGCCGCCCCGCCGTCACATGCATCTTGCCGAATTCGGCGCAGCGGTTCAAGGTGGGAATCGCCTTGTCCGGGTTCAGCAAGGTATGGGGATCGAAGGCGCGCTTGACGGCAAAGAAGGCATCGAGTTCGGCGCGCGTAAACTGCACGCACATGGAATTGATCTTTTCCATGCCCACGCCATGTTCGCCCGTGATGGTGCCGCCCACGGCCACGCACAGGGCCAGGATGTCCGCGCCAAACGCTTCGGCGCGCTCGAATTCGCCGGGCATGTTGGCGTCGAACAGGATCAGGGGATGCAGATTGCCGTCGCCCGCGTGGAACACGTTCGCGCAGCGCAAGCCATGCGTCGCTTCCATGCCGGCGATACCCGTCAGCACTTCCGCCAGGCGCTTGCGCGGGATGGTGCCGTCCATGCAATAGTAGTCGGGCGAGATGCGCCCGGCGGCGGGAAAGGCGTTCTTGCGGCCGGACCAGAATTTCATGCGCTCCGCTTCCGACTGCGAGACGGCGATGGCGCTGGCGCCCGCCCCTTCCAGCACGGCCGTCATGCGGGCGATTTCCTCCTCCACTTCCTCGTGCGTGCCGTCCGCTTCGCACAGCAAAATGGCGGCAGCGTCGATGTCGTAGCCGGCCTTGACGAATGGTTCGACCATGCGCGAAGAAGTCCGGTCCATCATTTCCAGCCCGGCCGGAATAATGCCGGCCGCGATCACGTTGGCAACCGCATTGCCGCCCGTGACGACGTCGTCGAACGATGCCATGATGACCCTGGCCGTGGCCGGTTTCGGTATCAGTTTCACGGTCACTTCCGTGACGATGCCCAGCATGCCTTCGGAGCCGATGAAGACGGCCAGCAGGTCGAGGCCCGGAGCGTCCAGGCATTCGCCGCCCAGTTCCAGCACGTCGCCATCGATGGTGACGATGCGTACGCGCAGCACATTGTGCACGGTCAAGCCGTACTTGAGGCAATGCACGCCGCCCGAGTTTTCCGCCACGTTGCCGCCGATGCTGCAGGCGATCTGCGAAGAAGGATCGGGCGCGTAATACAGCGCGTGGGGCGCCGCCGCTTCGGAAATGGCCAGGTTGCGCACGCCCGGCTGCACCACGGCCGTGCGCGCATACGCATCGACGCGCACGATGCGGTTCAAACGCGCCGTCGACAGCACCACGCCATCGGCGATCGGCAAGGCGCCGCCCGACAAGCCCGTGCCGGCGCCGCGCGGCACGATCGGCACCTTCAACGCGCGGCAGACGCCGAGGATGGCGATGACCTGTTCTTCCGTATCCGGCAAGGTCACCACCATCGGCAGCTGGCGGTAGGCGGCCAGGCCATCGCATTCATACGGGCGCGTATCTTCCGCGTCGGACAGCACGCAGCGGGCCGGCAGCACGGCCAGCAGGGCCGCGACGACGGCTTGCTGGCGCGCGGCGGTCAATCCGGATTCAGGGGCAGCATTGAGCATAAGATGGAGGGCAAATGGGCATGGGCGTGCAACGATTGTAAGCACAAAAGTGGCGCGCGCCGCATTTTTTGTCCGATTTGCCCGCAAATCCAGGGCCAGGCGGCGCGCGGTGTCGTATGCTGCCCCCATTCTTCTTTACAGGATCGACATCATGGGCAACCGACTTTCGAAAATCGCCACGCGCACGGGCGACAATGGCAGTACCGGCCTGGGCGACGGCAGCCGCACCAGCAAGGACAGCGCCCGCATCCACGCCATGGGCGACGTGGACGAACTCAATTCGAACCTGGGACTGCTGCTGTGCGAAGCCATGCCCGACGCCTTGCGCGACGAGCTGGTGGCCATCCAGCACGATCTGTTCGACCTGGGCGGAGAAATCTGCATCCCCGGCTACCAGCTGATCAAGGAAGAGCACGTGCTGCGCCTCGACGACCTGCTGGCGAAATACAACGCGGACTTGCCGGCCCTCTCCGAATTCATCCTGCCGGCCGGCTCGCGCGCCGCTTCGCTGGCGCATGTGTGCCGCACCGTGTGCCGCCGCGCCGAGCGCAGCATCGTCGCGCTGGCCAATGCGGAACCCCTCCACGAACATCCGCGCCAGTACGTAAACCGTCTGTCGGACCTGCTGTTCGTGCTGTCGCGCGTACTCAACCGCTTTGCCGGCGGCAGCGACGTGCTGTGGCGGCATGACCGCACGCGGGGATGACATAAAAAACGGCGATGCCTGTCAAACCGCATCGCCGTGCTTTACCAGCTGGCAGGGTGTTACTCAGCCGCAGGCCTGAAGACACACTTTATTGGCGCGGACGCATGAAGGAACACTGAACTCCATGACACAGGCATCGAGCGCCATATAGCACTCGGACTGGCATTCGGAAATGTCGGCGGTACTACTGGCCATCGCATACGAGGCGCTGACGCCCATGGCAAACAAAAAGAAACCCAGCTTTTTGAACATACACACTCCTTTTTGGAAATGAGAGACTGCAGGACGGATGAGTTGATTCGGCCGGCCTGGCCAGGAGACTGGCAGACGCAGACCGGCAATCATTATTTACGGCAAGTATGGATCGCAGCTCTTATTGCACATCTGGTGAATCTTGAAGCAAGCTCCTGGCGCCCTCGGATGGTCCGTCATGCACTGCGCCAGATCGTCCTCGCACTGCGCGTAGCATTCCGGCTCGCCGCCGCCAGCGATGGCATACGAGGCGCTGACGCCCATGGCAAACAAAAAGAAACCCAGTTTTTTAAACATTGGTACTCCTTTGTGGAAATATCAGACGATGAGCAACATCCATGGCGCGCCGTCCCTTACGCGTCATCCATAAGTGCCTCCGCGCGTCAGTTATGCGGCGGGCGCAGGCATTCCTTCTGGCAAGCCTGATAATTTTCCATGCAGGCCGGCTGGCCGAATTCCACGCAATCGAGCAGGTTGCGTTCGCAGACAAAGGTGCAGTCAGGGCCACCGGCATGGACACTGAAGGACAGCGCAGCGCCGGCGGCAAACAGGAAAGCGGCAATCTTTTTGAACATGGTGAGCCTTTCAAGTTGACAAGTTGAAACGTCAGATTTTCTTCAGCGCCGCTTCCAGCGCGCCAGTATTGAAACCCTGGATCTTGCGGTTGCCGATCAAGACCACGGGTACGCCGCCGCCGCCGAGTTCTTCATGGGCTTTTCTCGCTTCCGGTGATTTCTCGATATCGAGATCGACGAATTCGATCTTGTTTTCCTTGAAATACGCGCGCGTCTTGGCGCAATAGCCGCACCAATCCGTACCGTACAGCACCACCTTCGCCTGGGCATTCGGGAAATATGCGGCGTAATTACCCTCGGTGTAATTCGGCTTGAGCAAACCGGGCAACAAGGACAGGCCATACCCGCTGCCCAGGCCGGCGGCCAGGATCAAGCCATACATGGCGATGGTTTTAATTTTTTTCTGCATCATAAGTATTGTCAGAGGCGTCAATGATCGAGGGCGGCCGGCCTAGCGTGCGCTTGCCGGCCGCCTCGCAATGCAACATGGATATCAGGCGCCGATTTGGCAGACTTTCAGGCAGGCTTTGTAACTGCCTATGCAAAAGGGGGATCTGTCGCCGTTCATCATCGTGCATTCCCGCAATTCCTCTTCGCAGCTGGAGCAGCCGATATCCGAAGCAATGGCATAGGAAGCACTCAATCCCACGGTAAAAATAAATGCGGCAATCTTTTTCATTTACTACTCTCCATGTGAGCTATTGCACCAGGCAATCGCGTCAGACCAGTCGTAAGAAATTTCATCTTTGCTTGCTACAAAATCGAATATAGACCGCACTTATTTTAGAGTCAACGTTTCCTTTCGATAAATTTCCAGTTTGGAAAATATATCGGGACAGCCCATGAAATGTGGAATTTGGAGAGATTGAAAGGCGCCAAACGTCTATACAATATTGGCGCCGCAATCAGTAAAGGCCGGTTGCGGGCGCAGCCGGCCGAGCGGCTACACGACGCCGAAAAAACGCGTCAGCACGATGGCGTCACCGCGCGCCGCCGGCCAGCGCCTGCACATGCTCGCGCAGCAAGCCGCGCAGCAGCTGCACCTGGGCCACGGCATCGGCCTGCAGGGCCGTCAATCCCTCGGCAATGCACGGAGCAGGCGCGCCGGCATCGGCTTCACCACGCAGCAAGGCATCGATTTCCCCGCTGACGGCGGCAATCCACCGTTGCAATTCGGGCGGCGCAGGCTCGGCCTGGGGACTCAGACTGATGCGCGCCGTGCTGCCCGCCACGCGGCGCAGCAGCGGCAGGGTGCGCAGCGCCGCCAGACCCACGCCGCTGCTGCGGTCCAGGCGGCGCTCGATGCGCAAGCGCTGCAAGACCTGTTCCGCGTTATTGCTGGCCAGTCCCGCCTCGCGGCGCAGGCGCGCGATGGCGCTATCCCAGCGTCCACCCGCCGCCAGCACGGCCAGCAGGTATTTCAGGTTGGCCGACACGGCTTTCGCCAGGCGCTGGTCCAGGTCGTCCGCCTCGCGGTCCGGCCACAGGAAAAACGTGGCCAGCAGGGCCAGCACGCAGCCCAGCACATTGTTGCCCAGGCGGCTCATCGCATACACCATCTCGCTGGCGGGCGCCGCATAATCGGCCACCAGCACGAAGGCCGGCGTCATGAACAGCACGTGCAGGCTGTAGCTGACGCGGCGCAAGGCCATGGTGGCGACGATCAGGGGAAACACCACCAGCGAGATGCCCAGCGGCGTGTAAATGACCAGGCCGATCAGCACGGCCAGCACGGCGCCCAGCACGCTGCCCGCGACCCGCTCGATGCCGCGCGGCCAGGTGGTCGACACGGACGGCTGCAGTATCAGCAAGGTCGCCATGGTGGCCCAGTAGCCGAAGGGAATATGCAAGGCCTCGACCAGCAGGAAGCCGGCCGTCGTCGCCAGCGACACGCGCGCCGCATGGCGCCAGCTCAGCGACTGCGGCGTGGCGTTGACTTTTGCCGTCTGCCACGCCTGCCCCAGCGCCAGGAAAGCCGCCTCGCGCCACGGCAGCTGCGCCGCGCGCGGCAAGCCCAGCTCCATGAAGTCCACGTTCAGGCGCAGCGGCAGCAAGGCGCCCAGCGCCGCTTCCAGGCGCCGTCCGCAGCCGGCCAGGCGGCGCTGCAAGGCCAAAGGCGGCGTTTCCGGCTGGCGCTGCACGGCTTGCCCCAGGCGGCGCAGCAGCACGGCCATCACTTCCAGGCTGCGCCGCGCGCGCGGGTCCTGGCGCAGGCGCTGCTGCTCACGCTCGCACGTATGCGTGACGGCGATCAGATAGGCGAAGATGCGCTCGGCGTCGCTGAGCGCCAGCAGCAGGTTGTCGTACAGGGCGCTGCGGCCCGCGCGCGCGGGCGGCACGGCGGCCAGCGCCACCCGCGCCGCTTCCAGCGCGGCGCGGGCCTGCGAACGGTAGCTGGCGCCATGCGCTGCCGCGTCTGCCTGCGCGGCATCATGTGCGAGAAAGCGCGCATTGTCGCGCGCGATCCCGGCCAGGCGCGAATACGCGGCGCGAATGGCGCGCCTGGCAGGGCTGAACGGGTGGATGCGCCAGATGGTAAAACTGAGCACGGTGGCGAACAGGCAGCCGAACATGTACAGGCCCAGGAAAGGCGCCGTCTGCGTCATCGATTCCAGCGGATGCGTGACCATCACCACGCACGCCGTGGCGGCCAGGATGGCCACCTGCGCCGTGGCCGCGCCCCAGATGCGCGCCAGCGCGCCGGCCCAGGAAAACAGCAGCACGGCAACGGCCGCCGCCGCCAGGCCATGGCCGGCCGCCAGCGCCGTCAGGCCGCCGGCCACCGTCGACAGCAAGCCGAAGCCCACCATCGAGACGAAGCGCATGCGCCGCGTGCCCGCCGCGTCGGCCAGGCAAGTCCAGAAGGCGCCGATGGCGGCCCAGGAAAAATCGGGGTGGTCGAACAGCAGGCCCAGCAGCAGCATGGCGCTCGAAGCGCAGGCGGCCCGCAAGCCTTCGGACAGGTTCGTTTCATCGATGGCCAGGCTGACCATCCACAGGGGGCGGCGCTGCGCCAGGGTATCGGTATAGGCGTGCATGCCCGTCAGCCAGCGGCTGGCCAGCGCGCGCGAACGGCGGTGAAGTTTCCTGAAATGCAAGATCGACTTTGAAAGGTATCAAAGCGTCATCGTAGCATTCCCCGGCGAAAAATGTTGCAGTGCAACGTAAATGACAGCAGACGAAAAAAAAGCGACACCGCGATGTCGCTTTTCCGTATGCAAGCCAGCTTAGCTGACAGCTGCCAGGCGCGGCGGCTGCGTGCCGCCAAAGCGCTGCTCGATCGACGCGGCGATGCCGGTGGCGTCCAGGCCCACGCTTTTCAGCAGTTGCACGGGGTCGCCATGGTCGATGAAGGTGTCGGGCAAGCCCAGCATCAGGATCGGCTTGACGATGCCTTCCGCTGCCAGCGCCTCGGCCACGGCCGAGCCGGCGCCGCCCATGATGCAGCCCTCTTCCACCGTCACCAGGTAATCGTGGTCGGCGGCAAGCTGTTTCACAAGTGCCACGTCGAGCGGCTTGACGAAGCGCATGTTCGCCACCGTCGCGTCGAGCTTCTCGCCCGCCGCCACGCTAGGCGCCACCATGGAACCGAAGGCCAGGATGGCGATGCGCTTGCCCTGGCGCTTGATCTCGCCCTTGCCGATTTCAATGCTCGTCAGTTCCGGCACGATGGCCACGCCGGCGCCGGCGCCGCGCGGATAGCGGATCGCGGCCGGGCCCGGATAATGGTAGCCCGTCGTCAGCATTTGCCGACATTCGTTTTCGTCGGACGCGGCCATGATGACCATGTTCGGGATGCAGCGCAGGAATGCCATGTCGTAATTGCCCGCGTGCGTGGCGCCATCGGCGCCCACCAGGCCGGCGCGGTCCAGCGCGAACGTCACGTCCAGGTTTTGCAGGGCCACGTCGTGGATCAGCTGGTCGTAGGCGCGCTGCAGGAAGGTCGAATAGATGGCCACGACGGGTTTCAAGCCTTCGCAGGCCAGGCCCGCGCCAAACGTCACGGAATGCTGCTCGGCAATGCCGACGTCAAAGTAACGGTTCGGATATTGCTGTTCGAACTTGACCATGCCAGAGCCTTCGCGCATGGCTGGCGTGATGCCCACCAGGCGCTTGTCGTGGGCGGCCATGTCGCACAGCCAGTTGCCGAACACTTCCGTGTACGTCATCTTTCCCGGCGCCGTCGCCGGCTTGATGCCTTCCAGCGGATTGAACTTCGGCGTGCCGTGGTACAAAATCGGTTCCGCCTCGGCCAGCTTGTAGCCTTGCCCCTTCTTGGTGACCACGTGCAGGAATTGCGGGCCCTTCAATTGCTTGATATTTTGCAAGGTCGGGATCAGCGAATCGAGGTCGTGGCCGTCGATGGGACCGATATAGTTAAAACCGAACTCTTCGAACATAGTGGCGGGCACGACCATGCCTTTGGCGTGCTCTTCAAAGCGCTTCGCCAGTTCCAGCACGGGGCCGGGCAAGACGGACTTGCCGACATTTTTCGCTGCCGCGTAGAACTGGCCCGACATCAGGCGCGCCAGGTGGCGGTTCAGGGCGCCCACGGGCGGCGAGATCGACATGTCGTTGTCGTTTAGGATCACCAGCAAGTTGACGTCTTCCTGCACGCCCGCATTGTTCATCGCCTCGAAAGCCATGCCGGCCGTCATCGAGCCGTCGCCGATCACGGCGATCGCATGCAGCGGGTCACCCTTGATCTTGGCGGCCTGCGCCATGCCCAGCGCGGCCGAGATCGACGTCGACGAGTGCGCCGTGCCAAAGGTGTCGTATTCGCTTTCGTCGCGCTTCGGGAAGCCGGAAATGCCATCCTTCTGGCGCAGGGTATGCATGCGCTCGCGGCGGCCCGTGAGGATCTTGTGCGAATAGGTCTGGTGGCCCACGTCCCACACGATGCGGTCGTGCGGCGTGTTGAACACGTAATGCAGCGCGACAGTCAGCTCGACCGTGCCCAGGTTGGACGACAAGTGGCCACCCGTCTTGGAAACGGAGTCGAGCAGGAAGCTGCGCAGTTCCTGGGCCAGCGGCACCAGTTGCGAGCGGGCCAGCTTGCGCACTTGCGCTGGTTCATTGATGGTTTCTAACAGTTTCATTTATGCCTTCCGCTGCACGACCAGGTCCGCCAGCTCGCGCAAACGGCGTGCCTTGTCCCCGAATGGCGCCAGCGCCGCATGGGCGTCGCACCGCAATTGTTCTGCCAGGGCTCGCGATGGTTCCAGCCCCAGTATCGATACGTAAGTGGGCTTGTTGGCGGCCGCATCCTTGCCTGCCGTCTTGCCCAGGGTGGCCGAATCAGCCGTTGCGTCGAGCACATCGTCGACCACCTGGAACGCCAGTCCGACGGCGCGCGCATACGCGTTCAGCGCCGTCATCTCGTCCGCCGTCAAGGCCTTGCCGGCCAGCGCGCCGAGAATCACGGCCGCGCGCAGCAAGGCGCCCGTTTTCAGTTGATGCATCTGTTCCAGCTGCGGCAAGGTCAAGGCCAGGCCGACGCTGTCGAGGTCGATCGCCTGGCCGCCGCACATGCCGGCCGAACCGGAGGCGTGCGCAAGCAGCTTGATCATCGCCATTTGCCGCGCCGGAGGAATGGCAGCGCCATCGGCCAGCAGCATGAACGCTTGCGATTGCAACGCGTCGCCGACCAGCAGGGCCGTCGCTTCATCGTAGGCGATGTGCACGGTGGGCTTGCCACGGCGCAAGGCATCGTCATCCATGCACGGCATGTCGTCATGCACGAGCGAATACACGTGAATCATTTCCAGCGCGCAAGCAGCACGGGCGAGGGTATCTTGATCGGCATTAAACAGTTCGCCAGCCGCCATCACCAGCAACGGACGCACGCGCTTGCCGCCGCCCAGCAGCGCATAGCGCATGGCAGCGTGCAGCTTGTGCGGCACGGTATCGGCCGCCGGCAGGAGCTGGTCGAGCCGGGCTTCCACGCCGGACTGGGTGGCTTGCATCCAGTCGCCGAAGGTCACGCCATCTTGTTGCATGCTGGCCATCATTGGGCGGCCTCACCGGCATCCACGAACGGTTTCAACATGTCGCCTTCGAGTACTTTCACCTGCGCTTCGACGCTGTCGAGCTGGCTTGCGCAATACTTGACCAGTTCCGAGCCGCGCTGATACGCCGCGACCGATGCTTCCAGCGGCAACTGGCCCGCTTCCATTTGCGTTACCAGCTGCGCCAGTTCCGCCATTGCCTCTTCAAACGAGGCCGGCGCTGCGGCAGCGGCAGTTAATTTCTTCGACATAGACTCAGATCTCTTCGTGGCACGAGGGGCTTGTAGGGAGACGCCGGGGATTCCCGGCCAGCATAGAAGCGTTATTTTAGAACAAACCACACTATTAAGTGAAAACTAAAGCGCAATCGGCGCGCTCAAAGTCAATAGCGTTGCCAGCTTGTCAGTGAATTTTAGCCGAATCCCCCCTCTCTGCCGAAAATTGCGCGCCAAATGACAATGTTTCTCATTAATAGGCTATTTCGCGGGGGAGTTTGATAATGCCGAGGCCGATCCGCGCTATAATCGCCGGTTCTGTCCGAAATACCGTTTCAACAAATTTGAATTCAGGTCTTTGCGGATTCTTTCTCTCTGTAGCGGTTGCCCAGGGAATGGCCTGGGGCACTGCTGACCGTTGTACATTTATGGGGGGTTGGGATGTCCGATCTGGCTACTCACGCCAAGCTGGCGCGTTCAAACGCGCAACTTCCGGTCCACGTCTATTTTGACGAAACGCTGTTGCAGCGTGAAATGCAGCAATTGTTCCAAGCCGGCCCGCGCTATGTCGGGCATGAGCTGATGGTGCCGGAAACCGGCGATTTTGCGACCCTGGCGTCTGAGAACGAAGGGCGCATGCTCGTGCGCAACGCCAATGGCATCGAAGTGCTGTCCAACGTGTGCCGTCACCGGCAGGCGCTGATGTTCAATGGCCGCGGCAATGCGAATCATATCGTCTGCCCGCTGCACCGCTGGACCTACGACCTCAAGGGTGAATTGATCGGCGCGCCGCATTTCCCCGAGACGCCGTGCCTGAACCTGTCGAAAACGCCGCTGCAAAGCTGGAACGGCTTGCTGTTCGAGCAAAATGGCTACAACGTGATGGAAAAATTGAAAGATTTGTCCGTCTCGAAAGACCTCGATTTTTCCGGCTATATGTTCGACCACGTGGAAATCCACGAGTGCGACTACAACTGGAAGACCTTCATCGAAGTCTATCTGGAAGACTATCACGTGGAACCGTTCCACCCGGGCCTGGGCAGCTTCGTCAGCTGCGACGACCTGCGCTGGGAATTCGGCAAGGATTACAGCGTGCAAACGGTGGGCGTGCACCGCGGCTTGCAGCAAGCCGGCTCGCCTGCCTACAAGAAATGGCAGGAGCAGGTGCTGCAATTCCGCGGCGGCGAAGCTCCGCCGTATGGCGCCATCTGGCTGACCCTGTATCCGAACATCATGGTCGAATGGTATCCGCACGTGCTCGTCGTCTCGACCCTGTGGCCCGACGGCCCGCAAAAGACGCGCAATGTGGTGGAGTTTTATTACCCGGAAGAAATTGTGTTGTTCGAGCGCGACTTCGTCGAAGCGGAACGGGCTGCCTACATGGAAACCTGTGTCGAGGACGATGAAATCGCCCAACGCATGGACGCGGGCCGCAAGGCCCTGATGGCGCGCGGCGTCAGCGAAGTGGGCCCTTACCAGTCGCCGATGGAAGATGGCATGCAGCATTTCCACGAGTGGTACCGCAACAATATCGAACTGTAGTCCCTCAAGGGCCGCCTCGTGCGGCCTTTTTTTATCCCCGCGTTTTTCAGGAATCAGATGCAATCTCTTTGGATGCTGTTTGCAAGTTTCATGTTCGCCATCATGGGCGTGTGCGTCAAGCTGGCGTCGGATATGTATTCGACGTCCGAAATCGTCATGTACCGCGGCATCATCGGCATGACCGTCATGAGCTGCACCATCCTCTATCAGGGTGGCAGCTTTAAAACCACGATGCCGGGCCAGCATCTGTGGCGCGGCGTGGTGGGCGTGATCGCCCTGTGGCTGTGGTTTTATGCCATCGCCATCCTGCCGCTGGCCACCGCCATGACCCTGAACTATATGGCGCCCATCTGGATCGCCGTGATCCTGCTGGCCGGCGGCTGGTGGAAAGCAACGAAGCAAGTCGAGTGGCCGCTGGTGGCGGCCATTGCCATGAGCTTTGTCGGCGTGACCCTGCTGCTGCAGCCCGTGTTCGAGACGGACCAGGCGGCTGGCGCCATCACGGCCTTGATTTCCGGCATGCTGTCGGCCCTCGCCTACCTGCAGGTGCGCAAGCTGGGCCTGCTGGGCGAACCCGAATACCGGGTCGTGTTTTATTTCTCGGTCGTCAATTTCCTCGCTGGCGTGATCGGCCACGTGGCCAGCGCCGGCGGCGGCCCCGTCGTCTGGCACGCGCACACGAGCGGCTACGGCATCGGCTTGCTGGCCGCCATCGGCCTGTGCGCCACCATGGCGCAGATGGCCATGACGCGCGCCTATCGCCTGGGCAAGACCCTCGTGGTGGCAAACCTGCAATACACGGGCATCGTCTTTTCCAGCTTCTGGGGCGTGGTGATCTTTGGCGACCTGTTCGACTGGCATGGCTGGGCCGGCATCGGCATCATTCTCGCTTCCGGCATCGCGGCAACCTATTACAATACCCGCAACACGGCCCGTGGCGCGGCGATCGCGCGCACGGATCCCATCGCCAGCGAAGTGTAAGGAGTCATGACCTTGTATACGACCTTGATCAACAGCAATGATTTGTCCAGCCACCTGAATGACAGCAACTGGGTCATCCTCGATTGCCGCCACGACTTGCTCAACCCGAGGGCCGGCAGCGATGCGTTTGCCGCCGGCCACATCCAGAACGCCCAGTTCGCCGATATCGACACGGCCCTGTCCGGCCTCAAGACGGCGCGCGGCGCGGACTTTACCGGACGCCATCCGCTGCCCGACCGCAACGCCCTGCTGGCCACCCTGCGCGGCTGGGGCATCAATGACGATACGCAAGTGGTCGCCTATGACGGGCAAGGCGGCATGTTCGCCGCCCGTTTGTGGTGGCTGCTGCGCTGGGTCGGCCATCCAGCCGTGGCCGTGCTCGACGGCGGCCTGGCCGGCTGGCAAGCGCAAGGCTTGCCGCTGGTCACGCCGGTGGCGCCCCGCCCTATTGGCAACCTGACGGAAAAATCCAGCCTGACACGCACGGTCAGCGTGCAGGACGTCGTTGCCAACCTGGAAACCCAGGCGTTGACGGTGATCGACGCGCGCGCGCCCGACCGTTATCGCGGCGAAAACGAAACCATCGACCCCGTGGGCGGCCATATCCCCGGCGCGAAAAACCGTTTCTTCAAGGACAATCTGCAAGCGGACGGCCGTTTCAAAGGCGCCGAGAAACTACGACGCGATTTCAGCGCATTGTTTGATGCGCCACAAGCAGCCATCATGCAGTGCGGTTCCGGCGTGACGGCTTGCCACAACCTGCTGGCAATGGAAGTGGCGGGTTTGCCTGGCGCGGCCCTGTATCCGGGCTCGTGGAGCGAATGGTGCGCCGATCCGGCGCGGCCCGTGGCGACGGGGAGTTAAAAAATGGCGGACCAGATGGTCCGCCATTTCTTTACCAGTGGAAAACTACGACGTTATCCCCAGCGCTTGATTCAAGCGCTCCAGTTCCGCCAGCCACGCTTGCTGGCTGACCGGCTTCTGGTGGCGCGGTTTTCTCGCCAGGTCTTCCGCCAGCAGTTGCTCCAGTTCGCACAAGCGCTCCAGCTGCACGTCGATGTCCGTCAGTACCGCAGACGCAGGCTCCACGCTCGGCGCAGGCGTCGACGCCTGTCCATCCTCAAGACTCAGCCGTGCATACGCGCTGGCCGCGTCAAGCCACTCTTCCAGCCCGCCATCGGCCACCACCCAAAACCGGTTGCAGGCCGTCTCGATCAGGTCGCGGTCGTGCGACACCAGCAGGCAGCCACCCGCAAAGCTGAGCAACGCTTGCCCCAGTTCCGCCTTGCCCTGCATGTCCAGGTGATTGCTGGGCTCGTCCAGCAGCAACAAGTGGTAGCTGGCCAGGGACAGCCCGAGGAACAGCAGCCGCGCCCGCTCGCCACCGCTCAGGGTCGCCACCGTCTGGCCATGGCGCGCATACGGGAAACCGGCCGCAATCAACGCCTGCTTGCGCGCCACCTGGCTGCGGGCAGCCTCGTTTTGCGCGGCAAACGGGTACAGGGCGTCGGACAGGTCGGCCGTATCGGCCAGCTGCTTGAGCGACTGGTCGTAATAGCCGATGTTCGCCGCCTTGTGATAACGCAAGTCGCTGCGCTCCTCCTGTGCCTGGATCGCTTGCCAGCACAGGCGCAGCAGCGACGACTTGCCGCTGCCGTTGGCGCCCAGCAAGGCGACCCGGTCGCCCGGTTTCAGCCACAGCTGGCCGACCTGGAACAACCGTGGCGAGGCAGGCACGGCGCGCACATCCAGCCCGTCGAGCGCCAGCAGCTGGTCGGCCGCCAGCGCCTTTCCGCGCAGACTCAAGCGCCAGGGCGCGCCGTCGCTGACGAACGATTGCACATCCTTCAGCTTGTCGATGCGCCGCTGCATGGTCTTGGCTTTGCGCGCCAGGTCTTCATTGTCATAGGTGCGGCCCCACAAGGCCAGGCGGGCGCTGCTGGCCGACAGGCGGTCGATTTCCTTCTGTTCGGCCGCATGCCGGGCGGCAGCGGCTACGTCCGCCTCGGCCAGCGCCGCCAGCGCGGGGCCGCACGGCAAATCGAAATCGTACAGGCGGCTATCGCGCAAGATCCAGCTGCGCGTGGCCACGTTGTCGAGCAGGCGCTGATCGTGCGAGACGAGGATGAAGGCGCCGCGCCAGGCCAGCAGGAATTGCTCCAGCCACAGCAGCGACGGCAAGTCCAGGTGATTGCTCGGTTCGTCGAGCAGCAGCACGTTCGGCTCCTGCAGCAGGGCACGCCCCAGCAATAGTCTCGTGTGCTGGCCGCCGGACAGCGAATGCACGGGCACTTGCGCCGTTTCTTGGTCAAAACCCAGTTCGGCCAGCAGGCTGTCGACCCGCCAATGCAATTCCGGCTGCTCCAGCACGGGCGCCAGCAAGGCGTCGTACAGGCTCAGCTTGGCAAGTTCCGGCGGCAAGTGCTGCTCCACGTGCTGCAAGCGGCAGGCACGAGCATAGTGGATGGTGCCGGCAGTGGCTTCTCGCGTGCCGCTGAGCAATCCCAGCAAGGTGGATTTGCCGCAGCCATTGTGGCCGATCAGGCCGATGCGGTCGCCCTGGCGCAAGGTAAAGGCGAGTTCGTTGAAGAGGAAACCGTCGTGGGTATCCAGTTGTAAAGCTTGTGTAGAGATAAGGGTAGTCATGGCTCTTGTCTTTGTTCGGGATGCAAGCATCCGCGTTAACAGGAGCGCTAACGACAACGGAGTACCAGGAAAGGACTCGTCTGGGAGGGTGACTTTGCTCTGGCCAGGTTATCGCAGCGCGATAGAACGTGGGCAAGAGCTGGCAAATGCGCTTAAAGAGCGTGCGCGCCACAAGGCGAGCAACAAGTTTTCTTCCATTATATTTTCCTCCTTTCTGTGCAAGTTAGTCAGAAAGGCAATATAGCATAGGTAGCACTGCGCCGACAGCGCCAGGCATCAACCGCCGTGGCGCTTATGCGTCAGGAACAGCACGATGCACACGCCCAGCGCGATCAACAGCACTTGCGGAATGGTTTCGCGCAAGGTGGCGCGGCGCTGCATCTGCGGCATCAGGTCGCTCAAGGCAATATAGATGAAGCCGGACGAGGCGAACACGAGCACGTAAGGAATCAAATTGCTGGCGCGGTCCAGGGTGAAATAGCCGAGCAAGCCGCCCGCCACCGCCATCAGGCTGCACAGCAGATTGAAGATATACGCGCGCAGGCGCGAGAAACCGGCATTGAGCAGCACGATGAAGTCGCCGATTTCCTGCGGGATTTCATGCGCGATGATGGCCAGGCCCGTCACCAGGCCCAGTTTCGGGTCGGCCAGGAAAGCGGCGGCGATCAGGATGCCGTCCGTAAAGTTGTGCATGCCGTCGCCCACTAAAATCATCCAGCCGGCCTTGCCCGCCTCGTGCTTGTCGTGGCCGTGCGCATGGTGGTGGCCGTCGCCTTCGTGGTGGTGCGAATGGCGCAAAATCGCGAATTTTTCCAGCATGAAAAAGGCCAGCAAGCCCGCCAGCAGGGTGGCGAACAGACTGCGCGGATCCGCCTGCGATTCGAACGCTTCGGGCAAGGCGTGCAGCAGGGACGTCGACAACATGATGCCGACGGACAAGCTGACCATGCGCTCGACCACTTTGGACAGGAATGCAAACGAAAAGATCGCCGCCGCGGTAATGCTGAAGACGCCCGCGATCGTGGTCGCGAGCAAAATGGATATAAGGACGGGATCGATGATTTTCTTACCTCAAAATGGCGCCGGCCTACGGGCGCCCGCAATGCTGGCGTCTGGCTTGATCTGTATAATATTGCTTTTTATTCAATCTTGTGCGCGCTTGGCGGCAGCGTGGCGCAGTGAAGATGCAATTGTACTGCATTGGCGCGAACCGGGCATTTTACAGCCCGGTGCGCCATTCGCGTCAATTTCTGGGAAATGCGGTATTTTTCTGTTGCGGCATCACGCCACGCCATGCTTCTTGAACCAGGCCAGGCAGCGCGCATAACCGTCTTTCGCATCGGCCGCCACATAGCTGGGGCGGTAATCGGCATTGAAGGCGTGGCCCGCATCGGGATAGACGACAAACTCGGATGGGTTGCCGCCCTTGGCCAGCGCCTCCTTCATCTTGCCGATCGATTCCTGGCTGATGCCCGTATCCTTGCCGCCATACAAGCCCAGCACGGGAGGCTTCAAGCTGGCGGCGATATCGATGGGATTGCTCGGCTGCAAGGCAGTCGCTTCGCCCACCAGGCGGCCATACCAGGCCACGCCCGCCTTGACGGCCGGATTGTGCGCCGCGTACAGCCATGTGATGCGCCCGCCCCAGCAAAAGCCCGTGATGCCCAGGCGGCTCGTGTCGCCGCCATTCTGTTTCGCCCATGCCACCACCGCATCGAGGTCCGCCATCACCTGCGCGTCCGGCGTCTTGGCGATGATGCCCTTCATTAAATCGGCAATGCTGGCCACCTTGGTGGGATCGCCCTGGCGCACGAACAAATCGGGCGCCAGCGCCAGATAACCCTGCTTGGCGAAGCGGCGCGCCATGTCGGCGATATGTTCATGCACACCAAAGATTTCCGAAATGACCAGTACCACGGGCAAGCCCGTCTTGCCTTCCGGCTGGGCCGCGTACACGGGCACGGCCTGGCCATCGACCATCACCGACATGGTGCCCGTGACGAGCCCGGCGGAGTCCGTCTTGATGACATTTTGCGCCGCCACGGGCAGCACGGCCACGGCAAAGCCCGCGCCCAGCGCCACCTTCAGGAAACCACGCCGGCCATCCGGCCCGGACACACTGCTCTGGCCCAGCAAACTTTCACAATCGGTGATCATGTCGCTCATGCGTTTCTCCTGAAGGTATTGCGTTTGGAAATGTCGGCTTACGCTGCGCTAGGCCGACCTACGGTCATTGCTCAAGTAAACATGTAGGTCGGCTTGGCGGGGCATGCCCCGCGTAAGCCGACGCAGCATCAATGCGCTTCGTCCCAGTTGCGTCCTACGCCCACTTCCGCCGTCAGCGGCACTTTCAACGCGGCCACGCCCGCCATCAGTTCCGGCAGCTTGCGCTTGACCAGTTCCAGCTCGGCGTCCGGCACTTCCAGCACCAGTTCATCGTGCACCTGCATGATCATCTTCGTCTGCAAGCCATCCGTTTCCAGCCAGCCTTGCACGGCGATCATGGCCAGTTTGATCAGGTCGGCAGCCGTGCCCTGCATCGGCGCATTGATCGCCGCCCGTTCCGCGCCCTGGCGGCGCGGGCCGTTCGGCGAATTGATTTCCGGCAGCCACAAACGGCGGCCGAACACGGTTTCCACGTAGCCGCGCGCCTTGGCTTGCTGGCGCGTATCTTCCATATACTGTTTCACGCCGGAGAAGCGGGCAAAGTAGCGGTCGATATAGCTTTGCGCGGCCGTGCGGTCCACGCCCAGGTTACCGGCCAGGCCGAACGCGCTCATGCCGTAGATCAAACCAAAGTTGATGACCTTGGCGTAGCGGCGCTGCTCGCTTTGTACTTCCGCGGCCGGCACGCCGAAGATTTCAGCGGCCGTGGCGCGGTGAATGTCGATGCCGTCGGCAAACGCGCGCAGCATGGCTTCATCGCCCGAGATGTGCGCCATGATGCGCAATTCGATCTGCGAATAGTCGGCCGAGACGATATGGCTGCCGGGCGGCGCAATAAAGGCTTCGCGGATGCGCCGGCCTTCCGCGCTGCGGATGGGGATATTCTGCAAGTTCGGGTCGTTCGACGCCAATCGTCCCGTCACGGCCACGGCTTGCGCATAGTTCGTGTGCACGCGTCCCGTGGTGACGTTGATCATTTTCGGCAACTTATCCGTGTAGGTCGACTTCAGCTTGGCCATGCCGCGGTATTCCAGCAGCACTTTGGGCAGCGGATAATCTTCGGCCAGCTTTTGCAAGACTTCTTCATCCGTCGACGGCGCGCCCGTCGGGGTTTTCTTGACCACCGGCAGTTTCAGCTTGTCAAAGAAGATTTCGCCGATCTGCTTGGGCGAACCCAGGTTGAATGGCTGTTCGGCCAGTTCATACGCCTTCTTTTCCAGTTCGAGAATTTTCACGGCCAGCTCGGCCGACTGGATGTTGAGCAGCTCGTCATCGATCAGCACGCCATTGCGCTCGATCTTTTGCAAGACCACGGCCGTCGGCATCTCGATCTTTTCATAGATGAAAGTCAGCTTCTCATCGTTCGCCACATTGCCCCACATGGCATTGTGCAAGCGCAAGGTGACGTCCGCATCCTCGGCCGCGTATTTCGCCGCCTGCTCCACTTCCACCTGGTTGAACGTGATCTGCTTGGCGCCCTTGCCGCACACGTCCTCGAACGGGATGGTCGTGTAGTTCAGGTGGCGCAGGGCCAGGCTGTCCATGTCGTGCTTCTTGTGCGATTCAAATACATACGATTCGAGCAGGGTATCGTGGGCGATGCCGCGCAACGTCACGCCGTGGTTGGCGAAGATGTGGCTGTCATACTTCAGGTTCTGGCCCAGCTTGGGCTTGTTCGCATCTTCCAGCCACGGGCGCAATTTCGCCAGCACGTGTTCGCGCCTTAATTGCTCGGGCGCGCCCGCGTAGTCGTGGGCCAGCGGGATGTAGCAGGCGGCATGCTCGGCCACGGAGAGGGAAATGCCGACCATCTGCGCCGTCATCGGTTCCAGCGACGTGGTTTCCGTATCGACGGCCGTCAGGGGCGCCGCATCGATCAGGGCGATCCATTTGTCCAGCTGCTCGTCCGTCAGCACGGTTTCATAGTCGGCTTCCACGGCCGGGGCCGCGTCGGCGAACATGTCGCCCGTGGTGTTGCTGGCGGCACCAGCGGCGGCAGGCGCGCCAACGGGCGACATCGGCGGCGCCGCCGCGCCCAGTTCGCGCAGCAGGGCCTTGAAGCCGTAGCGCTGGAAGAAGGCCAGCAGCGCTTCCTTGTCTTCGTGTTTCGCCACCAGCGAGTCGGCGATCGTCGTCATGTGGCCGGACAGATCGCAATCGGTCTTGACGGTGATCAAGGCGCGCGCCTGCGGCAGCCATGGCAGGGCCGTGCGCAGGTTTTCACCGACGGCGCCGCCCACCTTGGCCGCGTTTTCCATCACGCCTTCCAGGCTGTCGTACAAGGTCAGCCATTTGACGGCCGTCTTCGGGCCGCATTTCGACACGCCGGGCACGTTGTCGACCGTATCGCCGATCAGCGACAGATAATCGATGATGCGGTTCGGCGGCACGCCGAACTTGGCCAGCACGGCCGCTTCGTCGAGCTTTTCATTGCTCATGGTATTGATCAGCATCACCTGGCTGTTGACCAGCTGCGCCAGGTCCTTGTCGCCCGTCGACACCACCACGTTCATGCCGGCGGCAGCGGCCTGCACGGCCAGGGTGCCGATCACGTCGTCCGCTTCCACGCCGTCGACCATCAGGATCGGCCAGCCCATGGCGCGCACGGCTTCGTGGATCGGCTCGATCTGCAAGCGCAGGTCGTCCGGCATCGAAGCGCGCGTGGCCTTGTATTCCGGATACATATCATCGCGGAAAGTTTTGCCTTTGGCATCGAACACGCAGGCGATGTAGGCGGCCGGGTAATCGGCGCGCAGGCGGCGCAGCATGTTGACCATGCCGTGCATGGCGCCCGTGGGATAGCCATCCGGGCTGCGCAGGTCGGGCAGCGCATGGAAGGCACGATAAAGGTAACTGGAACCGTCGACTAACAGCAGGGTGTTTTGCATAATGCCAATAAAATAAGGTGAGCCGCGCCAGCCGGGACGAAACAGCGGCGGACGGGCGGAATATCGCACAATTATCGCAGAGTTTAGGGCCACGCCACCGGCCGCAACACGTGCCGTTCCTGGCGTTTTTATCACCCCGGCAGCCCCATGCGGGCGCGCGGGCGGCCGCTGCGGGCCATTTCGGCGCATTAATCAGCCGTATTAAGCAGCATTGCCTACCAGTTTGTTACAATGCCTTATAGATAAATTGACGGCATTACACCACTGCACGCGCTGCAGTCCCTCACATGGAAGCGAACCCATCATGATGCGTACATCGACACTCTGGACATTCCTCGCCCTGCCCCTGCTGGCATGTTCGGCCATCGCCAGCGCCCAGACGCCGGCCAAACCGAGCGACGCGCCGCCACAACTGGAACGTATCGAGGAAATGGGCGAAGCGCCCATCACCGTGGCACCGGCCGCGGCCAAGCAGCAGATTACCGAGAAACGCGAAGCGGGCGTGACGTCCGAAGTGAAAGTCACGAGCGGCGGCAGCACCTATTACATGAAGCCGGCCGCCGGCGGCGACCAGGCCCATAGCGGCGCCCTGCGCGGCCCGCAATGGAAAGTACTGGAATTTGATCTGGGCAAGAAGAAACAGAAACAACGCGACGAAGAGGCAGCGGACGCGCCAGCGCCGCCCGCACCAGCGAAGTAAGCAGCCACTCTCTTCTGCCCTGCCCCGGCCACCTGCGGGGCAGCCGGCTTTTTTTGACCTTTTAGACCAATCCTCTCTTTCCCATGGCAGTTTTTACCGCGCTACACCTGGACGATATCGGCCAGTGGATCACGCAGTTTCCACTCGGCAAACCTCTGGCGCTCAAGGGCATCGCGTCCGGCATCGAAAACAGCAATTTCTTCCTGAGCACGGAGTGCGGCGAGTACGTGCTGACGATCTTTGAAAACCTCAGCTTCGCGCAATTGCCGTTTTATCTGCAACTGATGCGCCATTTGGCGGACCGGGGCGTACTGGTGCCGGCGCCAATCGCCAATGCGGACGGCGAACTGGTGACGGCCCTGCAAGGCAAGCCGGCCGCCATCGTCAGCAAACTCGACGGCAGCTCGCAGATGGCGCCGCAAGCCGTGCATTGCGCGGCCGTGGGGGCCATGCTGGCGAAGATGCACCTGGCGGCGCAGGACTTCCCCCTGCAACAGCCGAATCTGCGGGGACTGGACTGGTGGAACACCACCACGCCGCTGGTCTTGCACCACCTCGACGATGCCAGGGCGCACTTGCTGCGCGCGGAAATCCATTTCCAGGACGCGTTTGCTGCCTGCGATACGTATAAAGCCATCCCGCGCGGTCCCGTGCATGCCGACTTGTTCCGCAACAACGTCATGTTTGACGGCGAGCAACTGACGGGCTTTTTCGACTTTTACTTTGCCGGCTGCGACACCTGGCTGTTCGACGTGGCCGTCACCGTCAACGACTGGTGCGTGGACCTGGACACGGGCGTGCTCGACACGGTGCGCGTGCGCGCCCTGCTCGACGCCTACCAGGCCGTGCGCCCGTTTACGCACGAAGAACAAACGGCATGGCAACCGATGCTGCGCGCCGCCGCGCTGCGCTTCTGGCTGTCGCGCCTGTACGATTATTACCAGCCGCGCGAAGCGGAAATGCTGACCCCGCACGATCCCACGCATTTCGAACGCATTCTGCGCGAACGTATCGCCACACCTGCTCCGGAACTGTTTTAAACATGGAAAAATTACCTGCAAGTACAGGTTGGCAATGGGTGAAACAAGGCTTCGCCCTGTTTCGCAAGCAACCTGGCGGCATGTCGATGCTGTTTCTCGGCTATATGTTCTGCATGCTGGCCGTCAGCATCGTGCCCGTGCTCGGCCAGATGCTGCCCGTCATCCTCGTGCCCGTCTTTTCCGTCGCCTTCGTGCAAGGCTGCCTGCACATCGACCAGGGCAAGCGCGTCCTGCCCAGCCTGTTGATCTCGGGCTTCCGCAAACCCGCGTTTCCTTCCCTGTTCGGCCTGGGCGTGCTGTACATCCTGATGGCCATCGTGGCCATCGGCGCCTCGACTTTGGTGGACGACGGCTTGCTGTGGCAACTGGTCACCGGGCAATTGACGGAAGAAGCGGCGCGCACCGCCATCCCCGAATCGCGCCTGGGCCTCGGCATCCTGCTGGCCATCGTGCTGTACGTGCCGGCCGCCATGGCCTTCTGCTTTGCTGCACCGCTGATCTACTGGAAACAAACCGGGCTGGGCAAGGCGCTGTTCTTCAGCTTTTTCGCCGTCTGGCGTTCGCTGTCGGCCTTCATCGTCTTCGCCGCCACCTGGTTCGCCATCAGCGTCGTCACCAGCCAGTTGCTGGCCATCATCTTTGGCCGCACGCCGCTGATGATGCAGCTGATGATGCCGTTGTCGATGATCTTGACCATCATCATGCATTGCTCGTTCTACGTCGCCTACCGCCAGATCTTCGGCGTGCCCGTCGATGAGAGCAAGACGGTGTCGCTGGACAAGCAGTAATCCCAGCAGCAAAAAACTGGGGTCAGACCCGACGGGTCTGACCCCGGCATTCATCGTCCCAGTCGTTCCAACTTGGCGATACCGAGGTCCAGCACCTTCATGCCGTGCTGGCCGAAGTTGATTTGCGCGCGCGCATTGCCGCCGCCGCCTTCGATATTGACGATCACGCCTTCGCCGAACTTGGCGTGCGCCACGGATTCGCCGATGCGCCAGCCGCCGCCCGTGGCTTTTTGCGCGATCTTTTGTGCAATCGCATTGTCCGAACCCAGGCTGGCCACCTTGGGCGCCTCGTCCCAGGCCGACTTGCGGTTGCCGAACCAGTTCGCCTGCACCTTCGGCGACAGCCATTTCAAGGATTCTTCCGGCAATTCGTCGAAGAAGCGCGATTTCATGTTGTAGCGCGTCTGGCCATGCAGCATGCGCGTCTGCGAAAAGCTCATGTACAACCGCTTGCGCGCGCGCGTGATCGCCACGTACATCAGCCGGCGTTCCTCTTCCACGCCGTTGTCTTCCTTCGAGCTGCTTTCGTGCGGGAACAGGCCCTCTTCCAGGCCCGTGATGAAGACATTGTCGAATTCCAGGCCCTTGGCCGAGTGCACGGTCATCATCTGCAGCGCATCCTGGCCCGCCTGCGCCTGGTTGTCGCCCGCTTCCAGCGACGCGTGCGACAGGAAGGCGGACAGCGGCGACATCACGGCCGGCAGCGGCGCGTCGGCGTCCAGGATTTCGATGCCATCCTGGTTGACGACGGGTGCGCCCGATTGCGCCTGGGCGGCAGGGCCCAGGTGGGCCGGTGCGCCCTGGCCGAAACCTTCCTCGGAAATGAACTGGCTGGCCGCGCTGACCATCTGCTCCAAGTTCTCGATGCGGTCGGCGCCCTCTTTTTCATTTTGATAGTGTTGCAGCAAGGTACTCGCTTCCAGCACCACTCTGACCATTTCCGGCAAGGACAATTGCTGCGTTTCGAAACGCACGCCCTCGATCAGCTTGACGAAACCGGCCAGCACGCTGCCCGCCTTGCCCGCCACATACGGCACGGCCGCATACAGCGAAATGCCGTACTGCTCCGACGCGGCCTGCAATTGCTCGATCGAGCGCATGCCGATGCCCCGCGTGGGGAAATTGACCACGCGCAAGAAGGCCGAATCGTTGTGCGGATTGTCCATCAATTGCAAATAGGCAATCGCGTGCTTGACTTCGGCGCGCTGGAAATAGCGCTGGCCGCCATACACGTGATACGGAATCGCGGCCGAGAACAGCGCGTGTTCGATCACGCGCGACTGCGCATTCGAGCGGTACAAGATGGCGATTTCGCTGCGCGAGGCGCCATCGGCGATCAGGCTTTTCGCCTCTTCGATGATCCACTGTGCTTCCTGCAGATCGGAACTGGCTTCGTACACGCGCACCTGCTCGCCATGGCCCGCGTCCGTGCGCAGATTCTTGCCCAGGCGCTTGCTATTGTTCGCAATCAGCACGTTGGCGCTGTCGAGGATGTGGCCGTGCGAGCGGTAGTTCTGCTCCAGCTTGATCAAGTTCTTGACCTGGAACTCGTGCTCGAAAGCGCTCATGTTGCCCACGTTGGCGCCGCGGAACGCATAGATGCTCTGGTCATCGTCGCCGACGGCAAACAGGGCGCCGCCATCGCGGCTGCCGTGACCGGCCAGCAATTTGAGCCAGTTGTATTGCAGATTATTCGTATCCTGGAACTCGTCCACGAGAATGTGGCGGAAACGGGCCTGGTAGTGTTCACGCAGGGGCTGGTTACGGCTCAGCAATTCATACGTGCGCAACAGCAATTCCGCGAAATCGACGACGCCTTCGCGCTGGCACTGGTCGTCGTACAGCTGATACAGCTCGACCATCTTGCGCTCGTGCGCGTCGTACGCTTCCACGTCCGTGGCGCGCAAACCCTGGTCCTTGGCATTGTTGATGAAATACATCACCGTCTTCGGCGGGAATTTTTCATCATCGATATTGTTTGCCTTCAACAAACGCTTGATCACCGACAATTGATCCTGGGAATCGAGGATCTGGAACGTCTGCGGCAAGGCCGCGTCGCGGTAGTGCGTGCGCAGCAGGCGGTTGCACAGGCCGTGGAAGGTGCCGATCCACATGCCGCGCGTGTTGATCGGCAGCATGGCCGACAGGCGCGTGAGCATTTCCTTGGCGGCTTTATTGGTAAACGTCACGGCCAGGATGCCGGGCGGCGATACCTGCTGGGTCTGGATCAGCCACGCGATGCGGGTGGTCAGCACGCGGGTCTTGCCCGAACCGGCGCCTGCCAGGATCAGCGCGTGCTGCGCCGGCAAGGTGACGGCAGCCAATTGTTCGGGATTGAGGTTGTGAAGAAGATTTTGCATCCCGTGATTATACCGGCATGGCTAAAAATACTGTGCATTTGTCCAGCGGTCGCGCCGCATTCGCCGCGTGCGCGCTACAATCGGCATCACTGCACAGCTGACGAAAACATGCCCATGACACCTCCCAGCCACCTCGATGGCGCCCGCGTACTGGCCTGGGCCTGGTCCGGCCTGCCCTTCGGCCACGTCACCAGTGAAGACGGCGCCGCCCCCATCGCCATTCACGGCCTGGCCGTGTGCCGCTACGGGGACGAGGCGCAAGTCTACCGTTTCAGCTGCGACGCGCACTGGGACACGGTACAGGATGAGGTGTATGCCAGCGAGCACGACGCCAGAGAGCAGCTGCCGGCGCAATACCGCGCCGTGGCCGCCGTGTGGAACACGCCGTGAGCTACGCCATCCGCGCAGCCACCGGCGGCGACCTGCCCCTGCTGGCCCAGGTCGAGCGCAGCGCCGCAGCCCTGTTTGGCCACGCAGGCCCCGAACTGGCGTGGCTGGCGCAGGGAGAACCCTTGCCACTGAGCACCTTGCAGATGCTGCGGCAGCATGGCGGCGTATGGGTGGCCGCCGATGGCCAGGACAGGCCATCGGGTTTCCTGGCCGCCCAGCCGCTCGACGGCCAGTGGTTCATCGTGGAATTGTCCGTTGCCCTGCCGCATCAACGGCAGGGCCTGGGGGCGCGCCTGCTCGACGCGGCGGCGGCCCATGCCCGGGCGCTGGGCTGCGCATGCCTGACACTGAGCACGTATCGCCACCTGCCATGGAACGCGCCCTACTATGCGCGCCACGGTTTCAGCGCAATCGAGGCCGCGGCGCTGGGCGCGGGTCACGCGCTCAAGCTGGCGCGCGAAGCGCAGGACGGGCACGATCCGGCGCTGCGCTGCCTGATGCGCAAGCCACTGGCCCGCTGATTCAGCACAACATTCAGCGCACCAGCTTTGCCTTGCCTTCGCTGAGCGCCTGGGCGATCACCTGGCGCGTGGTCTTGTCGGCGATCTTGACGACTTTTTCCTGCTGGCGGCCCAGGTCGTCCATTTGCTTGCCCAGCGCTTCCATCGGCTTGCTGCGCTGCTCCATCTGGCGCGACATCTGCTCCATTTTCTCGGCCTCGCGCTCGTGCACGTCGGCGATGCGGTCGTTGATCTCTTCCATTTCTTCCTGCGCATCTTCCATCTGCTGCTGCAGGCGCTCCACGTCGCGCTCGGCCGCGCGGCGCGCCGTGCCGCTCGTTGCCAGCGCCTGGCGGCGCGAGGCGTCGCCGAGCTTGCGGCCCAGCTCCTGCTGCTGGCGGCCCAGCGCGCGCAGCTGTTCCGACTCGCGCGCGCTGCCCTTTTCCAGGCTGCGGGCGCCCATCTTGCGGCCCATGTCACCCATGGCCTTGCCGTGCGCGCCCATTTGATCGCCAAGCGCGCTCATCTCCTTGCCCAGCTGTTTCGAGGGCAGCCATGCCGTGCGTACCTTGCCCAGCAAGGCCGCATCCTGCAACACGTAGGCCTGTCCCTGGTCGCGGAACCACAGGAACGGCCCCTTGATCGAGCGCTTGAGTTTTTCCACCTGCTGCGAATGAATATCGCTGTCGACAACGATGACGCCTTCGCTATCCCTGGTGCCATCAACGAGCGCATAGCTTTCGCCCTTGTCGAGCGAACGGCTGACCTGCACGCTGGGCGCGGCCGGCGCGGCCGGGGGCGCGGGCGGTTGCGGCGGCTGCACGGCCAGCGCGCTGCCGCCAAGCAGGATACCGGCCAGGCTGAGGATCAAACGGTGGGAAGTGGACATGGCTGCCTCGTCGCAAAAGTAGTGGAGCATTGACTTTAACGACGGAAAGCTCACGGCTCCAGCGCGGTGCGACAGGCTGCAAAAAGGCGCACCTGGACGGCAGGCTTGCGCGATGAGTGGCAAAGCACGGGTAAAAAAAAGGAGGCCAGGGGCCTCCGTAAAGCCGCTGTGGTACAGCGACGAGAATCACGATAAGCGCTGGCGGCCGGCACCGCCAGCGCCGTGCGATGAAGTGCCGGGATGAAGGGTTAGGCGACAGCCAGGCCCGATGGATGGCAAACGCGGCGGCAAAAAAACGGAGGCCGCAGCCTCCGCAAAAACGCCGTGGTACGGCGTATGTCAATTAATACAGCACGACGGAGCGGATCGATTCACCGCTCTTCATCAGGTCGAAACCCTGGTTGATATCTTCCAGTTTCAAACGGTGCGTGATCAAATCATCGATATTGAGCTTGCCTTCCATATACCAGTCGACGATCTTCGGCACGTCCGTGCGTCCGCGCGCGCCGCCGAAGGCGGAACCTTTCCACACGCGTCCTGTCACCAGCTGGAATGGACGGGTGGAAATTTCCTGGCCGGCAGCCGCCACGCCGATGATGATGGACTGGCCCCAGCCCTTGTGGCAGCACTCGAGCGACTGGCGCATGGTGGTGGTGTTGCCGATGCATTCAAACGAATAGTCGGCGCCGCCGTCCGTCAGCTGCACGATGGTGTCGACAACGTTTTCCACCTCGTTGGCGTTGACGAAATGCGTCATGCCGAACTTGCGCGCGATGGCCTGGCGCGCCGGGTTGATGTCCACGCCGATGATCTTGTCGGCGCCAACCATCTTGGCCGCCTGGATCACGTTCAGGCCGATGCCGCCCAGGCCGAACACGACCACATTGGCGCCCGCTTCCACCTTGGCCGTAAACAGCACGGCGCCCACGCCCGTCGTCACGCCGCAGCCGATGTAGCAGACTTTGTCGAATGGCGCATCTTCGCGGATCTTCGCCAGGGCGATTTCCGGCACGACGATGTAGTTCGAGAAGGTGGACGTGCCCATGTAGTGGAAGATGGGCTTGCCGTCGATGGAGAAGCGTGAGGTCGCGTCCGGCATCAGGCCGCGGCCCTGGGTCGAGCGGATCGACTGGCACAGGTTGGTTTTTTGCGACAGGCAGAATTTGCACTGGCGGCATTCCGGCGTGTACAGGGGAATGACGTGGTCATCCTTCTTCAGGCTTTTCACGCCCGGGCCCACATCGACGACGATGCCGGCGCCTTCATGGCCAAGGATCGACGGGAAGATGCCTTCCGGATCGGCGCCCGACAGGGTGTAGTAATCGGTGTGGCAAATGCCGGTGGCCTTGATCTCGACCAGTACTTCGCCCTCGCGCGGGCCGGCCAGGTCGACTTCTTCGATCGTCAGCGGGGCGCCCGCCTTCCATGCAATCGCTGCTTTGGTTTTCATGTGTGTCCTGTCTATGGTTGAACCAGGCGCGCCAGCGCGCCGTATCGCCACATCATAACAAGGCAGGCGCCGACATGCCACGCCGGCGCCGGTGCAACGCTTACTTGAAACACTTACTTGGTTTTCGCCCGGTTCAAAAAGGCGCCGTGCAGGCCGTTCAGGGTTTCTTCGGCCAGCAGCAGCTGGCTGGCGATTTCATTGATCTTGCGGCGGCTGGAACGGGCGTGGTCGCGCAGCACTTCGAACGCCGTGTTGCGGTCCGTCTGGAACTTGCCCATCAGCAAACCGACAGCCAAGCTGGTTTCGCGGCCGGCGGCCAGGGCCGCATTCAGGTTCAGTTCGGTGCGCCGGAGCTGGCGGATCTCATCGGCGCGCGCCAGACCCGCTTCAAACGCGGGCATCAAGCGGCCTTCGTCGACGGGTTTGACGACATAGCCGACGGCGCCATAGGCCGCCGCCTGCTTGCCCGATTCGCTGTCGCCGCTGCCGGACAGGAACATGAACGGCACGGCCGTTTCGCCATGCAGGCGCTTGGCCAGCTCCAGGCCGGACATGCCCGGCATATGGATGTCGAGCAAGGCCAGGTCCGGCTCGCGCTGGGCGATCAGCTGCAGCGCCACTTCGGCCGAATGGGCCAGGGCCGTCTCGTAGCCGGCATGGCGCAGGACTTCGCCGAGGAATTCCAACAGGAGTTGGTCATCGTCAACGATCAGGATAAGGCGTTTCGCGGCGGCTGGCTGACTCATGGGCAAAGGGACCTCGGTAATGAATGATGCTCTTATTATATGCCGATTATCCGCCCAAACCAGCCCTGCACCCGCATGCTCATGCCGCAAACAAGTGATTGAATTGCTGCACCGCAATATTCACATCGTCCGCCTGGTATTCTTTGCCAAAGACGCTGCTGATGGCCGCCACCATGTCGGCGCCGCGCGCCACCAGCGGCGCGGCGTTCTCCGGCGTCATGCCGCCGATCACCACGCAGGGCAAGGCGATCTCGCGCTTGGCCTGCAGCACGATATCCAATGGTGTCGTGACCGGATACTTTTTCACCAGCGAGGGATAGAAGCCGCCGAAGGCCACGTAGCTGGCGCCACCCGCCTCTGCCGTCCTTGCCAGGGCCATGTCGCCATAGCACGAGGCGCCGACGAGCTTGTCCTTGCCCAGGCGCGCGCGCACCTGCGCGACGGACGCATCCGTGCCGCCCACGTGCACGCCGTCCGCGTCGAGCTCTTCGCACAGCTCGATAAAATCGTTGATGATGAAAGGCACGCCATACTTGCGGGCCAGGACCAGCAAGGCGCCCGCCTGCTCGCGCCGCTGTTCCGCCTCGGCGCTCTTGTGACGGTATTGCAGCAGGGCCACGCCACCGTGCAAAGCCTGTTCCGTGATCTCGAGCAGGCGGTCGGTGTCATCCCAGTTCGGGGTAACCAGATACAGTCCACGCATGATGTTTTCCTTATTGAATGAATCGTTGCGGCATCAGTTGGCCTGGCGCAATCGCATACGCGCCGGCCAGGGCCGCATGGCAATAGCTTTGCGCGCCATCCAGCGCTTCGGGCAATGCCTGGCCCAGGGCCAGGCGCGCCGCAATGGCGGACGCCAGGGTGCAGCCGCTGCCGTGGAATTCGCCGGGCAGGCGCGGCCAGCGCCACTCGCGCGCCCTGTCCTCGCCATCGTGCCAGCGGTTGACGATCACCTCGCCTTCGCCATGGCCGCCCGTCACCAGCACGTTCTTGCAGCCTTGCGCGCGCAGGTTTTTCTCGCCGCCCAGGGCCGCCGCTTCCGGCCCATTCGGTACGATGACGGTAGTCACCGGCAGCAAGGGTGCCAGCGCCAGCACGGCGTCGTCCCGGCTGAGCACGTCGCCATGGCCGCTGGCCAGCACGGGATCAAGCACGACAGGCAAATCCGGCCGGACCAGCCGCAATTGCGCGATCAGTTGCGCAATGACGGCCGCATTCGCGGCGCTGCCGGGAATGCCGATCTTCACGGCATCGATGGCGATCCTGTCGATCAGCGCCTGCGCCTGTCGGCGCAGCAATTCCGGGGCCACAGGCTCGACAGCAAACACGCGGTCGTTGTCCTGCACCGTCAGCGCCGTGATGACAGGCAAGGCATGCGCGCCCTGCGCGGCAATCGCCACGATATCGGCGGCGATGCCGGCGCCGCCCGACGGATCGGCGCCGGCAAACACCAGCACAACCGGACGACACGGCAGACGCCTGGACATCGTCATGCCAGGCGGCCCGCCATCGGCGACGATGGCGAAGCGGCGAATTTGCGCGGCATGCGTCCCGCCAGGAATGCTTCGCGCCCGGCCCGCACGGCCAGCTTCATGGCATGCGCCATGCGCACGGGGTCGCGCGCGCCGGCGATGGCTGTATTCATCAGCACGCCATCGCAGCCAAGTTCCATGGCAATGGCCGCATCCGACGCCGTGCCCACGCCTGCGTCCACCAGCACGGGTACTTTCGCCTGATCGATGATCAGCGACAAGTTCCACGGATTCAATATGCCCATGCCCGAGCCGATCAGCGACGCCAGCGGCATGACGGCCACGCAGCCGATGTCCTCCAGAATCTTCGCCTGGATGGGGTCGTCGCTGCAGTAGACCATCACGTCGAAGCCATCCTTGACCAGCGCTTCGGCCGCGACCAGGGTTTCCGGCATGTGCGGAAACAAGGTTTTTTCGTCGCCCAGCACTTCCAGCTTCACCAGATTGCGCCCGCCCAAGAGCTCGCGTGCCAGTTGCAAGGTGTAGACGGCATCTTTTGCGTTGTAGCAGCCGGCCGTGTTCGGCAAGATCGTGTACTGGTCCGGTGGCACGAAATCGAGCAGGCTGGGCGCGTTCGGGTCCTGGCCAATGTTGACCCTGCGAATCGCCACCGTGATGATCTGCGCTTCCGCCGCATCCGTCGCTTCGCGCGTCTGCGGCAAATCCTTGTACTTGCCGCTGCCCACCAGCAGGCGCGATGAGTACTGTTTTCCTGCGATGGTCAGCAGGTCGTTGTTTGTTGCGGTGTTCATGTGTTCTTCCTTCTCTATTCTCAACTTAACCGCCGCCGATGGCGCGTACTATTTCCACTTGATCTTGCGTCTGCAAGACCTGCCCTGGCCACGCCTTGCGCGGCACGACGTTGCGGTTGACGGCCAGCGCCAGCGCCTGGTTTTCCAGCGACAGGGCGGCGATCAATTGATCGAGGGTTTGCCCCGGCGGCACCTGGTGCGGTGCGCCGTTGAGCGTGATGGATATCAATGCAGGCATCACGCTCTCCTTCAGACCTTGCGGTACAGCTCGGCGCCGTTCTTGATGAATTCGATGGCCTTGATTTCCATGCCCTGCTTGAGCGCCTTGTCTTCCGCGATACCCATGCCGGCCGCGTATTCGCGCACCTCCTGCGTGATCTTCATCGAGCAGAAATGGGGGCCGCACATGGAGCAGAAATGCGCCACCTTGGCCGAATCCTTGGGCAGGGTTTCATCGTGGAATTCGCGCGCCTTGTCCGGGTCCAGGCCGATGTTGAACTGGTCGTCCCAGCGGAATTCGAAGCGGGCTTTCGACAGCGCGTTGTCGCGGATTTGCGCGCCCGGATGGCCCTTGGCCAGGTCGGCCGCATGCGCCGCGATCTTGTACGTGATGATGCCGTCCTTCACGTCCGCCTTGTTGGGCAAACCCAGGTGTTCCTTCGGCGTCACATAGCACAGCATGGCCGTGCCATACCAGCCGATCATGGCCGCGCCGATGCCCGAGGTGATGTGGTCGTAGCCGGGCGCGATATCCGTCGTCAACGGTCCCAGGGTGTAGAACGGCGCTTCGCCGCACTGCTCCAGCTGCAGGTCCATGTTTTCCTTGATGAGCTGCATCGGTACGTGGCCCGGACCTTCGATCATCACCTGTACGTCGTGCTTCCACGCAACCTGCGTCAGTTCGCCCAGGGTTTTCAGTTCGCCCAGCTGCGCCTCGTCGTTGGCGTCGTAGATGGAACCGGGACGCAAACCGTCGCCCAGCGAGAACGACACGTCATACGCCTTCATGATTTCGCAAATCTCTTCGAAATGCGTGTACAGGAACGATTCCTGATGGTGCGCCAGACACCATTTCGCCATGATGGAGCCGCCGCGCGAGACGATGCCCGTCAAGCGCTTGGCCGTCATCGGCACATAGCGCAACAGCACGCCCGCATGGATGGTGAAATAGTCGACGCCCTGCTCGGCCTGCTCGATCAAGGTGTCGCGGAAAATTTCCCAAGTTAAATCTTCGGCCTTGCCATTGACCTTTTCCAGCGCCTGGTAGATGGGCACGGTGCCGATGGGGACGGGGCTGTTGCGCACGATCCATTCGCGCGTCTCGTGGATATGTTTACCTGTGGACAGATCCATCACATTGTCGCCGCCCCAGCGGATGGCCCAGGTCATCTTTTCCACTTCCTCGCCGATCGACGAGGTGACGGCGGAATTGCCGATATTCGCATTGATCTTCACGAGGAAATTGCGGCCGATAATCATCGGTTCCACTTCCGGGTGGTTGATGTTGGCGGGAATGATGGCGCGGCCACGGGCGATTTCCTCGCGCACGAATTCCGGCGTGATTTCCGCCGGGATGCTGGCGCCGAAGGACTGGCCAGGATGCTGGCGGCCCATCAGGTCGGCCAGGCGCTCGCCCATGGGGCCGGAAGCTTTCAGCTCGCGCAAATATTCCTGCCGGCGCATGTTTTCGCGGATGGCGACGAATTCCATTTCCGGCGTGATGATACCCTGGCGCGCGTAATGCATTTGCGTCACGTTCTTGCCGGCAATGGCGCGGCGCGGCTTGCGGTGCAGGTTGAAACGCAGCTCGGCCAGTTTCGGGTCCGCCAGGCGGGCGATGCCGTAATCGGAGGTCGGACCGGGCAATTCTTCCGTGTCGGCCCGCTCCATGATCCACGGCAGGCGCGGCGTATCGAGGCCAGAGCGGATGTCGATCTGCACGTCCGGATCCGTGTAGGGGCCGGAGGTGTCGTAGACGTAGATCGGCGGATTCTTTTCGCCGCCGAACGACGCTTCCGTGTCGGACTGGCTGATCTCGCGCATGGGCACGCGGATGTCAGGGCGGCTGCCTTGCACGTAGATCTTGCGCGAATTGGGCAGCGGCGCGATGGCGGCTTCGTCGACCGTGGCGGTGGCGGAGAGGAATTTCGGGTTGGCGTTCATTTTGGCTCCTTGGCTAGACTATTTTTAAGCCTGGAGCCAGCTAAGGAGGTTCGGCTGCGCGCACGCGGAAAAGCGGGGTGCGTTCATCCTAAAGCTTCCCTTCGCTGGCATTATCCAGATCAGGTTCGGAGGGTATTTCTCACCCGCGCTTGCACCGTGTTTCCACAGCGAAAGGCAGGACCCCTAGCGTTTGCCGCCTTGCGGCAGCGAGCCAATTATACGCGGTTCACGCCGCGTGGCCAGATGATTTCTTGCAGGTGTCGTCTTTGCGCATCTGCTGCATTGCAACAGACGCCATCGCGCTTATTTCTTCTTGCCCCAGCGCCAGCTGGTCGGTTCGCCCTTCAGCTGGCAGATGAAAATGAGCACGGCAACGATGGCCACTTCATAGACGATGTAGCCGACCAGCATGGTTTGCGGCGGAAACAGGAAGGCGCCGCAGGCGAACAGCGCCAGCGCGGCCAGGAACACCAGCCAGCCTTGCCAGGTGATGGGCAAGCCCCAGCCCCAGCCATAGGTCTTGGCGGGGAACCAATAGGAGGGAGATTTGTCAGCCATGATGCTTTCCTTGTGGATGTGGATGGCACCAAGTATAAATCAGGCGATGCGCAGGCGCTCCGTGACATCGAGGCCGATGCCGCGGTAGCCGATGAAGCGGCTGCCATTGTCGAACATCGGTTCGCCGCTCACTTGCAGGTACTGCGTGCTGCCGTCGAGGTTGGCGCGGCTGTAGATGAAATCAAGGAACGGTTCGCGTGCGGCAATTTTTGCGTCGAGCAGCGCGCGTTCGGTGGCGTTCCAGCGCTGTGGCTCTTCCTCGCTGCCAATGCCCAGCATTTCGGCCACGGGGCCGGAAAAGCGCGTCAGATTGCCTTGCGCATCCTGTTCCCAGTACCAGTCGGACGACAGTTCCGTGAAGCGCTGGAAGCGCGCTTCGCTTTCGCGCAGCTCCGCCGTGCGCGCTTCCACCATCTGTTCCAGCGACTTGTTGTATTCGGCCAGCTTCTGGTATAGCAAGCGCACTTCCAGCATGTTGTGGATGCGCGTTTTCACTTCCACCAGGTCGAAGGGCTTGCTGACGAAATCCTTGGCGCCCGCTTGCAGCGCGCGCAGCTTGTGGCCGGGCTGGGCCGTGATCACCAGCACGGGCAGATAGCTGCCCGCCTCGATGTCGCGCAAGCCTTCCATCACCTCGAAGCCATCCATTTCCGGCATTTGCAAGTCGAGCAGGATCAGGTCGTAACGGTGCTGCTGGTGCAGCGCATGCACGGCTTGCGGATCCATGGTGGAGGTAATGCGCGTATAGCCGGCATTGCGCAGCACCTGTTCCAGCAGCATGACGTTGGCCTCCTGGTCATCAACGATGAGGATGCTGGCGTTCAGGATCTCGGTGGCTTGAAGCATGGCGGTATTCCTAAAATTAAGTGCTGAATTAGCGTACTGCGTGAGTGTCGTCGGCCAGGCCGTGCGCGGCCGCATGGTGCAGGGCCACGTCGAGCGCATCCATGAACTCGACGACCTTGATCGGCTTGGTCAAATAGCGGAAGAAACCCGCTTCCAGGCCTTTCTCGATGTCGCGCGGCACGGCGTTGGCCGACAGGGCCATCACGGGAATGTGGCTGGTGAGCGGGTCGTCGTGCAGGATATGCAGTGCGCCGAAGCCGCTGATGCCGGGCAGGTTGATATCCATCAAGATCACGTCCGGCTGATACGTGCGCGCCAGGTCGATGCCCAGGTGCGCATCGATGGCTGTGAGCAACTTCAAATCGCTGCGGCGGGCGATCAATTGCTCGACCAGCGCCAGGTTGGCGGGATTGTCTTCCACGTACAGCAAGGTGCGCTGGCTTTCCTGCGGCACCTGCACCTGCGGCAGCGCGTCGCCATCGCCCAGCACCAATGCCGGCGCGCTGCTCGAAGCGAGCTCGAACCAGAACGTGGTGCCCACGCCCACCGTGCTGTCGACGCCGATGGTGCCGCCCATCAATTCGATCAATTGCTTGGTGACGACGAGACCGATGCCCGTGCCCTCTTCCGTGCTGTTTTCCTGTCCCAGGCGGTTGAAGGGCTGGAACAACTGTGCCACCTGGCCCGCATCGAGGCCGACGCCACTGTCGCGCACGCTGACCCGCACCTTGGCGCCGCGCTGGCTGCAATCGACGGTAACGGTGCCGCCGCCCTGGTTGTACTTGATGGCGTTCGACAGCAGGTTGACCATCACCTGTTTCACGCGCGTGCGGTCCGCATGTACATAGAAGGCCTGGCCGCAGCGGGGGAAGTGCATGCGGATGCCGCGCTTTTCCGCCTGCGGCGCGATCATCGCCTGGCAATCCTGCAACACGTCGAGCAGGGACATGGCTTCCTGCGACAAGGTGACCTTGCCCGATTCGATCATGGCCAGGTCGAGGATCTCGTTAATCAGGCGTAACAGATACCAGCCGCCCTTGAGGATTTGTTCGATCGAGCGCTGCTGCGGCGGGCTCGGTGGCGGCACGTCGGACGCCATCAGCTGCGCAAAGCCCAGCACGGCATTCAGGGGCGTGCGCAATTCGTGGCTCATGCTCGACAGGAATTCGGACTTGGCGCGGTTGGCCTTTTCCGCCACCAGGCGCGCCTTCTTCAACTCCGCATTGTTGGTCTCGACCAGCGAGCGCGTATACGCCTGCTGTTCGCGCAGGCGCTGGTCCAGCAGCGCCTGTTCCGCCTCGACCTGCTTGCGTGCCGTATTGTCTGTGCCGATCAGCAAGTAACCGATGACCTTGTTCTGCACGTCGCGCAAGGCCGTCACGGAGACGATGGCCGGGAAACGGCTGCCATCCTTGCGGATGTAGGTCAGTTCATAAATGTCTTCGATGCCGCGCGTGGCCTTGAACACGAGCGCTTCCACGCCGGGCGTGATGACCCTGTCGAGTTCGGCACTGAGGGCGGCCGCCCGCGCGACGATTTCTTGCGCATCGGAAATACCGGCCGGCGTCAGCTTGTCCACCACGTCGCTCGCTTCATAGCCCAGCATGCGTTCGGCGCCCACGTTGAAGATCTGGATCACGCCCTGCGCATCGGTGGCGATGCACGAAAAATTGGCGCTGTTGAAAATCGCATCCTGCAAGGCGCCCGCCTTGAGCAGCTGGCGCGGCAGGCTGGCCGCCAAGGTGCGCCGGTACAGCGCGACAAGCAGCATCAGCAGCAAGAAGACCAGCGCGTCGATGACGCATGCCGTCTCGAACGGCGCGCGCCAGGCCAGCAGGCCGATGGCCAGCAGCACGATGGCGCTGAACGAAAACGCCAGCGCCATGGGCCAGCGCGACGGTGCGCGCGGGGGAATATTTTCAACAGATTGCATGGGGTAGCCTGAGCTGTAACAACGATAAAAAAAAGATGCGGTGTTCAGTGCGCCTGGCGCTGGCGCACATCCGACAACAGGCGCGTGAATTCCTTTTTGACCACGCCATAGCATTCGCACACGTGGCCTTCGAGGCCGGCACGGTCCAGCACGGAGATATGGCCGCGCCGGTAACTGATGAAGCCGCGCGCCTGCAGGCGCCCGGCCGCTTCCGTCACGCCTTCGCGGCGTACGCCCAGCATGTTGGCAATCAACTCCTGCGTCATCGTCAGCTCGCGGTTCGGCAGGCGGTCCATGGTCAGCAGCAGCCAGCGGCACAGCTGCTGCTCCACCGTATGGTGGCGGTTGCAGACGGCCGTTTGCGACATTTGCGTGATCAACGCTTGCGTATAGCGCAGCAGCAAGCGCATGACGGGACCGGCACGGTCGAACTCTTCCATCAGCAAATGCGCCTTCAGCCGGTAGCCGACGCCGCCCGTCTGCACGACGGCGCGGCTCGGCGTCGAATTGCCGCCCATGAACAGCGACACGCCCACGACGCCTTCATTGCCGACGCCGGCAATTTCCGACGAGCCGCCGTTTTCCAGTAGGTAGTGAATGGAAACGATGGCCGTGGTGGGAAAATACACATGCTGCAGCTTGTCGCCCGAATCGTAGATCACGTCACCGAGCAACATGGATACTTGCTCCAGGTGGGGGGCCAGGCGCGCGAAATCGGCGTCGAGCATGGCGGCGAGCAAATGGTTTTGATTCGGGTTGTGTAGCTGGGCATGCGGACTCGACATGGGCAGGTTTCCTGGTTTCCAGTCGTCAGCTAGGGGGTAGAGGTAAGACGTCCGAACGAGGGGCGCCATATGCGGCAGCGTAACACAGCACTGGCACAGTGACCCGACTATATTTCTTGTCGGCATTACCGTCCGTTCGGTAGCGAACGGACGACATTTCGCCGCCCGCCCTACAGTCAGTCACTGCCCGGCCTGCCTGATCATGGATCGGCACCGGCGCTGCCACGGGGCCACCATGCAATCATTCTTCAAACGCATCTCCATTTCCGTCTCCACCTCGGCCCTGATCACCCTGGCAGTCGGGCTGTGCCTGACGGCGCTGTGCTACGTCTCGGCACGCCAGATCGAGTCGGAAAGCACCCGGCTGCTGCTGCAGTACCATGCCAGCGGGCACACGCTGGGTGCCGCCCTGCTGCCGGCCAAAGGCATGGGCCTGGACGCCAGCCATCGCGGCTCTTTGTATGTGCTGCTCGGTGGTGTGCTGTCGAGCCTGCTGGCGGCCGCGTATGTGTATCAGCTGGTCTCGCGCAATTCCGTGATTGCCCGCATCACGGGCGAGCGCACGGCGGCACTGCAGTTTGCCAATTTGCGCCTGTCCGAAGACATCGCCGCGCGCATGCACAATGAAAAGTCGCTGCGGCTGCGCGAACGCATCATCGAAGTGTCGGCCAATGCCATCATCCTGTGCAGCGCCGACGCACCGGGCTACCTGATCGAATACGTCAACCCTGCCTTCGAGCGCATCACCGGCTATACGGCCGGCGAAGTCATCGGCCAGCGCCTGGAAGACTTGCAGGGTCCCGAGCAGGGGCGGCAAGACATGCACGCCATTTCGGCGGCCCTGCGCGAACAGCGCGAAGGCAAGGCCATCGTGCGCAATTTCCGCAAGGATGGCAGCAGCTACTGGAGCGAGCTGTTCGTCGCGCCCGTGCGCGACGATGGCGATGGCGCGCTCAGTCACTTTGTTGTGGCGCAATACGACATCAGCACCGTCATGCGTTTCGAACAGGAAATGGAATTTCAGGCCAGGCACGATATCCTGACGGGCCTGGCCAACCGGGCACTGCTGCGCGAACGGCTGGAGCAGGCGATGGCCGTGACGCGGCGCAGTGGCCATCCCCTGTGGGTGGTTTTCATCGACCTCGACCGCTTTAAATTCGTCAACGATACCCTGGGCCATGATGCCGGCGACCTGGTGCTGAAAAGCGTGGCCGAACGCCTGCGCGACGCCACGCGCGAAGTCGACACGGTGGCACGCCTGGGCGGCGACGAATTCGTGCTGCTGCTGCCCCAGCATGGCAATGGCGAACCGGGCGCGGCCATTCTGCAGCGCATCCAGGACGCCGTGGCGCAGCCGCTGCAACTGGGCGAATATGAATTTTTTCTCAGCTGTTGCATGGGCGTGGCCGTGTATCCCGACGATGGCGACGATGCCGACACCCTGATCAAGCACGCCGACATCGCCATGTACCGCGCCAAGGAACAGGGACGGGGCAACTGGCAATTCTATGCCTCGGGCATGAATGCGGGCACCCTGGAGCGCCTGGGGCTGGAGAGCGAGTTGCGCCACGCCCTGGAACGCGGGCAATTCCACCTCGAATACCAGCCCCAGCTGGATCTGGCCAGCGGCGCCGTGGTGGGCATGGAAGCGCTGCTGCGCTGGCAACATCCGCAACTGGGGCGTATTCCACCTGCCAGCTTCATCGGCCTCGCCGAGGAAATGGGCTTGATCACCCCCATTGGCGACTGGGTGCTGCGCACGGCGTGCGCCCAGACGCGCGCCTGGCAACTGGCCGGCCATGGTCCGCTGCGCCTGGCCGTCAACCTGTCGGCGCGACAATTCAAGCAAAGGAATCTGCTGCACGCGGTGGCGCAGGCACTGGCCGAGACAGGCCTCGATGCGGCCCATCTGGAACTGGAATTGACGGAAAGCATGGTCATGCATAACGTGGAGCAAGCCACGGCCATCATGGCCAACCTGAAGGCGCTGGGCGTGCAATTGTCCATCGACGACTTCGGCACCGGCTATTCCAGCCTGGCCTACCTGCGCCACTTCCCTATCGACGTGCTGAAAATCGATAAAACCTTCGTCAGCGACATCACGCACAGCGACGACGACGCCGCCATCGTGCGCGCCATCATTTCGCTGGCGCACAGCTTGCGCCTGAAAGTCATCGCCGAAGGCGTGGAAACGGAACAGCAGCTGGCCTTCCTGCGCCAGCAAGGCTGCGACCAGATGCAGGGCTATTTGTTCAGCCGCCCCCTGGCCGCCCCCGCCTTCGAAGCGCTGCTGCACGAAGGCAGCATGCTGCCCGCCTAGCGTGACGGTTTAGAACGCGTGGCGCAGGCCGACGTTGAAGGCGCGGTTGCCGCTGCCCACTTCGGTGGCATTGCCCACCATATAGGCCGCATCGTTGCGGTTACGGATGTGCGCGTAGGCAACATACACCTTGCTGCGCTTGGACAAGGCATACGTGGCGCCGATAGCCAGCTGCTGCGCATCGCGGTTGGCAGCGTCGCGGTCATCCTTGCGCACATACGAGGCCAGCAGGGTAGTCGCGCCGAGCGGCACGGACACGCCGACGATGGCGTCGCGGCTGTCGGTGGACTGGGCCGGCGCCTGCGCCGCACCGTATGGATTCTCGGCAAAGAACATGCTGCTGCCATCGCCCGTATTGCGGCCATAGCCGGCAAATGCCGTGGCCACGCCGAAGTTGTAGTTACCAGCCAATATCGTGTTGTTCACGTCGGCCTTGCCCGGCTCGCCGGCACGGCTCTGGCGCGCCAGGCGCAAGGTCAATGGACCGTTGACATAGCCGAGGGCCAGGCCCAGCGAACGCTGGTCCGCCGCAATCCCCGTGTGTTCGCCAAAGCCGACCATGACCGTGGCCGTGACGCCGCGCAGCTCGGGCGAGGTGTAGCGCACGGTATTGTCGATGCGCGTGGCCGAATAGCCGGCCAGGTTGGTCGACGCGCCCGCCATGCCGCCCTCGAATGGATCGGCCACGTCGGTCAGCGCCTGGCTCTGCAGGTTGTACTGGCGCCCCACGGTCAACATGCCCAGCGGACTGTCGAGGCCGACAAACGCCTGGCGGCCAAACAACTGGCCTGCCTGGTCCGAGCGCCCCGTGTCGCTCAGGACGCCCGCTTCCAGCGTGAACACGGCTTGCAAGCCGTTACCCAGGGATTCCGTGCCGCGCAAGCCCAGACGCGAACCGGCCGACACGCCGCTGGTGAGCTTGCTGATGCCGCCTTCCTGCACCAGACCCGCATCCATCAAGCCATACACGTTGACGGAGGACTGGGCATGGGCGGCAGGCAAGGCGCCCAGGGTGGCGATGGTCGAAACGAGGCCGACACTGATCGAGAGTTTTTTCATGCTGGTTTCCTTATGCAGGCAAAACCGGGAAAGCGCGCGGCCATGGCATAGCCACAGCGGCCAGGCGCTGTGGAACATGCCGTATCGAAAGACGACGGGCCAGATAACAACATTCCTGGCTAAGCTGTGGCGGCAGCGGCGTGCAATGACGAGCCGCCTTGATTCCGCCGTGAATGGTGCACCGCTGGCGGTGCGCGTGGCTCAGGCGCCCAGCCCGCAGGGGACGCTCTGAAAGTGGCTGGCATCGCAGATGCGCTGGCCGGGTGACGCGGACGAGAGTTGGAGTGAAACTTTGATACAACTGCGCCCGCTGGCGCTCTCCGCAAAGATAGGGCAGGAGGCGCCAAGGCCGGCATTATAACATCGGCAGCGCTTTTATCCCCGTTCTGTTGCCCGTCAACGGCCCGCAAAGCCGCCAAAACACTGAAAAAGGCGGCTTGCCACGCTGCAGGCGATGCCGCGTCATCTATAATGGTTCCTTTTGCCAATCACACGCCAAATCATGGAATTAGCCAAGTCTTTCGAGCCCGCCGACATTGAACAATTCTGGCGCACCGAGTGGGAGCAGCGCGGTTACTTTACCGCCACCCTCGATGCGGGAAAACCTTCCTTCAGCATCCAGTTGCCGCCGCCGAACGTCACCGGCACCCTGCACATGGGCCATGCGTTCAACCAGACCATCATGGATGGCCTGACCCGCTACCACCGCATGCTGGGCCACAACACGGCCTGGATACCCGGCACCGACCACGCGGGCATCGCCACGCAGATCGTCGTGCAACGCCAGCTGGACGCGCAAAAGATTTCGCGCCATGACCTGGGCCGCGAGAAATTCGTGGAAAAAGTGTGGGAATGGAAAGAAAAATCCGGTTCCATCATCACCGGCCAGATGCGCCGCCTGGGCGCCTCGGCCGACTGGCAGCGCGAATACTTCACGATGGACGAACCGCGCTCGAAAGTCGTCACCGACGTCTTCGTGCGCCTGTTCGAGCAAGGCCTGATCTACCGCGGCAAGCGCCTCGTCAACTGGGACCCCGTGCTGGGCACGGCTGTGTCCGACCTGGAAGTGGTGTCCGAGGAAGAAGACGGTTCCATGTGGTACATCAAGTACCCGCTGGCCGACGGCAGCGGTTTCCTGACGGTGGCCACGACCCGTCCTGAAACCATGCTGGGCGACGTGGCCGTGGCCGTCGATCCGACGGACGAGCGCTACACGGCGCTGGTGGGCAAGATGCTGAAACTGCCGCTGACGGACCGCGAAATCCCCATCATCGCCGACGAATACGTCGACAAGGAATTCGGCACCGGCTGCGTGAAGATCACCCCGGCGCACGACATGAACGATTACGCCGTGGGCCAGCGCCACAAGCTGGCGCAGATCGTCATCCTGACCCTGGACGCGAAGATCACCGACGACGCGCCGGCAGCCTACCGCGGCATGGACCGCTTCGCCGCGCGCAAGCAGATCGTCGCCGACCTCGACGCGCAAGGCTTGCTGGAACAGGTCAAGCCGCACAAGCTGATGGTGCCACGCGGCGACCGCACGGGCGTCGTCATCGAGCCGATGCTGACGGACCAGTGGTTCGTTGCCATGAGCAAGCCGGCCCCGGAAGGCACCTTCTTCCCAGGCAAGTCGATCGCGGAAACGGCGCTGGACAAGGTCGCCAGCGGCGAAATCAAGTTTGTGCCGGAAAACTGGAGCACCACCTACAACCAATGGCTCAACAACATCCAGGACTGGTGCATCTCGCGCCAGCTGTGGTGGGGCCATCAAATCCCGGCGTGGTACGACGATGCCGGCAATATCTTCGTTGCCAAGACGGAAGCGGAAGCCATCGCCAAGGCGCAGGCGGCCGGCAGCACGGGCCCGTTGAAACGCGACGACGACGTGCTCGACACGTGGTTCTCGTCGGCGCTCGTACCGTTCTCGACCATGGGTTGGCCGGAAGAAACGCCGGACATGAAAGCCTTCCTGCCATCGTCCGTGCTGGTGACGGGTTTCGACATCATCTTCTTCTGGGTCGCGCGCATGGTCATGATGACGGCGCACTTCACGGGCAAGGTACCGTTTGAAACCGTCTACGTGCACGGCCTCGTGCGCGATTCGACGGGCCAGAAGATGTCCAAATCGAAGGGCAACACCCTGGACCCGATCGACCTGATCGACGGCATCGACCTGGAAGGCTTGATCGTCAAGCGCACCACGGGCTTGATGAACCCGCGCGACGCGGAAAAGATCACCAAGGCAACGCGCAAGGAGTTCCCGGAAGGCATTTCCGCCTACGGCACGGACGCCGTGCGCTTCACCATGGCCAGCTATGCATCGCTGGGCCGCAACATCAATTTCGACCTGGGCCGCTGCGAAGGCTACCGCAACTTCTGCAACAAGATGTGGAATGCCACCCGTTTCGTCATGATGAATACGGAAGGCAAGGACTGCACGCCGAATGACGCCGACCTGTCGCAAGCGGACAAATGGATCATCTCGCTGCTGCAAAAAGCGGAGCTGGACGTGGCCAAGGGCTTTGAAGACTTCCGTTTCGACAATATCGCCGCCACCATCTACAAATTCGTCTGGGACGAGTATTGCGACTGGTACCTGGAAGTCGCGAAAGTCCAAGTGCAACAGGGCACGGAAGGCCAGCAGCGCGCCACCCGCCACACCCTGCTGCGCGTGCTGGAAGTCGTGCTGCGCCTGGCACATCCGATCATTCCGTTTGTCACGGAAGCCCTGTGGCAAACGGTGGCGCCTTTGGCCGGCAAGACGCTCAAGCCAGAGGGCGATTCGATCATGATGCAGCCGTATCCGATCGCCAACACCGACAAGATCGATGAAAGTGCGGAAGCGTGGATGCAGCAGCTGAAAGCCTTGACGGACGCAACGCGCAACCTGCGCGGCGAAATGCAGATCTCGCCGTCCGTGCGCGTGCCGCTGATCGTCGAAGCGGGCAATGCCACGGAAAAAGCCGCGCTGGCATCGTACGCACCGTACATCCAGTCGCTGGGCAAGCTGGCTGAAGTGCAGATCGTCGATGCGCTGCCGGACTCGCCAGCGGCCGTCGCCATCGTCGGCACCACCAAGCTGATGCTGAAAGTGGAAATCGACGTGGCCGCCGAACGCGAGCGCCTGGGCAAGGAAATCGCCCGCATCGAAGCGGAAATTGCCAAGGTCAACAGCAAGTTGGGCAATGAAAGCTTTGTTGCGCGCGCCCCTGCCGCCATCGTCGCGCAAGAAAACGAGCGTTTGCTCAGTTTTTCGGCGACAATTGAAAAACTGCGCGAACAGTTTGCTAAACTAGCCAGCGCATAAGGCAAGTTTGGAAGGATTGCGCGGCGTCATCTCCTGACGCCGCGCAGCACTGCTGGTCTTGCCTTGGTATCTATACTGTTTCGTAACAGATCAAAAAAACCACAGGAGACTAGCGATGCATAAACTATTCAAAGCAAGCGTACTGGTGGCCGCCCTGGCCATCGCCGGCAGCGCCACCGCGCGCGACGGCAACTACACCCCCGTCGGCACGTGGAAAACCATCGATGACGCCAGCGGCAAGCCGAAATCCCTCGTTGTCATCACGGAAAACAATGGTGTCTTGCAAGGCAAGATCGAAAAGCTGTTCCGTGGCCCGAATGAAGATCAAAATCCCAAGTGCGACAAGTGCACGGGCGCCAACAAGGACCAGCCCATCATCGGCCTGGTGATCCTGTCCGGCCTGAAATATGACGGCAAGGAATGGACGGGCGGCGAAATCACGGACCCCGCCAGCGGCAAGGTCTACAAGAGCAAGGCAGAACTGACGGAAGGTGGCACCAAGCTGCAAGTGCGCGGCTATGTCGGCGTGCCGATGTTTGGGCGCTCGCAAACGTGGGTGCGCGAAGAGTAAGCAACCGCCCCGCCCTGTCGAAGCCGGCCCTGCGCCGGCTTTTTTGTGCCTGCTTTCCGCACACGGCCGTTGTTTTTCAGGCCGAATCGTTCCCTTTTGAACCCATTCCCCCTCAAAGACAAGCTAAGCGCGCCAGCGCACATACCTTCAGTTTCCTAAATGAAATAGTGCATGCCTGTGACGCCATCGCCCTGTAGCGAAAGGCGGCATGGCTCTGCCGGATGACCTCATCCGCGGATGCCCGGCAATGACTGCCATGCACAAAGGAATTATATGAATCTCTTCAAGCGATATCTGAACCCGCTGCTCGTCTCGGCAGGTCTGCTGGCCATGGCCGCCCTGGCCGGCTGTGGCGGCGGCGACCAGGGACGCGATCCCATCCTCGGCTTGCCGGCTGCCACCTTGTCCAGTCTGGCCGTCACGCCAGCCACGGCCACGGTCGCCATCGGCGCGGGCCAGCAATTCACGGCCATCGCCACGTATAGCGACGGCTCTTCGCAAGACGTCAGCGCCAAGTCGGCCTGGACGTCGGCCACGCCAGCCAGCGCGACAGTCAATGCCGCCACAGGCTTGAGCACCGGCATCGCTGCCGGCAGCAGCAGCATCAGCGCCGCGTTCGGCGGCAAGAGCGCGGCGGCCCAGCTGACCGTCTCGCCGGCCACCTTGACGGCGATCGCCATCACGCCGCTCGCGCCATCCATCGCCATCGCCGCAACACAGCAATTCACGGTGAGCGGCAGCTTCAGCGACGGCGCCACGCGAGACGTCACGGCCGTGTCGACCTTTGCTTCGGCCAGCCCTACCACGGCCAGCATCGCCGCTGGCGGCTTGGCGCTGGGTAAGGTTGCCGGCACGACACAGATCACGGCTACCACGGGCACCTTGACAGCCAGCACCGTGCTGACCGTCACGCCAGCGACCCTGCTGGCTATCGCCGTCACGCCGCAAAACCCCGTCATCCCGGCCGCCGCGACGCGCCAGCTGGCCGTCCTTGCCACGTATTCGGATGGCAGCAGCGTGGACGTCACGACCGGCAGCACCTTCGTTTCAGTCACGCCCGCCTCGGCCACCGTCGCCAGCGGCGGCCTCGTTACCGGCGTTGCCTTTGGTACCAGCGTCATGAATGCCAGCTTCAACGGCAAGACGGCCAGCACCACCGTGACCGTACCTGCCCTCACCCTGGTCAGCATCGCCGTCACGCCAGCCACAGCCAGCATCGCTGTTGGTGCCCAACAGCAATTCATTGCCACCGCAACGTATTCGGACAGCTCGAACGCCATCGTCACCAACAGCGCCGCCTGGACGTCAGGCACCGTTGCCAACGCCAGCGTACTGAACACGGGCGTCGCCACCGGCATCGCCGCCGGCACCAGCAGCATCACGGCCACGGCCGGCGGCCAGTCTGGCAGCGCGTTGCTGACGGTCACGGCCGTCGCCATCCCGCCCGTCCTCAATCCGATCATCCTGGGCCGCGCGGCGCCGTTCGGCGTACTGGCCGGCACCTCGATCACGAACAACTCGGGCGGCACCACCCTGATCACGGGCGACGTCGGTGCGCCTTCGCAGACCACCGATCCGACCCAGGCGGCCGGCTTTACCAACTACAAGTCGGGCGCCATCCTGGCCGGCGCCATGACGGATTTGCAAGCGGCGATCACGGACGGCAATAGCCGGACTTGCGACGTCACCTTTGCCGGCGGCATCGACCTCGGTGGCCAGACCTTCGGCCCCGGCGTGTATTGCTATGCCGGTGCCATCAGCATTACCGGTACGCTGACACTGAACGGTCCCGGCGTGTACATCTTCCGCACGGCGCTGACCCTGGACTCGACCGTCAATTCGGTAGTTGCCCTGAATAACGGCGCCACGGCCGACAACGTCAGCTGGCTGCCTGTCGGCCCGACCACCCTGGCCGCGAACAGCGTCTTCAAGGGCAATATCCTGGGCCAGTCGGCTGCCATCACGGTGGGCGACAACACGACCCTGCTCAATGGCCGCGTGCTGACGGCTGCCGCCGTTACCCTGCGCAACAACCAGATCACCAAATAATCGGGACATGACGATGACTATCGCACACACACTGGGCGCCCTGAGCGTCATGGCCGGCGCCTTGCTGGCGGCGCAATCGGCGCAGGCGCAGGACAACACTTTCATCAACCCGGACTGGGCCAACAGCGCCTGGTACATCGGCGCGGGCGTAGGCCAGTCGCGCGCCACCATCGACGAGCCGCGCCTGCGCGCCAGCCTGGCCGCCAACGGCGAAACCGTCACCGGCTTCAGCAAGGACCAGCGCGACACCGGCTATAAGCTGTTTGTCGGCCGCCAACTGAACCAGTATGTCGCCGTGGAAGCGGGCTACTTTGACCTGGGCAAGTTCGATTTCAAGTCGACCACCAGCGGCAACGGCGTGCTCAACGGACAAGCGGCGTTTCGCGGCGTGAACCTGGACCTGCTGGGCCAGCTGCCGCTGTCGCAGCGCCTGTCGTTGCTGGGCCGTGTCGGCATGCACTATACCAGGACCAACACGGAGTTCAGCGGTAACCGCCTGCTCGGTTCGACCAATACCCATGCCAGCGAGCGCAAACTCAATGCCAAGCTGGGCCTCGGCCTCGAATACAAGTTCAGCGAAGCGCTGGCCCTGCGCGGCGAAGTCGAACGTTATCGCCTGAACGATGCCGTCGGCAACCGCGGCGATGCGGACCTGTATTCCGTCAGCCTCGTGTATAAACTGGGCCGCCCGGCCAGCGCCACGCCCGCCTACCAGCCGGCGCCCGAAGTCGCCCCTGTCGTCGCCATGCCGGCACCTGTCATCGTGGCCGCACCGGCGCCTGTCCCCGTAGCGGAAAAAGTGTCGTTTGCCTCCGAAGCGCTGTTTGATTTCGATCAATCGACACTCAAGCCGCAAGGCAAGGCGGCGCTGGACCAGCTGCTCGGACAATTGACGGGCATGGATCTGGAAGTCATCGTCACGGTAGGCCATACGGATGCCGTCGGTTCCGACGCCTACAACCAGAAACTGTCGCAGCGCCGCGCCGAAGCCGTCAAGGCCTATCTGGTGGCGCAAGGCGTGGAAACGAGCCGCGTCTATACGGAAGGCAAGGGAGAAGCGCAACCGGTGGCCGACAACACGAGTGCCGCCGGCCGCGCCAAGAACCGCCGCGTGACGGTGGAAGTGGTAGGCACGCGCAAAGCTGCACGCTAAGTTACATGCACATAAAAAAACCGGCTTGCGCCGGTTTTTTTTCGTCCACGTTTTTTTCGTCCACCGCTTACTGCGCCGGGGCCGGCTTGCGGTGATGCTTGCTCAAATGCCGGTCCAGGCTATTGGCGAACTGCTGCCGGTCCGACTGGCTGAACGCGGCCGGGCCGCCCGTGTCGACGCCGCCGCTGCGCAATTCCTCCATGAAGGCGCGCATCGTCAGTTGCTGGGCGATATTGTCCTTCGTATAAAACTCGCCGCGCGGGTTCAGCGCAAAACCGCCCTTGGTCAGCACGTCGGCGGCCAGCGGGATGTCGCCCGTGATGACGAGGTCGCCGGGATTCAACAGGCGCACGATTTCCTGGTCGGCCACGTCCGCGCCGGACGGCACTTGCACGGTGCGGATAAAACGCGAGGGCGGCACGCGCAAGCCCTGGTTGGCGACCAGGGTGAGCGGCAATTCCAGGCGGTCGGCCACGCGATACAGGATTTCCTTGATGACGACGGGACACGCATCGGCGTCGATCCATATCTGCATGCCCGGCGTGGTCTGCTGGCTGCCTTCCACCATCACAGTTCCCACGCTTCGCCGCCCGGGCCCATGCGCGGGGCGCTGACGCCAAAGTGCAGGTAGGCGGCCGGCGTGGCGACGCGGCCACGGGGCGTGCGCTGCAGGAAACCTTGCTGTATCAGATACGGTTCCAGCACGTCTTCGATGGTATCGGCCGCTTCGCCAATGGCTGCCGCCAGATTCCCGATGCCGACGGGGCCGCCGCCGAACTTGAACAGCACGGCTTCGAGCAGCTTGCGGTCCATCACATCAAAGCCGGCGGAATCGACGTCGAGCATGGCCAGCGCGCGGTCGGCCACCACCTTGGTGATCTCGCCATTGCTTTTGACTTCCGCAAAATCGCGCACGCGGCGCAGCAGGCGGTTGGCGATGCGGGGCGTGCCGCGCGCGCGCTGGGCGATCTCGTGCGCGCCTTCCGGGTCGATCGGCGCTTTCAGCAAGGCCGCGCTGCGCGTAACGATCTTCGTCAATTCGCCCGTGTTATAAAACTCCAGGCGCGCGACGATGCCGAAGCGGTCGCGCAGCGGATTGGTCAGCATGCCGGCGCGCGTGGTGGCGCCCACCAATGTAAACGGTTGCAGATCGAGCTTTACGGAACGGGCGGCCGGGCCTTCGCCGATCATGATATCGATCTGATAATCCTCAAGCGCCGGATACAAAATCTCTTCCACGACGGGCGACAGCCGGTGGATTTCATCGATGAACAGGACGTCGTTCGCTTCCAGGTTCGTCAGGATCGCCGCCAGGTCGCCCGGGCGCTCCAGCACGGGGCCGGAGGTCTGGCGCAAATTGACGCCCATTTCGCGCGCGATGATGTGCGCCAGGGTCGTCTTGCCCAGGCCCGGCGGGCCGAACAGCAAGGTGTGGTCGAGCGCTTCCTTGCGCTGGCGCGCGGCCGTAATAAAAATTTCCAGCTGGTCGCGGATCTTTTCCTGCCCCACATACTCGTCGAGCTGCTTGGGGCGCAAGGCCCGTTCGATGGCCTCTTCGTTGTGCGAGATGGGGGCCGCGTCGATGATGCGCTGTTCCGTGAAGCTGTCGGTCTGGATGCTCATGCCTTATCAGCCTTTCGACAGCGCTTTCAGCGCCAGTTTGATGCCGTCCGACACGCCGCTGCCAGCCGGCACGTTTTTCACGGCGGCCAGCGCTTCCTTGTCCGAATAGCCGAGCGCGACTAGGGCATTCAAAATGTCCGATTGTGCATCCGGCGCCGCATGCGCGCCCAGCGGGCCAAGATCGGCACCGATCTTGCCCTTCAATTCCAGCAGCAGGCGCTCGGCCGTTTTCTTGCCGATGCCCGGCACTTTCACCAGGCGGCCGGAATCCTGCAGGGTAATGGCTTGCGCCAGGTCGGCTATCGTCATGCCCGAAAGGATCGACAAGGCCATGCGCGCGCCCACGCCCGTGATCTTGATCAACTGGCGGAACACGGCCCGCTCGGCCGCATTGCCGAAGCCAAACAACAGGTGCGCATCTTCGCGGATGGCCTGGTGCGTGAACAGCACGACTTTTTCGCCCACGTGGGGCAGGTTGTAAAACGTGCTCATCGGCACGTCGACTTCATAGCCGACGCCCTGGCAATCGACCAGCAATTGTGGCGGATTCTTTTCAAGCAAAATACCGGAGAGACGGCCTATCATCGCGTGTTCCTAATGTTGTGTATATATATGAGGGCCATGCAGCTATCCCACTAAACGGCCGCGCTTCATGCGCAGCCCCTGCAGCTGGGGCGCCAGCGCGCCGATCATGGCCAGCGCATCGATGCTGTTGGCGTGGCAAATGGCCACGCCCAGGGCATCGGCCGCATCCGTGCCGGGCAAGCCGGGCAAGGACAGCAGCCGCGACACCATTTCCTGCACCTGCTCCTTGGCCGCCTTGCCGTGGCCCGTGACAGCCTGCTTCACTTGCAGCGCCGTGTACTCGGCCACCGACAGGTCGGCATGGACGAGCGCGCAAATGGCCGCGCCGCGCGCCTGGCCCAGCAGCAAGGTCGATTGGGGATTGACGTTGACGAACACTTTCTCGATGGCCGCGCAATCGGGCTGGTAGGTGCCGACGATTTCGCTCACGCCCCGCAGGATGACCTTCAGGCGCGGCGGCAATTCCCCTTCGGAACCTGTCTTGACGGTACCCGAAGCGATATAGCGCAGCTTGTTGCCGTGTTTTTCAATGACCCCAAAGCCGGTCGTGCGCAGGCCAGGATCGATGCCAAGAATAATCATCGCCAGATTCTATAATGAATACGGCAGGCACCGGTGAATAACCGGTGCCTGCCGTTTAACCACCTTCAAAGAAGGTGGGATAAACCGTAGCGAGCGGCGATGCGGCGTGGCCGAGAAGCGCAACTGTGCTGTAGCACAGTGAGCATCGCAGGCCGCGCCCCGCGCCGCGCAGTAGGTTTAGACCGCCTTCTTAATGACGGAAGTGACGCGTGCCCGTGTAGAGCATCACGACGCCGCGCTCATCCGCCGCATCGATCACTTCCTGGTCGCGCATGGAGCCGCCCGGGTGGATGACGCAGGTTGCGCCCGCGTCGACGACAACGTCGAGGCCGTCGCGGAACGGGAAGAAGGCGTCCGACGCCACGACGGAGCCCGTCAGCGACAGGCCGGCGTTGTGCGCCTTGATGGAAGCGATGCGGGCCGAGTCGATACGGCTCATCTGGCCAGCGCCCACGCCCAGGGTCATGTTATTGCCGCAGAAGACGATGGCGTTCGACTTGACGAATTTCGCCACTTTCCAGGCGAACATCAGGTCGGCCAGTTGCTGCGGCGTTGGCTGCAGCTTGCTGACCACGCGCAAGTCGCCGATGCCGACGTTTTTCGCGTCCGGCGATTGCACCAGCAAGCCGCCACCGACGCGCTTGAAGTCCATGGCGTGCACGCCGCTGCCCAGCGGGATTTCCAGCATGCGCACGTTTTGCTTGCTCGACAGAATCTGTTTCGCTTCTGCGGAGAACGACGGGGCGATCAGCACTTCGACGAACAGCTTGGCGATTTCGCCGGCCGTGGCGCCATCCAGTTCGGTATTAAACGCGATGATGCCGCCGAATGCCGAGGTCGGGTCCGTCTGCAGGGCGCGCGCATACGCTTCCGCCGCATTCTTGCCCAGGGCGACGCCGCATGGATTCGCGTGCTTGACGATGACGCAGGCGGCGCTTTGCTCGAAACCGCCCATGCTCTTCACACATTCCCAGGCAGCATCGGCGTCGGCGATGTTGTTATACGACAATTCCTTGCCTTGCAGCTGGCGGTAGTTGGCCAGCGCACCATCGGTGGTGACCAGGTCGCGGTAGAAGGCGGCGCTCTGGTGCGGGTTTTCACCGTAGCGCATGTCTTGCACTTTTTCAAAGGCAACGTTGAGGATTTGCGGATAGGCGCCGCGCTCGGCGTGCACTTTCGTCGGACCCAGGCTGGTCAGGTAGTTGGTGATGGCGCCATCGTATTGCGCCGTGTGCGCAAAGACTTTTTTCGCCAGCATGAACTTGGTATCGTAGCTGACGTCGCCTGCCTTGCCGTCGGCCGCACGCATTTCCGCCAGCACCACGTCATAGTCGGTCGGGTCGCAGATGACAACCACGTCCTTGTGATTCTTGGCTGCCGAACGCAGCATGGTCGGGCCACCGATATCGATATTTTCGATCGCATCTTCCAGGGTGCAATCGGCCTTGGCGACCGTGCCCTGGAACGGGTACAGGTTGACCACCACCATGTCGATGGTCGGCATGTCGTGCTCGACCAGTTTCGACATGTGCTCAGGGAAATCGCGGCGCGCCAGGATACCGCCGTGCACTTTCGGGTGCAGTGTCTTCACACGGCCATCGAGCATCTCCGGGAAACCCGTGTAATCGGCAACTTCCGTGACGGGAACACCGTTGTCAGCCAGCAATTTGGCGGTGCCGCCCGTGGACAGGAGGTTGACGCCGAGGGCGGACAGGGCGCGGGCGAATTCGAGAACGCCGGTCTTGTCGGAAACGGAGAGGAGAGCTTGTTTGATCATGGCTGTGGCTAGGTGGTTAAGTGTTCTTGGCGAATGGCGCAGGCCCGGTGCCGGGCTGCGGCGGATTCAAATCTTGGCGTCACTTGCATGCCGGCATTACAGCAAACCGTGCTCCTGCAATTTCTTGCGCAGGGTATTGCGGTTGATGCCCAGCATCTGCGCGGCGTGCGACTGGTTGCCATCGGCGCGTGTCATCACGACTTCCAGGATGGGCTTTTCCACGGTCAGCACGACCATGTCATAGATATTCGATGCTTGCTGTTCGCCCAGGTCATTGAAGTAATCTTCTAGACTTTTCTGTACGACTTCCTGAATGCTTTCTTTGCTCATTTTTATGCTTCAACCGGCTGAACACCTGGCAATCCGGCGCCGCGCCGCCCATGCGGTCCGCGTGCTGCCCCCTTGCCTCGGTGTTGTAATTAATATTGCATGACGCTCTGTATAGGCGCTCGCCCTTGTACTGCTTATCACTCTTGCTTGTCACTATTGCTTATAACTTATATCACTGCCTTGCTATCTGCTCATGCTGCCGTGGCCACAGGTTTGATCACATCGATCAGGCCACTTTCACTGGATTCGGAGAGGCGGTATTGTAACCGTTCGCCAAATTTCCATTGCGACTCAAAAAATTGATCGACGGCCAGCAATTGCGCATCCGTCGATTCCAGCAAGTTCATTTGCTGGCGGAACGCTTCGCCGCCTTCCAGATCCTTGACATACCAGCCGATGTGCTTGCGTGCCGTGCGCACGCCGAGGAATTCGCCGTAAAATGCGTAATGGGCGCGTAAATGCTCGTCCATCAGGGTACGCACTTCATCCACGTACGGCGCCGGCAGCAAGGTACCGGTACGCAGGAAATGGTCGATTTCACGGCAAATCCACGGCCGGCCCTGCGCCGCGCGGCCGATCATGACGGCATCGGCGCCCGTTTGATCCAGCACAAAGCGGGCCTTTTCAGGGCTGGTAATGTCGCCGTTGGCCACCACGGGGATGCCCACCGATGCTTTCACGGCGGCAATCGTTTCATATTCGGCATCGCCCTTGTAGCCATCGGCGCGCGTGCGGCCGTGCAAAGTCAGCATCTGGATGCCGGCTTGCTCGGCGATGCGGGCGATGGTCAGGGCATTCTTGTTGGAACGGTTCCAGCCCGTGCGGAATTTCAGGGTGACGGGCACGTCGACGGCATTGACGACGGCGTGCAAGATCTTTTCGACGAGGCTTTCATCTTGCAACAGGGCCGAGCCGCACCAGCTATTGCACACTTTTTTGACGGGGCAACCCATGTTGATGTCGATAATCTGCGCGCCCCGGTCCACATTGAACTTGGCGCAGTCGGCCAGGTCTTGCGGATCGGCGCCGGCGATCTGCACGGCCTTCGGCTCCATTTCGCCTTCGTGGTCCGTGCGGCGCGAGCTTTTTTCCGTCGCCCACAGGCGCGGATTCGACGCCGCCATTTCCGACACGGCGTAGCCGGCACCCAACTGCTTGCACAACTGGCGGAAAGGCCGATCCGTCACACCCGCCATGGGAGCGACGAAAACGTTGTTGCGCAGAATGTGAGGGCCGATTTGCACTGAAGAACCTGGAATGGACGGAGGAACCTGCTATTTTAACCGATTCCCTGCCTAATTAATAAGCACTATTTTTTTGCTTCAGTGCGCTTGGGCGGGCGCCGCGCTTGTGCAGCACAGCAAAACAGGGGCTCGGCGAGCCCGTCCGCCGGTTTGCCCGGCTCTTAGCCCAGCTCGTCCATCGCGGGCGCGCTCAAGTGTTCGATATTTCCCCAATGCACCAAATGCAACTTACCGTCCGCGTAAGAAAAGCGGTTGACGCTGGCATTTTTGACCTGGAAGTCGCGCGGACTGTCGAGCGTCATGCCGACCGCCTCGCGGTAGGCGCATTCGAGCACGCCGCCGTGGGCGACGATGGCGATCGTCTGGCCGTCATATTTCCCGGCCCAGCGGGCGATGGCGCCGTTCGCGCGCGCATAGAACTGGCGGAAACTTTCGGCCTGGCGCTCGCCCGACGGCATCACGGCATCGATCTGGCGCGATTGCCATTGCGCATATTCGTGCGGATAGCGCGCGGCAATGTCCGCATACAGCAAGCCTTCGAAGGCGCCATAGCAGCGCTCGCGCAGCAAGGAATCCGTTTGCACGGGCAAATCTTTCACATCGGCCACGGCTTGCGCCGTCTGCTGCGCGCGCTGCAGATCGCTGGCGATGATGGCGGCCAGCGGTTCGTCCGCCAACGCCTGCCCCAGCGCCCCCGCTTGCGCCAGGCCCGCCTCGTTCAGGGCGATGTCGATATGGCCCTGCAGGCGGCGGCCCGCATTCCAGGCCGTCTCGCCATGGCGTATCAGTAAAATCGTGGTGCTCATGCGTTATTTCTTCAGGGTAAGTGCCAATTCGGGGTGAAGCGAATAGGCGACGACGAGCTGGGCTTCGTCGAGGATGTGGCCGTACAGGGCTGCATGGGCTTGCTGCCCCGTGAAACGCTCGGGCAGCGCCAAGCGCGGCACGTCGAGCGCGTACAGGCGAAAAATATAATGGTGGATGCGCTCGTCATTCCACGGCGGGCATGGGCCATCATAGCCGTAATAGTCCCCGGCCATGGCGGCATCGTCGGCAAACCAGGCCGTATAGTCGTTGAGGCCCTGGCGCAGTGGCAACGCACCGCCGCTGGCGGCAGGCTTGCCGCGCGGCGTGATGCCGCTGGAAAACTCACCGGCGGCAATAACCCGCATGGCCAGGGGAATATCAAGCAAGCTCCAGTGATAAAAGTCGCCGCGCGGCGCCGTCAGCCGCAGCGATTGGTCATCGCGGTTGGCCAGGCTGGCGTCTTGCGGCGCATCGGGGTCGATGCAGAACAGGGCCAGCGACTCGGTGCCGTTGGGCACCTCGTCCCAGGCCAGATGAGGATTGCGGTTGCCGGCGAGGCGCACGCGGCTGGCCGGATCGATCTCGGCAAAGGCATGGTCGGCCGGCATCAGGCCGCCATCACGAAACGTCTCGCTCCACAATTTCATCGCTTGCTCCTCTTTATATTTTTTAGTTATTGCTTTGCGTTTACTTGCAGCCAGAAGGTGACGGGCCCGTCGTTCGTCAGCGACACCTGCATGTCGGCGCCGAACTGTCCCGTTTGCACGGTCGCGTGACGGCTGCGCGCCTGGTTCACGAAATGCGTGAACAGGCGCAAGCCGTCCTGCGGCGCGGCCGCCGGCGTAAACGACGGGCGCGTGCCGGACTTGGTGTCGGCCGCCAGCGTAAACTGCGGCACCAGCAGCAAGCCGCCGGCCACGTCCGTCACGCTGCGGTTCATCTTGCCCGCCTCGTCGGCAAACACGCGATAGCCCAGCAGTTTTATAAGCAGGGCGTCCGCCTCCTTCTCCGTATCGCCCCGCTCCGCGCACACGAGCACCATCAGGCCGGCATCGATGGCGCCGATCGTGGCGCCGGCCACGTCGACCTTGGCCTGCGTAACGCGCTGCAGCAGCGCGATCATGCCGTCAAGGTGACGCGCGCAAAGCTGCGCTTGCCAACTTGCAACACAAACTGGCCAGCCGCCACTTGCAAGCCCTTGTCGCTGATGACGGTGCCGTCGATGCGCACGCCGCCCTGGTCGATCTTGCGCATGGCTTCCGACGTCGATGGGCACAGGCCCGCTTGCTTGAGCAATTGCGGGATGCCCAGCGGGGCGCCAGCCAAGGTCACTTCCGGGATATCGTCGGGGATGCCGCCCTTCGAGCGGTTGACGAAGTCGGCCAGCGCCTCTTCCGCCGCCTGCTGCGAGTGGAAGCGGGCAACGATCTCTTGCGCCAACGCAACTTTGGCATCGCGCGGATTGCGGCCTTCCTCGACTTCGCGCTTCAGCTGGGCCAATTCGGCGATCGAGCGCCACGACAGCAGCTCGTAGTAGCGCCACATCATGACGTCGGAAATGCTCATCAGCTTGGCGAACATGGTGTTGCCCGGTTCCGTGATGCCGATGTAGTTATTCTTCGACTTGGACATTTTTTCCACGCCGTCCAAACCTTCCAGCAGAGGCATGGTCAAAATACACTGCTGCTCCTGTCCGTACTGCTTTTGCAGTTCGCGGCCCACCAGCAGGTTGAACTTCTGGTCCGTGCCGCCCAGTTCCAGGTCCGACTTCAGGGCCACCGAGTCGTAACCCTGCATCAGCGGGTACAGGAATTCATGCACGGAAATAGGAATGCCACCCTGGAAGCGCTTGGTGAAATCGTCGCGCTCGATCATGCGCGCCACCGTGTAGTGGGAAGCGAGCTGGATGATGCCGCGCGCGCCCAGCGGATCGCACCACTCGGAGTTATAGCGGATTTCGGTCTTGCTGGCGTCCAGCACTAAAGATGCTTGCGCGAAATACGTCATCGCGTTAATCTCGATCTGTTCCTTGGTCAACGGCGGGCGCGTGACGTTGCGGCCCGAAGGGTCGCCGATCATGGACGTGAAGTCGCCGATGAGGAAAATGACTTGATGGCCGAGGTTTTGCAGCTGGCGCATCTTGTTCAGCACGACAGTGTGGCCCAGATGCAAGTCGGGTGCAGTCGGGTCCAGGCCCAGTTTGATGCGCAGCGGAACACCGGTTTTCTCGGAGCGGGCTAATTTTTGCGCAAATTCGCTTTCGATCAAGAGTTCGTCGACGCCACGCTTGGTAATCGCGAGGGCTTCTTGTACTCTGTCCGACAGCGGAAGCGCGGTCTGAGCGGCGTTAGCCTTTGTAGGCGATGCGGTGGTGTTGATTTCCATAAAATTTGACTGTAGATCTCAAAATGGTAGTAGGTTTGCGGAGTTTGCTATAATGCTCGATCCCATCAATCTTGCCGTATGAAAACGAACCAAAATAACAATAACAAAGAGCATTAGTTCAGGTCACGTTCAAGGGCAAATTTTAACTGATTGCATGAACCCTATACATAAAATCACAGGCTCACGCTTGTACACACAGCTGACGACGACACGCAAGGCACGCATTATCGGTGCCTCCGCAGTGCTGCTCGCCGTGGCCGCCTTCGGCGCGGTCGCTGTGTCGCCCATGGCGCCCGACGCATCGGACTTGCCGGTCACGTCCATCGCCCAGAACCTGGAAATGCCTGATCTCGCCTCGCAAATTTCCGCGATGGAACAGGTAGACCAGAATTTCACCCACGAAGAAAAAGTCCGCGCTGGCGATACCCTCGCCACCCTGCTGACCCGTCTCGGCGTGGATGATGCGGCGGCCGCCAATTTCATTAAAACCGACAAGATCGCGCGCGGCGTGATGTTGCTGAAATCGGGCAAGCGCGTGCAAGCGCAAACGTCCGAAAACGGCGACCTCAACTGGATGCGCGCCACGCTCGTCGACGGCACGGACAAATCGGTCAAGAACATCCTGATCACCCGCAAGGGCGACAAGTTCGTGGCCACGGAAGTAGCTGCCCAGCTGGAACGCCGCGTTGAAATGCACGCGCGCAAGATTACTTCCACCCTGTTCGCCGCCACCGACTCCAGCCTGGACGGCACCCGCCTGCCAGATTCGATTTCCGCGCAAATCGTGGAAATGTTCTCCACCAATATCGACTTCCGCTCCGACCTGAAACGCGGTGACTCGTTTAATGTTGTCTACGAAACATTCTGGCAAGATGGCGAATTTGTCCGAGCGGGCCGCATCCTGGCCGGTGAATTCACCAACCGCGGCACGACTTACCAGTCCGTTTGGTTCGAAGACCCAGCCAGCAAGCAAGGCGGCGGTTACTACAGTTTCGACGGCAAGTCCCTCAAAAAAGCCTTCCTGAAATCCCCCCTCGAATTCTCCCGCATCTCGTCCGGCTTCTCCATGCGCGTGCACCCGATTTCCGGCAACTGGAAAGCGCACAAGGGCATCGATTTCGCTGCAGCAACGGGCACCCCTATCCGCGCTTCGGGCGATGGCGTGGTTGATTCCGTCGGCAGCCAAAACGGCTATGGTAATGTTGTTGTCCTGAAACACTGGGCCAACTATTCCACCGCCTACGCACACATGAGCCGCTTCGCTTCGGGCCTGAAAAAAGGTCAAAAAGTCAGCCAGGGCGATGTGATCGGCTACGTCGGCACCACCGGCTGGTCGACGGGCGCCCATTTGCACTATGAATTCCGCGTCGGCGGCGTGGCACAGGATCCAAGCAAGCTGAACGTACAAGCCCAGGCGCCGTTGACGGCCGCCGAGCTGAGCCGTTTCCGCATGGTGTCGGCTGACATGATGCACCGCTTCACTCTGCTGCGTCCGAACGACACGGCACTGGCTGCGCGCTAAGCAACACTGCCTTCGGGCAACATATAAAGAAAGGCACCGCCCATGCAAATGGCCGGTGCCTTTGTTTTTCCCCGTGCGCTTCTGCGGCCGGCACAAATGCGGCACAATGCACCTCACCACTTACGCATTCAAGGAATACCCCATGCTGTATATCGGTTTAATGTCAGGCACCAGTCTCGATGGCGTCGACGGTGCGCTGGTCGACTTTTCCGACGAGGGCACGCGCAGCCTGGGCGACGCGTACATTCCCTTTCCCGCCAGCCTGCGCGCCGACCTGATGGCGCTGCAAAGTGCGGGCCAGAATGAAATCGAACGCGAAGCGCTGGCGGCAAACCGACTCGTGCGTCATTACGCCGATTGCGTCGCCATGCTTCTCAGCAACGCGGGTATCGGCCCGGACGCCATCGCTGCCATCGGCGCGCATGGCCAGACCATCCGCCACCGCCCGGAGCTGGGCTTTACGCGTCAGCTGAACAACCCGGCCCTGCTGGCCGAACTGACGGGCATCGACGTCATCGCCGACTTGCGCAGCCGCGACGTGGCGGCCGGCGGCCAGGGTGCGCCGCTGGTGCCGGCCTTTCACCAGGCCATCTTCAATCTGCCGGGCCACACGCGCGTGCTGGCCAATATCGGCGGCATCAGCAATATCAGCGTGCTGCATGCGGATGGCACGGTGACGGGCTACGACACGGGTCCCGGCAATGCGCTGATGGATGGCTGGGTCTTGCGGCACCTGGGCCAGTCCTACGACGCCAACGGCGCCTGGGCCGCCACGGGCCAGGTCATCCCTGCACTGCTGGCGGATTTGCTCGACGAGCCCTATTTTGACTTGCCGGCGCCGAAAAGCACGGGACGCGACCTGTTCCATGCCGACTGGCTGGGCGCCAAGCTGGCCAGCTATCCGCAAGCCAAGCCAGCCGACGTGCAGGCGACCCTGACGCAGCTGACGGCCGCCAGCCTGGCGCACGCCATCGGGCGCGACGGCGCACGGGCGGAAACCGTGTATGTGTGTGGCGGCGGCGCGCAGAACGCCAGCCTGATGGCGGCTCTGGCCACCGAATTGCCGGGCATGGCGGTGGCATCGACGGCAGCACTGGGCGTGGCGCCCAGCCAGGTCGAGGCGCTGGCCTTTGCCTGGCTAGCCTGGCGTTTCACGCAGCGCAAGCCGGGTAACTTGCCGGCCGTGACGGGTGCGCAGGGGTTACGGGTACTGGGGGCGCTATACCCTCGCTAAGCGGTCGCAGAAACACAAATAGCGGATCGAAGATCCGCTATTTTCTTGCTTGCCCAGTTTAGTGCTTAAACGGAGAAAGACGAACCGCAACCGCAGGTGGACGTCGCAGTTGGGTTTTTGATCACGAACTGCGCGCCTTCCAGGTCATCCTTGTAGTCGATTTCCGCGCCGACCAGGTACTGGTAGCTCATGGAGTCGATCAACAGCTGGACGCCGTTCTTGACCATGGTGGTGTCATCTTCGTTGACGATTTCATCGAAGGTGAAGCCATACTGGAAACCGGAGCAGCCGCCACCCTGCACGAATACGCGCAATTTCAGGTCGGGATTGCCTTCTTCTTCGATCAGCTGCGCGACTTTTTCGGCGGCGCTATCGGTAAAGATAATAGGGGAAGGGATCACATCTTGCATTTCAGCGACGGCATTCATATCAGGCACTCCTACTAGAAAACATTAAGTCATTATAGACTGTTGGCGCAACTCGCGCTGCGGCCGCCGCTGATGCGGCTGGACGGTGTTGTTCCTGCTCACATTTCCGATACGGCCAGGTGCAGCACGGGGTCGGCGCTGTCGTGGCGACTCAGCTTGCCTTGCACCAATGCGCCGCTGTGCATTTCCAGCACTTTGTAATAGACCTCTCCTACAATGCGGGCTTTTGGCTGGATTTCAAGCATTTCCGACACATACACGGGGCCATTGATCTCGCCGCTGACGACCAGGCTCGAACAGCGCACTTCGCCATCGATGCGGCCCGCCTCGCCCAGCACCACATACGTGGGCTCGCCCGGCTCGCCCGTGACGTTGCCGCGCACATGGCCATCGATGCGCAAGCCGCCGCAAAACAGCAGGTCGCCCTCGATCCGCGTGGATGCGCCGATCAGGGTGTCGATGGGGTTTTTCGCATTGCGCTCGAACATGAACGTCATCCTGTCGGGGTACGTGGCAGTCCAATTTATCACAGGTCCGGCAAAAAGGCGCCGGACCCGCGCAAGCAGCGGCGCCGATAATTACGGCAGCAGGGCGATGTGTTGCAAACCGGCCGTTTCTTTCAAGCCAAACATCAAGTTCATGCACTGCACGGCCTGACCCGACGCGCCCTTGACCAGATTGTCCTGCACCACCAGCACGATGACGGTATTGCCGCCTTCGGGACGGTGCAAGGCCAGGCGCAGCATGTTCGAACCGCGCGTAGAGCGGGTTTCCGGGTGCGCGCCGAACGGCATCACGTCGACGAAAGGCTCATCCTTGTATTGCTCTTCGAACAAGGATTGCAATTCTTCATTGCTGACATCCTTGTTCAGCTGCGCGTACAGGGTCGAATGCATGCCGCGGATCATCGGTACCAGGTGTGGCGTGAAGGTCAGCGCCACTTTCTCATCCGTGAAACGCTGCAATTGCGCCGTCGTTTCCGGCAGGTGGCGGTGGCCGGCCACGCCATAGGCCTTGAAGCTGTCGCTGCTTTCCGAGAACAGGATGCCGATTTCCGCCTTGCGGCCGGCGCCCGACACGCCCGACTTGCAGTCGGCGATCAAGCCGCCCGCGTTGACCAGGCCAGCCTTGAGCAGCGGGTAAAAACCCAGCTGCATGGTGGTCGGGTAGCAACCGGGGTTGGCGATCAGCTTCGCTTGCTTGATGTCTTCGCGGTTCAGTTCCGGCAAGCCATACACGGCCTGTTCGATCAGCTCGGGGGCCGTATGGGGAATCTTGTACCACTGTTCGAACTTGGCCTGGTCTTTCAGGCGGAAATCGGCGGCCAGGTCGATCACTTTCACGCCGGCGGCCAGCAAGGCTGGTGCCTGCGCCATGGCAACGCCATGCGGGGTGGCAAAGAAGACCACGTCGCACTGTTCCAGATTAGCCTTGTCCGGCGAGGAAAACGCCAGTTTCACATGGCCGCGCAGGGAAGGATACATGTCAGCAACGGGCAAGCCATCTTCCTTGCGCGAAGTAATCGCCGTCAACTCGACATCTGGATGGGTAGCGAGCAAGCGCAGCAACTCCACGCCCGTGTATCCAGTGCCGCCGACGATGCCAACTTTGATCATGTTCTTTCCTTGTGTATAGATTGCATAAGATTGCATAAAAGAAGAGGGGAAACGCTCCCCCTGCGGGTTTTCGCGTATTTTACAGCGCAACGGCGCATCCCGCTGAAATGCAAAAAAGCCGCGGGACCGAAGTCCAGCGGCTTTTCGACCAGCACCCCGGAAGGTGCTGTAGCGTAGAAATTAACGCTTCGAGAATTGCTTTGCGCGACGTGCTTTGCGCAGACCAACTTTTTTACGCTCGACTTCACGTGCATCGCGGGTAACGAAGCCGGCTTTAGCCAGTTCCGGTTTCAACGCTGCATCGTAGTCGATCAGAGCGCGGGTGATGCCGTGACGAACTGCACCAGCCTGGCCCGACTCACCGCCGCCATGGACGTTGACTTTGATGTCGAAACGCTCGACATTGCCGGTCAGTTCCAGTGGTTGACGGATGACCATCAGACCCGTTTCGCGCGAAAAGTATTCGTTTGCTGGTTTGCCGTTAACAACGATCAAGCCTGTGCCAACTTTGATAAAAACCCGAGCCACTGCACTTTTGCGACGGCCGGTTCCATAATTGTAATTACCGATCATGTCAGTTCCTTAGAGAACAAGTGCTTTAGGTTGCTGAGCAGCGTGCGGATGGGAACCTTCCGCGTACACTTTCAGCTTCTTGATCATTGCGTAGCCGAGTGGGCCTTTAGGCAGCATGCCTTTGACCGCTTTCTCAAGCGCGCGACCTGGAAAACGCTGTTGCATTTTCTGGAAGTTGGTTTCGTAGATGCCGCCTGGATAGCCAGAGTGACGGTAGTAAATTTTCTCAGTAGCTTTGGTACCGGTCACACGCAGTTTGCCTGCGTTGATGACGACGATGAAGTCGCCGGTATCGACGTGAGGAGTAAATTCTGGTTTGTGTTTGCCGCGCAGTCGGAGTGCCACTTCGCTGGCAACACGTCCGAGGACTTTGTCCGTCGCGTCAACCACGAACCAATCGCGCTGGACTTCATGTCCTTTAGCGGAAAATGTTTTCATGTTGACTTCCTAATAGATTACACGCTCAAATGGTGGTTCCGCCGATGCTGCCGTGCGGACTCTGCCTTATTTACTTTTCCTGAGCGAACGGAAAGCCGACAAGTATAAGCGGCTTTGCCTTGCCGCGTCAAGCCGCAATCGAGGCCGGCTGCGGGCCGGCGGGCGGCACATGGACAGGCATTCCTCTATTACAATACAAAACGCTTACAATTTTCGGAGAGTACGATGGAATGCAAAGTCAGCTGGAATGGCCCGTCGGGCATGAGTTTTCGGGCAGAAACGGGTTCCGGCCACCTGGTGACCATGGATGGCGCGCCCGATGGCGGCGGCCACAACCTGGCGCCACGCCCCATGGAAATGGTCTTGCTGGGCACGGGCGGCTGCACCGCCTATGACGTGGTGCTGATCCTGAAACGCGGGCGCGAAGCCGTCAGCGGCTGCGAAGTGACCCTGAAGGCCGACCGCGCCGATACAGACCCGAAAGTATTTACCAAGATCCACTTCCACTTCACCGTGCGGGGCAAGGCCCTGAAACCGACGGCCGTGGAACGGGCCGTGGCCTTGTCGCATGACAAATACTGCTCGGCGTCGATCATGCTGGCGAAGACGGCAGAGATTACCCATTCCTTCGAGATTATCGAAGAGTAGGTCGGATTAGCGCGCCAGCGCGTAATCCGACAACACCAGTAACGTCAACAATATGTCGGATTACGCGCGGCATTGCCGCGCTAATCCGACCTACAAGTAATACGCCGTCTTCGTCATGACCTTCCCCATGATGCCCATCAGCGCCTTCACGGGCGCCGGGGTATCGATGGCGCCCAGCCGCTGGGCGGCGGCGCCGTGCTCCACTTCGTCGATGGCCATCTGCTTGACGATGGCGCGCGACTTGGCGTCCTGCGGCGGCAATTCTTCCAGGTGACTGGCCAGGTGCGCTTCCACCTGGCGTTCCGTTTCCACCACAAAACCCAGGCTGCGGCCGTCGCCCATGCGCGCGGCGATGGTGCCCAGCGCAAACGAACCCGCATACCACAGGGGGTTGAGCAGGCTCAGACGCGAACCCAGCTCCGTCAGGCGCTGCGCCGTCCAGGCCAGGTGGTCTTCCTCTTCGCGTCCCGCTTCGTCGAACTGGGCGCGGATGGCCGGGCTGTGCGCATAGCGCGCCTGCGAGTTGTACAGGGCTTGTGCGCACACTTCGCCCACATGGTTGACGCGCATCAAGCCGGCACTGTGGCGCTGCTCGGCCGGGCTCAGCTCCGCATCGGGCGCATGCGCGGCCGGCGTGGGACGCGAGGCCGAGGCCACGCCCGCCATGACGCGCAGGGCCTTGTCGGCGCCAACAATCAAACGATCCAGGGGGGCAAAATGGCGGTTCGCGGTCATCGTGGCTATTCATGTAAGGGAAAACATGAATTATAGGACGATCAAGGCCAGCCGTCCCCACGCTGCGCGCAGGGTGAACGGGGCTTTATTGACTTGTGCGCGCTTTTTCCTGCTCGATCCAGTCCACCACGGGGCCGACGGCATCCAGGCCGGACAGGCTTTTCGCCACGCCCAGGTTCAGTGAAATCAGGAAAGAAATGCTGTCGACGGGGATGTCCGGGCAGTATTCGGCAAACGCGGCGCGAAAACGCTCCGATTGCAGCACGCGCAAGACTTTCTCGCCGCTCATGAATTGCAGCACGCTGGCGATGCTGTGCCCGCCACCTATCGAGTGGTAGATAAACCGGTTGTACTTCGCGTCGATCTGCTTGAAATCGAGGGTTTCCTCCGTCATCAGGCCGGCCAGGTAGTACAGCCCCAGGCTGACGCGGAAGAAACCGATGGCTTCGGCACTGGTCATGCCGGCGCGCGCCACGGCCAGTACCTTGTCCTGCATCGCCTGATCGATCGTTTGCATTGCGCTCTCCCGCGCCGTCCGCCGGCGCCCACCGGGCCAGCTTGCATGAAGATGCTGTTTTTTTCAATAGACCAAACGATATTTCCACCTTGCAAGTTACATTTTTTGCATGCTACTCTCGTTCTTCACCGTCGAATGGATGAAGCACATGATTGAAGTCAAGCACCTGGCAAAACGTTTTCGCCTGCCGCCCCATAAGGGCAAGGGCGTGCACGTCAGCGATCCGCGCGAACATGAAGGCTGGTTTCACGCCGTACGCGACGTCAGTTTCAGCTGCGCCCCCGGCGAAGTGCTGGGCCTGCTGGGCCCGAATGGCGCCGGCAAGACCACTACCCTGCGCCTGCTGTCGACGGCCTTGCAAGCGGACGCGGGCAGCGCCCTCGTCAACGGCGTCGACGTGCTGCGCCAGCCGCTGGTGGCGCGCCAGAGCATCGGCTTCCTGTCCGGCTCGACGGGGCTGTACGGCCGCCTGACGGCGCGCGAAAACGTGGAATATTTCGGCCGCCTGCATGGCATGCCGGCCGACAAGCTGAAACGCCGCTGCGACGAACTGTTTGCACTTCTGCAGATGGAGGAATACGGCGGCAAGCGGGCCGATCAGTTGTCGACAGGCATGAAACAGAAGTGCGCGATCGCCCGCACCGTTGTCCACGAGCCGCAGGTGGTGATCCTCGACGAACCGACGACGGGCCTGGACGTGATGTCGGCCAAGATCCTGCTCGACTTCATCGCCAGCTACAAGGCGCTGCGCGTGCCGTTGATCTTTTCCACGCACCACCTGCACGAGGTGGAAAAGCTGTGCGACCGCGTCTGCATCATCAACCGCGGCACCACCGCCTTCAATGGTACGGTCAACGAACTGCGCCACCTGGGCGGCAGCGCGGACTTGTACGACGCCTTTGTCAGCGTCATCAACCAGGGAGCCTGAGCCATGTGGACCATTTATCTGAAAGAGTTGCTGGAACTCACGCGCGACCGCAAGACGCTGATCTTCACCATCCTGATCCCCATCTTTGCCATGCCGCTGATCTTTGGCGGCTTCGCCTATGTCTCGAACAATATGTTCAAGAATGCCAAGACGGCGGAAATGCGCTACACGCTGTTCGGCAAGGACCATTCGCCGGGCTTGAGCGCGCGTTTTACCCAGCAGCACAACCTGCGCGAAGTGCCGCTGGCCAGCGAGGGCGACATCCGCCGCGCCATCGGCGACGACACCATCAAGTTTGCCGTCGTCATTCCGCCCCGGTTCGAGGAGGCGCTGCAGCAACAGCAACAAGCCAAGGTGGTGCTGCACTACAACAGCGCCAGCACCGTCGACGTGACCCAGCAGCGGGTGCGCGAGATCGTCGAAACCTACAACGCCAGCCTGCGCGAAGGGACGCTGTCGGCCCTGAACCTGAGTCCGGCCCAACTGGCCTTTGCCCTCAATCCTATCGTGCTCGACAAGCAATCGACGGCCAACGAACGCGAGCAGATGGGCGCCATCGTCGGCGGCATGCTGCCCTATCTGCTGCTGATGGTGTGCCTGACGGCGGCCATGTACCCGGCCATCGACCTGGGCGCCGGCGAAAAGGAGCGTGGCACCCTGGAAACCCTGCTGCTGGCGCCCGTGCCGCGCAGCGCCATCGTGCTGGCCAAGTTCCTCGTGCTGTTTACGGTCGGCATGACCTCGGCCGTGCTGATGGTGGGCAGCATGGGCGCCCTGCTGGCCATCTTCGGCAGTTCGCTGGAAGGCAACATGGCCGTCATGGTGCGCAGCATCGGCTTGCCCGACCTGGCCATGGTGACCTTGATGCTGGTGCCGACCGCCGCCATCTTCGCCTCGCTGCTGCTGTCGATCTCGATCTACGCGAAAAGCTACAAGGAAGCGGCCGGCATGATCACGCCATTGATGCTGTTCGTCATCCTGCCCACTGTGGCGGCGATGCTGCCCGGCGTCGAGCTGAACTGGATGTGGGCCATGGTGCCGCTGACCAATGTGTCGCTGGCCATGAAGGAACTGGTCAAGGGCACCATGGATTACCGCATGTTCGGCGTGATTCTGGCCTCGACCACGGTGATCGCGGGCGCCCTGCTGATGCTGTGCCGCTGGTGGTTCAACCGGGAATCCGTATTGTTCCGCAACTAGACACGCCAGCCAGGGTGAAGCGGGGTGCCGTCCACCCCGCCCATCTGCACTCTGGCCACGCGAAAATGCCGTGTATCGCATGTAACTGCCCAGTACGTCTTAAATTCAATACAATGCCAGCATAGAGAAGCCCTGCACCATCGGGCTGCAACGCATGAGTTAGGAGTTGTATGGAATTGCAGATTCGCAAATTGTCGAAGACCTACGCGAATGGCGTGGCGGCGCTGGATAACGTGTCGCTGACGATACCGCCCGGGATGTTTGGCTTGCTGGGCCCGAATGGCGCCGGCAAGTCGACCCTGATGCGCACCCTGGCCACCTTGCAGGAATGCGATTCCGGCTCCATCTTCTTCGGCGACTACGACGTGCTCGACGACAAGGACGAGATCCGCCGCATGCTGGGCTACCTGCCGCAAGACTTCGGCCTGTACCCGAAAGTGACGGCCTACGAGCTGCTCGACCACTTCGCCACCCTGAAAGGCTTGTCGCAGCGGGCGCGCCGGCGCGAGGTCGTCGATGGCCTGCTGCAGCAGACCAATCTGTTCGACGTGCGCCACCAGCGCCTGGGCAGCTTTTCCGGCGGCATGCGCCAGCGCTTCGGCATCGCGCAAGCCCTGCTGGGCGACCCGAAACTGATCATCGTCGACGAACCGACGGCCGGCCTCGACCCGCAGGAAAGAGTCCGCTTCCATAATCTGCTGTCCGACATCGGCGAAGACAAGACGGTGATCCTGTCGACCCACATCGTGTCCGACGTGGCCGACCTGTGCGCCAACATGGCCATCATCAACAAGGGCCATTTGCTGCTGTGCGGCAAGACCCAGGAACTGATCGACGAAGTCAGCTGCAAGATCTGGGCGCGTTTCGTCGAGAAGAAGGAGCTGGCCAGCTTCCAGCAGCGCCACGCCGTCATTTCCACGCGCTTGCTGTCGGGCCGCACCTTAATCCACGTCTACAGCGACGACGACCCGGGCGACGGCTTCGAGGAAGCCATCGGCGACCTGGAAGACCTGTATTTCGCCACCATTGCGGGGCGCCACCGCGTCGCCCCGCAGTGCGACTGAGGGGACGGCCATGCTTGCCATCGCCCGCTTTGAAGCGCGACAGCGGCTCAAGCTGCTGTCCACCTGGGTGTATTTCGCCATGTTTCTGGCGCTGGCCATGCTGTGGATGGCTGCCGCCGGCGGCGTCTTCAAGGAAGCGAGCATCAGTTTCGGCGGCAAGTTCCTGATCAACGCGCCCCGCTCGCTGGCGTTCACGTGCAGTCTGCTGGGCTGCTTCGGCGCCGTGGTGGTAGCCGCCATGATGGGCCGCTCGGTGCAGCAGGATTTCGAATACGGCATGCAGCATTTCTTCTTCAGCGCGCCGATCAGGAAATACCAGTACGTTTTCGGCCGCTTCCTCGGCGCCTACCTGGTGCTGGCCGTGGTGTTTTCCAGCATCGTCATCGGTGCCTGGCTGGGCGCCTGGCTGCCCGGCATCGATCCGGAACGGCTGGGGCCGCAACGGGCGCTGGCCTACCTGATGCCGTATGTGTTTACGCTGCTGCCCAACCTGTTCATCTTCGGCGCCATCTTCTTCGTCATCGCGGCCCTGACGCGGCGCATGCTGCCTGTATACATCAGCTCGGTGGTCATGCTGATCGGCTACCTGGTGGCGCCGTCGCTGGCACGCGACCTCGACTACAAGACCCTGGCCGCCCTGATCGATCCTTTCGGCACGACGGCGCTGATACGCCTGACGGAATACTGGCCAAACGCGGAGCGCAACACGCGCCTGGTGACCCTGGAAGGCGTGTACCTGCTGAACCGCGCCATCTGGTCCGGCCTCGCCCTGGTGGCATTGCTGCTCGGCTACTGGCGCTTCCAGTTCCACGCCACGACGGACGCGGGCGCCGGCAAGCGCCGCAGCGAGGGCGACGTCCCGCTGCGCCTGTCGAACGCTTCGCTGTCCACGCAGGAAACACCGGACTTCGCGCAGCGCAGCCTGGCCGCCCTGCTCGTCAAGATGAGCTGGCTGAACTTGCGCGAAACCATCAAGAACATCTATTTTGTCGTCATCGTGCTGGCCGGCGTGCTGACCATGTATGCGGGCGCGCTGGACATGGGCTCCATCTACGGCACGAATACCTATCCGGTGACGGAAAAGGTGCTGGACATGGTCAACGCTTCGTTCGCCCTGTTCATGCTGATCATTACCACCTTCTACGCGGGCGAGCTGGTATGGCGCGAACGGGAAGCGGGCACGTATCAGATGCTCGACGCCCTGCCCGTGCCGAACTGGCTGCCCCTGCTGTCGAAACTGTTTGCGCTGGTCGGCCTGCAAGCACTGCTGAGCCTGGTCATCATGCTGTGCGGCATGTCGATCCAGGTCTTCAAGGGCTATTACCGCCTCGACCCCGGCCTGTACCTGGAATCGCTGTTCCTGTCGCACTTGCCGTCCTACGCGCTGATCGCCGTGCTGGCCATCTTTTTGCAGGTATTGATCAACCACAAGTACCTGGCGTATTTCGCCATGATTCTGTACCACATCGCCAGCATCAGCTTTTCCTCGCTGGGCCTGGGCGACCCGCTGCTGCTGTATGGCAACACGCCGGACTTCGTGTATTCGGCCATGAACGGCGCCGGCCACTATCTGTTGCGCGAGCGCTGGTACTTGCTGTATTGGAGCGGTGCGGCCGTCATGCTGACGGTGCTGTCCCTGCTGTTCTGGCCCCGCGGCGCGCAGGATAGCTGGCGCATCCGTCTGCGCCTGGCGCGCCATGGCCTGACGCACGGCGTACTGGCCAGCTTTGCCGGCGGCGCCCTGCTCTTCCTCGGCACCGGCACGGTGCTGTTCTACGTCTTCCACGTGGCCAACGATTACAAGTCCGAATTCGCCCGCGATGCGGACCGCGCCAGTGTCGAGCGCCAGTACCGCAAGTTTGCCGCCACGCCGCAGCCGAGAATCACCGACGTGAAACTCGATGTGGCCATCTATCCGGCGCAGCGCACCCTCGCCGTCACGGGCCGCTATGTGCTGCAAAACAAGACCAGCCTGCCGATCAGCCACATTTTTGTGCAGCAAGACCCGACCTCCACCATGCGCCTGCGTTTTGACGCGCGTGTGCATCCCGGCCTCGATGATGGCAAGCTGGGCTTCTACAGCTACCGCCTGGCCGCGCCACTGGCGCCGGGCGCTACCCTGGGCCTCGATTTCGACGTCCGCTATGCGCCGCGCGGCATCTTCGGCCTGGGCCAGGACACGCCCGTGGTCGCCAACGGCACCTTCTTCACGAATGCCGTGCTGCCGCACATCGGCTACCAGGCGCAGCAGGAATTGACGGACCCGCGCGACCGCAAGAAACACGGCTTGCCCGCGCGCGAACGGGCCTTGCCGCGCGACGATGCGAAGGGATTGGCCGACAATTACGTCAGCAACGATGCCGACCGCATCAACTTCGACGCCACCGTCAGCACCGTCGACGGCCAGACGGCCATCGCGCCGGGCATGCTGGACAACGACTGGATCGCCAAGGGCCGCCATTACTTCCACTACACGATGGAGCAGCCGATCCTGAATTTCTACGCATTCCAGTCGGCCCGCTACGCCGTCAGGCACGAGCGCTGGCAAGACGTGGCCATCGACGTGTATTACCACCCGGGCCATGAATACAATCTGGACCGCTTCGTGCGCGGCAGCAAGGAAGCGCTCGAGTACTACACGAAAAACTTCGGCTCTTATCAGCACAAGATCCTGCGCATCGTCGAGTTCCCCCGCTACGCCACGTTTGCGCAATCGTTCCCGAACACGATACCGTACTCGGAAGGGCTGGGCTTCATTGCCAAGGTGGATGACAAGAACCCGAAAGATATCGATTATCCGTTCTACGTCACGGCGCATGAGGTGGCGCATCAGTGGTGGGCGCATCAATTGGTGGGCGGCAATACGCGCGGCGCTACCGTGCTCAGCGAAACCCTGGCCGAATATTCGGCCCTGATGGTGATGAAGAAAACCGTGGGGCCGGCCAAGATGCGCCGCTTCCTGCGCTATGACCTGAATCAATACCTGATGGGGCGCAGCGAAGAGCGCAAGAAGGAATTGCCGCTGGCCGAGAATGAAAACCAGGCGTATATCCACTACAACAAGGGCAGCCTGGCCATGTACTTGCTGCAAGACATCATCGGCGAAGACAAGGTCAACGGCGTGCTGCGCGACTTGCTCAAGACCTATGGCCAGAAAGGCCCGCCGTATGCGAGCGTGACAGCCCTGATTGCCGGCTTGCGCCAGGTCGCGCCGCCCGAGCAGGCTTACCTGATCGACGACCTGTTCGAGAAAATCGTGCTGTTCGACAACCGCGCCCTGTCGGCCACGGCCACGAAACGCAGCGACGGCAAGTACGCCGTCACCATCAAGGTGCAGGCGAGCAAATTGACGGCCGGCGAACAGGGCGAGGAACACGACGCGCCCCTGCACGACTGGATCGAGATCGGCGTCGACGACGCGAATGGCCATCCGCTGCTGCGCGAACGCCTGCGCATGACGAAGCGCGAAGCGAGCTATACCGTCATCGTCGGCAGCCGCCCCGACAAGGCGGGCATCGATCCCGACAACAAGCTGATCGACCGCAAGCCGGACGACAATATGGTCACCGTCGACATCGCCGAAGCATGACAAAAAATGGCCACCCAGAACAGGTGGCCATTTTTTAAGTGTCAGGCGCTCATCAGGCTGCGGCGGAACGCGTTACCAGACTCAGGCTGATGCCCATTTCCGTCAGGTGCTGCATGTCGGCCAGCGAGAGGTCGAGCGGCGCATCGAGCGTATCGTCGCCATTCAACTCCAGTTGCAGTTCGGCCACGATGCGCGGCATGGTGAACGTGACGCCGCGCGAGCGGCATTCGGCCAGGTAGCTGCGTATGCGCGAGGGCAACACTTGCGATTTGGATGCCTGCGCGATCAGCACCTCGAAGCCGGAATCGAGGTGCACGCGGCCCGCGCCCTTCGCCTCGCCCTTGCGCCATTGCCGTTCCGGATCGGTGGGCAAGACTTCAAGGATGGATTTGAGCGTGGGGTCGTCCCCATGCACCGACAGCTTCGCCATATTCATATTGCAAGACTTTCTAGTCAGGGCGCCGCCAGGAAGACGGCGCGATCATCAGACCGACAAGTCTACGCATGGGCGGCAAATATGTCCATACGGCAATATTTGGTATTCATCTCTAATTTGTGCTGGATCAACAACAGGCGGAACCTGCTTGTTCCGCCTGCAATACACGCTTACAGGGTCACGCCACGCGCCTGCAGGGCGGCGCGCACGCCGGCGCCGTAGGCGGCATCGGCCTGGTCGAAGTGGCCCAGCTGACGCTGCAATGTTTCCGCGCGCACCTGGCTCAAGGGACCGGCCAGGTTATCGAACAGGTTCTGCTTGGCCTGTGCCGACATCAAACGGAACAGATTGCCGGCCTGCGTAAAGTCGTCTTCCACGCCGCGGCCATCGTAGCGCGCCGCGCCGCCATCGAGCGCCAGCGCCCCCTCGCCATGGCCCAGGCCTTGCGGTTGCGTGCCCGCCGCCGCCACGTTTGCATAGTTGCGCGCCGCGCCGCCATTGTGGATCGCCATGCCGCCGTCGCGCTGCTGGTTATGGAAGGGGCAGCGGGCCGCATTCACGGGCAGATGCTGGTGATTCGTGCCGACCCGGTACAGCTGGGCGTCGTGGTAGGCGAACAGCCGGCCTTGCAGCATCTTGTCCGGAGAGTATCCCATGCCCGGCACGGCGTTGGCCGGCGAAAAGGCCGCCTGCTCGACTTCCGCGTGGTAATTGTCCGGGTTGCGGTTCAACTCGAAGATACCTACCGGCAGCAGCGGGAAGTCCGCATGCGGCCATACTTTCGTCAGGTCGAACGGGTTCCAGCCCGTGCGCTGCTCCCATGCATCGAGCTGCTCCTGCGTCGCCACCTGCAGCTTGACTTCCCACTGCGGGAAGTCACCGCGTTCGATGGCGCCGAACAGGTCGCGCTGGGCGTAATCGGGGTCGGCGCCGGCCAGGCGGCCCGCTTCCGCGGCAGGCAGATTCCTGATGCCCTGGCGCGTCTTGAAGTGCCATTTCACATACACGCGCTGGCCGTCGGCATTGATCAGGCTATACGTGTGGCTGCCGAAGCCATCCATGTGGCGGTAGCCGTCCGGCGTGCCGCGGTCCGAGAACAGCATGGTGACCTGGTGCAGGCTTTCCGGCGCATGGCTCCAGAAATCGAACATCATCTCGGCCGATTTCAGGTTGCTTTGCGGATCGCGCTTTTGCGTGTGGACGAAATCGGGGAACTTGATCGGGTCCTTGATGAAGAACATGGGCGTGTTATTGCCAACCAAATCCCAGTTGCCCTCTTCCGTATAGAAGCGCACGGCGAAACCGCGCGGGTCGCGTTCCGTGTCTGCGCTGCCGCGTTCGCCGCCGACGGTGGAAAAGCGCGCAAAGGTGGCCGTCTGCTTGCCCACTTCACTGAACAGCTTGGCCTTGGTGTAACGCGAAATGTCGTGCGTGACGGTAAAAGTGCCGTAGGCGCCCGAACCTTTTGCGTGGACGACGCGCTCGGGGATGCGCTCGCGGTTGAAATGCTGGAGTTTTTCGATCAGGTGGAAGTCTTGCAGCAGCAGCGGGCCACGAGGACCGGCGCTGATGGAATTCTGGTTGTCGGCGACGGGGATGCCCGAGGCGGTACTGAATGGCGGCTGTTGGCTCATGCTGCTTTTCCTTCGTTGTTGACTAATGAAACCAGTGTAACGAGGTCAACAACAAAGGAAAAGTTAATTGATTTTATCGAATCGATAGCTATTTACAATGCGCACCCTTGCGCATCGCACACGCCACCCAGTTGCGCCTGCAACTTCGCGGGCTGGCCCAAAAAGCCGCCGATATCGATCACGGACAGCGTGCCGCTGCCATCGTCGAGCACGAACGTGGGAAAGCCCTGCCCGCCCACCTGCGCCAGCAAGGCGCGGCTGGCATCGATATGCCGTTGCGTGGCAGCGCCCGCCTGTTGCGCATACGCGGCCTGGAATGCCGTCCCATCCATGCCCAGCTCTTGCGCCAAGGTTACCAGCACGGGCAGGTCGGCAATGCGCAAGCCGTCCACGTAATGGGCGCGCTGCACGCGCTGCAGCATGTCCAGGCCCTTGCCGGCCAGCGATTCGGCCACCAGGATGGCCGTGATCGGTGGTTCGGAATCCAGCATGGCCGTCGTGTCGTTCAGCAAGCCATCGATATAGGCGTCGCCGAACGGCTGGCCCGACAATTGCTCGATGCGCCGGTCGTGCGGCAGCACATAGCCGCGCCAGGCGGACGTAATCTGGCGGCGATTACTGCCCGTCATCATGCCGCCGCCGTGAAACGCCACCGTCAGTCCGGGCACGGCGCGCGCCGCCTCGACCAGCGGCGCGGCGCCGTAGCACCAGCCGCACAGGGGGTCGAAAATGTAATGCAGTGTGGGCATGCTTGACTCCTTGTTGCCGCTTACCATTTCATTTCGCCCTTGGCCACCTTGGCGCTGGTTTCCAGGGCGCCATCGAGGCCCAGCTTCGGATAGCGCATTTTCATCGCTTCGATCAGGGCGGCCGAATTGGCGGCCTTGGCCGTTTCCGCTTCAAACGTCACCAAATAGTCGCGCGTAAAACTGATGCTGTCCGGCGTCAGGGGCGAACCCACCTTGAAGTGACCGGGCACGACGGTGACGGGTTTCAGGGCGGCGATACCGTCCAGTGTCTTGAGCCAGTCCTGGCGCGATTGCAGGCTTTGCGTATCGGCTGTCCACACGTGCAAGTTGCCAAACAGTACCACGCCGCCGACGACGGCCTTGATCGATGGAATCCACACATAGGTGCGCGCTGGCGTCGGTCCGGCGATATCCAGCGACTGGCCTTCCAGGCTGATGCGCTTGCCTTGCAACGCTTCGGGAATGACGATGCTTTTCGGCGCATTGTCTTTCAGGATAGGCCCCCAGTAGCCGACCTTGGCGTCGGCCTTGCGGCGGATTTCCGCGACTGTTTCCGGCGTGGCAACGATTTTCGCCTGCGGGAAAGCAGCCTTGATCACGTCGAGGCCAAAGTAAAAATCGGGATCGCTGTGGCTGATGTACACGGTCGTCAGTTTCTTGCCGCTGGCACGGATCTTCTCCACCAGCTTTTGCGCTTCGGCGCGCGAGAATTGCGCATCGATCAGCACGGCGTCATGGTTGCCCGCAACCAGCACGGAAGCGACAGGGAAGATCGCCGCTTCGCCCGGGTTGAAGACTTCCAGGGTCAAGGGAGCGCTGGCGGCGGCCGACGCGGCGCCGGCGGCAAACAGGGTGGAAACAAGAACGCTGCTGATGGATTTGGAGAACATGCTGTGCCTTCACAAAATGATTGGGATGCATGCATCTTACGTTGCTCAATCCGGTAGAAAAACCCGTTAAAGCGCAATAGTTTGTTGCTTATTTCGGATTAATAGACAACTGCCGCGCCAATGCATGCAGCCATTGCCCCGCCAGCGCGCCATCCCACACGAGCAGCACCTGTTCGCTGCAATCGACGCTGCCGGCCAGCTCGACCTGCAGCAAATCGTGCGCGCGCACGGCGAAGTCGGGCAGGTAGGCCAGCGCCCGGCCGGACTGCACATAGCCCAGCAGCAGCTGCACGTCGTCGCTCCAGTAGCGGATGGTGCGCCCGGCCACCCCGCGCCAGCCATCGGTATGGCGGCCCCGCTCCTCGCCGCACAGCAGGGAGTGGGCAGGGCTGGCAAACGCGTGCGGCAAGACGTCCTGCATGCCACAGCGCACGGATGCGCAGGCTACCGGCACGCCGCGCGCCAGCACATGGCCGCGCCCGGCCGCCAGCAGCATGCGCATGCTGCCCAGCGCCGTGCTGTGCCAGGTGGCAGGCCAGTCGGCGCCGCGCTGGGCGATGGCGTCCTGCGTCACCAGTGCCGCATGGCAATCGCCGCGCGCCAGGGCCGCCAGCGCCGCATCCTCGAAAGCCGGTTGCAAACGCAAGCTGGCCTGCGGATAGGCGTCCAGCGCCGCCGCCAGGGTCTCCGCGTGGCGCCACAGCAGCAAGGCAGGGCCGGCGATGCGGCCATCGATGGCGCCCCGTTCGCCCATCACGTCCAGGCGCGCCTGTTCGGCCAGCGCCAGCAAGGTGCGCGCACGCTCGAGCAGCAAACGGCCGCTGTCGTTGAGCAGCAATTGCTTGCCGCTCCGGTCAAACAGGGGCGCGCCCATGTCCCCCTCCAGGCGGCGCAAGGCTTTCGACACGGCCGATGGCGTCAGGTGCAATTCCAGCGCCGTCGCGCCCAGGGTCGGCTGGCGCGCGGCGCTGCAAAACACGCGCAGGTCGGCAAGGCTCATGTGCATGATGATTTCCAAATGGGATACGAAAGGTGAAAAATGGTTGCTGTACCGTCCATGATACCGCCCCTATCATTGGGCCATTCCAACTCATCGATGAAACCCATGCTGCGCACCCTCTTCCTGTCCCTGCTCCTGCTCGCCTCCAGCTTTGCCCACGCCACGCCCCCGACCTGGGGCCTGCACGGCATGGTGCTGTTTGGCGGCAAGCAAGGGCTGTATGCCTCGCACTTGCCGATGTTCCATGCGCCGCACGATTACCAGGTGGTGCTGCAAGTACGGCTGGCCGACGCCGCCCTCGATGCGCGGCTGCGCCAGCAGTTCGAGGGCCGTACGGCGCTGTGGACCCTCGAACCGGAACATTTCGAGCTGGCGCGCTTGCTGCCCGCCGCGCCGCTGCCGCTGCGCCAGTTCCGCGCGACGGTGGTGCGCGGCCACTTCGAGAAAGCTGGAAAAGCCGAACCCGGCTACGGCGCTGCCGCCATCATCGTCGAGCGCGTCCTGCTGATGCGCCAGCTGTCGCCGGCACCCGCCGTACACGCCAGCGCGCGCTATCTGCAGGTGGGCGACGGCACGCAGCGCTTCCTCGTCAAGCGCATCGACAGCCGCCCCGATTTCGAACATATCGTCGCCTGGACCAGCCCTGCGCAGGCGCCGCATGGCGACATCGTGGCGGCCAAGCGGGGCGTGCAGGAAACCCCGGCCGCCAGCTTGCAAGCGGCCTTGCGCGCGCAGCTGGGAACAACGGCCCGCTTGCGCGGCACGGTGTACTTTTCCACCGAGGACGTGCGCTAAAACAACACGCCAGGCGGACGCGCACCGGCGTGGCCAAATGTGTCACAGCGTCATGAGGGCGTCACATTGGATTGTTATCTTGCTAGCTCTTTCAAACCTAGCCGGATGAACCACATGACACGCAGAAAAATTTCCGTCGCTGGCTGCAGCGTCGCCATCACCCTGATGCTGGCCGCCTGCGGCAGCGACGCCAAAAAAGAAGAGGTAGTGGCTGAAGCACCGCCGAAAAACGTCATCTTCTTCCTCGGCGACGGCATGGGCCTGACCACCATGACGGCCGCGCGCATCTATTCGGTGGGCGAAGAGGGTGCGCTGACCATGGACACCCTGCCGGAAACGGCCTTCGTCAAAACGTTCTCGAACGACGCGCAAGTGACGGACAGCGCGCCATCGATGGCCGCCTACATGACGGGCGTCAAGATGAACAATGAAGTCATCTCGATGTCGGCCAACACGGTCGCCATCGATCCGGGCACGGATGCGAACGGCAACAAGCTGGTCAACAAATGCGGCACCGGCAACGGCACGCCCGCCACCACCCTGCTGGAACTGGCCAAGGCCAAGGGCTTTGCCGCCGGCGTCGTCAGCACGGCGCGCGTGACGCACGCCACGCCGGCCGCGACCTATTCGCACATCTGCCACCGCGACCTGGAAAACGATATCGCCGCGGCCCTGGTGCCTGGCGGCACGGGCTACAACAGCGCGCTGGGCACTGCCGGCCTGGACGTGGTCCTCGGTGGCGGCGCGCAATTCTTCAAGCCGTTCAAGGATGGCGGCAAGCGTTCCGACGGACGCGACCTGCTCGCCGAACTGAAAGCGAAGAGCTACACGGTCGCCAACACGGGCGCCGACTTCAAGGCCGTCGATGCGGCCAAGACGGAGCGCCTGTTCGGCGTGTTCACGTCCAGCCACATGAGCTACGACCTGGACCGCGATGCCGCCAAGGAACCGAGCCTGGCGGAAATGACCACCAAGGCCATGGACGTATTGGCCAAGAACAAGAAGGGTTATTTCCTGATGGTCGAAGGCGGCCGCATCGACCATGCGCTGCACGAAACCACGGCCAAGAAAGCGCTGCAAGATACCGTCGCATTCGATAACGCCATCAAGGCGGCCATCGACAAAGCCAAGCTCACCGACCCGACCCTGGCCAACACCCTGATCGTCGTCACGGCCGACCATGACCACACCCTGGTGCTGAACGGCTACGCCAAGCGCACGGGCAAGACGGCTGCCGGCAACCCTGGCGTGCTGGGCGTGGTGAAGAACTACGTCACCGGTGCAATCGAGAAAGACCTCGATGGCGCACCGTATTCGATCATCGGCTTCGGCAATGGCGAAAACCGCACCCAGTCGAGCCGCGCCGCCATGGCCAGCCTCGATGAAACCGTCACCAGCGCCAATAATTACCACCAGGAAGCGGTGATCCGCACCACGGCGGGCAATGAAACCCACGGCGGCACCGACGTCTTCCTGGGCGCCATCGGCAAGGGTTCGGAAACCTTCCTCGGCACCATCGACAACACCAAAGTATTCGGCCTGGTCAAGACCGCCGGCGGTCTGTAATCCCCAAGAGACAAGAATTGGACAAGCACATGAAACTTGCATCGACACCCGCCGTACTGAAATCGGCCCTGAAACTCTCCTTGCTGACCACGCTCGTGGCCGCCAGCGTTGCCAGCGCCTACGCCGCCGACGCCAAGAACGTCATCTTCTTCCTCGGCGACGGCATGGGCCCGTCCGTCGTGACGGCGGCGCGCATCTACCAGTACAAGGAAGACGGCAGCCTGACGATGGACACGCTGGAACGCACGGCGCGCATCAAGACGTTCTCGAACGATGCGCAAACGACGGACAGCGCGCCATCGATGGCCGCCTACATGACCGGCGTCAAGATGAACAATGAAGTCATCTCGATGGCGCAGGACACGATCGCCAAGGAACCCAGCCGCGATGCCAACGGCAACCTGGGCGTGGACAATTGCCCGGCCGGCGGCAAGAGCGCGCCGACCATCCTGGAGCTGGCAAAAGCCAAGGGCAAGGCCGTGGGCGCCATCACCACCACGGAACTGACACACGCCACGCCGGCGACGACCTTCTCGCACATCTGCAACCGCAATGCGCAATACGCGATCGCCGCGCAAACGGCGCCGGGCGGCGCGGGCTACAACGCGGCCCTGGGCGATGGCGTCGATGTGCTGATGGGTGGCGGCCGCAACCACTTTACGCCTTGGTCGGCAAGCAACAAGTATGGCCGCGCCGATGGCCGCAACCTGTTGACGGAATTTGCCGCCAAGGGCTACACCGTGGCCGCGACGAAAGCGGAAATGGCGGCAGCGCCGAGCGGCAAGAAATTCATCGGCCTGTACAGCACCCGCAGCCACCTGGAATATGAACTGGACCGCACGGCAACGCCACCGCTGGGCGAAGGCGCGACCCAGCCTAGCCTGTCGGAAATGACGCTGAAAGCCATCGACTTGCTGTCGAAAAATGCGAACGGCTACTTCCTGATGGTCGAAGGCGGCCGCATCGACCACGCCTTGCACGGCATCAACGCCAAGCGCGCGCTGACGGACACCATCGCCTTCGACGACGCCATCAAGGCAGCCATCGGCAAGATCCGGGAAACCGATCCGAAACTGGAAAATACCCTGATCGTCGTCACGGCCGACCATGACCATACCCTGGCCTTCAACGGTTACGGCAAGCGCGGCAACCATATCCTCGACATCAACCGCGGCTACAAGGATAACCAGCCGAGCAAGGATGCCGATGGCAATACCTACACCACCCTGGTGTTCGGCAACGGCCCGAACCGCCCTGCCCTGCGCAGCAATGTCGACAGCGCCACGGCCCTGAAAGACAACTACCTGCAGGAAACAGGCGTGCGCCTGGCCAGCGAAACCCACGGCGGCGGCGACGTCAAGCTGCTGGCCACGGGCGCCGGCTCCAAGACCTTCAAGGGCACCCTGGACAATACCAAGGTGTTTGACTTGCTGAAGGCGGCCTTCGGCTTCTGATCCACATCAACACGGCAACCCCACCGGGGCGGATGGCGTATGCCCTCCGCCCCTCTGCACGTAAAGGCAACACCATGAAATCGTCACTGATCGCCATCCTCCTCGCCGCCGGCTTTGCCGCCAGCGCGCAAGCCGCTGCTGCCACGCCGTCCGCTCCTGCCGACCTGGACCTGGGCATCACCTATTACAGCCGCGTCCTGACGCCGGAAGGCGTGACGCGCGAGAGCCGTTACGAAGAAAAGATGCTGCGCCGCCCCGGCCACGTGTGGGTCGAGCGCGTGCTGGCGCCGTCGACGGACGCGCATGCAGGCCACAAGCACGGAGACAACACCAAAGTGGCGCTGAAGGCCACGCAGCATGAGCACAAGCACTTCAATCCCGTGCTGATACCGCGCCACGTGATGCTGGAAAAGAACACCGTGCGCGTGGAATACATCGATGCGCATGACAAGGTGGTGGTGGCGATCCCGAAAGCGGAATACGAAAACGTCAATTTCGACGGCTCCTGGGAAAACAGTTTCTATCTGCTGGACCCGAAACTGGTGGCCGCCATGCCGCTGTCGAAACAGGCGTCGAACGTGACGGGCGCGCGCTGGCGCGAAGTGGAAAAGAATGGCGTGTTCCAGCGCATCCTGTGGGATGAACAAAAGCAGATTCCGCTGATCATCGAAAGCGGCGACCGCGCGAATACCTTCTATCGCCGGGTCGACGTCAAGCTGCAGCCGACCGTCAGCAAGGCGCAGCCGTGGGCGAATTTGCAGAACTACGCGCAGCGCGAGTATTCGGACTACCTTGACTAAGAGTCTCGGGACGTAAAAAAAGCCAGGGACATCCCTGGCTTTTGTTTGGCTGGCGCCGGATTACTCCGCCGCTGCCGCTTTCTTCGCCGGCGCCTTCTTGGCGGCCGGCTTTTTCACGGCCGTGGCTTTCTTGGCTGGCGCCTTTTTGACGGCTGCCGCTTTCTTGACGGCCGTCTTCTTCGCTGGCGCTGCGCCTTCTTCGCCTTCGGCCTCGGTCGCTGCCGCCTTGGTCTTCGCGCCCGGCTTGGCCTTGCGCTCTTCAAACTCGAAGCTCACCTTGCCATCCTTGCCGCGCACGAGGAAGGCCTTGAACGGACGGCGGGTACGCTGCGAAACAAAGCCCGGCAGCAAGTCCGTCTTGCCATCGTTGAGCAGTTTTGCCATTTGTTCCGGCAAGATTTCCTGCTGCAAGATGATGCGGCCGCTGCGGAAGTCGCACGTCTTCGGCTTGGCTACGCTGTGTTCGCACACATAGGCCAGGCCCATTTCGTACACGCCGGCGTTGCACTTGGGGCACGGTCCCACAGGCGTCTGGCCCGTGAAATCGACGCCTTCGCCATCTTCGCTCTCGTCGTTCTGGCCGAAATCGAATTCCAGCTTGAAATTCTTGATCTCTTCATCGCGCACGATGCGCAGGATGGCGGCGAACGGACGGCCCATCTTCGAGCGGAAGCCTTGCAGCGGGCCGATGGTGCGGTCCTTCAGCAATTGCTCCACTTCGGCGATTTCAAACTGGCGCGAACCCGGCGTCTTGCTCATCGAGAATTCGCACTTGGTGCAGGCGAAACGGCGGTAGTTTTCCTTTACCACGCCGCTGCAATTCGGGCACGGCGTTTCCAGCGTCGCGTAGTCGCCGGGAATCGTGTCGTTATCGTATTCCTTGGCGCGCTTGACGATGATTTGCGTCATCTGCGCGATTTCGCGCATGAATTCTTCGCGCGAAATCTTGCCTTTTTCCATCTGCGACAGCTTGTATTCCCACTCGCCCGTCAGCTCCGGCGCCGTCAATTCGTTGACGCCCAGGCCCTTGAGCAAGGTCATCAGCTGCGACGCCTTGGCCGTCGGAATCAGTTCGCGGCCTTCGCGGATCAGATAGCGTTCCGTCAGCAAGCCCTCGATGGTGGCCGCGCGCGTCGCTGGCGTGCCGAGGCCCTTGCCAGCCATCGCATCGCGCAGCTCGTCGTCGTCGATCAGCTTGCCGGCGCCTTCCATGGCCGACAGCAACGTTGCCTCGGTGAAGCGCGCAGGCGGCTTGGTGACCAGGCCGTTGGCGTTGACGCTTTCCGTCTGTACTTTCTCGCCCTTGGCGACCGGCACCAGGTTGCCGTTGCCATTGCTTTCCTTGTCGGCGTCCGTCGATGCTTCCTTGCCGTAGATGGCCAGCCAGCCCGGATTGGTCATGACCTTGCCTTCAGTCTTGAACTGATGGCCGGACACTTCCGTGTAGCGCGTGGTGACCTGGAATTCCGCAGGCGGGAAGAACACGGCCATGAAGCGGCGCGTGACCAGGTCGTACAGCTTCTGTTCCGGCTCGGACAAGTTCTTTGGCGCGATCGTCGTCGGGATGATCGCGAAGTGATCCGAGATCTTGGTATTGTCGAAGATGCGCTTGTTCGGCTTGACCCAGCCCTTGTCGATGATCTGCTTGGCGAACTGGTGGTAGTTGCTGTTGTCCTTGACCGTTTCCAGCGCCTGCAGCACGGTCGGCATGTAGTCTTCCGGCAGATGGCGCGAATCGGTACGCGGATACGTCAATACCTTGTGCTTTTCATACAGCGCCTGGGCCAGGCCCAGGGTGTTCTTGGCGGAGAAGCCGAAACGCGAGTTCGCTTCGCGCTGCAGGCTGGTCAGGTCGAACAGGCCCGGCGCCATCGAGGTGGTCGGTTTCGATTCTTCCGTGACGATGCCTTGGCGGCCGCGGCAGGCGGTGGCGATCGAGTCGGCAGCCGTCTTGCTCCACAGGCGCTCGGCGCGCTTCTCGGGATCGTTCTCGTCCTTCTTGAACTTCGTGTCGAGCCAGCGGCCTTCATAGATACCGGCCGCGCAGACGAATTCAGCGCGCACTTCCCAGAAGTCGCGCGGCACGAATTTTTTAATTTTATCTTCGCGTTCGACCACGATCGACAGGGTCGGCGTCTGCACGCGGCCCACGGTGGTCAGATAGAAGCCGCCTTCCTTCGAATTAAACGCCGTCATGGCGCGCGTGCCATTGATGCCGATCAACCAATCGGCTTCCGAACGGCAGCGGGCCGCATCGGCCAGCGGCAGCATTTCCTCGTCGCTGCGCAGGTGCGAGAAACCGTCGCGGATGGCGCCCGGCGTCATCGACTGCAGCCACAGGCGCTTGACCGGCTGCTTGGCTTTCGCGTTCTGCGCGATCAGGCGGAAAATCAGCTCGCCTTCGCGCCCCGCATCGCATGCGTTGATGAGGGTGGTGACGTCTTTGCGTTTGATCAGCTTGTTTAATACTTTGAGGCGCGCTTCCGTCTTGGCGATCGGGTTCAGCGCGAAATACGGTGGAATCATCGGCAAGTGCGCGAAACTCCATTTGCCGCGCTTCACGTCGAATTCTTCCGGTACGGCGATCTCCAGCAAGTGGCCGACCGCCGACGACAGGACGTATTCATCCGATTCAAAGTACTCATCGTGCTTGGTAAAGCCGCCAAGCGTCTTCGCGATATCGTTCGCGACAGAAGGCTTCTCGGCGATGATGAGGGTTTTTGTCATATTTTTTAGTCTCGAAAAATGCTCTAGGATAGTTTCAGCATGCGCATCATACAGTGCATTGCCAGGCGCCGACGCTTTTGTCTGCGCAAGGCCGTGTGACTTGTGGTCTTGTCAAGCGGCCAATGATAAGCGCCTATTGAAGAATTCGGCAAGTTATCTGCAAGCAAGAATGCGCAAGCGCAAACACAACAGGCTGGCGGGCGCGCTGGTGCAACACATGGTAAAGGGGATGGCGCGGCAGCGGCGCCAGGGTCGGGCAGACAGCGAAGAATACGGCTATATATTAGTGCAATAAGCGCGGCGGGAGGTCTTCATCGTCGACGAACAAGTCGTCGAACATCAGGGCATCCGGTTCCTTGCCCTGGCTCCACAGCAGCATCAGCACGATGACTTTCAGCTTGCCCAGCGACACGGGTGCCTCGTCGAGCGCCAGCGCCCGTTCGATGACGATTTCGCGCTGCAGCGGCGAGAGTACCTTGGCGCTTTCCAGGAACTGGATGAAGCCGATGGCGGCCGTGCCCAGCACGTCGCTTTCCTGCTGTACATAGAAGCGCGTGCCCGTGGAACTGGCCGTCAGGGTTTGCTCGACGCCGGCCATGGCATTCAAATCCGTCAGCCAGACAAGCGCTTCGGAAATCTCCACGTCGTCGAAACCGACGGCCGACAGTTTGCGCGCCAGGACTGCCGGCTCGGGGCAGGCATCGGGGCGATAGTAAGTCTCGTAGAGGTACACCAGGATATCGAACATGGCTCTACTCTATCAGCTAAGTTCGCTGCGACACAAGGGTGCGCGCCGACAAAGCGCCGCCGTGCGGCAAGGCCGCCACACAAGTGACAAGCTGTCATTTACAGCGTTGAAACAGTCCTCCTGGCAAGCGCTCCACCCGGCCCGCCAGCTCCAGCGCCAGCAATTCGCCCATCAGCGCGCCCATGGCCAGGCCGCTGCGCGCGGCCAGGGTATCGGCATCGAGGGGATCATGGCCCAGCGCGGCCAGCAGCGGCGGTTCGTCTTCCACCACGGCCGGCGCGCCGGGGATGCCGCCCAGCCACTGCAGCTCTTGCAGCACGTCATCGACCGACTCGACCAGCTTGGCGCCCTGCTTGATGAGCGCATGGCAACCCTTGGCCAGGGTGGCATGGATGGAACCGGGCAAGGCATACACATCGCGTCCCTGCTCGCCGGCCAGGCGCGCCGTGATCAGGGAGCCCGATTGCGCGGCCGCCTCGACCACCAGCACGCCGCGCGCCAGGCCGCTGATCAGGCGGTTGCGGCGCGGAAAGTTACCGGGCATGGCGGGCAGCCCCAGTGCATATTCGCTGACGATGCAACCCTGTTCGGCAATTCTTTGCGCCAGATCAAGGTTACGTCGCGGATACACCAGATCGGCGCCCGTGCCGATCACGGCGATGGTTGCCCCCGCGCCGCGCAAGCCGCCCTCGTGCGCGTGCGTGTCGATGCCCAGCGCCAGCCCGGAAATGATGGTCAGGCCTGCCGTGCTGAGGGCTTGCGCAAAGGCGGCCGCATTCTGCATGCCTTGCGCGCTGGCATTGCGGCTGCCGATGATGGCCACGCCGGGACGCGACAGCAGTTCCGCCCGCCCCCGTACATATAACAAGAGCGGCGGATCGGCGATCTCCAGCAGCAGAGGCGGATACGCGGCATCGGCCAGGGTCAGCACGGCATTGCCGGGGCCTTGCAGCCACTGCAGAGTGAGCTCGAGCTGGCTGTTGGCCACCGGCCTGGGCGGCTGCACGATGGCGCGCGCCACGCTGGCCGGCACCACTTCGCGCAAGGCCTCGAATGACGCGCTGAAGATGGCCGGCGGCAAGCCGAAGCTGACCAGCAAGGCACGCGCCGCCACCGGCCCCACGCCTGGCAGATGCTGCAGGCGCAGCCAGCCCGCCAGTTCCGTGGCCGCGTCTGCCGTCGTGGCAATTGCATGCATGACAACCTCGCTGTGTACTGTGCCATCCCATGCTAGCGCCATGGCGCGCACGCGATACCGACGCGCGCAACAATGCGTGCAATGGCCGTGCAAAACGGCCCGTCATCCACAGGAGCATGGGCGTCTGTGATAAAATTTCCCTTTGCAGCAGACGAATAGCGCACTGGCAAACGCATCTGCCGCGCCGTTGTGCCATACGCGCCCAACCGTAGCGTACTCAAATAAAATAGCCCTGCCATCGTTCGCATGGCCCAGGCATGAATAATCCGGCGCACCGGCGCCCACCTTAACCAGTCGAATCTGTATGTCCATATTAAATATCCTGCGTTACCCCGATCCTCGCCTGCACACGATCGCCAAGCCCGTCACCGAATTTGACGCGCGCCTGCAAACCCTGATCGACGACATGGCCGAAACCATGTACGACGCCCCGGGCGTCGGCCTGGCCGCGTCGCAAGTGGACGAGCATATCCAGATGATGGTGATCGACATCACCGAAGAGAAAAACCAGCTGCAAGTGTTCATCAACCCGGAAATCACCTGGGCCAGCGAAGAAAAGCAGGTCTACGATGAAGGCTGTTTGTCCGTGCCTGGCGTCTACGATGGCGTCGAGCGCCCGGCCCGCATCAAGGTGCGCGCCCTGGACCGCCACGGCAAGCAGTTCGAACTGGAAGCCGATGGCTTGCTGGCCGTCTGCATCCAGCATGAGATGGATCACTTGCTGGGCAAGGTATTCGTCGAATACCTGTCGCCGCTCAAGCGCAACCGCATCAAGACCAAGATGATCAAGGAAATCCGTGGTCTCGAGCGCGAAGCGAGCCTGCGCGCTCAGAACCGCCGCTTCTAAGCCACTGCTGATAGACTAAGCCGCAACAGAAGTCGTCACACCACGCCAGCCTGGCGCATTTTGGCGCGGGCCTGTACACCTCACGTCAAGGAACCATATGAAAGTGATCTTCGCAGGCACGCCTGAATTTGCCGCCACGGCCCTGAAAGACTTGCACGAAGCGGGATTCGAGATTCCGCTGGTGCTGACCCAGCCCGACCGCCCTGCCGGACGCGGCATGCAATTGCACGCCTCGGCCGTCAAGCAATATGCGCAGCAACATGGCATCGAGGTGCTGCAGCCCTTGTCGCTGCGCATGGACAGCAAGGACCCGCAGCGCGCCGCCGAAGCCAAGGCAGCCCACGCGCGCCTGCTGGCCACCGACTACGACGTGATGGTGGTGGCGGCCTACGGCTTGATCTTGCCGCGCAGCACGCTCGACATCAAACCCTGCATCAATATCCACGGTTCCTTGCTGCCGCGCTGGCGCGGCGCGGCGCCCATCAACCGCGCCATCGAAGCCGGCGACGATGAAACGGGCGTGACCATCATGCAGATGGAAGAAGGCCTCGATACGGGCCCCATGCTGGCCATCGAGCGCACGCCCATCGAAGCGGGCGACTCCACCGCCACCCTGCACGACAAGCTGGCCACCCTGGGCGGCAAGATGATTGTCGAAACCCTGCGCAAGATGCAGCAGCAGCCGCTGGAAGCCGTGCCGCAGCCGGAAGCGGGCGTCACCTACGCGGCAAAGATCGCCAAGGAAGAAGCGGCGCTCGATTTCAGCCTGCCGGCGCTGGAACTGGGCCTGAAGATCCGCGCCTTCAATCCGTTTCCCGGCGCCTGCGGCCAGGTCGATGGCACCACCATCAAGATCTGGGCCGCCGACGTGCTCGAAGCGGATAGCAAGGAAGCGCCCGGCCAGGTGCTGGCAGCCGACGCCCAGCACGGCATCGTCGTGGCCTGTGGCAATGGCTCGCTGCGCCTGACGGAACTGCAAAAACCGGGCGGCAAGCGCCTGCCCGCGGCCGAATTCATCAAGGGCTTCCCTCTCGAAGGCAAACGCTTCGCCTGACTTCACCGGGTTGCACCGCGCCATCATGCCGATGGCCATAAAAAAAGGCTTGCCGCGGCAAGCCTTTTTTGTATCCAGCCACAGCGCTTAGCGGCGCTGCACCTTCATCAGGCGTGCGCCCACGGACGACGACAGGCTGACTTCGAAACGGCCACCGGCCGGCACGGCGCTCACGTCGACATTGGCTTTGCCACCCGTCAAGTCACTGGCAACCACCGTCTTGCGGCCATCGGCAGCCACGTGCATGACGGCGGCATACGGTTCCGCCTCGGCATTCCAAACCAGCGCCAGTTGGCCGCCGCTTTGCGTCGCATCAAACGTGGCATCGTTGGCGGCAGCCTTGCTGCGGCGCGCCGTGCGTTCCAGCTTGGCTAAAGCCTTGCCATTTGCCAGCACTTGCACATCGCTGATTTCGCCCGGATTGGCGAAGCTGACGCGGAAGTGGCTCATGGCGTTGCCGCCATGGTCGGCCACGGAGACGCCATCGAAGGGCAAGTCGATAGTCTGTCCGGACGCCGTCAACACGCGCAAGGTATAAGCATGGCCACTGCCGCTGGCAGCGGCGCCGATGCGCGCCGACGAGGCAACGGCTGGGCGCAAGGCCACGCCGGCTGGCGTGATGCGGCCGGAAATGGTCAGATAGCCGTTCTCGGCCACGGACATGCTGGCGGCCAGCACATTGCTGCCCGTCCCCTGCGTGCTGCGTTTTTCCAGGAATTGCTGCACCCGCGCATAGCTGTAGTCGGAGAACCAGGCGCCGCTGCAATAGCTCATCACGTCTTTCATCGGCGTGCTGCCATAGACTGCCTTGCTCAGCTGGCCGATGCTGCCCGCATAGTTGCTGTTATACAGGGGTTGCGGTCCCAGATTGCCATCCGCATACGGGTAGTCGGCAGCGGCGCCGGCCGGGCCGCCGCAGGCAACGTGCTGCAGCGAGTGGTTGTGGCCCAGTTCGTGCACGAGCGTGGTCAGCCATTCAGGCCATTGATTGCCGAATGGGTCGACCGATGCGATGCTGTTGAAGCGGGCATCCAGGCCGATGGCCGACGTGAAGTCGCTGCCGCTGCTGCGCTGGTTGATGTAGGCCAGGCCGGCGGCGCGGGTGGAGGACATTCTCGGCACGAAACCATAGTAATAGGCGCCGCTGTCTTCCAGCGCGCGCTTGTTTTCCAGCTTGCCCAGGGTATCGCTCCACCAGCTGTCGGCCGTGCTGCTGCCTGGCATGCTCAGCGCGGCGCGCGTGGTGATGCTGATATTTTCCGTCGCATACGGATACACGCGCAACAGCGCAGCGCGGATCACCTCGGCGTCAGGCAGTTGCGCCACGCCATCGTCGGTGCTCAAGGGAACGAGTACCAAACGGATTCTGGCCAGGCTGGCCACCATGGGTGCCGCTTCCTGGCTCACTTGCACGCCGTCATTGCCGACGGCCGTCACGCGCACGCGCACGCCGGGCAAGATCCAGCCGGAGGGCAGGACGGCACTGAAATTGCCGTTGAAACTGTCATCGTTCTTCGTCGTTGGCAAGAGCGCCGGCCCCGTCATTGCGATGCTGCCCAGGTTGCTGCCATTGGCGGCGGTCGCATTCAAGGTCACGGCCGGGCTGGCCTGGCCCGCCTGCGTGGCCAGCACGGACACGCGCACGGCGGCCGGCTTGCCGCGCGTCAGGCGCAAGGCCGTATTGCTGGCGTTCAAATTCAGCACTTGCGCGAAATCAATGCTGCCCAAGGTAAAGGCCGACACCGTGCCCGCATTCACGGCGATGCGCGAAGCGGCCGACAGCATCACATTGCCCGTTGCCGAGGCTGGCGCGGACAGCAGCAGCTGGCTGGCGCTGGCGCTGACGATGACGGCCGGCGTATTGCCCACCGAAGCCGAGCTGACCTGGTCGAGATTGCTGCCCTGCACCGTCACCGACAAGGTCGCGCCGTTGACGGCCGACGTAATCGACGTCACTGCCACGCTGGCCAGGACCGTGTACGCGTCGCTGCTGATCACATCGTTGTAGGGACCGCGCACCGTCAGCGCGCCTGTCGCCGCGCCCGCAGGCACCACCACTGTCACGCTGCTGGCCGTCTGGCTTTGCGGCGTTGCCGCCGCGCCATTGCCAAACTGTACCGCCGTCACGGCGCCCATGCCGCCGCCCGTGATCGTCACGCTGGAACCGACACCGCCCGTCGCCGGCGCGACGCTGCCCACGCTCAACGGCAGGTACACATTGACGTTATAGCTGGTGGCCGCCGTACCGCTGGCGCTGACCAGGCTCAAGGCACCAGTGACGGGCACGCCAGGCATGGCCAGGGTCACGCTGGTCTCGCTGGCGGCACTGGTGGCAACGGTCACGCCGCCCACCTGGAAGGCCGTCACGCGACTCAGATTCGTGCCCGTGACCACCAGGCTGCCGCCCACGGCAACATTCGCCGCCGAGACGGCCGTCACGGCAGGAATCAGGACGGGCGTACCCGAGGTGGTCGCCACCACCGTGTCGCCACCACCGCCACCACCGCCACCGCAGGCGGACAGGCCCAGCACGACAAACAATGCTACGAGCAGATGGTTTTTCATGGCTGGCAACCATGTTTGTGCAGCGCGATGCCGGGGAGGACACGAGATAAATGTGACATATTGGTGACTTTTGGTGAGAATTTAATTTCTAAGAACCAATATTATGGGTTAATTCGATTCCCAAAGACAACTATTAATGCTTTTGATTCAATTGGTTTTGATAATAGTTAAAATATCTGCTTGGCAAACTTTATTCTCAGCACTATTTCCCTCACTCTGTATTGCCTTAAATCAAAATTAATTTCCTTTGCAGCTATTGCCATTCAATCCATTAAAAATATGCTGAGGCAGCACAAATAATGTGGAAATTTTTCCACAGCCTAGAGGATGGTATTCTTCTGACAACTTTGGCGGAAGAATTAACGTTTTGAGTAAGATTTTCAGGAATGTAATTTTCAACAGCAGGCGTGGCAGGAGGCGATGTGTTGCAAGAAGGCCAGCCGTGGGGCGAACGGCCGCTTTTGCTTAAAACCAAAGCAGCCTGATGCCGTATAATTTTAGACCCGGTGAAATCAGGCGATTGCCACCTTCTGCCTGCCCTACCCGGCCGGCACTCTCCGTCAGCTGATCCTGCTGGCCCGCATCCGCCTCGTACCAGTCTTGTCGCCGCGCCGCCGCCCGTTTGCCTATTGAAAGCATGAAATGAACGATACCGTGATCCCCGCCATGTCCCCGACCGAAGCCACCTTGCGCGCCATTCTGGCGCAGCGGATCATGATCCTCGACGGCGCCATGGGCACGATCATCCAGCAGTACAAGCTCGACGAAGAAGCGTATCGCGGCGGCCCCGCCGGCCGCTTCATCGATTTCGCCGCGCCGGCCGACAGTGGCGCGCGCGAACTGTTCGTCAAGGGCAATAATGAGCTGCTGACCCTGACGCAGCCGCACATCATCCAGGAAATCCACGAGCGCTACCTGGCGGCCGGCGCCGACCTGATCGAAACGAATACCTTCGGCGCCACGACCATCGCGCAAGACGATTACCACATGGCCCACCTGGCCTATGAAATGAACGTGCAGGCAGCCAAGCTGGCGCGCGCCGCCTGCGACAAGTATTCCACCCCGGACAAGCCGCGCTTCGTCGCCGGCGCCTTGGGTCCCACGCCGAAGACGGCATCGATCTCGCCCGACGTCAACGACCCGGCAGCGCGCAACGTCACCTTCGACCAGCTGGTGGCCGCCTACCTGCAGCAGACGCAGGGCCTGGTGGAAGGCGGCGCCGACGTGCTGCTGGTGGAAACCATCTTCGATACCCTGAACTGCAAGGCGGCCCTGTTCGCCATCGACCTGTTCTACGAGCAAAACCCGGATGTCGTGCGCCTGCCGCTGATGATTTCCGGCACCGTCACGGACGCCTCGGGACGCATCTTGTCGGGCCAGACCGTGCCCGCCTTCTGGAATTCCGTGCGCCACGCAAAACCGCTGACCATCGGCCTGAACTGCGCGCTGGGCGCCGCCCTGATGCGCCCGTACGCGGAAGAGCTGGCCAAGATCGCCGACACCTTCGTGTGCATCTACCCGAATGCGGGCTTGCCCAATCCCATGAGCGACACGGGTTTCGACGAGTTGCCTGCCGACACGTCCGCCCTGCTGCGCGAATTTGCCGACGCGGGCTTCTTGAACATGGCGGGCGGCTGCTGCGGCACCACGCCCGAGCACATCGCCGCCATCGGCGAATTGCTGTCGAAAAACACGCCGCGCACCGTGCCGGCCCCATCGCACGACTTGCGCCTGGCGGGCCTGGAGCCATTCGTCGTCAATGACGAGTCGCTGTTCGTCAACGTGGGCGAGCGCACCAACGTCACGGGCTCGAAAGCGTTCGCGCGCATGATTCTCAACGAGCAATACGACGAAGCGCTGTCCGTGGCGCGCCAGCAAGTGGAAAACGGCGCGCAGGTGATCGACATCAACATGGATGAAGCCATGCTCGATTCGCTGGCCGCCATGACGCGCTTTTTGAACCTGATCGCCTCGGAACCCGATATTTCGCGCGTGCCCATCATGGTCGACTCGTCGAAATGGTCCGTCATCGAAGCGGGCCTGAAATGCGTGCAAGGCAAGGCCATCGTCAACTCGATTTCCATGAAGGAAGGCGAGGAAGAATTCCTGCGCCAGGCAAAACTGTGCCGCCGCTATGGCGCGGCCGTCATCGTCATGGCCTTCGATGAGAAGGGCCAGGCCGATACCTTCGAGCGCAAGATCGAGATTTGCGCACGCGCATACCATTTATTGATCGATGCGCTCGACTTCCCGCCGGAAGACATCATTTTCGATCCGAACATCTTTGCCGTCGCCACCGGCATCGAAGAGCACAACAACTACGCCGTCGACTTCATCAACGCCACGCGCTGGATCAAGGAAAACTTGCCGTACGCGAAGATCTCGGGCGGCGTGTCGAACGTGTCCTTCAGTTTCCGCGGCAACGATCCGGCCCGCGAAGCCATCCACACGGTCTTCCTGTACCACGCCATCAAGGCCGGCATGACCATGGGCATCGTCAACGCTGGCATGGTGGGCGTGTACGACAACCTGGACCCGGAATTGCGCGAGCGCGTGGAAGACGTGGTGCTGAACCGCCGCGAAGACTCGACCGAGCGCATGATCGAATTTGCCGGCACCCTGAAGGCGGGCGGCAAGGCCGAGGCGCAAACCCTGGCCTGGCGCGAAGGCACCGTACAGGAGCGCCTGTCGCACGCGCTGGTGCACGGCATCACGCAATTCATCGTGGAAGACACGGAAGAGGCGCGCCAGGAATTGCTGCACAATGGCGGGCGCCCCATCCACGTGATCGAGGGTCCCTTGATGGCCGGCATGGACGTGGTCGGCGACCTGTTTGGCCAGGGTAAAATGTTCCTGCCGCAAGTGGTGAAATCGGCACGCGTGATGAAACAGGCCGTGGCCCATCTGATCCCGTTTATCGAGGAAGAAAAGCTGCTGGAAGAAAAGCGCACGGGCATCGTCGCCAAGCCGAAAGGCAAGATCATCATGGCGACCGTGAAAGGCGACGTGCATGACATCGGCAAGAATATCGTCACCGTCGTTCTGCAGTGCAATAACTTCGAAGTGGTCAACATGGGCGTGATGGTGCCGTGCTCGGAAATCCTCGCGCGCGCCAAGGTGGAAAACGCGGACATCATTGGTCTCTCGGGCCTGATCACGCCATCGCTGGAAGAAATGGCGTATGTCGCCAAGGAAATGCAGCGCGACGAACACTTCCGCATGCTGAAGATCCCCCTCCTGATCGGCGGCGCCACCACCAGCCGCGCCCACACGGCCGTGAAAATCGCGCACAACTACGAAGGCCCCGTGATCTACGTGCCGGACGCCTCGCGTTCCGTGTCCGTGGCGCAATCGTTGCTGACGCCGGAACAGCGCGACAAATACGTGGAAGACATCGAAATCGATTACGCGCGCATCCGCGAGCAGCACGCCAACAAGAAGGCCCTGCCCATCCTGCCGCTGGCGCAGGCGCGCGCCAACAGGATGGTCGTGCCGTTCGACGGCCCCTGCACGCCCGTGAAACCGAAGTTCATCGGCCGCCGCGTGTTCAAGAATGTCGACCTGGCCACGCTGGCCAACTATATCGACTGGGGCCCGTTCTTCCAGACCTGGGACCTGGCAGGTCCCTTCCCCGCCATTTTGACGGATGAAGTGGTGGGCGACGCGGCCACCAAGGTGTACGCGGAAGGCCAGGCCTTGCTGAAAAAACTCATCGACGGACGCTGGCTGACGGCCAATGGCGTCGTGTCCTTGCTGCCGGCCAACAGCGTCAATGACGACGATATCGAGGTGTACACGGACGATACGCGCAGTACCGTGGCGTTCACCTATTACGGCATGCGCCAGCAAGGCGTCAAACCCGTGGTCGACGGCGTGCAGCGTCCGAACCAGTGCCTGGCCGACTTCATTGCACCGAAGGCATCGGGCGTGAAGGATTACATCGGCATGTTCGCCGTCACGTCCGGCCTGGGCATTGAAAAGTACGAAAAACGCTTCGAGGATGCGCACGACGATTACTCGTCCATCATGCTCAAATCCCTGGCGGACCGCCTGGCCGAGGCGTTTGCCGAATACCTGCACGAGCGCGTGCGCAAGGATTTGTGGGGCTATGTGCCGGATGAACACCTGGGCAACGACGACATGATCGCCGAAAAGTATGTCGGCATCCGCCCCGCGCCCGGCTACCCGGCTTGCCCGGAGCACACGGTCAAGAAACAGATGTTCGAGGTCATGCAGGCCGAGGAAATCGGCATGCAGCTGACGGAATCGTATGCCATGTTCCCCGGCGCGGCCGTCTCCGGCTTCTATTTTGCCCACCCGGAGTCGAAATACTTCGTCGTCGGCAAGATCGGCATGGACCAGGTGGAAGACATGGCCAAGCGCCGCAACGTCAACATCGAGGACGTGGAACGCTGGCTGGCACCCAATCTGTCATAATATATGTACAAGGCGCGCGGAACTTATCGCGCGCCGAAGCGCACTAACGCAGTATGCCGGCTGGCATGCTGCATGCCCGCTCCGGCCCGTTCCCAACCGGCAAGGAGGATATATGGCAACCAATTTCAAACTGAAACGCTGGCAGGATCAAGTGATCCTGTTGCTGGGTCTATGGCTGGTCGTCTCGCCCTGGGCCTTTTCCTATCCCGAAGGTTCACCGCAGATGATCAACGCCTTTGTCTCGGGACTGGTGATCGCCGTACTGGCCGCCTTCGACCTGTACAAGACCTATTTCTGGGCCGTCGTCGTCAACCTGCTGGTCGGCGTCTGGGTGGCGGCCTCGCCATGGGTACTGCGGCTGGCCGATCAGCCCGTCATCATGTGGAACGAGTTGCTCGTCGGTATCGCCGTCGTCGTGCTCGCCCTGTGGGAATTGCGCACCGACCCCGAGCTGCACAAGCACTGGCCCGGCGCCGCCGCGTAGCGGCGTAAAAAAGCCCTGCCACGGCGACGCCGTGCAGGGCTCTTTTAGATAAATCGGGTAGGTCGGATTAGGCCGCAGGCCGCAGGCCGTAATCCGACATCACTACGATCAGCGTCAACAATGTCGTCGGATGACGCGTGGCCTGGCGGCCGCGCTAATCCGACCTACAGCGCGTAGCGGACTACGTTATCGCTCCATTCGTAGGCGGCCATTTCCAGCTCCACCAGGTCGTCCGGCGACATGGCCAGGTCGCGCAGGGTCGGCACGATCTCGCCTTCCATGTCTTCGATGCGCTCGATGCATTCGGCCAGGCGCAGCAGGTCGCCATAGAAGCCCTCGCGCGACAGCAGCGCTTCGGCCACTTCGTCGATCACTTCGATCTGGCTGAGGATTTCCGACATCGGCACGCCGAACAGGGTATCCATCAGGGACATGATGCCGACCGTAAAGGCGATATCGGCCGAATGGGCGTGGTTCGGGCGCAGTTTATGCGCCAGCAATTCCAGCAGGCGGCCGCGCGTGGTGGCCAGCATCAGCAGCGGCGTCATGCTATGGCCGCGCTTGCTTGGTTCCGCATACAGCATGATTTGCAGCCAGCGCTGCAATTGACGGCGGCCCAGCACGGTCACGGCCTGGCTCAGCGAATCGATGCGCTGGCGCGCGCCCACGGCCGGCGTATTGACCAGGCGCAGCAGGTTCAGGGCCAGCGACACGTCGCGCTTGATGGCGCGCTCGATATCCATGTTGTCGGCGTCCGACGTGACCAAGGTCATCAGTTCCATGACGGCCAGTTGCGACGGCGACAGCTTCTTGCCCGTCATGATGGCCGGCTTGGCAAAGTAATAGCCCTGGAAGTAATCGAAGCCCAGATCCAGGCCCGACTTGAATTCTTCGCGCGTCTCGACCTTCTCCGCCACCAGTTTCTTGTTTTCCTGCTTGAAACGGGGCGCCAGCGCTGCCAGCACTTTCGGGTCGACCGTGCTCATGTCCATCTTGACGTACTGCACCAGCGGCAGCAGTTCCTGCACTTGCGACGTATCGGAGACGACGTTTTCCAGCGCGAAGGTGAAGCCATGGCCCACCAGTTCGCTGATGCGCGCGCGCACTTCCGGCGTGACGGGCATCGATTCGACGATTTCCAGCACGACTTTTTCACGCGGCAGAAACACGAAGATGTCGCTCATGATCACGTCGGCATCGACGTTGACGAAACCGAGCGCGTCGCCGATGACCTTTTCCATGCCCAACTGGGAAGCGTGGGCGATGACGGATGCCGTGGCGGACAGGTCGCTGGTGATGTTGGCGGGACCGACCGGAGCGTTGCGGAAAAGCAACTCATAGCCAAACAAGGCTTGATTGCGGTCAAGGATAGGTTGTCGCCCCAGATAGAACTCGCGCACGCGCAAGGGTTTCGGGGTGATGTCGTTGCTGGAAATATCGATCATTAACTCTTCATCAATCACGTCGAGTGACACCGGCCGCGCCGCGCCCGCATCAAGGTTCACTATTGACAATACTTTAGCTGAATTCCGCCCGCGCTGTGGGTATTTTGGCAGCAATCCAGTTTATTGTCGTCAACAAATTAGGGCGCAGGGGGTTCTTGCACCATCCCGTCGACAAATAACTTCAATTCGCCCGGCGCAAACGCCGTCCATTGCTCATTCGTCGTCAGCGGCTGAGTAACGATCACGGCCACTCTGTCCTGGGGAGTCGTCACCTGGGAAAAGTCCACGCTCAGGTCTTCATCGGAGAGTTTAGCAGTTGGAAACGGATGTTGTCGCACCAGATAGTGCAAGCTGGTCGAGCAATGGGCAAACAGCGCCTCGCCGCTCGACAGCATCATGTTGAAGGTGCCGTGGGCGGCGATGCCAGGCAACAACTCCGCCAGGGCGGCATGCAGTTGCGGCAACGCCGGCGGGGCATCGCCAAAGCGCGCATGCAACTCCTGCAGCAGATAGCAGAAAGCCAGTTCGCTGTCCGTGCAGCCGACGGGGCGGTAACTGCCCGTCAGCACGGGGTGGAAATCCTTCAAATCGCCATTGTGGGCAAAGACCCAATAGCTGCCCCACAGTTCGCGCACGAAAGGGTGGCAGTTTTCCAGCGCCACCTGGCCTTGCGTGGCCTTGCGGATATGCGCGATGACATTGCGCGACTTGATGGGGTAGCGTTTGATCAGTTCGGCCACGGGCGAGGCGATGGCCGCCTGGTGGTCGACGAAATGGCGCACGCCGGCGCCCTCGAAAAAGGCGATGCCCCAGCCGTCATGGTGGGTATCGGTATGGCCCCCACGCATGGCGAAGCCGGTAAAACTAAAGACAATGTCCGTAGGGACATTGCAATTCATTCCAAGAAGTTGGCACATGGTCTGTTTGCAGCGGGATAACACGGCCACCATACCACGCCGCCTGGCGGATTGGTATGGCGGCGATAGCCATCACCCTAATGCAACAGCACGGGCTGGCTCATGAGGGAATCATAGCTGCCCAAGAATTCATCGATCTCTTCCATGCTGGGTTCGCTGGCGATCAGCTCCGTCACGTCGCGGCGGAAGTTTTGCGCAAGGATGCCGGCGATAAACGTTTCCCGCTTGCCCCCCTTGTCGACGATTTCATAGCCGCCAAAGCGCAAGGCTTCCAGGTTGCCATCGACGCCGAATTCCACGACGCTATATTGTTCGCTGTTATAGATCAGGTTCATTTTGCATCCTTCGCTCAAGCAGGAGAAGCTCCTGCGGTGTCAGAACAGAGGTGGGGTTACACGGCGCCATTTCAAGCGGCCATGCCACCCTGCGGGCTACAGAGTTGTAACGAGATGCAAACTGCGCTTGCGGTAATTCGATCAGAAAATCGTCAGGAGACCACCATGTCTGCTTGCAGCGCCAGCAGGGCATCGTAGGGACTGGCGGTGAGCCAGGTGCGCAATTGTTCGATGTGCGAGGCGTCGGCCAGGCTGATGAACAAGCGCGCGGGTGGATGGCGCAGCAGACGATTCAATGTTACACGCAATACGAGATTGCCGCTGCAGCACAGGCAACCGGGCGCGATGCGCAACAGTTGCAATGGAAATGATGGGGATGGAGAAACTTGCTCGGCCAGGTCGGCCAGGATGCCGTTACCGTCAGCCAATCCTTCAAGGATCACTGCGGCCGGCTGGTCCGGCGGCAAGGCTTGCGCGATGGCCGCCTCGCGCCCGGCGGCGCATCCACCGCTGACCAGGGTCAGCGGCGTCGGACGCCGCACGGCTGCCGTCACAGGCTTTTCTTGGCCAGCTTGCCCGGTTCGACGCCCAGCTGTTTCAGCTTGCGGTACAAATGGGTGCGTTCGAGGCCCGTTTTTTCCGCCACGCGGGTCATGCTGCCGCCTTCGCGCCCCAGGTGGTGTTCGAAATACATGCGCTCGAACGCGTCACGCGCCTCGCGCAGGGGCAAGTCGAACGACAGGTTGTAGCCATGGCCTTCGGCCACCGCCGGTACGGCGATGCCCGGGCGTACCATCAGCTGTTGCGGCGCGCTGCCGCCAAAGCTGGGCACGGGATGGCTGCTTTCCTCGGCCACCACGGGTGCCACGGGACGCGGCGCCACGCTCGGCGCGCGCACGGTTTCCTGTGCCCGCGTCAAGCCTTGCTGGACCGCCTTCAGCAGTTTTTGCAGGGCAATCGGTTTCTCCAGGAAGTTCATGGCGCCGATGCGCGTCGCCTCGACCGCCGTATCGATGGTGGCATGGCCCGACATCATGATTACCGGCATGGTCAGCAAGCCGTCACGCTGCCACTCCTTGAGCAGGGTGACGCCGTCGGTGTCGGGCATCCAGATATCCAGCAATACCAGATCCGGCGCACCGGCGGCACGCGCTTCGCGCGCCTGCTGCGCATTTTCGGCCAGCTGGATAGCATGTCCTTCGTCGCCCAAAATTTCCGAGAGCAACTCACGGATACCCATTTCATCATCCACTACGAGTATGTTTGCCATTCGTGTCTTGCCTTCCTCATTTCGCCGGCCGTCGCGCACAAGATGCACGCGGCGGACAACTATGATTTTATTAGTGTTTTAAATACTAAACCAGACCCTCACGCCAGGAATTCCTGGGCAGGAGTGTCGGGAGCTAACTTTAACAGCAAAATGACCACCGAAGCGCCATTGCCGTCGACCCGGTTCTCGATATCGATGCGTCCGCCGTGTTCATCGATAATTTTCTTGACCATCGCCAGGCCCAATCCCGTGCCGCGCGCCTTCGAGGTCACATACGGCTCGAAAGCCCGCGCCAGGATTTTTGGCGCGAAACCAGGGCCATTGTCGCTGATGGCCAGCCGCACGGCGATATTCACGCCGCCGTCCGCACTGCGATAATGAATTGCTTCCGTCCTTACGTCAATCCGCGGATGCGGCGAGTCCGGCGGCAAGTCGGTCATCGCGTCCTGCGCATTCTGCAGCAGGTTATGGATCACCTGGCGCAATTGGGTCGGATCGCCCATCACCATCGGCAGATTCGGCGCCAGCAGCGGATGGATGATGTCGCCATCGTCGCCGCGCAGGTACAGGTTCAGTATCTCTTCGATCAGCTCGTTCAAGCGCAGCGGCGTGAGCACGGCCGGCGGCGTGCGCGCATAGTCGCGGAAGTCGTCGACCATGCGCTTCATCGCATCGACCTGCTTGACGATGGTGGTGGTGGCGCGGCTGAGCAGGTCGGCGTCCGGCTGCTCCAGCTTGCCTTCGAGCTTCATCTGCAGGCGCTCGGCCGACAGCTGGATCGGCGTGAGCGGATTCTTGATTTCATGCGCCAGGCGGCGCGCCACTTCGCCCCAGGCGATCGAGCGCTGCGCGGAAATCACGTCGGAAATATCATCGAACACGACGATGTAGCCGCTGCCGGACTCCAGCGGCAGGCGCGAGCCCCGCGCCAGCAAGGTGATGTCATGCTCGTCGGCACTGCTGCCCAGGCGGCGGGGAATCTCGATCTGGCGCTGCCAGTGCAGGCGCTGCTGGTTGCGGCCCGATGCCGATTGCGCGCTTTGCGCCGTGAAGGCGCTGATGATGGCGCCGCCAAATTCTTCCATTCCAGCAATATGCGCCAGCGGCTGGCCCACCATGCTCATGCCCGAATGCTGCAGGATGCGCTCGACCGACTCGTTGCAGGTCACCAGCTTGAAATCGCCGTCGAGCACCATCACGCCGGCCGACATGTTCGCCAGCACCGATTCCAGGTGGGCCTTGGCGTTTTGCAGGGCGGCGCGGTTGCTTTCCACGGCCGTGCGCGCATCGAGCAGCTGGCGCGTCATGATGTTGAACGATTGCGTCAGGGTACCCAGTTCATCCTTGGTGGCGACGATGGGGCGCGGCGACAGGTCGCCCTCGGCCACAGCGCGCGTGCCTTCGGCCAGCAGCAGCAGGGGCTGGGCCAGGTTGCCCGCGATCAGGAAAGCGCTACCGATGGCGCCAAAGATGGCCAGCAGCAAGGTCAAGGTGAGGATTTCCATGTACATCTTGCGCAGTCCCACACGCGCGACGAAACGTTCCTTGTATTCGCTGTAGGCGGCGCGCAGCACTTCGCCATTCGTCGCCAGCTTGGGCGGTACCGATTGCAGCAATTGCAGGTAGCGGGGCGAGACGGAAGGCCCCGGCACGGCCACCAGCACGCGCAGGCGCAAGCTGGCCGCCGTTTCCACCGACGCGGGCAAGCCAGAGCGGAATCCGCCGCCGCCCGACTCCGTGCCATCGTCGTGCAGCTCCAGCCCGCCCTCGGCGGAGGCATAGCCGGCCGGCAAGGCCGCCTGCACCAGCATGGCCGGCGTCGGCAAGTCGGCTGCGCTATGCGGCCCGGCGCTGGCCAGCAGCACGCCATCGCCGCTGACAAGCATGACATTTTGCATGCCCTCTTCGCGCAGCAGGCTGGTCAGCACGGCCGGGCCGGCCACCGGGTCGGCGCCCAGTTCTTCGACGGCCTTGCGGCCCCGGTGGTCGAGCTCGACCAGGGCCGCATCGAGACCGGCACGGCCCAGTTCAATCCCCGATTCCAGCGCCGCTTCGATCTTGACGTTGAACCAGGATTCGATGGAATGAGAGACGAATTGCACGGAAACAAGGAAAATCACCAGGCCCGGCAGGATGCCGACGGCGGCGAACAGCATCACCAGGCGCGTCATCAGCTTGGAGCCGAACTTGCCGCTCTTGTAGCGCGCGTACAGGCGCGCCAGGGAAATGCCTACCAGCGCCAGCAGGGACACGGCCACGGCCGCGTTCAAGCCCAGCAGCCAGGTGTAGTAGCGGTCGAAAAAGCCGGAATTATCGGAAGCCGACGCCAGCAGGAACAGCAGGATACTGACGATGCCGCCGCCCACCACCAGCAGATAGCGCAATGCTTGACTCACTACTCCGCCGTATACAAGAAGGTTTTTTTATTCGAAGCCAGGCGCCAGTCGCTGTTATTGAAGGCATTGACCTGTATCGGCTTGGGCAGGTAGTCGCGGTCCATGCCCATGCGCAAGGTAACGTTATATGTCTGCCCCACTTTCAGCTCGCCGCGCCGCGCCACCAGCCAGCGGCTGGGACGGCGGATCAGGAACAGCGCATCGTCGAGGGTGGGGAAACTTTGCTGCAAGCCCACGCCCGACACGTGATACTGGCGCGTCAGCACGTTGTAGGACAGCTTGCTGGTCTGGCGCGCCACGATGGCTTTTTCATCGAACCAGTACCAGCGGGGCCGGGTCAGTTCGATTTCGGTCGTGAAATACAGCGGCACGCCATGCTGTACCGCATCATCGAGGTCGTGATTGAGCTCGAAGGAGTACGTGGCGGCCAGCTTGTAGCCCTCTTCGCTCGACTCGATGTAGGCACGGGTGATCTCGACCATATCGGCGGCATGCGCGCGTGGCATGGTACATGCCAGCATCAGCAGCAGGGCCAGGAGTCGGAAGAGTCGTGTTGTCACAAGTGTGCCGGTGTAGTCCGTAGGATAAGTATCGACGAATCGCTCAAGCCGCATTTTTTTGGAATAGCGCATAGAACAAACCGTCGTGGTCCTGCTCCGCGCTGCCAGTCGGCAACAGCTGGCCAGGCGCTGTCAATCGGGTTGCATTATTGCGTACCGCAAATGCCGCCGCCTGTGCCTCGGACTCTTGCGGCCACAATGAACATGTCACGAACAGCAATTTACCATCGGGGCGCAGCATCTGCCACAGGTTGTCCAGAATTTTGGATGAAAGTGTTGCAAGTTGGAACGCATCGCCCTTGCGGCGCAACCAGCGGATATCAGGATGGCGGCGCACGATGCCCGAAGCCGTGCACGGCACGTCAGCCAGGATGCGGTCGAACTGCTGGCCGTCCCACCACGCGCTCGATTGCGCATCCTGCGCCTTCAAGGTGGCGTCCAGGCCCAGGCGCTCGAGGTTTTCCGCGATGCGCGGCAGGCGCTTGGCGTCCGCATCGATGGCCGTCACCTGCACGTCGGCCAGCTCAAGGATATGGCACGTCTTGCCGCCCGGCGCCGCGCAGGCGTCCAGCACGCGCATGCCATCCTGCAAATCCAGCAGCGGCGCGGCCAATTGCGCGCCAGCATCCTGCACGGAAACGACGCCCTGCTCGAAGCCGGGGATCAAGGCCACGCCGATCGGCTTGTCCAGGCGCACGGCGAACGGCCCCACCTGGCGCGCGGCAATGCCCGCCTCGGCCAGCACGGTCAGATACGCTTCGACCGTGCTCTTGCGGCGATTCACGCGCAAGGTCAATGGCGGCACGGCATTGCCGGCCGTCAGAATGGCTTGCCAGTCGCGCGGATAGGCCAGGCGCAGCGAGTCGATCCACCACTGCGGATAATTCCATTGCGCCAAAGGTTGCTGCAGGGCCGCTTCCAGCAAGGACTTGCGCTCGCGCAAGAAACGGCGCAAGACGGCATTCACCATGCCCTTGGCGTGCACCAGGTCGGGGTGCGAGGTGGCGACCGTGACGGCCTGGTCGACCACGGTGAATTCTTCGTACGGCTGTTCACCCGGCTCGGCGGACATCAGCGACAGCGCGCAGCACAGCAGGGCGGCCAGCATCGGCGGCTCGGGCGCCTTCGACGTCATCAGGCCGACCAGGGTTTCGCTGCGGCCCAGCTGGCGCATGGTACGGTAGGAAATATCCTGGATGGCGCCGCGCGCCTGCGGGCTGGCGTTCGATTGCGCAAACACCTTGGCCAGCGCCTGCGGCAGGGCCGTGCCCGTGCGCACTTGCGCCACGGCATTGGCCGCGCCGAGCAGGCAAAACGCCAGCGAATCGGCACGCAAATCGGGTTGGAAGCCTGGCTGCAAGACCGGTTTCAGGTCGGGATGGTAGCTGGGACGCAGTTTCGGTGCGGCAGGAGCCTGGCCTGGCGCCGGCTTGGTTTTCAATTTCAGCGTGGGGCGCTTGTTCATAGTTATCCGGTGTGGCTGCGCGCGGCGGGCTGCATGGTGGCAAAGTCGCGGCCGCGCGTCATCAATAAAGGGTCGATTGTAGCGTTTGTGGCGCCCTCTGACCCAAGCGATTGCAGCGATACATGTAAATTGCGGCAAAAAACTGCATATATACAAGCAGAATGTCCCATGCTGATGTTTTCGTGCACCAACATGGGCATGCTGTCCTGATAATATCGTGAAACGCGCCGGCACGGGGACACTGCCGGCTGGCGTATTGTTCCCGGCAGCAAACCAGTATAATTAACGCAGTCTGGGCGGCTTGGGTACTTGCCGTCCGTTTTGCTTTTTGATTCATTCTATTCATTCTTAACGCGGTTCCACCGCCATCCTGCTCATGCTCGCCCAACAGAAACAAGAAATCATCGCCCTGTTCCAGGCCGCCCTCGCTCCCGTCCTGGCCGGCACTTCGCTTGCGCCTAGCGTAGTGCTCGAGCGACCACGCGATGCATCGCATGGCGACGTCGCCTGCAATATCGCCATGCAACTGGCCAAGCAGCTGAAACAGAATCCCCGCGAACTGGCGCAAACCATCGTTGCGGCCGTGCTGGCCAATCCTGCAGGCAAGGGCCTGGTCGAGGCAGTGGAAATCGCCGGGCCCGGCTTCATCAACGTGCGCGTCTCCGCCGCCGCCAAGCAAGCCGTGGTGAAAACCATCCTGGGCGAGGCCGACAGCTATGGCCGCAGCACGGCAGGCGCCGGCAAGCAGGTCATCCTGGAATTCGTCTCGGCCAACCCGACCGGTCCGCTGCACGTGGGCCACGGCCGCCAGGCAGCCCTGGGCGACGCCCTGTCCTCGCTGTTCGACGCGCAAGGCTACCAGGTGACGCGCGAGTTCTACTATAACGACGCCGGCGTGCAGATCCAGACCCTGGCCAACTCCGTGCAGGCGCGCGCGCGCGGCTTCAAGCCGGGCGACGCAGAATGGCCCGAGTCCGCCTACAACGGCGACTACATTGCCGATATCGCCAGCGACTTCAAGGCCGGCAAGACCGTCTCGGCCAGCGATGGCCAGCCTGCTACGGCCAATGGCAACGTGGAAGACATCGATTCGATCCGCCCGTTCGCCGTCACCTACCTGCGCAACGAGCAGGACATCGACTTGCAGGCGTTTGGCGTGAAGTTCGACAATTACTACCTGGAATCGTCGCTGTACGCGGACGGCAAGGTCAATAGCGCCGTGGAAACCCTGATCAAGGCGGGCCACACCTACGAACAGGATGGCGCGCTGTGGCTGCGCACCACCGACTTCGGCGATGACAAGGACCGCGTCATGCGCAAGACGGACGGCACCTACACGTATTTCGTGCCGGACGTGGCCTATCACCTGGTGAAATGGCAGCGCGGCTTCGTGCAGGCCATCAATATCCAGGGCAGCGACCACCACGGCACCATCGCGCGCGTGCGCGCCGGCCTGCAGGCCGTCGACATGGGCATCCCGCAAGGCTACCCCGACTACGTGCTGCACAAGATGGTCACCGTCATGAAGGACGGCGAAGAAGTCAAGATTTCGAAGCGCGCCGGTTCCTACGTGACCGTGCGCGACCTGATCGAATGGTCGGGCGGCGGCGATATCGCCAAGGGCCGCGACGCCGTGCGCTTCTTCCTGATCTCGCGCAAGGCCGACACGGAATTCGTCTTCGACGTCGACGTGGCGCTGAAAACCACCGATGAAAACCCGGTCTATTACGTGCAGTACGCGCATGCGCGCATCTGCCGCATCCTGGAAAACTGGGGCGGCGATGCAAGCACGGTCGCCGGCGTCGACTTGTCTCCCCTGACAGCGCCGACCGAAGCGACCCTGCTGGCGACCCTGGCCGCCTACCCGGAAATGCTGGCGCGTGCGCAAGCGGAACTGGGTCCGCACCAGGTCGCCTTCTACCTGCGCGACCTGGCCGCCAACCTGCACAGCTTCTACTTCGCCGAAAAAGTGCTGGTCGAGGACGAAGCCGTCAAGATGGCCCGCCTGGCCCTCGTCATCGCCGCGCGCCAGGTACTGCGCAACGGCCTGGCACTGATCGGCGTGTCCGCGCCAAACAAAATGTAATCGCGAAGGTCTAACCGTCAAAATGAATCACGCTTCCCGCTTCTCTTCGACCCGGCGCCAGCAGGGCAATACCCTGGTCGGCATCATCATCGGCCTGGTCATCGGCCTGGGCATCGCCGTGGTGGTCGCCCTGGTGATCACCAAGGGCGCCTCGCCTTTCACCGACAAGTCGGGCAAGGCCGGCAAATCGACCGAACCGACGGCCGGCCAGATCGCCGACCCGAACAAGCCGATGTATGGCAACAAGGAAGCGGCCAAGGAAGCGGCGCGCGACTTCTCCAAGGAGCCGCGCGAGATTGTCACGCCGACGCAGCCTGCTGCGCCGGCGCCAGCGCAGCAGCCGAAGGCGCCACCGCCGGACGCGCTGCAGGAGTTGATCGGTACATTGAAGGACAAGCCGGCGCCGAAAACGCCAGCGGCAGCACCAGCGGCGCCCGCGCCGCAAGCCAAGGCCGACGCAAAAGAGGCCAAGGCCGATGCAGCCAGCGACAAATGGATTTATTATCTGCAGGCCGGCGCCTTCCATGACATGTCGGACGCCGAAAGCACGCGCGGCAAACTGGCGCTGCTCGGCTTCGAAGCGGCCATCAGCGACCGCAGCACCGACGCCGGCGTGCTGCACCGCGTGCGCATCGGGCCGTTCAACCAGCTCGAAGCGATGAACCGCGCACGCACCAAACTGTCTGAAAACGGCATCGATGTCGCCGTCGTCCGCAACCAAAAATAAGGAACCAGCATGCGTTTTCTGAAGAAAATCCTGTTCGCCGCCGCCCTGTGCACCGCCGCCATGGGCGCATCTGCCTCGCCGGCCGAGCCGAAAAACGGCGTCGAATACGAAACCCTGCCTACGCCGCAGGCGACGGAATCGGGCAAGAAAATCGAAGTGACGGAATTCTTCGCCTATTACTGCCCCCATTGCAACGTGCTCGAACCGCAGCTGGCGGCCTGGGTCAAGAAACAGGGCGACAACATCGTCTTCAAGCGCGTGCACGTGTCGCGCGATGACAGCGTGGCGCCGCAGCAGCGTTTGTTCTTCACCCTGCAAGCCATGGGCCTGGTCGACAAGCTGCACACCAGCGTATTCCACGCCATGCACGTGGAACGCAACCGCCTGAACACGGACGACGCCGTATTCGATTTCGTCGCCAAGCAAGGCGTGGACCGCCAGAAATTCATCGACACCTACCGTTCGATGGGCGTCTCGGCCCGCGTGCGCCGCGCTGACGCCATGATGCAGGGCTATAACGTGACGTTTTGGCCCATGATCGCCATCGATGGCCGCTACATCACCTCGCCTTCGCAGGCCGATCAGGGCAGCAAGTCGGCCAGGAACGAAGAGCAGCTGAACGCCCAGGCGCTCAGCGTGATGGACGTGCTGGTCGCGAAAGCCAAAGCGGAAAAGAAATAAGCATGGCCACTTCCCTGGCGCGCCCGGGCATCGCCTGATGCATCGCGTTTTCATCACGGGCGCGTCGAGCGGATTGGGCGCCGCCCTGGCGCTGCAGTACGCGCGCCAGGGCGCCCATCTGGGCTTGCTGGCCCGCCGTGGCGACACCCTGCAGCAACTGATCGCCTCCCTGCCCCACCCTGAACGCCACCGCGCCTACGCCGTCGATGTATGCGACCACGCCGCCCTGAAAAGCGCCGCCGGTGACTTCATCGCCCATGCGGGCGGCATCGACGTCGTCATCGCCAGCGCCGGCGTGTCCTACGGTACCTTGAGCGAACACGCGGAAGACCTCGACGCCTTCGCGCGCCTCATCGCCATCAACGTCACGGCTACCGTCGCCACCTTCGCGCCCTTCATCGCCGCCATGAAAAGCCAGGGCAGCGGGCGCCTGGTAGGCATCGGCAGCGTGGCCGGCATCCGCGGCCTGCCCGGCGCCGAAGCCTACAGCGCCTCGAAGGCGGCCGTCATCAGCTACTGCGAATCGCTGCGCCTGGAATTGAAACCGGCGGGCGTCAAGGTCGTCACCATCACGCCCGGCTACATCGACACGCCGATGACGCGCCACAATGCCTACCGCATGCCATTCCTGATGCCGGCCGAAAAATTCGCCGTGCGCGCCGCGCGCGCCATCGCCGACGGCGACAGCTACCGCGTGATCCCGTGGCAGATGGGCGTCGTCGCCAAGCTGCTGCGCGCGCTGCCCAATGCCGTCTACGACATGGCCTTCGCCAACGCGCCGCACAAGGCGCGCAGCAAGCCATCCGGCGGCAGCCAGTAAAATCAACCTCTCCCCATGACGAAGCACTCAGACCTGAACAGCGCGGCCATCGCCGCCCATTGCGCCACGGGCGCCTCCCACGTGGCCATCGAGGTGGTCGACGAAACGGGATCGACCAACGCCGACCTGCTGGCGCGCTGCGCCACCTTGGCCGGCCCCACCCTGCGTATCGCCGGCCAGCAGACGGCCGGACGGGGGCGCGCCGGGCGGCCGTGGGTGTCGCAGCCGGACGCCAGCCTGATGTTTTCGCTGGCCTGGCGCTTCAAGGGGCCGCTGCAGCAGCTGGTCGGCTTGCCGCTGGCCGTCGGCGTGGCGCTGGCCGAGACCATGACGTCGCTGGGCGTGCCGGTGCAGCTGAAGTGGCCAAACGATATGCTCAAGGATGGCCACAAGCTGGCCGGCATCCTCGTCGAGACCCAACAGGCAGCGGACGGCGGCGTGTGGGCCGTCATCGGCTGCGGCATCAATCTGCTGATGCCCGATGCGCTGGAACGGCAGATCGGGCGCAGCGTCTCGGCCGTGCCCTGGCTGGCGCAGATGGAACGCAATACCCTGGTGGCCGCCCTGCTCAGCCGCCTGGCCGGCGTGCTGGCCGAATTCGACGACACGGGCTTTGCACCGTTTACCGAACGCTGGAACGCGCTGCACGCCTGGCAAGGCCAGCACGTGAAAATCCTCGACAATGGCCAATTGCTGCAGCAAGGCGTGGCGGCAGGCGTGGACCACCTTGGCCGCCTGCTGCTGCGCAGCGATGGCGGCCTGCAGGAAATCATGTCCGGCGACGTGTCCTTGCGCCTGACGGGGGAGTAAGCGCATGCTACTGCTGATCGACGCCGGCAATACGCGCATCAAATGGGCGCTCGTGGCCGCCGGCAGTCCCCTCGGCGGCTGGCTGGCCAGCGGCGCCGTCGCGCATGCGCAGATCGACACCCTGGCCGCGCAGTGGGAGACACTCGGCATCAGCGAAGCGCTGCTGTCGAACGTGGCAGGCGCCGCCATCGGCACGCGCCTGCGCGCCATGCTGCCGGTCGTCGCCCGCGACTTTGTATCGCTGCCGCAGCTGGCGGGCCTCACGAATGGCTACCGCGCACCGTCGCAGCTGGGTTGCGACCGCTTTGCCGCCGCCATCGGCGCGCAGGCGCTGGCGCCTGGCCAAGCCGTCATCGTCGCCAATTGCGGCACCGCCACCACCATCGACGCCGTCACGGCCGATGGCGTTTTCCTCGGCGGAATGATCTTGCCGGGACTGGGATTGATGGCCAGCTCGCTGGCGCGCAACACGGCGCAGCTGCCGCAAATCGCCAGCGACGCCCTGCTACCGGCCGGCTTTGCCGACAACACGGACGACGCCATCCTCTCCGGCTGCCTGGCGGCACAGGCGGGCGCCATCGAACGGGCCGTGCGCATGCATGGCGCCAGCGCCTGTTTGCTGTCGGGCGGCGCCGCACCGCGCATCGCACCGGCCCTGGCGCTGGCCGTGCCGCTGCATCTGGTGGACAATATCGTCATGCTCGGCCTGCAGGCGGCCGCGCGCGCCGGGACCGCAGGAACACAAGGAAACCACGTATGCTGAAATTCGTCTTCTGGCTGCTGGCCGGCGTCAACCTGCTGGTGCTGGCCATCGGCCAGGGTTATCTGGGCAGTTTTCGCACCGAGACGCGCGAACCGGCGCGCCTGAAAAACCAGCTGCAGGCGGGCAAGCTCACCTTGCTGACGCAGGAGCAGGCCACGGCGCCTGCCGCCGAAGAGGGCGCGACGCCGACGGCGGTGGCACCGGCACCGCCGACATCGTATGCCTGCACGGAAGTGGGCAATTTCCTGCTGGCCGATGGGCGCCGCTTTGAAGCGCAAGTGGCGGCATTGGACCTGGGCGACCGCCAGTCGCGCCGCAACGTGGCCGGCCAGGAGATTTCCAGCTACATGGTGTATATCCCGCCGCAGGGCAGCAAGGAAGGCGCCGACCGCAAGGCCGGTGAATTGAAGCAGCTGGGCGTGACGAATTACTTCATCATGAATGAAAGCAGCCCGCTGCGCTGGGGCATTTCACTGGGCGTGTTCAAGTCGGAAACCAGCGCGCAAAGCCAGCTGGCATCGCTCAACAAACAGGGCGTGCACAGCGCCCGCGTCGCGCCGCGCTACAGCGCCGGCAAGCAGCTGGCCTACCAGTTCCGCGACCTCGACGCCGCCACGCGCGCGCGTCTCGAGAAGATCAAAACGCAATTCCCTGACCAGGAACTGCGCAGCTGCAAATAAACCCCTGGCCCGCGCCTATCGTTGGATGACGATGGGCTTGATGCCTGTCGATTCAGGCAGGCTGGCCGCCGCCCGCGCCGCATCGGCACGACTCGAGAATGGGCCACCGTACAGGCGGAACAGATTCCCGGCCTGCACCACGCCCAGGGTACCCAAAGCTGCCGCGTAGGGTTCCAGGCGCGAGCGGCCCGTTTCCGCATTGTCGGCGCGCGAGTAGGCGCCCAGCTGCAGATAGAAACCGCTGGCCAGCGCCGCCGGTGCCGGTGCGGCGACCGTCGCGTCGACGGGCAGCATTTGCGACGACACTTCCGGCTGCACCACGGCGCCCGTTTCCACCGGCGTATCGATGGAGATGGCCACCACGGACGGCACCGGCTTCGGTGCCGCACGGGCGGCCAGGATGGCGTCGATATCGGCAGGCAGCAGCCGTTCGACCACCACCTGGTGACTGCCCTTGCCGAGGAAGCCCAGTTTCAGCGCCGCCGTGTACGACACGTCGATGACGCGCGTGGCATGGAAGGGGCCGCGGTCGTTGATGCGCACGATCACCTGCTCGCCGCTGTCGATGCTCGTCACGCGCGCATACGACGGAATCGGCAAGGTCGGATGGGCCGCCGTCATCTTGTACATATCGTAGATTTCACCAGACGAGGTGCGCTGGCCATGGAATTTCTTGCCATACCAGGTGCCCGTGCCCTTTTGCTTGAAGGGCTCATTGTCGGTGATCGGCGTGTAGGTCTTGCCGAAGACGACATACGGGCGGTTCGAGCGCGTCGAATACGGCTCGTTGCGCACTTCCGCATCGGGCACGTCGCGCAGGTTGGCCGGCGGATTGTCGCCCGGGCCGTCATCCTTGTAATAGCCGCCGCGCCCGGAGCCGGCCGCCGGCAATGCCGGCAAGGTGGGATCCTGGCGCACGGGCACCTTGACCTTGCCGCCGGACGGCAGCGGCACGTTATTCGATGCGGGCTTTTGCGGCGTCGTGCCGCAAGCGGCCAGGGTCAGCAAGACCGTCAGGCCCAACCCGCGCATGGCGAAAGTATCGAAAGGCGCGCGCATCAGGTCTGCACCAGCTTGCGGTGGCGCTGAATGCTCATCAGGATACCGGTGGCCACGCCCAGGGTCAGCAGCGCGGTGCCGCCATAGCTAAGGAATGGCAAGGGAACGCCGACCACCGGCACGATGCCGCTGACCATGCCCATGTTTACAAAGGCGTAAGTAAAGAAAATCATAGTGATCGCTCCTGCCAGCAGGCGAGTGAAAAAACTGGGGGCATTGGCGGCGATCATCAGCCCCCGTCCCACCAGCAGCAAATACATCAGCATCAGGATCAAGTTACCGACCAGGCCGAATTCCTCGGAATATACGGCAAAAATAAAATCGGTCGTGCGCTCGGGAACAAATTCCAGGTGGGCTTGCGTGCCGTGCGTCCAGCCCTTGCCCGTCATGCCGCCGGAACCGATGGCGATGATGGACTGGATGATATGGAAGCCCTTGCCCAGCGGGTCCTTGGTCGGGTCGATCAGCATCATCACGCGGTCGCGCTGATAATCATGCAGGTGCGACCAGGCGATCGGCAGGCATGAAACAAAGGTGATCAGCAAGCCGGCCAGCACCTTCCACGACAAACCGGCCAGGAAGATGACGGTAAAGCCGGCCGCCACCACCAGCAGCGCCGTGCCCAGGTCGGGCTGGCGCGCAATCAGGTAGACGGGCACCAGCAACAGTATCGCCGCCATCAGGAACGATTTCCAGCGCAGGGCGCCCGCATTATGCTGGAAGAACCAGGCCAGCATCAGCGGCGTGGCGATCTTCAGGAATTCGGACGGCTGGATGTCGATCACGCCGATATGCAGCCAGCGCCGCGCACCGAGCTTGATGGTGCCGAACAGCGCCACGGCCACCAGCAAGATCACCGATATCGTGTACGCCGGCACGGCGATGCGCATCATCATCTGCGGCGTGACGTTGGCCGCCACCCACATGACGAAAAAGCACAGCAAAATATTGCGCAGGTGGTCTTCGATCTTGCCCGGGATGCCGATGCTGGCCGAATACAGGGTCAGCAAGCTGGTACTGAGCAGCATCAGGATGATGATCATCAGCGGCGGATCGAACACCGCCAGATAGGGTTTGGCGCGCCGCCACAGCGAGCGCCTCTCGTTAATGGGCATGTGCTTCCTTATTGCCTGGCAGGTACCGCCGGGGCGGCCTGCTCGTCAGTGATTTCTTCCAGGGTGCGCACTTCGTCGACATCTTCCTTGGGCACCTTGGTGGTGTCCTTTTCCTTGTCGCTCGGGCGCTTGCCCAGCAGGTAGTAGTCGAGCGCCTTGCGCGCGATCGGCGCGGCCACGCCGGCGCCGAAGCCCGCATTTTCCACCACGATGGCGATCGCGATGCGCGGCTTGTCGGCCGGCGCAAAGGCTGTAAACAGGGCGTTGTCGCGCAGGCGTTCGGCCAGCAGCTTGGCATTGTACTTCTCGTTTTTCTTGATGCCCACCACCTGCGCCGTACCCGTCTTGCCGCCCACCGTGTACTGCACGCCGGTGAAGATGCGCGCGGCCGTGCCACCCTGCTCGCTGGTCACGCCCACCATGGCGCGCTTGATGACGTCGATGTTTTCCTGCTTGAGCGCGATGCGGTAGCTTTCCTTGGGCACCGTCAGGGTGCGCGCGCGCGTAGCCGCGTCCTCGATGATCTTCACCAGATGCGGCTTCATCACCACGCCGTTATTGGCCAGGTTGGCCGTCGCGTGGGCGATCTGCAGCGGCGTATACGAGTTGTAGCCGGAGCCGTTACTCACCGAAATCGTATCGCCGCCCACCCATTTTTTCTGCTGCGGCGTCTTGAAGCGGTTGCGCTTCCATTCCGTCGACGGCAGCACGCCCGTCTTTTCGTTATTCAGGTCGATGCCCGTCAGCTGGCCGAAACCGAACGGTTTCATGAAGTCGTGGATGGCGTCGATGCCCATGTCGCGGCCCAGCTGGTAGTAATAGGTGTTGCACGAAACGACGATGGACTTGTGCATGTCCACCGTGCCATGGCCGCCCACCTTGTCGTCGCGGAAGGTGTGGCCGCCGAGGATGAAGAAACCGGGATCGGAAATCGACTGGCTCGGCGTGCGCTTGCCCAATTCGAGTGCGGCCAGCGCCATGAAGGGCTTGAAGGTCGAGCCGGGCGCGTAGGTGCCGGACAGGGGACGGTTGACCATCGGCCGGTCCAACGAGGTATTGAGTTCGTTCCAGCTTTGCTGGTCGATGCCGTCGACGAACAGGTTAGGATCGTAGCCTGGCTTGGACACGTAAGCGAGGATGTCACCCGTGGCCGGGTCGATGGCCACGGCCGCGCCGCGCCACTCGCCGAACGCTTCCTCGACCACCTTCTGCAGCTCGATGTCGATTGACAGGATCAGATTGTTGCCAGGAGTGGCGGCCGTGCGCGACAGGGTGCGCATGGCGCGCCCGCCGGCCGACACTTCCACCTCTTCGTAGCCGGTGGTGCCATGCAGCTGCTTTTCGTAGCTTTTTTCCAGTCCTTCCTTGCCGATATGGTCGGTGCCGTTGTAATTGGCCGCGTCCTCGCCCTCTTCCAGCGCCTTCGCTTCATTGCGGTTGATGCGGCCGATGAAGCCCACCACGTGCGACGCCACCTCGCCCATCGGATACTGGCGGAACAGGCGCGCCTGCACCTCGACGCCAGGGAAGCGGAAACGCTGCGCCGTGAAGCGCGCCACTTCCTCGTCCGTCAATCGCGTGCGCAGCGGCACGCTGACGAAGTTCTTGGATTCTTCCAGCAGTTTCTTGAAGCGGCGGCGGTCCTTGATGTCGATCTGCACCAGGGTCGACAGCTCGTCGATCACGGAATCGAGGCTGGCGCTCAATTTCGATGGCGTGATTTCCAGCGTATAGGCCGAGTAATTGCGCGCCAGGACCACGCCGTTGCGGTCGAGGATCAGGCCGCGCGTGGGCACGATGGGCACCACGGCGATACGGTTGTCCTCGGCCTTGGTCGCGTAGTCCTCGTGCTTGATCACCTGCAGCCAGATGAAGCGCGCCAGCAGCAGCGAAAAGCAGACGAAGACGAGCGCGCCCAGGATGGTCAGGCGCATGCGGAAAAAATGCAGTTCGCGCTCGGTGTTCTTAAGTTCAGTCATTGCAGGCGCCCGTCAAATCGGCCGGTTATGGTCGCGGTCCACGGCGCGGCGCTGCGGCGCCAGCAAGATCCACGTGACGATGGGCCACAGGGCGACGGCGACGAAGCTCTCGATGAAATTGAGCCAGCCGGGGAAGCGGCCCGAGACGATCAGGCGCGTCAGCAATTGCAGCGCCTGCGTCAGCAGCAGCAGCGGCAGCACGTGCAGCGCCTGCGTCATGATGGGGAACCACAGCACGCGGCGGTGCATCATGATGGCGAAGTACGACAGCAAGGTATAGGCCAGCGCATTCTCGCCCAGCAGGGTCGAGTCGTGCACGTCCATCATCAGGCCCATGAAAAACGCCACGCCGATACCGACCTTGCGCGGCTGGTGGATGCCCCAGAAGACCAGCACCAGGGCGACGAAATCGGGCACGCCGACGAACTGCCCCCATGGAAGCAGATTCAGCAGGAAAGCGCACAGCAGGGAAAACCCGATGAACAGGGGGCTGACCGGCAGCAGGATGTAATGCGGGCGGTTCATCGTGTCGCTTCCTTCGGTGGCACGGCGGCAGGGGTTGGCGTTGCTGCTGGTGTTGCGGCAGGCGCCGCCGGTTTCGGCGCCGGGCTGGCCGGCGGTTTCGCGGCCGGCGCGGTCACCGCATTGGCGGCCGCTGGTGTCGCAGCGGCAGGCTCCTTGGCGGGATCCTTGATCGGTGCCATCTTGCCGGCGATCTTGCGCCCCGTCTTGACTTCTTCAGCGGGCGGACGCGGCGGAATTTCCGGAGACGTCATCAAGATGAGCAGCTGGGTGTTGCGTTCAATGCCGGCCAGCGGCTGGCACACGACGCGGCCGAACGGGCCATGCGCATTGCGCTCGACCAGGGTCACGCGCGCCACGGCCAGGCCGGCCGGATACAGGCCGTCGAGGCCCGAGGTAATGACGATGTCGCCGATCTGGATGTCGGCGCTGGGGGCCGTGAAGCGCAGCTCCATGGTGCCGGACTTGCCGCGCCCGATGGCCACGCTGCGCACGCCATTGCGCAGCAGCTGCACGGGAATGGCCTGCTCTTCATCGGTCAGGAGCGTCACTTCGGAGGTGAACGGGAACACGCGCGTGACTTGTCCCACCACGCCCAGGTTGTCGATCACGGGGCGGCCCAGTTCCACGCCATGCTGGATGCCCCGGTCGAGCACGATCTTGCGCGTGGCCGAATCGCGCGTGTCGTACAGCACTTCGGCCATCATGGTCTTGACGGGCACGCGCTCGCGCGCTTCCATCAACTTGCGCAGGTGGTTGTTTTCCACGATGTTGAGCTGCGCCTGCTGCAGGATCTGCGCCGAGGCGATCTGTTCGTGTTTCAGGTCGCGCACCTGTTTTTCCAGGGCGGACAGCGAAGAGAAGTAGTTGCCGACACCAACCGCCACATCGCGCGGCACCAGGGCTGCCATCTGCACCGGATACAGCACGGTGCCGACGGCCTGGCGCACGGCCGTCAGCGCGTGCATGCGCGAATCGACCAGCAACAGGGCGATTGAAATGCCGGCGAACACCATCATCTTGACGCGGGCGGAGGCGCCTTGTTTGAAAAGTGGCGGAGGACTGTATTCCATGACTTCCAATAATCAGGCCAGGCGCAGTGCGCCAACGTGCAGGCCCCGGTCAAACGCCGGCGCCAAAACCAAAAAAAGGCCGGAGTTGGTTTCCGGCCCTTCTGTCAGATTATTCGTAGGAAAAGATCGAGCCGAGCTTGTCCATACGTTCCAGGGCCATCCCGGAACCGCGCACCACGCAGGTGAGCGGATCCTCGGCCACCAGCACCGGCAGGCCGGTTTCCTCCATCAGCAGGCGGTCCAGGTCGCGCAGCAGTGCGCCGCCGCCCGTCAGCATCATGCCTTTTTCGGCGATGTCGGCGCCCAGTTCCGGCGGCGTCTGTTCCAGCGCGTTTTTCACGGCCGAGACGATGTTGTTCAGCGGGTCGGTCAGCGCTTCGAGGATTTCGTTGCTGGAGATGGTGAACGAACGCGGGATGCCTTCGGACAGGTTGCGGCCCTTGACTTCCATTTCCTTCACTTCCGAGCCAGGGAAGGCCGAACCGATGGCCTTCTTGATGGCTTCAGCCGTCTGTTCGCCGATCAGCATGCCGTAGTTGCGGCGGATGTAGTTGACGATGGCTTCATCGAATTTGTCGCCGCCGACGCGCACGGAACCCTTGTAGACCATGCCGCCCAGCGAAATGATGCCCACTTCGGTGGTGCCGCCGCCGATGTCGACCACCATCGAACCGGTCGCTTCGGACACTGGCAAGCCCGCGCCGATGGCCGCAGCCATCGGTTCTTCGATCAGGTACACCTGCGAGGCGCCGGCGCCCAGGGCCGATTCGCGGATCGCGCGGCGCTCAACCTGGGTCGAACCGCACGGCACGCAAATGATGATGCGCGGCGATGGACGGAAGAATTTCGAGTCGTGCACCATGCGGATGAATTGCTTGAGCATCTGCTCGGTCACGGTGAAGTCGGCGATCACGCCATCTTTCATCGGACGAATCGCTTCGATATTGCCCGGCACTTTGCCCAGCATCTGCTTGGCTTCCTTGCCGACTGCCTGAATGGTCTTCTTGCCATTCGGACCGCCTTCCTGGCGGATGGCGACAACGGATGGCTCGTCCAGGACGATACCGAGGCCGCGTACATAAATAAGGGTGTTGGCCGTGCCCAAGTCAATGGCCAGATCGGTGGAGATATACCTGCGTAAAAAACCAAACATGAGTGTCCTGTAGCGCATCGAGCTGCGCAAAAGCTGTTTATGGGGAGTTTCAAAGCGGGCGCTTTCAGGCACCCTGAAAATCCAAAAGGCGATTTTTCCGGGTTTCGCTTGGCGCTTGCGCAATCTTTTCTATGCTGCGGCAGCAGTCCATCAGCGCCGGCAACGCATTAACCCGCCATTCTACCTTATAATTTGAATGCGATTTGCTCAAAAACCATGGAAAAGTGCGACTCTTGCAGCCGCGAGTTACGCGGCATTCCTCGATTTTTGTGAGCAAAATAGCAGTAAATACCCGCGTTTTATCAAAACGCCAACTTAATACTAATGCGCGGCACTCCGCGCCATTCGCCATGTCCCTGACACTCTCCGACGTAAAACGCATCGCCCACCTGGCCCAACTTGAAATGGCCGACGACCAGGCCGTCACGTCTTTGGCCCAATTGAACAAGATTTTTGCACTGGCAGAACAAATGCAAGCCGTCAATACCGATGGCGTGGCGCCCCTGAGCCACCCGCTGGCCGCCCATATGGACAATATCGCCCTGCGTCTGCGCGAGGACATCGCCACGGAACAAAACCGCCGCGATGCCTACCAGGCCGTGGCGCCGAAGGTACAGGATGGCCTGTATCTCGTGCCCAAGGTCATCGAGTAACTGGCACCTGACATAAGCTACTGCGCGTCGCGATTTGCGGCCTGCGATGCTCACTGTGCTAAAGCACAGCTCCGCTTCTCGGCCACAACTCACTTCCGCTCGCTACGCTTCTGTCAGGCGCTAGAACGGCGCAGTGCACGAATCCCAACCTTGCCGAATAGATAAAAATAGAAACGCCATGCATACAAAATCCATCAAACAGCTGTCCACGCTCTTGCAGAACAAGGAAATTTCCGCCGTTGCGCTGGCGACGCATTTCCTCGACCGCATCGAAGCAGACAACTCGAACGCCTTTTTGCACGTCGACCGTGCCCTGACCCTGGCGCAGGCTGCCGAAGCGGACGCACGCATCGCCGCAGGCACGGCCACGCCATTGACGGGCGTGCCGATCGCGCACAAGGACTTGTTCGTCACCAAAGGCTGGCGCACGACGGCCGGCTCGAAAATGCTGGCCGACTATGCCAGCCCGTTTGACGCCACCGTGGTGGAGAAATTCCGCGCGGCCGGCATGGTCACCCTGGGCAAGGTCAATTGCGATGAATTTGCCATGGGCTCCGGCAACGAGAACTCGGCCTTCGGCGCCGTGCGGAATCCGTGGGACAAGAATGCCGTACCAGGCGGCTCGTCGGGCGGCTCGGCCGCCGCCGTCGCGGCTGGCCTGACGCCGGCAGCCACCGGCACCGACACGGGCGGCTCGATCCGCCAGCCTGCCGCCTTTTGCGGCATCACCGGCATCAAGCCGACGTATGGCCGCGTCTCGCGCTTCGGCATGATCGCCTTTGCCTCGTCGCTGGACCAGGGCGGCCCGATGGCCCGCTCGGCCGAAGACTGCGCCCTGCTGCTGACCGCCATGGCCGGCTTCGACGAACGCGACTCGACCAGCCTGTCGCCGGAACAGGGCGGCGTGGCGGAAGATTTTTCGCGCGACCTTGACCTGCCCCTCACGGGCTTGCGCATCGGCGTGCCGCGCGAGTACTTTGGCGAGGGCTTGGCCAAGGACGTGGAAGCGGCCGTGCGCGGCGCGCTGGCACAGTATGAAAAGCTGGGCGCCACCCTGGTCGATATCTCGCTGCCGAACACGGCCCTGTCGATTCCCGCCTACTACATGATCGCGCCGGCCGAAGCGTCGTCGAACCTGTCGCGCTACGACGGCGTGCGCTATGGCCACCGCGCCACCGAGTACAAGGACTTGCAGGACATGTACAAGAAGTCGCGCGCGCAGGGCTTCGGCCCGGAAGTACAGCGCCGCATCATGGTCGGCACCTATGTGCTGTGCCACGGCTACTACGACGCCTACTACCTGAAGGCGCAAAAGATCCGTCGCCTGATCGCGCAGGATTTCGACGCCGTGCTGAATGGCCCGAACGCCGTCTGCGACGTCATCATGGGACCGGTCGCGCCGACCGTCGCCTGGGACCTGGGCGACAAGACGGATGACCCGGTGGCGAACTACCTGGCCGACATCTACACCCTGTCGACCAGCCTGGCAGGCCTGCCCGGCATGTCGATTCCATGCGGCTTTGGCGACGGCGAGAAAAACGGCAAGCGCCCCGTCGGACTGCAAATCATCGGCAATTACTTCGGCGAAGCCAGGCTGCTGAACGTGGCCCACCAGTTCCAGCAAGTGACGGACTGGCATACGCGCAGCCCCGCAGGCATTTAAGAAAAAATTCGCGCCGCCCAGGCGGCGCCACCAAAAAATAAGCGAGAACACTATGCAATGGGAAGTCGTCATCGGTCTTGAGAACCACGTGCAGCTCACGACCGAATCCAAAATTTTCAGCGGTTCGCCGATCAAGTACGGCGCCGAAGCCAACACGCAAGCGAGCCCAGTCGACCTGGCGCTGCCAGGCGTGCTGCCGGTGATGAACAAGCAGGCCGTCGACCGCGCGATCCGTTTCGGCCTGGCCGTCGGCGCCACCGTCGCGCCGCACTCGGTCTTCGCGCGCAAGAACTATTTTTATCCGGATTCGCCGAAGGGCTACCAGATCAGCCAATTCGAGGACCCCGTCGTCATCGGCGGCGCCCTGACCTTCGGCTATGAAAAGGATGGCGAATTCGTCACCAAGACGGTCAACCTGACGCGCGCCCACCTGGAAGAAGACGCCGGCAAATCGCTGCACGAAGACTACGCCGGCATGAGCGGCATCGACTTGAACCGCGCCGGCACGCCGCTGCTGGAAATCGTCTCGGAACCGGAAATCCGCAGCGCCGCCGAAGCCGTGGCCTACGCCAAGGCCCTGCACTCGCTGGTCATGTGGTTGGGCGTGTGCGACGGCAACATGCAGGAAGGCTCGTTCCGCTGCGACGTCAACGTTTCAGTGCGCCCCGTCGGCCAGAAGGAATTCGGCACCCGCTGCGAAATCAAGAACCTGAACTCCTTCCGCTTCATCGAGGAAGCCGTGCACGTGGAAGTGCGCCGCCAGATCGAACTGATCGAAGATGGCGGCAAGGTCGTGCAGGCGACGCGCCTGTATGATCCGGAGCGCAAGGAAACGCGCGAAATGCGCAGCAAGGAAGACGCCCAGGATTACCGCTATTTCCCGGATCCTGACCTGCCGCCACTGGTCATCTCGCAAGCGTGGATCGACACCGTCAAGGCCTCGATGCCGGAACTGCCGGCCGCCATGCGCGCCCGCTTCATCAGCGAATACGCGCTGCCGGACTACGATGCGCTGGTGCTGACGCAATCAAAAGCCATGGCCACCTATTTCGTCGCCGTGGTCGACAAGGCCGGCAAGGAAAACGCCAAGGCCGCCGCCAACTGGCTGATGGGCGACGTCTCGTCGACCCTGAACCGCGAAGGCGTGGACCTGGATGACGCGCCCGTCTCCGCCGCGCAGCTGGCCGCCATGCTCAAGCGCATCGCCGACGGCACGATCTCGAACAAGGCGGCGAAGGAAGTCTTCGCCGGCATGTGGGAAGCGAAGTCCAGCGACGAGCATCTGGTCGACGCCATCATCGACGCCAAGGGTCTGAAGCAGATCTCGGATTCGGGCGCGCTGGAAGCCATCGTCGATGAAGTACTGGCGGCCAATGCCAAGTCGGTGGAGCAATACCGCGCCGGCAAGGAAGCGGCCATCAACGCGCTGATCGGCCAGGCCATGAAAGCATCCAAGGGCAAGGCCAACCCGGCCCAGCTGACGGAACTGCTGAAGGCCAAGCTGGCGGGCTAACTATCCCCCATCCCCAAAAAAGACGCCGCGGCGTCTTTTTTTTCGCCTGTACGCATCGTTTATAAACAGCCTTGTCTAGACTTTTCCTCCGTACTGAAGGGCATTTGCAGACCGCCTCAAATTAAAGTATACATTTTTGTCTACAAGGTTTAATCTAGCCATATTGAATTTCAGGCAAGAGGAAAACAGCATGGCCAAGACGCACGACATCCCGAAACCGACGGCAGCCGAACTCGATCTGCTGCAGGCACTGTGGCCGCTGGGCGCCGCCACGGCCAAGCAGGTGCACGAGGCGATGGCGCTGGCCAAGCCTGCCATCACGTATGGCACCGTGTTGCGCCTGATGCAGATCATGCACGGCAAGGGCTTGCTGATCCGCGATGCAAGCCAGCGTTCGCACGTGTATGCGCCGGCCCAGGCGCAGGACAGCCTGCAGACGAACCTGCTCAAGGAATTGATGCAGAAAGCCTTTGCCGGTTCGGCCAAGGCGCTGGTGCTGGCGGCGCTGCGCACGGGCGTGTCGCGCGCCGAACGCGAGGAAATCGAAAAAATGCTCAAGGACGATCAGTCATGAACGGCTTCGTGCCGGCGCTAGGCTGGACCCTGCTGCACTTCCTGTGGCAAGGCTTGCTGATCGGCTGCGCCACGGCGCTGGCGTGGGCGGCCCTGCGCAATGCGCGTGCGGAGGCGCGCTACGCCGTCGGTTGCGGCGCCCTGCTGGCCTGCCTGGCATGGCCGGCGGCGGGCTTGTGTCTGCGCCTGGCCGGCGGCGATGCCACGGGCGCCCCGTACTCCAGCGCCTTGCTGCCGACCGCCCTGCTGGCGCCCGACAGCCTGCCCGACCTGGACTTGCTGCTGCGCGCCATCGTCGGCGTGTGGGCGCTGTGCGCCGCCGTGCTGGCCGTGCGCATGGCGATGGGCATGCTGTGGATAGAGCGCAGCGCCAGGAACACCGGCGCCACGCATGGACAACTGCAGACAAGGCTGTCGCGCATGGCCCAGGATGCCGGCGTGACGCGGCCCGTGCGGCTGCGCGTGCTAAACGGCATCGCCAGCCCGCTCACGGCCGGCATCTGGCGCCCCATGGTGCTGGTGCCCGCTTCGCTGGTCACCGGCATGCCGCCGCACCTGCTCGACGCGCTGCTGGCGCACGAACTGGCGCACATCCGGCGCCACGACTATCTGATCAACCTGCTGCAAAACGCCATCGAGGCGCTGCTGTTCTTCCACCCGGCCGTCTGGTGGATTTCACGCGGCGTGCGCCTCGAACGCGAACACATTGCAGATGATTTCGCAGCAAGACAACTGGGCGAACCGCGGCGTCTGGCTCTTGCACTCTCGGAACTGGAACGCCTCCAGTTCTCAACCCACCACCTGGCCCAGGCGGCCAACGGAGGAGATCTTATGTCACGTATCAAACGATTGCTGCGCCCCGCACCACAAACCCTGAACTGGAAAGCAGCCATACCGCTGCTGGCCCTGGCCGGCGCCTGCCTCGGCATCTACGGCCAGGCCATGGCCGCCGACAGCGCGCCCGTGCTGGAGCGCCGCCCCGTCATCGACTTTGGCGTCTGCGGCAAGCCGGTCTGGCCAGCCGCATCGCTGCAGGCGAAGGAAGAGGGCACGGTCAACATGTCCTTCGACGTGAATGCCACCGGCAAGGTAACGGGATCGAGCGTGGTCAAAAGCAGCGGCCATCCGGCCCTCGACGAGGCGGCGCGCAGCGGCATCGCCAAGTGCACGTTCAAGCCGGCCCTCGCTGGCGGCAAGCCGGTCAGCGCCAGCGTCAAGGTGCAATACGTCTGGAGCCTGAACTAAAAGCAGCGGCGGCGGCGTTGCAACATCGCAGCAGCGCTGCCGCCGCCCGCTTGCGGGTATGATCATGGATTCTTCCACGCACCTGTGAACACGCCATGAACAAGATCAAAACCGGCCTGGTGGGCTACGGCTTTGCCGGCTCCACCTTCCACGCTCCCGTCCTGTCCACCATCGAGGCCCTGGAACTGACGGCCGTCGCTTCCAGCAAGCCGGAACTCGTGCACAAGGATTGGCCGCACGCGACCGTGTATGCGGAGCCCGCGCAACTGTTTGCCGATCCGTCCATCGAACTGGTCGTCATCGCCGCACCCAACGAGGCGCATTTCAGCCTGGCGCAGGCGGCCCTGCAAGCGGGCAAGCACGTGGTGGTCGACAAGCCATTCACCATTTCCAGCACCGAAGCACAGAGCCTGATCGCGCTGGCAAAAGAGCGCAAGCTGGTGCTCAGCGTGTATCACAACCGCCGCTGGGATGGCGACTTCCTGACCCTGAAAGCGCTGCTGGCCCAGGGTACCCTGGGCCGTATCGCCAGCGTCGAATCGCATTTCGACCGCTTCCGCCCCGAGATCCGCCAGCGCTGGCGCGAGTCCGGCGCGCCGGGCGGCGGTTTGCTGTACGACCTGGGCCCGCACATGCTGGACCAGGCCATGCAGCTGTTCGGCCAGCCGGAAAAGCTGTACGCCGATATCGTCCTGCAGCGCGATGGCGCGCAAGCCGTCGACTACATGCACATCGTCCTGTACTACGACCGGCTGCGCGTGGTGCTGCAGGCGGGCTGCCTGGTAAAGGCGCCGACGGCGCGCTTCGCCGTGCATGGCGACAAGGGCAGTTTCGTGAAGTTTGGCCTCGATCCGCAGGAAGATGCCCTGAAGGCGGGCGGCAGGCCGGGACAGCCCGGCTGGGGCGTGGACCCCGTGCGCGGCGCGCTGCATCTGGGCACGCAGCCGGACGGACATGTCGAACACCTCGAGATGCAGGCGGGCCGCTACCAGGACTTTTACCAGGGCATGGCCGACGCCATCCGCCACGGCGCACCGGCGCCCGTGGCAGCCGAGGATGCGGCGGCGACGATACGCCTGATCGAACTGGCGCTGCAAAGCGCGGCCGAAGGGCGCGTGCTCGCGGTCAGTTGATCGACGTCAGTTGATAACGAAGGCCAGCACCACGGCGCCCAGCGCCAGCAGGGCCAGGCCGCAAAGGAACAGCAGTTCGCCCCACCATTCGTGGCGCAAGCGCGACTGGCCGGGGCGCAGCGACATGAACGAGAGCACGGCGCTGACGAGAAAGACGATGGCATCGATGGCCAGCAGCTTGTCGATGGCCACGCGCACCTCGCCGCGTGGTGCCAGGTGCCCGATCGACAGCACCGTCATGCACACGCCGACCATCGTCGCCGACGTGGGCAGGATATGCGCCGACAAGCCCCGCGCCGACGAGTCCCGTTCAGGTGCCTTGCCGTCGCCCGGCATCAAGGCCGGCCCTGGTTCGTTCCCGCCGGCCAGACCAGCTCCACGCGCGCGGAGCTGCCCGCCTTGACCTGCACAGTGCGTTCCAGTGTCTTGCCGGCCAGCGTGGCGCGCAGGCTGTAGCTGCCTGGCGGCAGTTTCGCCAGCAGGAACGGTCCGCTGGCCGTCGTTTCCAGCGCCACGCCACCCTTGGCGTCGCGTATCTCCAGCTTCACGTCGGAGGCAAATTCCGCCTTGCCCGCCGCCTGCACGGAAAACACGAGACTCAGGGGCCAATGCCGGCTGGCGCTCTGGATGGCCGTCGATTCATCGAGGCCAATGCCGCCGCTCAGGTATTCCACCGCCCCGCTTTTCTGCACGGGCGGCAGTGCGCTGTCGGTTTGGGCCTGCGCCGCACTTCCCAGCAACAGCCCGGCGGCCAGCATTACCGCCGCCAGGTTCAAGGTACCGCGTCTGTCTGGTGCCATCTCACTCTCCTCATGTCGGTTGAATCAAGATAGGAAGCGCAGCTTAGGCCAGTCTTAGGTTAGCGCCGGCGCATGGCCTCGGCGATCTTTTGGTCCGTCTTGTACTGGCTCAGCGCATATACGGCCCAGATCGTCGCAGGCAGCCAGCCGATCAAGGTGATTTGCAGGATCAGGCAAATGATGCCGGCGATCGGACGGCCGATCGTGAAAAAGGTCAGCCACGGGAGTAACAGGGCAATCAGCAAGCGCATCGTTGGTTCCTTGAGTATTCCCCTGTACCGCGGGGACCGGGCCGGCATGCGCCGGCGGTGAATTCAGTTGAACCGATTATAACGATACTGGCGCCTCACGGCGCTACGGGTGCCAGCAGTTTCTCCATCCACGCCAGAATGGCCGCGAAGATCACGTCGCGGTTCACTTCATTGAAGTTCTCGTGATAATTGGCCGGATAGTAGTGATAGTCGAGCAGGCCATCGGGCACGCTGCGCAGCATGCTCTCCGTGGCGCGGCTGTTGGCCAGCTTGTCGTCGCCCGCCACCACGGCGAACAGGGGGAAGCGCCAGTCCGACAAGCCGCCCGCCAGTTCCTTTTGCGCCGACGTCAGCGCATGGGCAAAGCGCACCGACGCCGCACTGGCGCGTATGCCGTCGCGCTCGTCCTGGAAATGGCGCGCGGTGATGGTTTGATCGTGCGTCAGCAGCATGGTCAAGTTTCCTAGCGGCACCTTCATCATGGGGAAGCGCTGCGCCAGCCAGCCCGACAGCATCTGCAGCACCTTCGGCACGGGAATCGCATTCACGTAATACGGCGATGAGATGATGAAGCCTTTGATCGCCGGGTCGCCCGCGAAGCGCCGCAGCCCCAGGTGCGTGGCGATCAGGCCGCCCATGGAATGGCCCATGACGAATACGGGCAAGCCCGGATACGCCTGCTTGACCCAGGCGAGGAACAGCTCCACGTCGTCGAGGAAGGCATCGAACGAAGGGATATCGACCTTGCGCTTGCCATCATGGCCCACCATGTCGAAGCTGACGGTGGCGAAACCGTGCTGGCGGAAATACAGCGCCGGCGTGACGTAGTCGCCCGCATGCGCCATGCCGCCGTGGATCGCCAGGATCACTGCACGTGGCTGCTCCGGCTGCCAGATGTGGATCGGCCGCTCGACCTGGTCGCTGCACCGCAGGCTGGCCATCTTGTCTTCTGAAAAACGCATCGCTGCTCCTGTCATGCCCTGTCACGCCTTCAGATGATCGATCAACTGGCGCGCATACAGGGGTAATTCACTGAACTGGCGCACGCAGATTGTCAGATTGCGTACCGACCAGGGATCGGATAATTCAAGGCAGCGCAGCGCCATCGTCTGCTGGCAGCGGCTGGCAGCCGCCAGCGGCACCACGCTGATGCCCACGCCGCTGGCCACCATGCGGCAGACGGCATCGAAACTGCGCAGGCGCACGCGCACCTTCAACGGACGCCCCAGGCGCGCGGCATGCATGCCCAGGTACTGCTGCATCGCGCTGTCGTCGGCCAGGCCGATGAAATCGTGATCCAGCACGCTGGCAAAATCGACGACGCCATCCTGGCCGAGCGCGCGGTGGTGCACGCCGTCGGCCGCTGCGATGACCACCAGCCGGTCGGGGCGGAACAAGAACGTCTGCAAGCCGCGCATGTCGACCGAGTCGGACACGATGCCCATGTCGGCCAGCCCTTCCGAGACAGCCTTGACGATATCGTAACTGAGGCGCTCTTCCAGGTCGATGGTCAGGTTCGGATGGCGGTCGAGAAAAGCGCCTAGCGCCTCGGGCAAGAACTCGCTGAGCGCTGCCGTATTGCACAGCAGCCGCAACTGCCCTTTCAAGCCGCGCGCAAATTCGCCAAGCTCGCCGCGCATTTTTTCCATTTGCAGCAGCACCAGGCGCGCGTGATGCAGCAAGGTCTGGCCCACGGGCGTCGGCTCCACGCCGCGCCGACCGCGCAGCAGCAGGGGCATGCCCAGCATCTCTTCCATGCCGCGCACGCGCGCGCTGCTGGAGGCCAATGCGAGATGGCTGCGCGCGGCGCCCGCCGTCAGGCTGCCGGCCTCCACCACGTTGACAAACAGCTGCAAATCGACCAGATCAAAGCGCATGGCGGCTCTCCTTTTCGCCATCTTATCAGCCTTCGTATTTTACTAAGGCTGACTCAAAATAATCCACCTTGGCGAAATCTCCGGGCAAGCGCAGAATCCACGCAAAATCACTCTGGATAAAAAAGATGGAGACGTCATTTCTGCTGGCTGTCGGCGCCAGCTTCCTCGTCGCTGGCTTCGTCAAGGGCGTAGTCGGACTGGGCTTGCCGACGGTGGCCATGGGCACGCTCAGCCTTGTCATGCCACCCGTGCAGGCGGCTGCCCTGCTGATCGTGCCATCGATGGTGACGAACGTCTGGCAACTGGCGGTGGGTCCCGGCCTGCGCGCCCTGCTGCGCCGTTTGTGGCCCATGCTGGCGGCCGTCATGGCGGGCACCCTGGCCGGCGGCGCCCTGCTGCCGACCGACGGCGGGGTCTGGGCCGTCGTCGCGCTGGGCGTGGCGCTGATGCTGTACGCGCTGGCCGGCCTGTTCTCGCTGCAGTTGCGCGTACCGGCCCGGCACGAAGCGTGGCTGGGGCCCGTCGCGGGCGCGGCGACAGGGCTGGTGACGGCCGCCACGGGCGTGTTCGTCATCCCCGCCGTGCCATATCTGCAGGGACTGGGGCTGGCGCGCGATGCGCTGGTGCAGGCGCTGGGCCTGGCGTTTACGGCATCGACCGTGGCGCTGGCGGCCAGCCTGGCCCTGCACGGCGACTTCAGCCTGGGTGCGGCGGGCGCCTCCGCGTATGCGCTGCTGCCGGCGCTGGCCGGCATGCTGGCCGGTCAATGGCTGCGCGGACGCATCGCGCAGCAGGTATTCAAACGGTGTTTTTTTGCCGGGCTGTTCGCCCTGGGCTTGCATGCGGCGCTCAAGCCATGGCTGGCGGCGTGATGCAGATAGACTGGCAAGGGGACAGCGCGCTGTGCGCGTGGATCGACGGCCAGCAGGTGGCCATGCTCGACATCAGCAAGTGCGCGGACGGGGTGACGGTGAACATGCTGTTCGTGAAACCGCCATTCCGGCGGCGCGGCATCGGCGGCGCGCTGCTGCGGCGACTGTTGCAATGCCATCCGCAAGCTGCCACCGCCTGCAGCGACCCGCGGCTGCGGGCGCTGCTGGACAAGACGACTTAAATACCGTAGCGCGTGCGGTAGGCGGAAACAGCCTCTTTATGTTTCAGCAGTTCCGGATCGGCGCCCGCGCCATTCAGGTAGCCGAACAAGTCGTCCAGATTGCCGATCGAGATGACGGGGATGCCGTACTGTTTCGACACTTCCTGCACCGCCGAACTTGGCGACAGCTGGCCGTCCGGGCCGGAACGCTCCATGCGGTCCAGGGCGATCAGCACGGCGCATGGCTCGGCGCCGGCGGCACGGATCATGTCCACCGATTCGCGCACCGAGGTACCGGCCGAGATCACATCGTCAATGATGACAACCTTGCCATGCAGCTTGGCGCCGACGATGGTGCCGCCTTCGCCATGGTCCTTGGCTTCCTTGCGGTTGAAGGCGAACGAAGTGTTGCGACCCTTGCCGGCCAGCGCCACGGCGGTGGCCGATGCCAGGGTGATGCCCTTGTAGGCGGGGCCGAACAGCATGTCGAATTCGACGCCCGAGTCCAGCAGGGTCTGCGCGTAGAACTGCGCCAGCTCGGCCAGGGTGGCGCCGTCGTGGAACAGGCCTGCATTGAAGAAGTACGGCGACTGGCGTCCGGCCTTGGTGGTGAACTCGCCAAACCGCAAGACTCCCTTGGATACTGAAAACGCGATAAACTGCTGGCGTAAATTATTCACATTAGCCTCATTTTTTAAAAGTGCCTGTATTTTAATCCGCGCGCACCGGCGAGACAATCGCCATGCCGCGCCCGCCGGCCCCGTCCAGCGCCCTTTTCACTCTCGACCTATGCCAAAAATTATCTCCGCCAACCTGAACGGCATCCGTTCCGCCGCCAAAAAAGGCTTTTTCAACTGGATGGGCACGCAAACGGCCGATTTCATCTGCGTGCAGGAATTGAAGGCGCAACTGCCCGACATGACGCCGGAATTCCTCAACCCGCACGGCTACCATGGCCATTTCCACTACGCCGAGAAAAAGGGCTATTCCGGCACGGGCGTGTACAGCAAGGTCGAACCGGACGCCGTGCATATTGGCTTCGGCAGCCCCGAATTCGATGCCGAAGGCCGCTATGTGCGCTGTGATTTTGGCAACCTGTCCGTCATTTCCGTGTACTGCCCGTCCGGCTCGTCCGGCCCGGAACGCCAGGAAGCCAAGTTCCGCTTCATGGAACTGTTCCTGCCGCACCTGCTGGCATTGAAGGCGCTGGGCCGCGAAGTGGTCATCTGCGGCGACTGGAACATCGCCCACCATGAAATCGACCTGAAAAACTGGAAGGGCAACAAGAAGAATTCCGGCTTCCTGCCCGAGGAACGCGCATGGCTGACGCGCGTCTTCGACGAAGTGGGCTTTGTCGACGTACACCGCGGCCTGGACAAGCGCGAAGACCAGTACACCTGGTGGAGCAACCGCGGACAAGCCTACGCGAAAAACGTGGGCTGGCGCATCGACTACCACGTCGCCACGCCCGGCATCGCGGCCCAGGCGCATACGGTCAGCGTCTACAAGGACGAGCGTTTTTCCGACCATGCGCCGCTGATCATCGATTACACGCTCAAGAGCTGATCTTTGACACGTCGCGGGCGGTGTCGGCTTACGCGCTTCGCGCTAATCCGACCTACGCCTGATCTGCCGTAGGTCGGATTAGGTCCGCAGGACCGTCATCCGACAACATTGTTGGCTGTGTCCTTGGTGGTGTGGGTTACGCGAGCACGCGCCGGCTTTCAAAGTGGCGCATCTCGCCCGTCAACGGGTCGGCAAATTCGATGGCCCGCGCCAGCAGCTGCAAGGGCTGCGACATGTCGTCTTCCTTGCACGGCAGGGCCACCGGGTAAAACGCATCGTTGACGATGGGGATGCCCAGCGAGGCCAGGTGCACGCGCAATTGATGCTTGCGCCCCGTGTGCGGCTGCAGCCGGTACAGGCTCACATCGCCGCGCTCTTCGATCACGTCGATGATGGTTTCCGAATTCGGCTCGCCTGCTTCCTCGCGCATGAGAAAAAACTGCGCGCCTTCGACCATGCGGCTGCGGTAGGCAAATGGAAAATCGCGGCCATCGAGGCGCGGCGCCAGCGCCTCGTACGTCTTGCGCACTTCGCGGCGCTGGAACAGCGATTGATACGCGCCGCGGCTGGCGATCTGGCGCGAAAAAATCACCACGCCGGCCGTCTCGCGGTCAAGGCGATGGATCGGCGTCAGCTCGGCGCAGTCCAGCTTTTTCTTCAGGCGCGTCAGCAGGGTCTCCTGCACGAAACGCCCGGCCGGTGTCATGGGCAGGAAGTGCGGCTTGTCGACCACGATCAAATGCTCGTCCTGGAACAGGATCGCTTCCTGGAAGGGGATCGGCGTTTCGCGCTCCAGCTCGCGGTAGTAAAAAATGCGCATGCCGCGCCGGTATGCGCTGTCGGGCGCCAGCACGGCGCCGTCACCGTTGACCACTTCGCCGCGCGCCATGCGGTCCCGCCATTGCGTGGCGCTGATCTGCGGATAGCGCTCGAGCAGAAACGCCAGCATGTCGGGCCACTGCCCTTCCGGCAGCCACAGGTAGCTGGGCGCCACACCGTCGCGCATGGGCAAGGGTGCGGCGATGTGGCGGTTCGACATCCTAGCGCTGCGCGATGGCGTTGCTGCGGTATGGCGGCAAGGCGTCCACGCTGACGCCCTTGCTGCGCGCGTACAGGGGCAGCACTTGCGTCATGTGGCTGTTCATCTGCGAGATGCGGTCCTTGCCCGACGGGTGGGTCGAGAGGAATTCTGGCGGCGCGCCCGCGCTCACGGCCGCCATCTTCTGCCACAGCACCACGCCGGCGCGCGGATCGAAGCCGGCGCGCGCGGCCAGGTCCATGCCGATCAGGTCCGCTTCGCGTTCATCGTCGCGCGAGAATTTCAGCATCACCCCCTTGGCCGCCATATTCGTGGCGGTACTGGTCAGATTCGGGTCGACGCCGAGCCAGGCCGACAGGCCGGCGCCGGCCAGCTTGGCGCCGACGGCGGCCAGGTTGCCCTTGCCGGCCTGCGCCTGCGAATGTTCGCGCAAGGCGTGCGAGATTTCATGGCCCATGACGACGGCCACTTCATCGTCGGTCAGGTTCAGCTTGGTGATGATGCCGCTGTAAAAGGCGATCTGCCCGCCCGGCATGCAAAAGGCGTTGACCTCGTCCGAGTTGAGCAGGTTGATCTGCCAGTTCCAGCTGGCCGCCGCCTCGTTCCAGCGCGTGGCGAACGGGATGATGCGCTGGGCGATGGCGCGCAGGCGTTTCACCTGCGGATCGCTGTCCGGCACCAGCGCATTTTTTTCCTTCGCTTCGTTGACCAGCTGCGTATATTGCTGCTTCGACTGTGCATTGAAATCGGCGCCGCCGGCAAAGATGCGCGAGGTCGACAAGGGACGCACCTTGATGCCATCCTGCACTGTCGCCTGCTGGGCGGAGACGGATAGGGGCGCCAGCGCGGTGGCCGCGCACAGGCTGGCCAGGACGGTGTAACGTTTAAGGGATATTGGTGCCATTGGCAGACCTCCATGGAGCGATTTTAGGCAGCATCATCATGGCCGGGAAGGCCAGGAAGAAGCAAACGATGAAAAACGAGAACCAGCCCAGCTCGGCGACGAGGAAGCCCACCGAGGCATTGATCAGGGTGCGCGGCACGGCGCTCAGACTGGAAAACAGCGCATATTGCGTGGCCGTGTAGCGCGGGTCCGTGGTGCGCGACAGGAACGCGACAAAGGCGGCCGCACCCAGGCCCAGGCTGGCGAAAGCTTCGAAGCCGATCACGGCGCTCAATAGCATGGTATTCGGCCCCGCCTGCGCCAGCCAGGCGAATCCGAGGATGGCGATGGCCTGCAGCGCGCCAAACACCCACAGGCCCCGGTTGATGCCCAGCTTGAGCATCCAGATGCCGCCCACCACGCCGCCGGCCAGGCTGGCCCAGAAACCCGTGGTATTGGCGGCCAGGCCGATCTGCGTCATGGAAAAACCCAGGTCGAGATAAAACTTCGTCGCCAGCGCCGTGGCCATGCTGTCGCCGATTTTGTAGAGTAATACGAAGGCGAGGATCCACATTGCGTTACGCCAACCATCTCGCGCGATGAACTCCTGGAACGGCAAGATGATCGCTTCGCGCATGGTCTTCGGCGGCGAGCCATACACGGTCGGCTCCCTGATCAGCAAGGTGCACACGAGGCCTGGCAGCATGAAGGCGGCCGTGATCCAGAAAACGGGCTGCCACGGCATGCGGTCGGCCAGGATCAGCGACAGCGCACCCGGCACCATGCCCGCCACTTTATACGCGTTGACGATGACGGCGGCGCCCAGGCCCTGCTCGTTATCGCTGAGGATTTCGCGCCGGTAGGCGTCGATGACGATATCCTGGCTGGCCGACAGAAAGGCCACGCCGCCGGCGGCGGCCGCGATCAGGCCGATCTGCGTGAGCGGATCGAGCATGCCCATGCCGCCGATGGAAAAGAACAGCGCCACTTGCGTCAGGGCCATCCAGCCGCGCCGGCGTCCCAGTCCCAGGATGCGGTAGCGGTCCATCAGGGGCGCCCACAGGAATTTCCAGATGTACGGGAACTGCACCAGGGCGAACAGCCCCAGCGCCTTGACGTTCAAGCCCGACTTGGCCAGCCATGCCTGCAGCAGGTACAGCAGGATGAACAGGGGCAGGCCGGAACTGAAGCCCAGCACCAGCACGGCCAGCATGCGGCCATTGGCATAGGAACGCCAGCCTGGCGCCGGGCTTGTGGTCATCAATGCACCGCTTTTTTACGCAGGCGGAAGACGGCCAGGTCGCCGCGCAGGTTCGGCAGCACGGAGACCATCTTGCCTTCGGCCAGGGCCACGCATTCGATCACTTCCAGGCCGCATTCCTCGGCCAGCTCGCGGAAGTCATTGATGGTTGCGCAGCGTACGTTGGGCGTGTCATACCACTGGTAAGGCAGCGATTTCGACACGGGCATGCGGCCCTTGAGCAGCGCCACGCGGTGCGGCCAGTAGGCGAAGTTGGGGAACGAGACGATGGCCTCGGCGCCCACGCGCACGATGTCGCGCAGCAGCGGCTCGACCTGCTTCATCATCTGCAAGGACGACAGGCATAGCACCGTATCGAAGCTGTTGTCGCCAAAGATGGCCAGGCCCTTCTCCATGTCTTGCTGGATCACGTTGACGCCGCGCACGGTACTGGCCAGTACCTTGTCATCGGCGATCTCGATGCCGTAGCCGCTGCACTCCTTGTCGCTTTGCAGATACTGCAGCATCACGCCTTCGCCGCAGCCCACGTCCAGCACATGCGCGTTGTTCGGCACCCAGTGGGCGATGAAGGCCAGGTCGGGGCGCAGCGCGCTCAATTCGTCAAAAGTCATGCGGTCTCCTTCGCGCCCTGGCGGACGGCGGTGTGCTGTGCAGGAGCGGGCAAGCCCGCCCCGATGTCGTTCCATACCTGGCCATAATAGGCGCGCACCATGTTCATGTAGCGCGCATCTTCCAGCAGGAAGGCGTCGTGGCCGTGCGGCGCATCGATTTCCGCATACGTGACCTGGCGGCGGTTGCATACGAGCGCTTCCACAATCTCCCGGCTGCGCTCGGGCGAAAAGCGCCAGTCGGTGGAAAACGAGGCAAGGAAGAACTTGGCCTTCGTGCCCGACAGGGCCTTGGCCAGGTCGCCGCCATGCGCGCGCGCCGGATCGAAATAATCGAGCGCCTTGGTGATCAAGAGATACGTGTTGGCGTCGAAGTATTCGGAAAACTTGTCGCCCTGGTAGCGCAGATACGATTCGATCTCGAAGTCGATGCCGAAGCCGAATTTGTAGTCGCCCGTCTGCGCCGCGTCGCGCAGCTTGCGGCCGAATTTCTCGGCCATGTCATCGTTCGACAGATACGTGATGTGGCCCACCATGCGCGCCACGCGCAAGCCGTTCTTCGGCACCACGCCATGGGCATAGAAATCGCCGCCATGGTAATCGGGATCGGACAGGATGGCCTGGCGCGCCACGTCATTGAAGGCGATATTCTGCGCCGACAGCTTGGCCGTCGAGGCGATTACCACGCAGTGGCGCAGGCGCTCGGGGAACATGATGCTCCACGCCAGCGCCTGCATGCCGCCCAGGGATCCCCCCATCACGGCGGCAAACTGCCTGACGCCCAGTTCATCGGCCAGGCGCGCCTGCGCGCTGACCCAGTCTTCCACCGTGACGACGGGGAAGGAGGCGCCATACGGCTTGCCGGTGGCGGGATTGGTGTGCATGGGGCCCGTCGAACCGAAGCAGGAACCCAGGTTGTTGACGCCGATGACGAAGAATTTGTTGGTATCGAGCGGTTTGCCGGGACCAACCATATTGTCCCACCAGCCCGTGCTTTTCGGTTCGTCCGCGTAGACGCCGGCCACGTGGTGCGAGGCGTTCAGGGCGTGGCAGACCAGCACCGCGTTCGATTTGTCGGCGTTCAGGGTGCCGTAGGTTTCATACATCAACATATAGTCTTGCAGCGATGCTCCGCTTTGCAGCTGCAAGGGTTGCGCAAAATACATGGTTTGCGGCGAAACGATTCCAATGGATGACATGTGTGTCGGTTTATAAAAGGAAGTTGGCCCCACGGGCCATAGTCGATGCAGCACCGCGATGATAGGTGCTGCAACTTTAGCATCAGGACACATCTTGCCGCGCGCGATGTGTCCTGATGCCGATAGGGTGACAGTTTACATGAGCTGCAACTGTTGTACGGCTTCCGCGATCACATTTGGTTCCATGGAGCGCATAATTTTGCGCATTTGTGGCGCAATCAGGCCCAGGTCGCTGTTGAGGATCTCTTGCTTGACCGCCAATAGTTGCGCCGGGTGCATGGAAAACTCGCGCAGCCCCATGCCCAGCAGCAAGCGCGTGAGCTTCACATCGCCCGCCATTTCGCCGCAGACGGCCACGTCGATGCCCGCCTTGTGGCCGGCGGCGATCGTCATGGAGATCAGTTGCAGCACGGCCGGGTGCAGCGGATTGTACAAATGCGCCACCTCATAATCGACGCGGTCGATGGCCAGCGTGTACTGGATCAAGTCATTCGTGCCGATCGACAGGAAATCCATGCGTTTGACAAACATGGGCAGGGCCAGCGCCGCGGCCGGGATCTCGATCATGGCGCCCACTTCGACCTCGTCGTCGAACTTGACGCCCTCCTCGCGCAGGCTGGCCTTGGCTTGCGCGATCATGGCCAGCGACTGGTCGATCTCGAACGCATGCGCCAGCATGGGAATCAGGATGCGCACCTTGCCAAAGGCGGAGGCGCGCAAAATGGCCCGCAGCTGCGTCAGGAACAGTTGCGGCTCGGCCAGGCAGTAACGGATGGCGCGCAAGCCCAGGGCGGGATTCAATGCCGTATGGTCGGCCTGGTCGAGCGGCTTGTCGGCGCCGATGTCCAAGGTGCGGATCGTCACCACGCGTCCCTTCATCGACTGCACCGTGTTGCGGTAAGCTTCGAACTGCTCGTCCTCGGTGGGAATCTTGTGGGCGCGGCCCATGAACAGGAATTCGGAGCGGAACAGGCCCACGCCGCTGGCGCCCGATTCCAGCGCAAACGGGCAATCCTCGGGCAACTCGATATTCGCCAGCAGGGTGATGGGCGTGCCGCATTTGGTCACGGCCGGCGTCTTTTTCAGCTTGCCCAGCTTTTTGCGCGCGCGCTGCATGGCCGTCTGGCGCTCGCGGTACTGTTCCAGCACCAGGGCGCTGGGGTTGGCGATGACGACGCCGGCATCGCCGTCGATGATCAGCCAGTCGTCCTGCTCGATCAGCATCGACGCCTGCGACATGCCGACGGCGGCCGGGATATCCAGGCTGCGCGCGACGATGGCCGTGTGCGAGTTCTGCCCGCCCACGTCGGTGATGAAGCCGATGAAGGAACGGTCGCGGAACTGCAGCATGTCGGCCGGCGAGATGTCGTGCGCGACGACGATCATCTGCGCCATCAATTCATCTTCGGCGGCCGCCTTGGGCAACAGCTGCTCGGTGCCCAGCAAGACTTTCAAGACGCGTTCGGCCACCTGCTGGATGTCGGCCTTGCGTTCGCGCAGGTACGGGTCTTCGATTTCGTCGAACTGGGCCGACAATTCATCGATCTGCGTGAGCAGCGCCCATTCGGCGTTGTAGTGGCGCTTGCGGATGATGTCGAGCGGCGCTTCGGAAATCATCGGATCGGACAGGATCAGCGCGTGCACGTCGATGAAGGCGCCCAGTTCCGTGGGCGCATCCTTGGGCAGCTCGTTCCACAGGGTTTGCAGTTCCTTGTGGACGGTGGCGATGGCGCTTTGCAGGCGCTGGACTTCCGCTTCGATCTGTTCCTGGGCGACCAGGTAATGTTTGACGTCAAGGGCGGCCGGCGCCAGCAGATGCGCGCGGCCAATGGCGATGCCGCGGGAGACCGGGATGCCGTGGAGCGTGAAAGATGCCATGGGGTGACCTGTCGGAATGCGGCTGCGGCTGCGTTCGGCGGGCATTACTCGCCTTCGCCAAACCTGTCATTAATCAGGGCGGTGAGCGCATCGACACATGCCAGCTCATCATCGCCCTCGGCTTCCAGGGTCACTTTCGCGCCCTTGCCGGCGGCCAGCATCATCACGCCCATGATGGACTTGGCGTTGATGCGGCGCGCGTTGCGGGTCAGCCAGACGTCGCTCTTGAACTTGGCGGCGAGCTGGGTAAATTTGGCGGAAGCGCGTGCGTGCAATCCCAGCTTGTTGATGATTTCGAGTTCTTTTTGAATCATTTTTGTATGGTCTCTATCCCTGAATGCACTACGCTGATGACAATCTTGGCCTATAAAACCCGCCGCCTTCAGGGCGGCGGCCATGTACTTCCTTATTCGCCCACGCGGATGCGGTTATCGACGCGCACGGCGCCGCTTTGCGCGCCGGCCAGCGCCATCTCCACCACCACGTCGAGCGTGTCGCGGCGATACGTGATGGCGCGCAGCAGCATCGGCAGGCTGATGCCGGCGATGACTTCCACCCGACCCGCATCGGCCAGCTTGTTGCAGCAGTTCGACGGCGTGCCGCCCTTCACGTCGGTAATCACCAGCACGCCGGAGCCGTCATCGAGGCGGCAGATGGCGTCCGACGCCAGCTTCTGCACTTCCGCCAGGTCCTGGTCGGCGACGACGTCGATGGCTTCAAAACGTTCCGTTGGCCCGCGAAACACATGCGCGCAAGCGGCGATGAATGCCTGTCCCAGCGGTGCATGTGTCATGAGCAAAATCCCTACCATAGTCATTCCACTTTCTAGCGCTGCTGTGTTTGCGCAACGCCATGCTCGACGGCGTCGACAAACATGGCAGCCACGTCAAAACCCGTCTGCTGCATGATTTCTTGGAAGCAGGTCGGGCTGGTGACATTGACTTCCGTCAGATAGTCGCCGATCACGTCCAATCCTACCAGCATCAGGCCGCGCGCGGCCAGGATCGGACCCAGCTTTTCAGCGATTTCCAGGTCGCGCGCCGTCAATGGCTGCGCCACGCCCGTGCCGCCGGCGGCCAGGTTGCCCCGCACTTCGCCCGCCTGCGGGATGCGCGCCAGCGAAAATGGCACCGGCTTGCCGCCGATGACGAGGATGCGCTTGTCGCCCTTGTCGATGTCGGGGATAAACCGCTGCGCCATGATGGTTTGCGCGCCGTTCTCGCTCAGGGTCTCGATGATGGCGCCCAGGTTCAGGCCATCGGCCTTGACGCGGAAGATGCCCGTGCCGCCCATGCCGTCGAGCGGCTTGAAGATGACGTCCTGGTGCTTGGCGTGGAAGGCGCGCAGGCGCGCTTCGTTCGACGTCACCAGGGTCGGCGAAGTGAATTCGGAAAACTGGGCGATGGCCAGTTTTTCATTGTTGTCGCGGATGGCGGACGGCTTGTTGAAGACGCAAGCGCCCTGCTTTTCCGCCAGCTCCAGCAGATACGTGCCGTACACGTATTCCATGTCGAACGGCGGATCCTTGCGCTCGATGATGGCGTCCAGGGCCGACAGGCGCACTTCCTCGGTGGAGACCACCTTGTACCAGTCGTGTTCGTCGCCCGTCAGCTCGATGTGCTGTACCCGTGCCGTGACGATGCCCTCTTCCAGCGCCATGTCCTTTTGTTCGAAGGCGTACACGGCATGGCCGCGTTTGGCCGCCTCGCGCATCATGGCGAAGGTGGAATCTTTGTAAGTCTTGAAGCCTGCCAGCGGGTCGGCAAGGAATGCAATTTTCATGGTGCGTCCAATCGGGGAGCCTGGATAAGGAATGCTTGATTCTAGCCGAGATCGCCAGGCGCGGTAGTCGCCGCGCCCGGCAAGCCTCATTGGTGGATCAATACACCTCGGGATTCGGGTCCGTGCGCTCCATTTCCAGCGACGCGGCCAGCAAGGCCAGGCGCGCCACCACGCCATACACGTAGAAGCGGTTCGGCGCGGCCGTGCCCGGCTTGGCCTTCAAGTCTGGCACGGCATGCTGCTGGGCAAATGCCAGCGGCACGTACTGCGAACCGGGCGCGTTCAGGTTCTGGTCCACGCCACGCTCAGCATGTACGCGGTAGAAACCGCCCACCACGTAGCGGTCGATCATGTAGACGACCGGCTCGGCCACGGCATCCTTGATGCTTTCAAAGGTCGGCACGCCTTCCTGGATGATCACGTCGGTGACGACTTTGCCATCCTTGACGATGGACATCTTGTCACGCTGCTTGCGCGACAGGTCGCGCACTTCGCTGGCGTCGCGCACCGTCATGATGCCCGTGCCATACGTGCCCGCATCGGGCTTGACGATGACGAAAGGCTTTTCCTTGATGCCGTATTCCTTGTATTTCTTGCGGATCTTGGCCAGCAGCACGTCGACGCTGGCGGCCAGCGCGTCTTCGCCCTCGCCTTCCTGGAAGTTGACGTCGCTGCACTTGGCGTGGAAGGGATTGAGCATCCACGGATCGACATCGATCATCTTGCCGAATTTTTTCACCACTTCATCGTAAGCCGTGTAGTGGTTGCTCTTGCGGCGCAGGGCCCAGCCCGCATGCAAGGGCGGCAGCAGGCTTTGCTCATGAATATTTTGCAAGATATCGGGGATGCCGTCTGACAAGTCGTTATTCAGCAGAATCGTGCACGGGTCGAAATCCTTCAAGCCCAGGCGGCGGCCATTGTTCAGACGCACGAGCGGCTCGATGACGAGCATGTTGCCATCTGGCAACGCCAAGGGTGTCGGCTGGGTGATGTCGGGCGACCAGGAGCCGAAACGCACGTGCAGCCCCGTCTGGCGGAAGATCTGCATCAGGCGCGCCACGTTCTGCAGGTACTGCGGCGTAGTGTTGTGCAATTCCGGCACGATCAGCAGGTTGCGGGCGTCCGGGCAATACTTGTCGATGGCGGCCATGGCCGCCTGCACGGACAAGGGCAGCATTTCCGTGGCCAGGTTATGGAAACCGCCTGGGAACAGATTGGTATCGACGGGCGCCAGCTTGTAGCCGGCGTTACGCAAGTCTACCGAGCAATAGAAGGGTGGCGTGTGTTCTTGCCACTCCATGCGAAACCAGCGCTCAATGGCCGGCGTCGCGGCCAGAATCTTTTTTTCGAGGTCGAGCAGCGGTCCGGTCAGGGCCGTGACGAGATGGGGAACCATAGTTACATCCTTAAATTATGTGCAGTATTCAAAAAAGCACACAGAACTGCCGACTATATTACCGTGTAAGTACCCCAAATCGGGGCAAAAGCCTTGTTTTAAAGACCTTTTACATTCCCACAACGAAAAAAAGGCACCTCAATGAGGTGCCTTTTCCAGCCGGACATGCCGCGCCGGGGCGCTGGCATGCCAGATAATGCCTATTTAGCCATGATACGCTTGCTCGCCGTGGCTGGTGATATCGAGGCCTTCGCGCTCTTCTTCTTCCGGTACGCGCAGGCCGATGACGATGTCGACCAGTTTATAGGCGATAACGGAGACGATGGCCGACCAGAGGATGGTGGTGCCGACCGCTTGCGCCTGCACCCACACCTGGTGGCCGATCGAGTACGGATCCGCCGACATCTTGTTGGTGACATAGTCGAAAACGCCCTGGCCGCCCAGTTGTGGCGCAGCAAACACACCCGTCAGCAAGGCACCGAGGATACCGCCCACGCCATGCACGCCGAACACGTCGAGCGAATCGTCGGCGCCGATCAGGCGTTTCAGGCCATTCACGCCCCACAGGCAGACGACACCGGCCAGCAAGCCGATGACCAGGCCGCCCATCGGGCCGACAAAGCCGGCCGCCGGGGTGATCGCCACCAGGCCGGCCACGGCGCCGGACGCGCCACCGAGCATGGAAGGCTTGCCTTTGCTGATCCACTCGCCAAACACCCACGACAGGGTGGCGGCGGCCGTTGCCAGCAAGGTGTTGACGAAGGCCAGGGCAGCCACGTCGCCCGCTTCCATCGAGGAACCGGCATTGAAACCGAACCAGCCCACCCACAGCAGCGACGCGCCGATCATGGTCATCGTCAGCGAGTGCGGTGCCATCGATTCGCGGCCGTAGCCGACGCGTTTGCCGATCATGATGGCGCCCACCAAGCCGGCGACAGCGGCATTGATGTGCACCACGGTGCCGCCGGCGAAGTCCAGCGCGCCTTTTTGCCAGATCCAGCCCGCCTTCAGGGCTTCGCTGGCCGAGGTGGCGGCGCTGGTGATCAGGTCAGGACCGGTCCAGAACCACACCATGTGGGCTGCAGGCAGGTAGGCGAACGTGAACCACAGCACGACGAAGGCCAGCACGGCGGAAAACTTGGCGCGCTCGGCAAAGGCGCCGACGATCAGTGCGCAGGTGATGGCGGCAAACGTGCCCTGGAAAGCAACGAAGACGAACTCGGGAATGACGACGCCCTTGCTGAAAGTGGCGGCGGCGGCAAACGTACCTTTGGCCGGATCCCAGATACCATTCAGGAACAGGCGGTCGAAGCCACCGAAGAAGGCGGTTTTTTCCGTGAAGGCGATCGAGTAGCCGTAGATACACCACAGCACGATGACCAGCGCGAACACCATGAACACCTGCATCAGCACCGACAGCATGTTTTTCGAGCGCACCAGCCCGCCGTAGAACAGGGCCAGGCCGGGGATCGTCATCAAGATCACCAGCAAGGTGCTGATCATCATGAAACTGGTGTCGCCCTTGTTGGCGACAGGCGCGGCGGCTGGTGCTGCAGCAGCGGGGGGCGGAGCGGCGGCGGCCGGCGCTGCGTCAGGAACCGGCGTGACGGCGGGAGCGGCGACGGCCGTGGTTGTGGCCGCCTCCGTCTTGGCGGGCGCATCGGCAAAGCTTGGCGTGGCAATGCCAAACGCACACAGGCAGGCTATCCCAGCTAGCAATTTTGTTATATTTTTATGCATCAATATTCCCCTTAGAGCGCTTCGTTGCCGGTTTCACCGGTACGGATGCGGATGACCTGTTCCAGGTTGTAGACGAAAATCTTGCCATCACCGATTTTACCGGTACGCGCGGCACCTTCGATCGCTTCGATGGCCTGGTCGACAATGGCGTCATCGACGGCCGCTTCGATCTTGGTCTTTGGCAAGAAATCAACGACATACTCGGCGCCACGGTAGAGTTCCGTGTGGCCTTTCTGGCGGCCGAAGCCTTTGACTTCCGTGACGGTAATGCCTTGCACATTGATAGCCGACAAAGCTTCGCGTACTTCGTCCAGTTTGAACGGTTTAATGATTGCAGTAATCATTTTCATGGCAGTCTCGCTTAAAAGGTTTTGGACACGGTCAGCACGAGACCGGATTTCGCCAGATTCTTGCCGTTCGGAGCCAGCGATACGTTATTGGCCTTGACGGCCGCCAGGGAAACGGTCGCCACGCCGAAGTCCTTGGTCACGCCAATCTTGTAATCGCTGTAGCTGAGGGAATCATTGTGCTCGACCTTCTGACGTCCGACATGCAGGTTCAGCATGTAGCCATCATGCACCTCGACGTTGGCACCCACATCGAGGTAGCCGCTGTTCTTGCTGTCGGCGACACCGAACAGATTCGTCGTCGAATGCGAGTATTTGACATATATCGGGCCATAGCCGAGTTGGCCGTACAGCTCGAAGGTGTTGGCATTGGTGCTCAGTCCATTCGAGGGATAGAAATAGTACAGGCCGCCCACGTCATAGGTAAAATCCTTGCTGATCTCGCCCCGCTTGCCGCCGTAGATATCCCATTCCAGATTGGTGTCGCCGCCGCCATCCTTGATCCATTTGATACTCGACAACCAGGTGCCCACATACAGGCCCGTCGGGTTATGGGTATAGTCGGCGCCGCCGCTGATGGCCGGTTTCAAGCGGCTTTGCGACAGGCCGCGGTAACGGTAGTCGCTGGTCAGCGCCACGTTATAGCTCACCACGTTATCAGGCACGGCTTCGGCCGCAGCAGGCGCCGCCACTGCATCCTGGGCCATGGCGCTACCGCACATGGCGGTCATGGCCAGCGTCAACGCTGCAGCTAAAGTCATGTTCTTGGACAGATTCTTCATGGCGATTCCCTTTTATTGAACTTTTAAAGCGGTTGAGGTTTAAAATCTTGGCTGGAGATCACAAAGCGTTCATACCTTCTTTAGCAGAATACGTGCCAGCTCCATTGCCACCTTGACAGGTGCGTTTCCGGCCATACATACCCTGCAAGCCTCTGGGCATGCGGGTACGGGCTGCTAAAGCATTGTGAATTTGCCCAGATTCGCACCAGATTAACGCCGCTGTGCACCGCAATGGTGCGATGCACAGGCCGCACCATAAAAGGACTGACCATGGACATGAATACCTTCTTTAACGATTTGCAAGGCAAGATCCATCAAGCCATCGAAAACTCGCCGGCCAAGGATATCGAGAAAAACGTGAAGTCGATGATGACCCAGGGCTTCGCCCGCCTCGATCTCGTCACGCGCGAGGAATTCGATATCCAGGCGCAAGTACTGGCCAAGACCCGCGCCAAACTGGACGCACTGGAATTGCGCCTGATCGAACTGGAAACGCGCCTGAACGACACCAAGGCGTAAACTGCGGCCGGCAGGGCCCGTTATTGACGGCCTTGCTGGCATACCTCAAGCCTGGCGGCGTTTCTAGCGCTAGACTGATCCTGCCCGCGCCCGCGCTACAGGGGAGTCTGATGAGCCTGGCCGTCCTGAAAAGCCGCGCCCTGGCCGGCATGGAGGCGCCCGAGGTAAGTGTCGAAGTCCACCTTGCCAACGGCTTGCCTTCGTTTACGATTGTCGGCTTGCCGGATACGGAAGTGAAGGAATCGCGCGACCGTGTTCGTGCCGCGTTGCAAAACTGCGGCTTTGAAATGCCGGCGCGGCGCATCACGGCCAATCTGGCACCAGCAGACTTGCCCAAGGAATCGGGCCGCTTCGACTTGCCCATTGCACTGGGCATCCTGGCCGCCTCCGGCCAATTGCCGGGCGATCAATTACATCACTATGAATTCGCGGGCGAACTGTCGCTCTCAGGCCAGTTGCGTCCCATCCGCGGCGCCCTGGCCATGACCTTTGCCATGCAGCGCAGCCAGTCGGGCGCGCCACGCGCCTTCATCCTGCCGCAGGCGAACGCGGACGAGGCCGCTCTCGTCGGCGATGCCTGCATCTATCCCGCCCACAGCCTGCTCGAGGTCTGCGCACATTTTGCCGCGCATACCAGCCAGACCGCCCTGCAACGTCACCAGCCCGTGCTGGCAGCGCACGCTTTTCCGTACCCCGACTTTGTCGACGTGCAGGGGCAGCAGCAGGCGCGGCGGGCACTGGAAGTGGCGGCAGCGGGCGGTCACAACGTCTTGATGGTGGGGCCGCCAGGCGCAGGCAAGACCATGCTGGCCAGCCGCTTTCCCGGCGTGCTGCCACCCATGAGCGATGCAGAAGCGCTGGAATCGGCTGCCGTGCATTCGCTGGGCGGCCACTTCAAGGTGGAACACTGGAAACGGCGGCCCTATCGTGCCCCGCACCAGACAGCATCCGGCGTGGCACTGGTGGGTGGCGGCAACGTGCCGCGCCCGGGAGAAATCTCGCTGGCCCACTGCGGAGTGCTGTTTCTCGATGAAATTGCCGAATTCCAGCGCCGGGTACTCGATGTGCTGCGCCAGCCCATGGAATCGGGCGTGATCAGCATTTCACGCGCGGCCCGCCAGGCCGAGTTTCCTGCCCGCTTTCAACTGATCGCCGCCATGAATCCCTGCCCGTGCGGCTATCTGGGGCACGCTTCCGGCCGTTGCCGCTGTACGCCAGACGCCGTGCTGCGCTATCACAATCGCCTGTCCGGCCCGCTGCTCGACCGTATCGACCTGCAGATTGAAGTGGCCGCCATGCCGCCGGCCGCGCTGGGCCGGCAGGCCGGTGCCGGAGAATGCACGCAGCGGATCGCCACGCGGGTAGCGGCAGCCTATGCCTTGCAGCTGGCGCGCCAGGGAAAATCAAACCAGCGGCTGAGCAACACGGAAATCGAGCAGCATTGTCGCCTTGAAACGCATGGCGAACAGTTGCTGCATGGCGCCATGACGCGCCTGCACTGGTCCGCGCGCACCTACCACCGGGTACTGCGCGTGGCGCGCAGCATCGCGGACCTGGCGGACAGCCCGGCCATCGCGCAGCCGCATGTTGCCGAAGCGATCCAGTACCGGCGCGTACTGCGTGAAATATAAGGCGCCCAATGAGCCCCACGCGTGCGCGATTGCGCGTGATGGACGGCGCTGCTACCATCTGCTGATGAAAAAAATATCACTTTCCTTCGTCCTGGCGACGCTCGCGGCTGCCAGCGTCCTGTCCGCCTGTAGTCCGAAATTCGACTGGCGCGACTATCGCAGCCCCGATGCCCAGTTCACGGCCCTGTTTCCAGGCAAGCCGGCCGTGCTGACGCGCGAGATCGATCTCGATGGCAAGAAAGTCAGCCTGACCATGACGGCCAGCGAGGTCGATGGCAATACCTTCGCCATTGGCAGCGCCGTGCTCGACAGCGCAGAACAGGCGCAAGCGGCCCTGCCCGCCATGCAGACGGCCCTGCTGAAAAATATCAACGGTACCGTGCGCAGCGAAAAATCGGCCTCGGCGGCCAGCAGCACGGCGGCCGGCAGCCATCAACGCAGTTCGCTGAGCATCGAAGCGACGGGGACGCAGCAGGGCAAGCCCATCCTGCTGGTCGGCCGTTTTGTGGCGCAGGACAAACGCATCTTCCAGGTCATCATTCTCGGTGAAGAAAGCAAGCTGTCGCGTGACACCATCGACACCTTCATGGACTCCGTGAAACTGGATTGAGACTTAACGATCGCTTAAACGGGTGTTTTCACGATAAACAAGCTCTTGTAAATGCGTGCGGTGTCCAACAGATGGGCGTGTCCGGCTTGCAAATGTGCAATCCGGGCAATCGGACGGCCTGTGCGACATTTCAAGTCGTGATATTGTTTCGACACTAACAACAAGTTTCAGAAAGCGCTTATGTTGATCTCATTCAAATCCAAATCCTCCCCAGAAGTGCTGATGTACCAGGAACATGCCCAACGCATCCTCGACATCCTGCACAAGAACCCCACGCGCGGCGTCATCACGCCAGCGGAAGCGGGCGATGCCCTGGCCCTGCTGGAAAAAGAAGTCGCGGAAAGCAAATTGCATCCGGAAAACGACATCGAACACGATGCACATACCCCGGAAACCCTGGAAGATGGCGAAACGGGCGCTCATGCGCGCGCGCAAAAAGTGCATTTTTCGCAGCGCGCCTATCCCTTGATGGAAATGCTGCGCTCGGCCAAGGCGGAAAATGAAAGCATCACCTGGGGCATCTGATCCGATGAATGCTGCAGACGAAAAAAAACCCCGCACACGCGGGGTTTTTTTATATAACAAGCCTGACGATAACCTACTTTCACACTGGTTGCAGCACTATCATCGGCGCAAAGTTGTTTCACGGTCCTGTTCGGGATGGGAAGGGGTGGGACCAACTTGCTATGGTCATCAGGCATAACTTTTTCAACAGCCTGCTCCCAACGGGGCAGCAAACCATCTGATCTGAGGAGGCGAATTATATAGCAATTTGCCTGAAGATGGGACTAAAAGTGGGCTTTTATAGCGATAAAAGCGTCAAACGAAAAAAAACCCGCCAATTGCTTGACGGGTTTTTCTCTACTGCGAATAACAAGCCTGACGATAACCTACTTTCACACTGGTTGCAGCACTATCATCGGCGCAAAGTTGTTTCACGGTCCTGTTCGGGATGGG
>NZ_FNDA01000006.1:0-320825 GCF_900099875.1 Janthinobacterium sp. YR213 | reverse complement strand
GACTACTATATCCGCGGCTACGACGTGCGCAACGGCAAGACCGTGTGGAAAGCCCGCCTGCCGGCCGGCGGCCAGGCCACGCCGATGAGCTATGTGTCGAACAAGTCGGGACGCCAGTTCGTCGTCGTCATGGCCGGCGGCCACGGTTCGCTGGGCACGAAGATGAGCGACACCCTGGTCGCATATGCCTTGCCGGAAGGAACTGCGGTAGCGAAGAAGTAAGTTAGCCAGGTAGCAGCGCACTCCGCCATGGGGTGCGCACAAAGAAAAAGCCGTTCAGTCTGCACTGAACGGCTTTTTTACGTCCGAGGAAATGGCCTGCAAGGCTTACAGGATGGTCGCCAGCGCACACTGCCGGTAATGCGCTGCAGCCTGTTCCGTCTGCTGCAAGGCGTCGTGCATCTGCGCCAGCTTCAGGTGGGCGTCGCGCACCATCTGCGGCTCGTTCGCGTCGGACAAAGCCTGCTCCAGGTGGCGCTGGGCCTTGCCCCACAGTTTTTGCTTGAGGCACAGGGTGCCCAGGGTCAGCGCCAGTTCCGCATCCAGCGGACGCTGTTTCATCCATTGCTCGCAATGCTCGATCTGCAGCAGCAGGGCCGGCGTGCCGCTCGGCGCCGCCGCTTCGCGGTAGGCGCGCACGACGCGCTCGTCCCAGTCGGCGGCCAGCGACTCTTCGCACACGAGGCGCGCTTCGTCGTGCAGGCCGCGCGCATTCAGGGCTGTGGCGGCGCGGCAGGCGATATACGGCTTGACCCGGTCCGCGCTCGGCACGGTGGACCACACGCGCATCAGCGATTCGGCGTCATGCGACGGGTCGGACAGCAAATGGTCGTAAGCCAGTTCGCGCAGGCGTGACGACAGGGCCGGATGCAGGGCGCGGTGCTTGTCGAGCGAACGCACGAGCCGCAGCACTTCCGGCCAGTTCTTCGCCTGCTGCTCGGCCTTGAGCGACCATTGCAGCGCGTGGATATGGCGCGTGCCGCTGGCATTGAGTTCGCGCACGGCGGCCAGGGCCGCTTCCGGCTGGTGGTCGTCGACCAGCAATTCCGTCACCGTCATCAGCCGCGCCGTCTTCAGGCTGGCATCGCCTTCGACGCGGGACAGCCAGCTGTCGCGGCGTTCGGACTGGCGCATGCGGTGCGCGGCGCGCGCGCCGATCAGCGCGGCCAGGCCGGCGTTTTCTTCCAGCTCGGCGGCGCGCAAGGCAGCCTTCTCGGCATGGCCGAAACGGCCTTCGAACAGGGCTTTCAAGGCTTCGCGCAAGCCCTTGTTGCCGTCGCGCTCACGCTTGCGCTGGCGGTAGGCCGCCACTTGCGCCGGCATGCGCACGGTGGCGCGCACGGCGCGCACCAGCAGGTACAGCAGCACGAACAGCACGACCTGCAGCAGCAGGAAGAAGTTCAGCGACAAGTCGATGCGGTACGGCGGATAGAACAGCACCACGTTGCCGGGATTGAAACGGGCCGTCACGGCGATACCGATCGCCGCGGCCATCAGGGCGAGTAACCAGAGAAATAGACGCATGGGCTCAGGACTTCGCTTTGTAGTTGCGCACAGCCGTCAAGCTGTCGGACAAGGTTGGCATCTCGATGGCCAGATTGCTGCCCTGCACCTGGCGCAGCAGGGCTTGCGCCGTCTGCGTGCTCTTGGCGCGGGTATCGAAATACTTGGCCAGCGCATCCTGCGCCGCGATCAAGTCGTTGCGGAAAGCCGTTTCATTGCGCGATAACAAGGCCATGCGGGCATTGAGCAGGCGCAGCTTGACGTTTTCACGCAAGAAATACGATTGCGTCGGCGACAGCATCAGCGCTTCCGGTGTATCGACGCGGCGGATACGGATCAATTGACGCACGTCGGCCCACATGTCGCCGCTCCAGGTATTCCAGCCGTCGCGCACTTTTTGCAGCAGCGGTTCCGGCGCAGGCGGTCCCATCAGCTTGCCGCTCGCATCGCGCACGGGCTTGGCCTTGCCCGGTTTTTCCGGCGCGGCCGGCAAGGCCGGCGTTTCGTCGGACAGCATCGGCAGGGAGTCGACCTGGGCGATCACGGCATCGAGGCGCAGGGCCACACCCGTCGAATCGACGCTGGGCAGGGCCTTGAGTTTTTCCATGTCGCGCCCGATGGCGCGGCGGATGGTGATGAATTGCGGCTTGTCGGAACGCGACAGGCTGCGGTCCGCGTTTTGCAGGGCGATCAGCGCGCCGGGCACGTTGCCGGCCAGCTGCAGCTGCTGGCTGGCCGTCGACAGCACTTGCTCGATTTCCGTCAGCGCCCACTCGTCGCGGTTCTTCGACAAGTCGTTGTACAGTTGTTCCAGCGCCAGCTGCTGGCTTTGCGTTTCGCTCTGGCGGTTTTCCAGCGCGCCCACCTTGATTTCCAGCTCTTTCGTGCCTTCTTGCACGTTGCGCGCCAGCACGCCTGTTTCGGCGTTGCTGACATCGCCCTTTTGCAGGCGCTTGGCCACTTCTTCGCGCAGGTTGCGGATCTGCTTGCTGGTCGACCAGCTTTGCGCAGCCAGCAGCACGGCCAGCACGATGACGGCGATGCTCATGGGCTTTTGCAGCTGTTCGAGCAGGGTCGGCGCGCGGCCGGCAGGTTGGTCGGCCGCCTGCGGCGCCGTCTTCACGGCGCTGCCAGGCGTTGCATTCGGTTCGGAGAGTGTAGGCATTTCGTTCATGGTCGTGATTGTAACGCGGCGAGCACTCCTGCGTCGCCTGATCCTGTCAAGGTGACACGGGCAAAACCCAGGGCCGCCGCCGTTTGTGCAATGCGAGCGTGCGGCACGATCAGATGCTGCTGTTGCATTTTCACAACAACTGTCTTTTCAGCATCCATTTCGCCCAGCAGCGCCAGCAAACCGCGCAGCGCTTCCGAGCTGGTGATGATCCAGTCATTATTATGCTGCAACAGATTTTCCAGGGTCGCCCGCAAGGCCGGCGTCAGCCTTGGCACCTTGCGGCGGTAGGCCGTGACGAACTCGACTGCGGCGCCCGCGGCGCGCAAGCCGTCGGCCAGATAATCGCGTCCGCCATCGCCGCGCACGATCAGCACGCGCTTGCCGCGCAGGGCCGGCAAGTCCAGCGCCAGCAACAGATGTTCGGAATCGCTGCGCGCCGCATCGAGCGGACTCGTGATGCTGGCATTCGCATCCGTGACGCCATGCGCCCCCAATGCCATCCTGCTGCCCTCGCCCACCACGGCCAGCGGCAGGCCGGGCGGCCAGGCGGGCAAGTGCGCAAAGACGCAGTCGATGGCGTTGGGCGAGACGAACGCCACCAGGTCATATTCGGCCAGGCGCGCCAGCACGGCTTGCAGCTGCGCGCATTCGTCCTCGCCGTCAAGCGCGTGGATTTCCAGCAGCGGCAGCAGTTGCACGGGCAAGCCCAGCGCCGCGATTTTGGCGGCCAGCGGCCCCGCTTGCGCCGCGGGCCGCGTGATCACCACGGTGTCAGGCATGCGGCGCCAGGCCTTCGTGGTTGTCGGGTGTGACGGCGCACGAGGCGAGGATGCCGGCGGCATCTTGCCCGCGCAGCAGTTCGGCCACCTGCTCGCCCAGCCGTTCCGGCGCACCGGCCGGGCCACTGACATCGGCGCTGGCCATGCGCGCGCCGTCCGGCGTGGCGACCATGGCGCGCAAGCGCATGTTGCCACCGTCGACTGTCGCGAACGCGGCCAGCGGAATCTGGCAGCTGCCGCCGAAGATCTTCGACACCTTGCGCTCGGCCGTGACGGCTTGCGCCGTATCGGTGTTGTTCAGCGGCGCCAGCAGGCGCACCAGGTCGGCGCCGTCCGCGCGCCCGCTGCGGATTTCGATCGCCATGGCACCCTGGCCGGCGGCCGGCAGGCTGTCTTCCGGCGCCAGCACGGCGCGGATGCGCGACGCCAGGCCCAGGCGTTTCAAGCCGGCGGCGGCCAGGATGATGGCCGCGTAGTCGCCACGGTCCAGCTTGCCCAAACGCGTATCGAGGTTGCCGCGCAGCGGTAAAATCGTCAGGTGCGGATAGCGCGCGGCGATCAGCGACTGGCGGCGCAGGCTGCTGGTGCCGACGACGGCGCCATGCGGCAGCTCGGCCAGGCTGGCGTAGTCGTTCGACACGAACGCATCGCGCGGGTCTTCGCGCTCGAGGATGGCAGCCAGGGCAAAGCCTTCCGGCAATTCCATCGGCACGTCTTTCAGCGAATGCACGGCCAGGTCGGCGCGGCCTTCTTCCATCGCCACTTCCAGCTCCTTGACGAACAGGCCCTTGCCGCCTACCTTGGACAGGGCGCGGTCCAGAATCTGGTCGCCGCGTGTGGTCATGCCGAGAATTTCAACGCTACACTGCGGATACAGGGCGGCCAGGCGCGCGCGCACGTGTTCAGCTTGCCACATGGCAAGACGGCTCTCGCGCGTGGCGATCACCAGGCGGGCGGGAATCTTCGGCGTCAATTCGTTCACGGGCAATTCATTCGGGGTCAATTCGGATGCTTTCAAAACAAGTTCTTTCGCTGTGGCTGTCGTTGTCATTATCGTTGCCATTTGGCCCGTCCGATATCAATTTGTATCGAAAAGGCGCTTGGCGTCGCTATAATCGTTATCCCTTGGCCTAGAAGGCCAAGTCAGGCTAGCGTCCATGTTGAAGACCACAAATTTTATCATGCGCCCCCTCCCCTCTGCGGCCAAACGCCCGGTGCGATCCACATTCCCTTGCTTTTACACTTACTTTGGTTCTTTATTATGCTCAATGACGCAGTAGCACCAGAAATAGTTCCAGCGGCCGGCTCCGACAAGGACGCGCCACTGAAAGAAGACATCCGCCTGCTGGGCCGCCTGCTGGGCGACGTGCTGCGCGAACAGGAAGGCGACGCCGTCTTCAATGTGGTGGAAACCATACGCCAGACGTCCGTGCGCTTCCGCCGCGAAGCGGACGCGGGCGCCGCGCTGGAGCTCGACGCCATGCTCAAGGAACTGAGCCGCGAACAGACGATTTCCGTCGTGCGCGCCTTTTCCTACTTTTCGCACCTGGCCAACATTGCGGAAGACCAGCACCACATCCGCCGCCGCCGCGCCCATTTGCTGGCCGGCTCGCCAGCGCAAAAGGGCAGCGTCAGCTTCGCGCTGAAAAAACTGCGCATGGCCGGCGTGCCGCGCAAGACCGTCGACACCTTCTTCCAGGACGCCCTGATCGCCCCCGTGCTGACGGCCCACCCGACGGAAGTGCAGCGCAAGAGCATCCTCGACGCCGAGCACGACATCGCCCGCCTGCTGGCCGAGCGCGACTTGCCGCAGACGCCGAAAGAGCGGCACGCCAACATGCAGCTGCTGCGCTCGCGCGTGGCCACCCTGTGGCAGACGCGCATGCTGCGCTATTCGAAGCTGACGGTGGCCGACGAAATCGAAAACGCCCTGTCCTACTACCGCATCACCTTCCTGCGCGAACTGCCGGGCCTGTATGACGATATCGAGGACGACATCGCCGCCGAGTACCCGAACGGCAATGGCACCATCGAACCGATCAATGCCGCCTACGTGCAGATGGGCAGCTGGATCGGCGGCGACCGCGACGGCAATCCGAACGTCAACGCGGGCACCATGCAGCACGCGCTGGCGCGCCACGCCACCACCATCCTCGACTTTTACCTCGACGAAGTGCACGCACTGGGCGCGGAATTGTCCGTCTCGACCCTGATGGTGGGCGTGAGCGGCGAACTGCAGGCGCTGGCCGACCAGTCTCCGGACGCCTCGCCGCACCGCAGCGACGAACCGTACCGCCGCGCCCTGATCGGCATCTATGCGCGCCTGGCCGCCACGGCCCGCGCCCTGGGCGCCACCAACATCCTGCGCAAGGAGGTGGGCGCCGCAGCCGCCTACCCTGACGCGGCCGCCTTTGTGGCCGACTTGCGCACCATCGTCGCCTCGCTCGAATCACACCACGGCGCCGCCCTCGTGCGCCCGCGCCTGGCCACCCTGGCGCGCGCGGCCGACATCTTCGGTTTCCACCTGGCCTCGCTCGACATGCGCCAGACCTCGGACGTGCACGAGCGCGTGCTGGCCGACCTGTTCGCGAAAAGCGGCGTAGCCGCCGACTACACGGCACTGTCCGAAGAAGATAAGCAAGCGCTGCTGCTGAACGAACTGGCCCAGCCGCGTTTGCTGTACTCGCCCTACATCAGCTACGCCACGGAAACGGATTCCGAGCTGGCGATTCTGCGCGCGGCGCGCGACATCCGCCAGCGCTACGGCGCGCGGGCCATCCGCAACTACATCATCTCGCACACGGAAACCGTGTCCGACTTGCTGGAAGTATTGCTGCTGCAAAAGGAAACCGGCTTGCTGCGCACCGACTGGCAAACTGGCGACAGCAGCTGCGAGCTGATGGTCATCCCCCTGTTCGAAACGATACCCGACCTGCAGCGCGCGGCCGGCATCATGAGCCAGGTCATGGCCTTGCCCTTGGTCAAGCAATTGATCGCCAAGCAGGGCCAGTTGCAGGAAGTCATGCTCGGCTATTCCGATTCGAACAAGGATGGCGGTTTCCTTACCTCCAACTGGGAACTGTACAAGGCGGAACTGGCGCTGGTGTCCGATTTTCAAAAGGCTGGCGTCAAGCTGCGCCTGTTCCATGGCCGCGGCGGCACGGTGGGCCGTGGCGGCGGCCCCAGCTACGAAGCCATCCTGGCCCAGCCGCCGGGCACCGTCAACGGCCAGATCCGCCTGACGGAGCAAGGCGAGATCATCGCCTCGAAATTCTCCAACGCGGAAATCGGCCGGCGCAACCTGGAATTGCTGGTTGCCGCCACCCTGGAAGCGAGCCTGGCGCCGCAGGAAGCCAATCCGGCCCGCAACAGCCAGCTGGCGCAGTTCGAAGCCGTGATGGCGGAACTGTCGGACCTCGCCTACCACGCCTACCGCCACCTCGTGTATGAAACGCCGGGGTTTACGGAGTATTTCTTCTCGGCTACGCCGATTGCGGAAATTGCCGAACTGAACCTCGGTTCGCGCCCCGCCTCGCGCAAGGCCAACCAGCGCATCGAAGACTTGCGCGCCATTCCCTGGGGCTTTTCCTGGGGCCAGTGCCGCTTGCTGCTGCCGGGCTGGTTCGGCTTTGGCAGCGCCATCGAAGCCTGGATCAGGCAGGCCGACGGCGACGCGCAGGATGAAAAGATCGCCACCCTGCGCGCCATGCATGCCGAATGGCCGTTCTTTGCCACCCTGCTGTCGAACATGGACATGGTGCTGGCCAAGACGGACCTGGCGATTGCCTCGCGCTATGCGGAACTGGTGGCGGACCAGGACTTGCGCGAACGCATCTACAAGCGCATCACGGACGAGCATGGCAACACCTTGCGCTGCCTGGAGCTGATCACCGGCAATACCGAGCGCCTGGCGGGCAATCCGCTGCTGGCCCGCTCGATCCAGAACCGCTTCGCCTATCTCGATCCGCTGAACCACTTGCAGGTGGAATTGATCAAGCGCAACCGCGCCCTGTCGGCGGAAAGCCGGATCGATGAAAGGGTGCACCGCGGCATCCAGCTGTCGATCAATGGCGTGGCGGCCGGCCTGCGCAATACGGGCTGATAGCGTCACATTGCCATCGGCAGGCAGGGGCCGGCACCGCAAGGGCCGGCCCTTTTGCTTGCTCAATGGAAAAATATTCTCAATAAAACAACATTTGGTATTACACTAGCGTCAGATACTTTTCCCTCTTCGGCGCCAGGCGCACCGCAGCGGCCAACCATGACGCCAGGGACGCGGATGAGCAAATGGTCGATTGAAACGCTGAGTACGGCATGCGCCGCCCTCATCCTGATCATGCTGGGCTGGCTGGCAGGCGCAGCCTGGCAGGCACTCGACTTCTGGGAACATGTCTGGCTGGCGCTGCTGCTGACGGCCGCCGCCGGCATCGCCATGTGGCTGATGCGCACGCTGCGCGCCCACCTGGCCAGCACGCGCCAGCAGCTCGATGCCAGCGCCATGCGCTACCGCGACCTGAGCGAAGCGGCGCAGGACGGCATGTGGCAAACGGACGCGCACGGCCGCATCCTGCACGTCAACCAGCGCCTGTGCGACATGCTGGGCCTCCCCGCCGAGCTGCTGCTGGACCATACCATGGAGGAATTCCACGACGAGGCTACCTTGCTGCGCCTGTGTCCGCTGCGCCAGACAGCCACGGATAGCTGCATGGGAGAACTGCATTACCGGCACAGCGATGGCTCGGAACGCTGGGCCATGATCAGCGGCCGCTGCCTGTACGACCCGCAAGGCAGCCTGACGGGCGCCCTCGTGCTGGCCAGCGACATCACGGAACACAAGCGGGCCGAACACGCGTTGAGCGTCGCCCATGCGGAACTGGAAAACCGCGTGGCCCTGCGCACGGCGCAGCTGCTCGATGTCAATCTCCAGCTCTCCGCGGAAATCGCCATGCGCGCGCAAACGGAAGTGGCGCTGGCGCGCAGCGAAGAGCGGCTGCAGGACATCATTTCCATGATGCCCCTGTCGCTGTTCCTGAAAGACGCCGATTCGCGCATGCTGCTGATGAACCAGGCCTGCGAGCAGCAATGGGGCGTGCTATTCCAGGATATCGCCGAGGGACGCGACGTGCAGCACTTTCCCTCGGACCAGACCCAGGGATTCCATGCGGCGGACCAGGAAGCGTTTGCCAGCCGCCAGGTGGTGATCCGCGAAGAATTGGTATGGAATGCGCGGCTGCAGGAAAACCGCCTGCTGCAGACGCATAAAAAACCCATCTTCGACGCGCAAGGCCGGCCACAGATGATCATCGCCATGGGCATCGACATCACGGAAAGCAAGCGCAACGAGGAGAGCCTGCAGCGCACCCTGGCCCAGCTGCGCGAACTGACCGACCACCAGCAGACCATCAAGGAAGAGGAAAGGCGCCGCATCGCGCTCGACATTCATGACGACCTGGGCCAGAACCTGATGGTGCTGCGCATCGACGTGTCGCTGCTGCATGCGCGCACGGCCAAGTCCCACCCGCGCCTGCACCGCCACGCCCAGCGCGTGCTCGACACCATCGATGCCACCATCCGCTCGGTGCGCACCATCATCAATGACTTGCATCCCAGCACCCTGGAACTGGGACTGGGCCCGGCGGCCGAATGGCTGATACGCCAGATGGAAAGCCGCGGCGCCATCCGTTACCAGCTATCGCTCGACAGCGAGGTGCCCGACCTGGGCCTGGACCAGCGCCAGACGTCGGCCATCTTCCGCGTGCTGCAGGAATCGCTGTCGAACATCGTGCGCCACGCCCAGGCCAGCGAAGTGAAGGTGGCGTTGGCGCAGGATACGGACGCCATCGTGCTGCGCATCAGCGACAACGGTATCGGCATGCAGCCGGACGATCACGGCAAGAAGGCCGCCTTCGGCCTGAAAAGCATACGCGAACGCGTCCACGCGCTGGGCGGCGAACTGCGCATCGACAGCCAGGCGGGCCGGGGCACGGTGCTGGCCATCCGCCTGCCGCAGGCGAGGAAAGGCGCGCCAGCCGGGCATGATGAAACACAGGAATTATCAAAAACAGTAGCAAATTAAGTATGCATTCTCGACATTAAAAAGTATAGTAAGTTTTTTCTTTGAGGAAACTATCATGCCGCCACGGTTCTCCCGCTTCCACGCCCCACTGCTCGGCCTGTGCCTGCTGGCCGCCGTCCCCACCGCCAGCGCCACTCTCTATGCCGAACGCGGCTTTGGTGAAAGGGATGGCAACGGCAGCATCGCGTCCGACCTGAATCCGGCGGGCCTGGTGGCCGGCATCATCATGGAGCAAGAAGGACGGCGCCGCGCCGTGACGTATCAGCATGGCCGCATCCGCGAGCTGGGCACCCTGGGCGGTGATGAAGGTTTCACCAAGGCCATCAATATCCATGGCGTGGTGGTCGGTTCCGCGCAGACGGCCAGCGGCGCCTGGCACGCCTTTCACTACGACGCAGCGGGCGGCATGCGCGACCTGGGCACCCTGGGCGGCACCAGCAGCTATGCCACGGCCATCGCGCGCGGCGGCCAGGTGGCCGGCTATGCCGATACCAGCGGCGGCGATTTCCACGCCTTTGTCACGAAAGCCGACCACAGCCTGCAAGACCTGGGCACCCTGGGCGGCGCCAGCAGCTATGCCAGCGGCCTGAACAACCATGGCGTGGTGGTCGGCACGGCCCAGCGCGGCGACGGCTACCGCCGCGCCTTCGTCTACCGCCCCGGCGCGGGCATGCAGGAAATCGGCACCCTGCCCGGCGGGCGCATCAGCTCGGCCACCGCCATCAACGACGCGGGCCTGGTCGTGGGCGCTTCGGAAACGGAGAAGCGCCGCTGGCACGCCTTTGCCTGGGACGGCAGGCGCATGCTCGACCTGGGCGCCCTGATCGGCCAGGGCGACAGCTACGCCACGGCCGTCAACGCGGCCGGACACGTGGTCGGCAGCGTCAGCATCAACGGCTTCGAACCGATGACCTTTGTCTACAAGGAAGGCGTGATGACGGTGCGCCGGCGCGACGATGGCCTGTACCTGACCAACAAGATCACGGATGGCGGGCTGGTGGTGGGCGCCATCTACACGGGGCACAAGTTCCAGGCCTTCGCCGTGCCGTCGCAAGCGTCGCCACCGCCGCCACCGCGCCGCACCCCGCTGGACTGGCTGTTCATCACCTTCATCCTCGGCGCCAGCGGCGTGGCGCTGTACCAGCTGCGGCGCCGTCACCGCGCCGGCGTGTCGGGCCAGCGCATGCATTTTCTGTAAGCCAACGCTGGGGACGGACGAAAAAAAAGAGGCTTGCGCCTCTTTTTTATTGCCTGCTGACTACTTAATTTTGAGTCAAGAAGGTTTTCAGCTTGTCCGAACGCGAAGGCTGGCGCAGCTTGCTCATGGCTTTCGCTTCGATCTGGCGGATGCGCTCGCGCGTCACGTCGAACTGCTTGCCCACTTCTTCCAGCGTGTGGTCGTTCGACATTTCCACGCCGTAACGCATACGCAGCACTTTCGCTTCGCGCGGCGTCAGGGAATCGAGTACTTCCTTGATCACGTTGCGCATCGACGCGTGCAGTGCGGCGTCCAGCGGCGCCAGGGTCGTGTTGTCTTCGATGAAGTCGCCCAGTTGCGAATCGCCATCTTCGCCCATCGGCGTTTCCATGGAAATCGGCTCTTTCGCGATCTTCATGATTTCGCGCACCTTGTTTTCCGGCATTTCCATCTTGACGGCCAGGGTCGCCAGGTCCGGCTCGCTGCCCGTTTCCTGCATGATCTGGCGCGAGATGCGGTTCATCTTGTTGATCGTTTCGATCATGTGCACCGGCACGCGGATGGTACGGGCCATGTCGGCGATCGAACGCGTGATGGCCTGGCGGATCCACCAGGTGGCGTAGGTCGAGAACTTGTAGCCGCGGCGGTATTCGAACTTGTCGACGGCCTTCAGCAAGCCGATGTTGCCTTCCTGGATCAAGTCGAGGAATTGCAAGCCGCGGTTGATGTATTTCTTGGCGATCGAGATCACGAGGCGCAAGTTGGCCACCGTCATTTCGCGTTTCGCGTGACGGGCACGCTTTTCGCCGGCAGCCATCTGCTTGTTGATCTTGCGCAAGTCAGCCAGCGGCAAGGCCACGCGGGCTTGCAGGTCGATCATCTTCTTTTGCAGTTCCTTGACGGCAGGCACGTTGCGGCTGAGGATGGCGCTGTACGGATACTTGCAATCGACTTCGCGGTCGACCCATTCCAGGTCGCATTCATTGCCCGGGAACACCTTGATGAAGTGGGCGCGCGGCATGCCGCATTTGTTCACGCACAGTTCCAGCACGGCGCGCTCGATATGGCGCACTTCTTCCATCTGGCCGCGCAGGGTGTCGCACAGCTTTTCGACGACCTTGGCCGTGAAGCGGATGCCCAGCAATTCCTGCGAAATGGCTTCCTGCGCCTTGATGTAGGCTTTCGAGTTGTAGCCCTCTGGCGCCTTGCGCATCTTGTCGTACTGCGTCGAAATGACGTTGAATTTCTCCAACGCATTCTTTTTCAGCTGGGCCAGCTGTTCGCTGGAGAAACCGGCCGCGCCGCCATTGGCGTCGCCGTCTTCTTCCTCGGCTTCTTCTTCCTCTTCCTCGTCGTCACCGCTGGCGGCGGCAGGCGCGGGGGCAGCGGCGGGCGCCGGGGCATTGCTTTCGTTCAAATCGACAAAGCCGTCGACCACTTCATCGACCTTGATTTCGTCGCGCGAGATTTTTTGCGACAGCGCAACGATTTCGCCGATGGTGGTGGGACAGGCGGAAATCGCCTGGATCATGTCCTTCAGGCCGCCTTCGATGCGCTTGGCGATCTCGATCTCGCCTTCGCGCGTCAGCAGCGCCACGGCGCCCATTTCACGCATGTACATGCGCACGGGGTCGGTGGTGCGGCCGAAGTCGGAGTCGACCGTCGACAGGGCGGTCGCGGCAGCCGCTTCCACTTCATCGTCGCTGGTGACGGTGGCGACGTTGTCAGTCAACAACAGGCTTTCCGCGTCAGGGGCGCGCTCGTAGACGGCGATGCCCATGTCGTTGAAGGTGGCGATGATGCCTTCGATCGCTTCCGGATCGATGATGTTTTCCGGCAATTGGTCATTGATCTCGGCATAGGTCAGGAAACCGCGTTCCTTGCCCATGTTGATCAAGCCCGTGATCTGCTTGCGGCGGCGTTCCAGGTCCGCTGCCGATGCTTCCGGATCGCCCAGTGCGTCCGCCAGGCCGCCCTTGGCCTTGCGGTCGCGCGCTTTCGACACGGCCTTCAGTTCGGCGCGTTCGACGGCGTTCAGTGCTGCCACTTCATCGTTTTCCGGCGTGAATTCGCTCGGTTTGCGGCCACGGCGGCCAGGTACCTTGACGGTCGGCAGGAAGTAATTCGAGGTATCGATGGCGGCCAGGGCATCGGCGTCCGTGGTCTTGCTGACCACTTGTGCGCCGGTGATGATGGTCACGGGCGCCGCTTCAGGCTTGGCGCGCACGACTTTCGAACGGGCTGCCGTCACCACCTTGTTCGTGGCGGCGCTTTCGCTGACCTTGCGCGGCGCGGCCGGGGCCTTGGCGCCGGGAGCGATCTTCACGCTTGGGGTTTTCGCCGGTGCGGCTTCGGCGGCCTCGGCCACGTCGGCAACAGCTTCGGCGGCCGGTGCGCTGACGGCCGCTTCCGCAGCCGACTCGGCCGGTGGCACGGCAGCCAGGCGCGAGCGGCTTTTCTTCACCACGGTGACGACGGTCGGCGCCGTCGTGACGGTGGCTTCCGGATTCGCTTGCGCATTATCGATGAAGTAAGATAAAGTCGTTTTGGGTACGGCAAGTGGCGCCGCAGCTGGGCGTGGCGCCTTGGCGGACAACGTTAAAGTTTTTGGCGTATTCTTCATGAGATATCTCTTAATGCGAGACCAGATGGTGTCGGCGCGAAGTGAATGATTCCACCTAAGCCTGCGAAACCGGACTCGATGGAGCGTATTGTTGCGGCTGCCGTGTTAACGGCAGCGGCGCCTGTCTATCGGGACGTTCAAAGCCCGCGCATCCGTCATGGGGAGCCGCGGGGCCGAAGCCGGGTCAGATAAATAAGCGATGTACATTGCGGAATGAAAAAAAGCCCGTACCAGAACGGGCTTGAATCTATTGTTGTTCAGTGAAGACACAGCGGAGAGCAAGATTATGCACGAAGGCCAGTTATCTGGATAATTGATAAACAAAATATCTGATATCAAAAATATCAATAATCGTGGCCCTGCACCGCACTGCTCCTATCCCCTGCACACCTGAGCCAGACCGTCAAATACGGGGTCCAGTCATCAGCGCAAGCCGACATTATACACATTTCCCGCATTTCGCGCTTGGCACGGCCAGCCACGCGCAGGCAGATCGCAGCGCAAGTTGCCAAAAAAGACAATGCACTTGCCTGTGGCGCGTGCTATGCTCCCCTTTTATAGCCCAACCAATGATGTCGATGACCAGCTCCACGCCAGACCAGCAAGCCACCACTCCTGACACGCCAGTCGATGCAGCCCCAGCGGCGGCACCGGCCGCAGCGACCACGCCGGCACCTGCCGGCCTGACCGCGCGCGCCCTGCTGAAGCAGTTCCAGGAGCAATTCCCGCCATTCCGCGATTGCCTGCCCTTGTCGATCGGTATCGACAAGCAGATCCTGGCGCGCCTGCCGGACCTGGACCGCAAGCTGATGCGCACGGCGCTGGGCATCCACACGGGTTCGCTGCGCTACCTGCGCGTGATGGAAAAAGCCAAGGTACGCTACGACCTCGACGGCACCGCCGGCGCGGAAGTGACGCAAACCCACCGCGACCACGCCACGCAAGTATTGCAGCAACGCTTCAAGAAGGAAGCCGAGCGCAAGAAAGCCGAGCGCGACGCGGCCGCCGCGGAAGAAGCGAGCCGTTTGCGCCTGGAAAAACTGAATCAGCTGACCGCGAAATTCTCGCGCAAAGGCTGATCCGGTTTCATGGACACAGCTGCCGCACCGCCACTGCCCCCCTATCAAGGCATTGCCCTCGACCACGTCAAGCTGGTACGCACCAGCGATGATGCAAAAGCGGCCATGGCCGCCCTGCTGGCAGCGGACGCCATCGGCTTCGATACGGAATCGAAGCCGACCTTTGTGAAGGGCGAGTCCTCCACGGGCCCCCATCTGATCCAGCTGGCCACCGACGACATCGCCTACCTGTTCCAGGTGGGCAGCACGCCGGCGCCGGCCCTGGCCGAACTGAAAGCCATCCTCGAATCGACCACCACCCTGAAAGTGGGTTTTGGCCTGTCCGACGATGTCAAGCGCCTGCGCAACAAGCTGGGCATCGCCCCGGCCCAGGTGCTCGACCTGTCCGTCGCCCTGCGCGGCGGCCAGCGCAACGACCTGGGCGCGAAGACGGCCGTGGCCAAGTTCTTCGGCCTGCACCTGCAGAAATCGAAAAAGATCTCCACCACCAACTGGGCCACGTCGCGCCTGACGGAAAAGCAGATCCTGTACGCGGCCGACGATGCGCAAGTGGCCCTGCGCGTGTACCGCCGCTGGATCGCCGACGGCGGCAAAGTCGCGCCGCAAAAAGCCCCGCGCGCCAGCACGCCACCGGCCCCGCCACCCATCGCCGCCTGAGCAGGCGCGCCTTCTGCAGCATGAACAAGAGCAAGTCCATCGGCACCACGCTTGACGCGATCGCCGCCGCCGAACAGGCGCTGGGGCGCGAACTGCCCGCGTCTCATGTGCAATGGTTATTGGCGAACAATGGCCGCGCGCTGGGCGCCTTGACTGTATTTCCCGTCTACGACGCGGACCATGCGCGCAAGACATGGGAATCGATCACGCGCCACTACCGTGAAGGCTGGCAGGAATGGCTGGAGAGTATGGGCGACAGCGGCAACGACGCCAGTAGCCTGCTGCCCTTCGCCCAGTTCGGCACGGGCGATTACTATTGTTTTGACTATGCACAAACGGGGCCGACCGGTGAACCGGTGGTCGTGCTGTGGTCGCACGAAACAGGCGCCGCCACCGCGGTGGCGCCCGGCTTTGCCGCATTCCTGATACTGCCCGGCCGCCCGGGCTGAAACCCGGCGGCCGGCGCAGTTTTATTTGACGAGCCGCAAGGTCAGGGGATAACGGTAGGTGACTCCGTTGCTGGCCTTCACGGCCGCGACGATCGAACACACCAGGTTGGCCAGCGCCACGATCCAGAACAGGAACAGGCCGATCAGCACGAACGACAGGATGAAGCAGGCGAAATACCAGATGATCAGGGTGATCTGGAAATTCAGCGCTTCGCGGGCGTTCTCGGCCGAGAATTTATCCGCATCGTCCTTCTTGATCAAATAAATGATCAGCGGCGCCACCCAGCTGGTGAACAGGCCGCCAACATGGGACAGAATGGCGATCGTCGTATCTTGCGTACGACCCACTTCCGGCTGCGTGTTATCCATTATCATTCCCATCATTAGTTATAGATACACCAATATAACAGCAATATTTCTTTTTGAAATGAAACACTTGCTGTCGCCAGGGACTTTTTTTGTTCTACGCTATGCCGCCGCCAGCGCCAGCCGCCCCAGGGTGGCGATGGCCTCTTCCAGCTGCGGGCTCCAGGGGTGGCCGTAATTGAGGCGGATACAGTGGCGAAACGCGCGCGTGGCGGAAAAAATGGGACCGGGCGCGATGCTGATGCCGGCCGCCAGCGCGCTGCGGTGCAGGGCCAGCGCATCGATACCGGCCGGCATTTCCACCCAGACGAAATAGCCGCCCTGCGGCCGCGTGACCCGCGTGCCGGGCGGAAAATGCACGGCAATGGCTTGCAGCATGGTACTTTGCTGCGCCGCAAGGGTCAGCCGCAGCTGGCGCAAATGGCGGTCGTAGCCGCCCTGCGCCAGGTAGTCGGCCAGCGCCATCTGCAGCGGTATCGGCGCCGACAGGCTGGTGGTCAGTTTCAAGCGCTCGACCTGGCGCGCGTAGCGGCCCGCCACGGTCCAGCCCAGCCGGAAACCGGGCGCCAGGGTCTTGGAAAACGAGCTGCAATGCATCACCAGACCCGCGCTGTCATGGCTTTTCGTCAGGCCTGGACGCTGCTTGCCAAAGTACAGCTCGCCATACACGTCATCCTCGATCAGCGGCACGCCATGGCGCGCCAGCAGTTCGACCAGCGCGCGCTTCTTTTCCGGCGGCATCAGGCTGCCCAGGGGATTCTGGAAATTCGTCATCAGCCAGCACGCCTTGGGCTGGTGGCGCTGCAGCAACTCTTCCAGCGCCGCCAGGTCGACGCCGTCGCGCGGACTGGTGGCAATTTCCACCGCCTTCAGTTCCAGCCGTTCCAGCGCCTGCAGGCACGCATAGAAGCTGGGCGACTCGATCAGCACCGTGTCGCCGGGCCGCGTGACGGCTTGCAGGCACAGGTTCAGCGCTTCCAGCGCGCCATTCGTGATGACGATGTCGTCGCTGGACACCAGCACGCCGTCGAGCTGGTAGCGCAGGGCGATCTGGCGGCGCAGCTCCGCATTGCCCTGCGACAAATCCGTGACGGTGCTCCACGGATCGAGGCGGCGCATGCTGGTCGACACGGCCCGTGCCAGCCGTTCCATCGGAAACAGATGCGGGCTGGGAAAAGCCGAACCGAAGGGCACGATATCGCGCACGCCCACGGCGCCCAGCACCTCGAACACGAGGTCGCTGACATCGACGGTGGTGCTGGCGTCGAGCGGATGGGAACTGTCCGGCTCGGGCGCCAGCGCGGCGCGCTGCGGCGCCACGTAGTAGCCGGAGCGGGGCCGCGAGACGATCATGCCGCGCGCTTCGAGCAAATAGTAGGCCTGGAACACCGTCGACGGGCTCACGCCCCTGCGCGCATGCTGCTGGCGCACGGAGGGCAACTTATCGCCAGGCAGCAACAACTGCGCACTGATCATGGCGGCGACTTCTTCCGCCAATTCCTCATATCGTTTCAACCCTGCTCCTCAAACTGATCCGTAGTTTTATTGCACAACTGATCCTGTCACAGTGACAGCACCCGGTATATGCTAGGGTAACAACATCCGGGCAGCAACACCGGCACGCCATCCCGACCGACGAGACAGCTCATTTCCCATGCCATTTCCCATGCGACTTTCCATGCTACTGCATTTCCCCCTCGTGCCGGTGCTGACCCTGGCCCTGGCCGTCGCACTGCCCGGCATGACGCTGGCCGCGCCCGCCAGCATTTCCGCCAGCCACGACAGCCTGGAACAGCGCATCAAGGCGTGCACGGCCTGTCATGCGCAACAGGAGCGCCACGACGCCTTCTTTCCCCGCATCGCCGGCAAGCCGGCCGGCTACCTGTACAACCAGTTGCTGAACTTTCGCGAGGGACGGCGCCAGTATCCGCTGATGAACTATATGGTCGAACACTTGCCCGACGATTACCTGCGCGAAATTGCCGAGTATTTTGCGGCACAGCACCCGGCCCCGCCGCCGGCCCAGCCCAGCAGCGCCGGCACGACGGCCCTGGCGCGGGGCAAACAATTGGTGCTGCAAGGCGATGCCGGTAAAAAGATTCCCGCCTGTATCGCCTGCCATGGCCAGCAGCTGGCTGGCGTGGCGCCCGCCATCCCCGGTTTGCTGGGCTTGCCGCGCGACTATATCAACGCCCAGCTGGGCGCCTGGAAGAACGGCATCCGCCGCGCCCATGCGCCCGACTGCATGGCGCAAGTGGCGCAGCGCCTGTCGGACGCGGACGTGGGCGCCGTCTCGGCCTGGCTGGGCACGCAAGTGGCCAGCGCCGATGCGCGTCCGGCCGCCAGCATCGCCCTGCCCTTGCCGCTGCATTGCGGCGGCGTGCCGGGCTCCGCCGCGCAGGTGGCGCCATGAAAAAATGGATGATCGCAGCCGCCATCGTCGCCATCGGCGCAGCCGGCGCCAAATTTCTGCTATGGCCGGCGGACGACGTGGGACCGCCGGCCGCCGCCAGCACCCTGAACCAGGAACAGCTGGTCGCGCGCGGCGCCTACCTGGCCAAGGCGGGCGACTGCATGGCTTGCCACACGACGCGCGGCGGCGTGCCGTATGCGGGTGGACGCGCCTTGCAGACGCCGTTCGGCAAGGTGCTCTCGCCCAACATCACGGCCGACAAGGAAACGGGCATCGGCAGCTGGACGGCCGACGATTTCTGGCGCGCCATCCACAACGGCAAGTCGAAGGATGGCCGGCTGCTGTATCCGGCCTTTCCCTACACCAGCTACACCAAGGTAAAGCGCGAGGACAGCGATGCCTTGTATGCGTATTTCCAGAGCGTGAAGCCGCACACGCAGGCAAACGCGCCACACGCGCTGCGCTTCCCCTACAACCAGCAGATCGCGCTGGCCGCCTGGCGCGCCCTGTACTTCAAGCCGGGCGTGTACCAGCCGCTCACGACGCAAAGCATGGAATGGAACCGCGGCGCCTACCTGGTACAGGGCCTGGGCCACTGCAGCGCCTGCCATAGCAGCCGCACGACGCTGGGCGGCAGCGACGACGGCCTGTCGGGAGGCCTGATCCCCGTGCTGGGCTGGTACGCGCCGTCGCTGACGTCGGACGCGGAAGCGGGCCTCGGCGACTGGGACACGGCGCATATCGTGGCATTGCTGCAAACGGGCGTGTCGCCGCGCGCCACCGTCTTCGGCCCCATGGCCGAGGTGGTACGGCAAAGCTTGCAGCACATGAGCACGGCCGACGTGCAGGCCATGGCCGTCTACCTGAAAAGCCTGCCCGGCCCCGCGCAGCCCGCTCAACGGGCGCCGCGCGACACGTCGGAGCAAGCCCGGCAGCAACTGGCCCTGGGCGCGAAACTGTATGAGGCGCAATGCGCGAGCTGCCACCAGGCCGACGGCAAGGGCGTGCCGCCCGGCTACCCGCCGCTGGCCGGCAACCGCGCGCTGACGACGGAGTCGGCCGTCAATGCCATCCGCCTCGTGCTCAACGGCGGCTTCGCGCCCGGAACCCGCGGCAACCCGCGCCCCTACGGCATGCCGCCGTTCGGCCCCGTCATGGATGATGCGGAAGTGGCCGCCGTGGTCACGTACCTGCGTGCGTCGTGGGGCAATGATGCGCCGGCGGTTTCTGCGCTGGAAGTGAACAAGTACCGCAGCGTGCCGCTGGAGTAGCGCCGTTTGACGATTATCTCAAATTGAGATAATCTGTACATCACGATATCACTTCGTCACGGCATCGCTTTGACATATGCGCATCGTCGCCAACAAGGCTTTGATGGATTTCGCCAGAAAACACCCGCTGGCGGGCGAACCCATGCAAGCGTGGCGCAAGGTCATCGAATCGCGGCCGTTTGCCAATTTCGCCGTGCTGAAGTCGACATTTAACGCCACCGATCGCGTCGGTGATTACTATGTTTTTAATATCGGCGGCAACAAGTACCGGATCATCGCCGCGATTCACTTCAATCGCCAGCTGCTATTCATCCGGGAAGTATTGACGCATAAGGAGTACGACGCATGGAAACCTTGATGCATCGTGAAATGATTACGGAAATCACTGTCCACTATCAAGCCCTGTCCAAGCTCGTTCCTCTGCAGGCAATTCCTGATGCGGCCGCTTATGAACAGGCTGTCAGCGTATTGCATCATCTGCTGGACGCCGGGGCGGCCGATGAACAGCATCCGCTGGCCGGTCTGGTTGACAGTATCGGCCGGCTGATCGGCGACTACGATCAGGAGCATTTTCCGCCTGCCGCCGTCTCGCCTGCCGCGACACTGCGCCTGTTGATGGAACAGCATGCGCTGACGCAATCCGACCTGCCGGAAATTGGCACCCAGGGCGTCGTCTCTGAAATACTCAGCAGCAAGCGAGCATTGAATGTGCGGCAGATCAAGGCCCTGACACAACGGTTCAATGTTCCCGCCAGTGTGTTCATGGCGTAAGCCAATAAAAAAAACCGGCCAGCGCCGGTTTTTTCACGTCAAGCAGCAGTTCTCAGCGGAACTTGCTCTTGTGACCCGTCTTCAAATCCAGCGCATAGCGCACGCCGTTGTCCGTCAACATGACTTCATCGGGCGGCTCTTCGCCGGCCAGGGCGCCGTCGATCAGGGGCAAGCCTTCGCCCTTGCGCATCAGGTCGTCGCAGCGCTCGTACACGTTCACGCAACCGGTGGACGCCATCAGCGATTGCACGATGGCCACTTTCCATGCATCGACGCCGCCGGCGTTGAATTCGCAGATCAGGTAGCCTTGCACGCCGCCGAACAGCTGCACCACCAGGCCGGGCAAGCCCTCGTCTTCGCCCTTGATCAGGGTCAACAGCTGGTTTTCGCCCGCCTTCTTGATGGCTGGCAGTTTTTTCTCGATGGCGGCCTTGACGCGGCGCTTGATCAGCGCGTGGTCGACCGGTTCGTCTTCCTTGAAACTCCAGATGCGCGCGCGGATCTGCGACTTCGAATTGTAGGCGGCACGGGCGATGAACTGCTTCGACGAGCTTTGCACGATGGCCGTCGAGCCAGGCTTCATTTTTTCCTGCGGCTTGCCCTCGACTTTTTCAATCGCGGACGCGTAGATCCACGATTGGCCCAGCAAGCTCTTTTCCTTGCCCTGTTTGATGGTGATGATCAGCATGTAATTCCAGTAGTGTGAGCGGCGCGAGCCGGTCGTCGTATGTCCAATACCGGCATGATACCTCATGCCATCCTGTCGCATCCTCCTGCATTCCATGCCGCTGCTGGTGCAGTCTGTCGCAGCGCGGTACGCAAGCCTGGCCGGCTGGCATACCATGCACACAGTCCAATTCCAAACAGGGAGCAAGAATGACACACGCAATTTTCCAAGCCCGCCATGCCCGCGCCGTGACCACCCTGCTGCTGGCCGCCTGCGCGCTGGCCATCCCGGCCGCGCCGGCGCTGGCGTCGCCGCTCGACTGGATTTCCGGCAACAGCATCCAGGGCAGCGGCAAGCTGCAAAAGCAGACGCGCGAAGTGGGCAGTTTCCATGCCGTGGCGCTGAACGTGCCGGGCACGGTCGAATTGCGTATCGGCAACACGGACAGCGTCACCGTCGAGGCCGACGACAATATCCTGCCGCTGATCGAGACAGCGGTGGAGAACGGCACCTTGCGCATCCGGCCCGCCAAACGCAACGCCAACTTCCGCCAGAGCAGCCTGACCATCGTCATCCAGGCGCGCCAGGTGGAACGCATCAGCGTGGGCGGCTCGGGCAACATCACGGCCACGGGCTTGCGCGCCGAGAATCTGCGCTTCGACGTGGGCGGCTCCGGCTCCATCCACGCGCGCGACCTCGACAGCCGCCAGGTCTCCGTGGCCATCGGCGGCAGCGGCAACTTCAAGGCCAGCGGCAAGACGGAGCAGCTGACGGCCTCCATCGGCGGCTCGGGCAATATCCAGGCGGGCAAGCTGGCCGCACGCGAGGTGCAGGTGAGCATCGGCGGCTCGGGCGAGGCGCAGGTGTGGGCCAAGGATGACTTGACCATCAGCATCGGCGGCTCGGGCGAAGTCAGCTACTACGGCGATCCGCGCATCAGCCGCAGCATGCAGCGTTCGAGCAGCATCAAGCGGCTGGGCAGTGCGCCGAACTGAGCGCCCGCAATGACAAAAGCCCGGAGCGATCCGGGCTTTTTGCGTTGCAAACGGTAAAAATCAGCGGGCCGGCTTCACCGGTTCGCGGTCGATCAGGACCGTGTTGACGCTGTCCGTCAGCCAGATCTGGCCATCCTGGATCGTGCATTGCAGCTGCATGCTGCGCTGCGCCAGCTTGCTCATGTCTTGCGCCGCCTCGGATGGCAAGTTGATCACGGTCAAGTTCTTCGCCCGTTCCAGTTTATTCGCGATCTGCTTCCACCAGATGTGGCTGGTTGCGCCATAGCTGTAGACGATCACCTGTTCCGAACGGCCGCAGGCCTTCAGGATGCGCTTTTCATCTGGCTGGCCCACTTCGATCCACAGCTGGATGGCGCCCGTCAAGTCTTTCTGCCACAGGTCGGGCTCTTCCGTATCGAACAGGCCCTTAGTGAAGGTCAGCGCCTCGTCGGCGTGGATGGCGAACGCCAGCAGGCGCACCATCATGCGCTCGTCCGTCTCGGACGGGTGGCGCGCCAGGGTCAGCGCGTGATCCTGGTAGTAATTGCGGTCCATGTCGGCGATCTGCAGATCGGCTTTGAAAATTGTTGCTTTGAGGGCCATCGTGTTTCTGTCTCGGTAAAGTGGATGTCAATATTGTACGGGCGAAGGTATCAGCGGAAAACCACGGTCTTGTCGCCATTTTTCAGGATGCGGTGCTCGACGAACCATTTCACGGCGCGCGCCAGCACCACGCACTCGACGTCGCGGCCGATGGCCGTCAGGGTCTCGGCATCCATCGCATGGTCGACGCGCTCGACGTCCTGCTCGATGATCGGGCCTTCATCCAGGTCGCCCGTGACGAAGTGGGCCGTCGCGCCGATCAGCTTGACGCCGCGGTGATGCGCCTGCGCATACGGCTTGGCGCCCTTGAAGCTGGGCAGGAAGGAATGGTGGATATTGATGGCGCGGCCATCGAGCGCCTGGCACAGGCCCGGCGACAGTATCTGCATGTAGCGGGCCAGCACCACCAGGTCGATCTTGTGCGTGTCCATCAAGTCGATGATCTTCGCTTCCTGCGCCAGCTTGGCCGCTTCCGGCGCGCCGGCCGCCAGCGGCAGGTGATGGAAGGGAATATTGTAGCTGGCCGCCAGCTGGTAGAACTCCATGTGGTTCGACACGATGGCGGGAATTTCCACGTTCAGCAAGCCGCTCTTGTAGCGGAACAGCAAATCGTTCAGGCAATGGCCAATCTTCGACACCATCAGCATCACGCGCGGCTTGACGCGCGCATCGTGCAACTGGCCGTGGAAGGGGCCGTTCAATTGCATGGCTTGCGACAGGTCGGCGAAGTCGCTGCGCAACTGGGCGTCGCTGACGGCGCCGTCTTCCAGCGCGAAATGCACGCGCATGAAGAACAGCTGGGATTCCTGGTCGCCGAACTGGGCGGAATCGAGGATGTTGCAGCCGCGTTCGGCCAGGAAGCCGGACACGCGGTGCACGATGCCGCGCTGGTCCAGGCAGGACAGGGTCAGGATGTATTCGGGATGCGTCATGGTCGCGGAATAAGGCAAAAAAGGTGGGCTATGCTCGGCTCAGCCACGCGCGCCGGCCATCGGCTGCGCTGCCGCGAGCCGGCTATTGTCGCACGGCCGGGCCTGTAAACCTGCATTTTCCACACAAGCAGCATGGCTGCCGGCGGCGGCAAGCTGATTCACGTTCATTTGATCTGGCGCAAAACCATCGCGTTTTTCCCCCTGCCAGGCCCCATTCTCGCGCCAAACCGCCATCTGGCGTGGAACCTGGCACACCATCCGGCGTCTATCCCTTTGCTTGTTGCACCATACGCCGCATCCGGTACACCGGGTGTTTCCTGGATCCGCTTTTCATTGAGGTAGAACATGTTCACAACCAGTATGTCCCCCAGTTTCAGCCCCGCCCTGAAGTCCCACCTGGAGGCCCAGTGCAATTTCGCCACGGAACTATCGCGCAAGATGTTCGATACGGCGCAGCAACTGAGCGAGCTGCATCTGCGGCTGGCGCAAGACTTGCTGCAGGAATGGAGCAACGCCAGCCAGCAACTGCTGTGTGCGCGCGACACGGGCGAGTTCATGTCGCTGGCTGCTGCCCAGCTGCAGCCGGGCAGCAACAAGCTGCGCCAGTACCAGCAGCAACTCGGCAACCTCGTCGCCAACGCCAATGTCGAGATGAACCGCACGGCAGAGAACCACCTGCCCGAAGCGAGCCGCACGGCCGTGGCCTTCGCTGACGAAGTGGTGCGCAAGACGGCCGAGGAAACGGAAAAAGCCACGCAGCGCCAGCGTGAAATGATCGAAAAAATGCACGCCACGGGCCACCGCGATGGCGCCGGCCACAGGCAATCCGATCAGCCGCATTGAAGACTTGAGTTAAACACGTGAGTTGAACACTGGACCCCACTCGATAGCAAGGAGAGCGACATGGCTAACAATCAAGGTAATGAACAGGGCAAAGGCGCTGGCAGCAGCCAGAAAGCCAGCGAATCGGGCAGCGCCAAAGGCACGAGCAAACGCGGCTTTGCCGCCATGAACGAGGAGCAGCAACGCGAAATCGCCAGCAAGGGCGGCCAGGCAGCCCATCAAAAGGGCACGGCGCATGAATTCGACTCGGAAGAAGCACGCCGGGCCGGGCAGAAAGGCGGCGAAGCCGTCAGCCGCAACCGCGAACACATGGCGGAAATAGGCCGCAAGGGCGGCGAAAGCCGGCAATCGGCCCAGCGCGCCAATGAAAACCGCGGCGGCACGGCGGCGCGCAGCGGCAACACTGGCCGGCAGGGTGGCAAGGAAGAAGACGACAAGGGCTGATCCGGGCTGACCGGGATTACCCGGACAGCGCGGCTTGACGAAGGCACGGGACGGTCCCGGCGGCCCCGCGCAAGGGCTGGCGCAACGCGGGGCGCGGCGGTATGGTACATTCTCGCCTTACCGACATCTCCGCGCCCCGCCCCGCCCTTCCCCGCATGCAGCCATCCCTGAAATACCTGAGCGCCTATTCCGAACAAACGCAAGCGCAAGTGCAGCAACTGATCGCGCAAGACAAGCTGGGCGACGTCCTGTTGAAACGCTATCCGAACGCGCACGATGTGCGCAACGACAAGGCGTTATACCAGTATGTGCAGGACTTGAAAAATGAATTCCTGCGCAATGCCGAACCCATCAACAAGGTGGCGTTCGACAGCAAGATCCATGTGATCCAGCATGCGCTGGGTTTGCATACCTCGATCTCGCGCGTGCAGGGCGGCAAGCTCAAGGCCAAGCATGAAATCCGCGTGGCCACCATGTTCAAGGAAGTGCCGCTGGAATTCCTGCGCATGATCGCCGTGCACGAACTGGCGCATGTGAAAGAAAAGCAGCATGACAAGGCGTTCTACAAGCTGTGCACGTATATGGAACCGCAATACCACCAGTATGAATTCGACGTGCGCCTGTACCTGACCCAGCTTGACCTGTCAGGCCAGCGCCTGTGGTCATGAAGTCAGGGTCATGAAGTCCACGTAACAATGCCGCCCGGCATCCACTGGGCGGCATTGTTTACGTATGCGCCGGCATGGCCGGCACCATGTTCAGGCTCAGGCGGCGTTCTTGCGGCGAAGCATGAAGCCCAGCAGGCCCAGTCCGCCCAGCAGCATGCCGTAGGTGGCCGGTTCCGGCACGGCGCTGACAGTGGCGGAGATATTGTCAACCTGGAAGGTGTGCAAGGCGCCTTCCTTCCACGATGCCGACAGCAGATTGCTGAAACCCGTAAACGTGTAATCGGCAAAGGTGTGGCCGCCGCCAAGGCTGAAGGTCTGGGTCACCGTGCCGCCGCCCATTTGGTGGCCGACAAAGGTCACATCGAAGGAACCAGGCAAGCTCACGAAGTCGGCCAGGCTGATCGAGCTCAGCGAGAAAGCGGCGCCATCGGCGCGCGACAAGGTCGTTGTCGACAGGGCTGTCGCACCCAGGCCGGCCGAGCCGGCATAGGCGAAGCTATCCTGATGTGCCGAGCTCAACAGGCCCAGGAAGCTGCTGTCAAAGTTATAGCCGCCTTCGGAGTAGGAATTGAATACGGAACCAAAGTAGCCGGGATGTTCGAGCGAATCGAAGCCGATCGTCGTCGTCTGCGCCTGAGCACCGCCAGCGGCTGCAAGAATGGCGGCGACAGCGGTCGCGCGCAAGAGGGTCATAGGTTTCAAAATAGCATCCTTTCGAGATGATGAAGTAGCGTGGCTGTGGCAACTTGAAATGGCTCGGCACCGTTTTTTAGGAGTCTTGTCGCGCTCACGGGTGTCCGATAGTCCTAACTTTTGAACAGGACAAGTAGACCACAACCATAATTAAAAAGCATCTTCATTTTCAAAATAACATGCATAGAGAGAAATATTATGGACATATATTTATCAATTGAATCATTGAGCGCGATCAATTTTCCCGTGTGGAAATAAAAAAAGCCATGCACTGCGCAGTGCATGGCTCCCTGTCAATTTCTATGAGGAAAGATTACGGCGCGCACTCCTTCAGGCGCTGTACCAGCGCGGCAGGATCGGCGTCGGCATTCAGGAACGCCGCGTGCTGCGGGCGGATAAAGCCCTGTTCCTTGCCGTTTTGCACGAAAGCGATCAAGCCATCATAGAAACGGTCGACATTGAGCAAGCCGATGGGTTTGGCGTGCAAGCCCAGCTGGGCCCACGTGAGCATCTCGAACAGCTCTTCCAGGGTGCCATAGCCGCCGGGCATGGCAATGAAGGCGTCAGACAGGCTGGCCATCATCGCCTTGCGCTCATGCATGTCCTTCACGATGAACTGGCGCGTCAAGCCCGTGTGGCCCACTTCGCGCTCGACCAGCTGGGTGGGAATCACGCCCGTCACTTCGCCGCCCAGGCGCAGCACTTCATCGGCGATCACGCCCATCAGGCCCACCTTGCCACCGCCATATACGAGCGAGATATTTTCCGCCACCAGCACGCGCGCCAGTTCGCGCGCCGCCACGGCATAGTCCGGCGAGACGCCCGCATTGGCGCCACAGTACACACATAAAGCCTTGATCACAGTAATCCCTACCCTTTCAATTCATCGATCGCCGCCTCGACCTCGAGGCGTTCCTTGGCGTCCAGTGCCTCGCACTCGGCCGCCTTTTCATACAGTGCCAGCGCTTCCGCCAGCTTTTTCTTTCCGTCGAGCATATTCAAGGCGCGCGCATATTCGCTGTGCGCCAGCGCCGAATACGGCGTCAGGGCCAGTGCCGTCTTGAAGTGCTGATAACCGTCTTCCTTGTTGGCGCCGTAGGTCAGGCTGCCTATCATGGCGCCGACCTTGTCGATAATTTCCGTATGATAAATCCCAAACGCGATATGCGCTTCCGCATGCATGGGCGCCACCGTCATCGTGCGGTCCAGGCTGTTGCGCACGCGCGCGCCCATGCCCTGCGCCAGGGCCTTGACGACGGACGTGCCCAGCGCATAACGGCCCAGGCTGTAGGCATGCCAGTAGTAGCCGGCCGGATTGTCCGGCTGCTCGCTCTGCTGGCGCTCGCAGCGCTCCGCGACTTCTTCGTACATGTCGAGTTTCCGGCTGTCGTCCACTTCCAGGTGCGTGGCATAGATGCAGGTCGCCTTGTGCGCCACCGCATAGCCGGGCACGCCGACGGCCAGGCCCAGCTTCACGGCGCGCTCGAAGTCGCCCGCATGGAAGGCCAGCCAGGCTTGCACCAGCGCAGAGTGCGTGGGAAAGGGTTCCACGTCACCCGCATGCAGGCGCGCCCAGGCCGCTTCCAGGGTTTGCGGCGTGTAGACATATGCCTCGTCCGGATAGGGGAATTGTTTCCAAGCCATATATCTCTCCTGTAAATAGCGACGTGGCGCCAGCAGCCGCGTCAGTCGTTCTTGAGTTTCGTCACATACTCTTCCGACAGTTTGCGAAACAGCAAATGCGTTTCATTGCGCAGATACGGGCCGATCAGGGACAGCACCTGGTAGCAGCCGCGCGCCAGCGCATCGGACATCGATTGCTGCTCGCTGTACTTGCGCGGATTGCGCACATACTCGTACGACAGCCAGTAGGTGGCGACAACCACCATATTCGTCGCCATCGCAGCAATTTCCATGTCCGACGCTTCCAGCGACTGTTCGCTGCGCAAGTCTTCGCACAGCTGCGTGGCCACCTTGATCTTGTGCGCCAGGATCAGCTTGAAGTGCAATTCCAGTTTGCGGTTGCGCGACAGCAAATCATTGAGGTCGCGATAGAAAAAGCGGTAGCGCCAGATCAGTTCGAACATCAGGTGCAAATACAGCCAGACATCCTCGATATTCGAGCGGCGACCGTCGGGCACGGTCAGGATGCGTTCGATTTCCGCCTCGAACTGGACGAAGATCGAATTGACGATGTCGTCCTTGTTACGGAAGTGGTAATACAGGTTGCCGGGCGAAATGTTCATCTCTTCCGCAATCACGGTCGTCGTGATATTCGGCTCACCAAACTCATTGAACAGGCGCAGCGACAACTCCAGGATGCGTTCGCGGGTACGGCGTGGTGCTTTTTGTAGCATGGCGGGCAATCTCTCTGTGTTCTGCCTCAAGCATACCACCTAAAATAGCCATAATGAAACACTCCGCCCCTGGCCGCCGGCGAAAAACCCAGGCAAAAAAAAGCCTGCGCGAGCAGGCTGGAGGAATGCGGCGTCAGCTCAGGCGGCCGGCGCTTTTTTCTTCGCCGCCGGTCTCGCCGCCGGTTTGCTCAGCGGCTTGCTCACCGGTTTGGCTGCGGCGCGCGGCGTAGCCCTGGCTGCCGGCTTGGCCGGGGCCTTGGCGACGGCCGCTTTCGGTGCGGTTTTTGGCGCGGTTTTCGGTGCGGCTTTCGGCGCCGCCTTCACGGCGGGCTTGGCCGCAGCCTTCGGCCTGGGCGCCGGCGCGGCCTTGGCCGACAGCGCCGCCACTTGCCGGCTCAAGGCATCGATCTGCGCGTGCAGCGCGGCGAGGTCCTGTTGCGTGGGCACGCCGATGGTGGCCAGGGCGCGCGCGACGCGCTCTTCAAACACCTGTTCCAGCTTGTCCCAGGAGCCGCTGGCCTGCTTGCCCACGCCATCGGCCAGCTTGCTGACACTGTCGCTGACACCGGCCACCTTGTCTTCGGCGCGCTTCTGGAATTCCGTGCCTTCCTTTACCAGCTTGGAAAACACGCGCCCGCCCTCTTCCTGCGCCTTGGCAAAGGCACCGAGGCCCGCTTGCCAGATCTGCTGCGCGGACGAGCGCACGGCGCTTGCCAATTCCTTGTCTTCCGTCGGTTCCTTCAATTTCTTCACCATCGCCAGCTCCCGTCATGTGAAAGGCCATGCCACTTCATGGATGCATTTTATTCTAGTGAGCAAAACTAGAGACGGGGGTCTAATTCGATAGAAAACGGCTGCTCAAGGTGCGCCAGCGCACGCGGCGGCCAGAACCTAGGCCGCCGCCTTCACCTGGCCATGCAGCAGCTTGTGCAGGCGGAAGCCTTCGCGGATATTCTCGCGCAGCACGGCGCCTTTCCACGGCTTGGTATAGAAGCGGTCGACGGCGCCGCGGTTGATGGCCGCCATGATGGGCGTCAGGTCGGCAAAGGCCGACAGCATGATGCGGAAGGTGTCGGGACACAGGTGCTTGACCCGCTCCATGAATTCGGTGCCGCTCATGAGCGGCATGCACTGGTCGCACAGGATCACCTGCACCTTGTGGCGCGCCAGGATGTCGAAGCCTTCGGCGGCCGTCTGCGCCGTGAGGATGCGGTAGCCGTCCTGCGCCAGGAAGTCGCTGAGCACGTCGAGCATGAAGACATCGTCGTCGACGATCAGCAAGGTTTGCTGCTCTTCGCCACCGGCATCCTGCGGCGCCTGCAACAGCTTGCCGCCCATCAGCATCTGTTCGAATTCCTCGTGCGGCACGGGACGGCTGAAGTAATAACCCTGCATCTCGTCGCAGCCGTGGCGCCGCAAATAGGCCAGCTGCGCATCGTTTTCCACGCCTTCGGCGATCACTTCCAGCTTCATGCTGTGCGCCATGCTGATAATGGCCAGCACGATGGCCGCGTCGTCCGGATTGCTGGTCACTTCGCGCACGAAGGCGATATCGATCTTCAGCTTGTCGATGGGGAAGCGCTTCAGGTAGGCCAGGCTGGAATAGCCGGTGCCGAAATCGTCGATGGAAATCTGGATGCCCAGCGCCTTCAGGTTGCGCAGCACGGCGATGGTTTCCTCGGCATTCGACATGAGCGAGCTTTCCGTCAGCTCCAGCTCCAGCAGCTCGGGCGCGATATCGTATTTGCGGATCGCCTTGAGCACCTCCTCTTCCAGGCCGCCGACGAAAAACTGGATGCCCGACACGTTGACCGACAGGTGCACGGGCCCGATGCTGCTGGCGCCCCATTCGCTGATCTTCCTGCACGCTTCGTCGAGCACCCAGTTACCGACGCGCACGATCAGCCCCGTTTCTTCCAGCAGGGGGATGAACAGGGCTGGCGAGACCATGCCGTGGCCGGGGCGGCGCCAGCGTATCAGCGCCTCGGCGCCGCTGATGCGTCCCGAGATGATATTCACCTTGGGCTGGAAGAACAGCACGAATTCCTCGTTGTCGATGGCGCGCCGCAGGGCGTTTTCCATGTCCAGCCGCGCCATCGACTGCGCATTCATTTCCGCCGTGAAGAAGCGGAAGGCGTCGCGGCCCGCTTCCTTGGCGCGGTACATGGCCGTGTCGGCATATTGAATCAGCGTGTCCGCATCGATGCCATCGTCGGGGTACACGGATATGCCGATGCTGACCGTCACCGTCACCTCGTGGCCCTGCAAGTCGAAGGGCTTGCGCATCGCCTCGCGGATCTTGTCGACCACGCCCACGGCATGCTGGGCGCCATCGGGCAGTACCAGGATGGTGGCAAATTCATCGCCGCCAAAGCGGCCGATGGTATCGCGCACGCGCAGGCAATCGACGAGCCGGCTGGAAAACTGGCGCAGCAGATCGTCGCCGATGGTGTGGCCCAGGGTGTCGTTGATATTCTTGAAGCGGTCGATATCCATGAACAGCACGGCCACGGCCCACTGGTGCTCGGACGCCTGGGTCAGCGAATGGGTCAGCGAGGCGTAGAACTGGCTGCGGTTCGGCAAGCCCGTCAAGGTATCGAAATGCGCCAGCTTCATCAGGCGGTGCTCGGCATCCTTGCGCTCGGTGATGTCGCGCGCCACGGCCACCAGGATCCAGCTCTGCCCCGAGCGCAGGGTACGCCGCTGCACTTCCACCGACAGCGGCGAACCGTCCTTGCGCTGCAGCTGCAATTCCGTCATCGGGCCGCCCTGGTCGCCGGCCAGCAGCTTGTTGTACAGCTCTTCCAGCTGGGATTCGCCCTCGTGCGCGCGGCCCGGCCCCACGCGCAGGAAATCCTCACGCTCGAAACCGAGCATGCGGCAAGCCGTCTGGTTGACGTCGACGAAGCACATGCCGGCACGGTCGACGAGGAAAATCGCGTCGGCCGTGGCATCCATCGCCAGGCGGAAGCGGCGCAAGTCTTCATCGAGGCGGATGCGCGCCGCCATGTCCAGGGTCAGCTGCTCATGGTGGCGCTTGATTTCGTCGTACAGCAGCAGGTTATCGTAGGCGACGGCGATCTGCGCCGCCACCGTGGCGGCGACGCGCTCGTCGACTTCGGAAAATTCATTCGCGCCCAGCTTGTCGACCAGGTACAGCCAGCCGTGGCTGCGCTCGCGCGAGGCGATGGCCACGCCCAGAAAGGAATGCACGGGCGGGTGCGTGTCGGGCAGGCCCAGCGCGCCAGGATCGCCCTTCAAGCCGTTGACCCGGTAGGGCTGGCGCTGTTCCAGCAAGCGGTTCAGGATGCCCGTGCGCGGTGTGCTGGCGATGCGCTCGAGGTTTTTCTCGGCGCCGCACGAGGAAAAATAGCTGAGCTTTTCCGCGCCCTCTTCCAGCATGCCGATGCAGGCGTACTTGGAGACGCAGATATTCTGCGCCACCTTGCAGCCCGCCTCGATCAGGGCGCGCGGATCGCGTTCGGCGCCCAGCTCGATGCCCAGTTCGATCAGGGCCGTGAGGCGCAGGCTGACGGCCTGCAGGCTCGACAGCGAGCGCGACAGGCGCTCCGTCATGACGCCCAGGTCTTCGGGGATGACGGCCTGGCCCTCGCGCTGGCTGGCCAGCTGCGAAATCTGCAGGCTGCTCGATTCGAGTTCGTCGAGGTAGCCGCTGACCTGGTGCTCGATGCCGGCCAGCTTGCCCGTGGCGGGAGGCGCCGCGGCACCGCTGACCTCCGGCGCAGCCGGCACCTGGGCCGCCGCCGGCATCAGTCCCAGCGCCTCGTTCACCGTGCGCACGATGACTTCGGGGTCGGACGGTTTGGGCAGCACCCAGCGCACGCCGCACGCCTGCGCCAGCAAGATCGCTTCCTGTTCGCGGTAGGTGGCCGTATAGAAAATGATGGGCACGTCGGTCAGCACGGGATCGGCATGCACGCGCGTGACGAATTCGTAGCCGTCCATGTTCGGCATGAGGATGTCGGAAATGATCAGGTCCGGCCGCTCGGTGCGCAGGATTTCCAGCGCGTCGGCGCCATTCGCCGCTTCCAGCAGGCGGTGGCCGCCGTAACCGAGCAAAGCGGTCAGGAATTCGCGGTTCAGCACATGATCATCGACGATCAGGATGGTGGCTATGTCGTTTTTAACTGGCGTCGACGGCGCCCCGGGTAAAAAAGATTCCAGCTCCGCGACGAACAAGTCGGGCTCGATCGGCTTGCCGATGTAGCCATTGAAACCCGCTTCGAGCAGACGTTCGCGGTCGCCCACCATGGCCAGCGCCGTCACGGCCAGGGCCGGGATATTGCGCAGCTGCGGATCTTTCTTCAGCTCGGCCACCACGCCATAGCCATCGAGCTTGGGCAAATGCACGTCGCAAATGATCAAGTCCGGCAATTCGCTGCGCGCCATGCGCACGCCCTCTTCGCCGTCATAGGCGGCCAGCGGCGTGTACCCGAAGGCACGCAGCAAATACACCATCAATTCCATATTGGTGGCGTTATCTTCAATAATCAGGATACGTGCGGACAATTAGCGCCCCCAATAAAAACTGCATGGACTCATTTTCTGCCTGCGTTCAACTTTTCGCATGCGCGGGCTACATAACAATCCTACAATATCTTGCCATAGATCCTGAGAAAAATCTGGCCGCCGGACGTCTGCAGAACGGCGCAAGCGGCCTCAGGAACAATTTTTCCCGCTGCCCTTCTGACCTTAGCTTAATACAGTACGCCAGCGGAAAACAGCATTATCTGCCCATGGCGTTGTTAAACAGGGGCAACAGCAGAGTCAAAACAGACAGTCTTGCCATGCAGACAAAACACAACAGGACTCAGGAAAAATGCGGGCAAGACGGAGGCTGGGCGGCTTCGTACTTGATAGTGATTTCCGCTAACAGCTGACGCAGCACGCGCGCATCGCTGGCCAGCGCCACGTGGCCGATGCCGCCGAAGGCCAGATTGCGCGCGCCGGGCAACTGCGCGGACGACTGCGGCGCGACGATATTGTCGTGGTGCGAGTACATCGAGGTGATCAGGGCGCGCGTTGCCGGCGTTTCGCTGGCAGCCAGCTGCGCCAGCCAGGCGTCCGGCGCGCCATGGATACGCCTCATCTGCCGGGCATTCGCGCCTGCCGCCAGGTTGGCCAGCGCCGTGCCGTGGTGCGGCGTGCCGATGGTGATGATGCGGGCGACACGCCGCGCGCCATGCCGGCGCAGCCAGGCGCGCGCCACCAGGCCGCCCATGCTGTGGGCGACGAGAATCACGCGGTCGCTGCCCGTGCGGGCGCGCAGCGCCTCGATGGCCTGCTCCACCTGCGGTACGCAATCCTCGATGTCGGCGACGATGGGTTCCAGGTCGACAGCGTCATGCGCGACGCCGGCCCGCGCCAGCAGCCGGCTCAGTTGCGCCCAGTAGCCGCGGTTGCACACATAGCCGTGGATCAGCAGCACCGGCAAGCCCCGGGAAGCCGTGGCGGCGTCCAGCGCATGCAGGCGCGGACGCAGCATGCCCCAGGACGAGGCCCACAGGGTGGCACGCAGTTCGCCCAAGAACAGCCGCGCGGCACCCCGCACACCCAATTGATATTCCTGTGGCACGGGGCTACCCAGCCGCCGGCTCTGCCAAAAATTGCGCGCCACGACCAGTGCGCGCACGGCCAGCAGCATGGCCAGCGCCAGCAACACGGCCTGCACCGGCGAAGCCACGCCCCACGCCTGCATGGCCAGGTACGCCAACCCCAGCACGGCCAGCACTTGCAGCAGCATCAGCCACTTGAGTATGCGTGCGATCATGCTGACGCTGGAACGGGCACGGGCGCCGGTTTGCCCGTCAGCTCCCGCGCCAGGCCGCTGGCCAGGCGCGCGGCCAGCGCATACAGCGTCAATTGCGGATTGGCGCCTATCGACGTGGGCAGCAGCGAGCCGTCGTGCACGGACAGGTTGCGCAGGCCGTGGTAGCGGCCATCGGCACCCGTCACGCCCAGGCGCGCATCGTCCGACATGGCGCAGCCGCCCATCACGTGGGCCGACACCACCCGCGCCAGCAGCACCTTCATCGGCAAATCGCCGATGGCCTGCTTCGCCTGCGCCCAGCTGGTGTAATGGCTGGCCATTTCATGCACGGGATAGACACTTTTCGCGCCGGCGGCGAACTGGATTTCCGCCATCGACAGCAGCGCGCGCCGCACGCCATCCCACATAAAAGGCGTGAGCGGATAGTCGAGCACGGGTGCGCCGAAGCTGTCGATCGATACCGTGCCGCCCGCCGAATCATGGTGAAAGCCGTCGCGCAGCAGGGCCAGCAAGCCATGCGCATGGGGAAATTCGCGCATGGTGCGCGCGTGTTCATCGCCGAAGCCGCCCATGGTGGTGGCCATCAGCAGCGGATGCAGCGGCGGCGCTTCGAGCTTGTAGCCGATGGGACCATCGATGGGCGCCGCGTGCAGGAAATGGTCGGAATAAATCGTCTGCGGCGCGCCCGCATAGGCGTCGACGCGCTGCGGGAACAGGCCCGCCGAGATCACCGTCGGATGCAGGAAGGTGCGCCGCCCCAGCAAGCCATGCGGATCCGGCGCCTGCGAGCGCAACAGCAGCGCCGGCGAATTGATGGCGCCGCCGGCCAGTACAAAGTGTCTGGCGCGCAAGGTGAGGCGCACGCCCGTGGGCGCCTGCCCGGCGGCGTCGAGCGCCGTCACCTGCAGGCTGTCGATGCGCTCGCCCTTGAAGCTGAAACGCTCGGCGCGCGCATGCACGAGCAGGCCCGCGCCCAGCGCCAGCGCCGACGGGATCGTCGTCACCAGCATCGACTGCTTGGCGTTGGTCGGGCAGCCCATGCCGCAGTAGCCGAGGTTCCAGCAGCCGTTCACGTTGCGCCGGATGGCGGCCGTGGGAATGCCCAGCGCCGTGGCGCCACGGCGCAACAAGTCGTTGTTTTCATTGGGCGGCGCGGCCCAGTCGCTCACGTGCAGGCGCTTTTCCATCATGGCGAACCACGGCGCCATGGCATCGACGGAATAGCCGGACAAGCCAAAATGCTTGCGCCAGTATTCGAGGGTGCCGGGCGGTGTGCGGAAGCTCGAGGTCCAGTTGACGGTGGTCGAACCGCCCACGGTGCGCCCCTGCAGGATATTGATCGCCTTGTCGCGCGTCTTGCGCGCGGCCGATTCCTGGTACAGCGCGGGATAGGCGTCCGCTTCGCGCATCTTGAAGTCTTGCGAGGACTTCAAGCCGCCCTCTTCGACGATCAGCACTTTGAGGCCGGCCAGCGCAAGGATTTCCGCCGTCACGCCGCCGCCGGCGCCGCTGCCGATGATGACCACGTCGGCTTCCAGCGTACGGTCGGCGGCCACGGTGCTGGCGTCGGTGACGTTCCAGCCGCTGGCCACGCCGATGGCGATGGGGTCAAGAATGGGAGATGTGCTCATGGATGCCTTATGCGCTCAGTTCGGGCAGCGGCCCCGGATAGCCGATGGCGGCCCAGTGGGCGGCATCGGCATACCAGGCGCCGAGGATCAGATCGTGCAGGGCCAGGTAGGCCGTCTGCAAGGTGGCCAGGCGGTGCGTGCGCCACGACTGCAGAAAGGCGGCCACCTGGGCGGGATCGGCTTCGCGCCAGCCGCCATGCACGCCGGCGACGAAGCGCCGCGCGGGCGCCAGCGCCAGCAGGCCAAACAGGTCCTGCACTTCCTGCTGCGCCGCCAGGGGCAAGCCGCGGATAGCCGTGTCCACGCCGGCGATGGCGCCATCGAGCGCCGCGGCCCGCGCGGGGGCTTCCCGCGGCAGCGCGCTGCCCAGCATGGCCGGCACGATGGCCACCAGCGCCGCGCGCGCCGCGCCATCGAGCACGAAGCGGCCAGGCGGCGCCGGCCCGCGCACCAAGCGATAGGCCGCCCCTCCGGCGGCCAGCGCGCAGGCGCCGAGCACGCCCAGTTTCAGAAACGATCTGCGTTGCATACCCCTATCCCCTTGTTTTATACCGCCTTTTGCAGGCCAGTGTACGCCAAAGGCAGTGGGCGTTTGAACGCAAAAACTAGAGCGGAGAGTCTAGTTTTTGCGCCTGAAACCACAGCAGCAGCATTGCCAGCAGCGCCGCCAGCGCGCCGCCGATGGCAATGCTGGGCAAGCCGAAGGCGACGATCAGCGCACCTCCCAGCGCGCCGCCAAAGGCCGTGCCCGCATTGAAGGCGGCGATATTCAGGCCCGCCGCCACGGCGTCGCTGCCCGGGCAATGCCGTTGCGCCAGGCGTAGCAGCCGCATGGTAGACAGGGTGACGAGGGCAAAGAACAGCAAGCCCAAAGTGCCGCACAGGGCCAGCATGGCCACGGGCTGGGCGCGCAGCAGATAAAACCCCAGCAGATTGAGCGCCAGCGCGGCCAGGGCCAGCACGGTGGAGCGCAGCGCGTGGGGGCGGTCGGCGCACCAGCCGCCCAGCAGGTTGCCGCCGATGGCGCACGCGCCAAAACACAGCATGGCGGCGCCCAGCCAGCCCGCATCGAGCCCGCCCAGCTGCAGCAGGAAAGGCGAGACATACGTGAAAAAGCTGAAGGTAGCCACGCTGACCAGCGCCGCCACGCCCGCCGCCAGCAGCAGCGGCGGCTGCAGGATGGCGCGCAGGCTGGCCAGCGCCGATACGGCGGCGGCCTGCTGGCGCGCTGCCGGCATGGCGAAGCGCAGGCCGGCGCCGCCGCACAGGGCCAGCACGCCGATGGCCGCGAAAACCCAGCGCCACGACGAGACGGCGCCCAGCCACGTCCCCAGCGGCACGCCGCCGGCCAGCGCCAGGGTCAGGCCCAGCCAGACGATGGACAGCGCCCGTCCCGCGCGGGACGGGTCGACCAGGCTGGTGGCCGCATGCGACGCCACCGCCATGAAGACGCCATGCGCGAGGCCGACGGCAAAGCGCACCCCCAGCAGCGCGCCCAGCGCTGGCGCGGCCGCCATGGCCACGCTGCCGGCCGCCAGCACGAGCATGGTGGCCACCAGCACCTGGCGCACGGGCCGGCGCGCCAGCATGGCCGTCAGGATGGGCGCGCCGATGGCCGCCCCCAGCGCGTACGCGGCGATGGCGCCGCCGGCCGCCGCCACGCTGGCGTGCAAGTCGCGCGCCATGGGGGTCAACAGGCCGGCGGCGATGAATTCGCACAAGCCGAAGGCAAAGCTGCACAGGGAGAGCAGGTAAATGGAGAGTGGCAGCGTGGCGGACGGCAGCACTGTGCGCGAGGACATGGTGGACATGGCAGTTCCTGACAATCAAAACGCTATGCTGGCCTCTCGTTCACCATCTGTAAAATATCTTATTTATCTTGAAACGAGACTTTGAAAGTCTCAATAGGCGGAAAAGTGCCGCAGCTGCGCCAGCAGTCGCTCGCGCACGGGAGACATGCGCTGCGGATCCCACGCCATGTACAGGTCAAGCTGGCGCAACGGTTCGGGCGCATCGCTGTGGAGCGGCAGCATGACGACGCCGGCAGGCCGGGACGCCGCCAGGCTGGCCGGCAGCAGAGCCACGCCGAAGCCGGCAGCCACCAGCCCCAGCACCGTTTGCAAACGGCGCGCCTGCTGCGCCACGCGCGGCACGAAGCCCGCGTGCAGGCACAGGCTGGCCAGCTGGTCGTGGAAACCCTGGCCCAGGTCGCGCGGCGAAGCGACGAAATCGTCGCCGGCCAGGTCCGCCAGATCCACGCGCGCCTGGCCCGCGCAGCGGTGGTTCGACGGCAGCGCGATCACGATGTCTTCGCCGGACAGGCGCTCGAAGCGCAAGCCCGGCGTGCTGCGTCCCGGCGCGCGCAGCAGGGCGATATCGACCTCGCCTTTTTCCAGCCACTCGACCTGCTGCTGCGTCGACGCTTCGCGCAAGGTGAACTGCACGGCGGGCGAAGCGGCGCGAAACGCGCGCAAGGCATTCAATACGTGGGCATACGGCGTGATGTGGATAAAGCTCAGGCGCAAGTGGCCCTTGATGCCCTGCGCCACGCGGCGCGTGGCCGCCACGCCCTCTTCCAGGCTGGCCAGCACCTGGCGCGCCGTGGCCAGGAAAGCCATGCCGGCCGGCGTCAGGCTGACCTTGCGGTTCGTGCGCTCGAATACGGGATAGCCGAGCGCTTCTTCCAGCCGCAGGATGGCCTGCGACAACGGCGGCTGCGCCATGTGCAGCCGTTCAGCCGCGCGGCGGAAATTGAGTTCCTCGGCGACGGCGATGAACTGGCGCAGCAGCCGGGTCTCTATCATGGGCCTTTTTTCGCCACCGCCAGGATATGCCGCGCGATGCCGCGCAGGATATTGACTTCTTCCGTTTCCAGCCCCGTGCGCGAAAACAGGCGTTTCAGCCTTGGCATGAGTTTTTTCGGGTTGTCCGCGTCGAGAAAATCGATGGCCACCAGCGCCTGTTCCAGATGCGCGTACATGCCGTCGACCTGCGCCAGGCTGGCCGCGTCGCCATGGAAACCGACGGGACTGGCGATCTGCCCGTCGCCGAGGGCCGCCACGCGGCATTCATAGGCGACGACCTGCGCCGCCTGCGACAGGTTCAGCGAGGAATACTCGGGGTTGGCGGGGATGTTGATCAGCACATTGCACTGCTCGACGATCTCGTTGGGCAAGCCGAAGCGCTCGTTGCCGAAGATGACGGCCGCGTGCAAGTCTTCGCTGGCCGCCAGCTGGGCCGCGATGGCGCGCGGGGCCGTGACGGGCGGAGAAAATTCGCGCAGGCGGGCTGAGACGGCCGCCGCGTAATTGCAGCCTTCGAGCGCCTCGGCGATGGAGCCGACGATGCGCGCGCCGGACAGGATATCCTGCGCGCCGCTGGCGAAGGCCACCGCTTCCGCGTCCGTCAAGGCATCGGGAAAGCGGGGATTGACCAGCACCAGATCGGAAAAACCCATCGTTTTCATGGCCCGCGCGACGGCGCCAATGTTGCCAGAGCGACTAGTTTCGACAAGAATAAATCGCAGGCGTTTGAAAAGAGACGTGTTGATTTCGGGCAGATTCATTTAAAATAGCGCTATTGCGCGGTATCGATACAGGAAATTTCGGGAAACGGAGTCACAAAACGCTGACTCCAGGCCGGGATTTTAACCACTTCGGCACCGCTCCGCTCTTTAATTCATTCTTGCACTCTATCGTACCGGCGCCGAAAGGCGACGCTGGGCGGTCGCGTGCTTTTAACGGAAGCTCACATGCACCCAATGCTCAACACGGCGATCAAAGCCGCCCGCCGCGGCGCCGCCGTCATCAATCGCGCCTCTTTTGACCTCGACCGCGTCGTCGTCACGGAAAAACAACATAACGATTTCGTCACTGACGTCGACCAGGCGGCCGAACAAGCCATCATCGAGGTGCTGTCCAAAGCCTACCCGGACCACGCGTTCCTGGCTGAGGAATCGGGAGCTTCCGCCAACTCGCACGACGAGAATGAATATCAGTGGATCATCGACCCGATCGATGGCACCACCAACTTTATCCACGGCTTCCCCCAATACTGCATCTCGATCGCCCTCGCGCATCGCGGCGTCGTCACGCAAGCCGTCATCTACGACCCGGTACGCAACGACCTGTTTACGGCCACCAAGGGCGCCGGCGCCTACCTGAACGAAAAACGCATCCGCGTCACCAAGCTGGACCGCATCTCGAACGCCCTGCTGGGCACCGGCTACGTGGCCGGCAGCGCCCGCGCGCTGGACGAATACCTGAAGATGTACGCGATCATGGGCGAACGCAGCCAGGGCGTACGCCGCGCCGGCTCGGCCGCGCTGGACCTGGCCTACGTCGCTTGCGGCCGCCTGGACGGCTTCTACGAAAAAGGCTTGAAGCCTTGGGATATCGCCGCCGGCGCCCTGATGATCACGGAATCGGGCGGCATCGTCGGTGAATTTTCCGGCGAATCGGACTACCTGTACAAGGGCGACGTCATCGCCGCCAGCCCGAAGATCTTTGGCCAGATGATCACCCTCTTGACGCCATTCGCCTGATTGCCAGGCGCGGTCTGACGTAAAAAAGCTGCCGGAGGCGACTCCGGCAGCTTTTTTTTGCCCCGGCCAGCCCTCAGCTGCCCCGCATGGCCGGCAGCAGCACGCGGTAAATCTGCAGGAACGCCGGCCCCATCAGCACGACCATCAGCGAGGGGAAGATGAAAAAGATCAGCGGGAACAACAGCTTGAGGGCGATCCTTGCCGCCGTTTCCTCGGCGCGCTGGCGCCGCTTGGTGCGCAGCTGGTCGGACTGCACGCGCAGCGACGCGGCGATGCTCGTGCCGAAGCGCTCGGCCTGGATCAGCAGGGTCACCAGCGCGTCCACATCCTCCACTCCCGTGCGCAGGGCCAGGTTGCGCAAGGCCTTGTCCTTGGCGCTGCCGGCGCGCAGCTCCAGCGTCACCAGTTGCAGCTCTTCGGCCAGGACGGCGCTTTTCAGGCCGATTTCCTGCGCCACGCGCGCCAGTGCCGCATCCATCGCCAGCCCCGCTTCGACACACACCGTCATCAGGTCCAATGCATCGGGAAAGGTCTCGAACACTTCGCGCTGACGCTGTTTCAGGCAGTGCGACAGCCAGACATTCGGCAGGTAGTAACCGAGGGTGGCCGCCGCGACCAGCCACAACAGCATATTGTGTCCGCCCTGGCGCAGCAGAAAATACGCCAGCAGCGGCAAGCCCACGAACAAGCCTGTCTTGGCCGCGTAAAACAGCGCGGGCGCGGCCTGGCTGCGCCAGCCGGCATGGACGAAGCGGCTGCGGATGGGCGAACTTTCCCAGCCTTCGTCCGGCAGCGACAGCCTGGCCAGCGGACGCGTCAGGCTGACGGCGTGCACCAGCCAGCGCCGCCTGGCATGGCGCCCGCCATCGCCGCCGGCGCCGGCATCGCCCAGCGCCTGCAGCCGCTCCTGCACCGCACTGCCAGTGAGCAGGCGCAACACCAGCAAGGCCAGCGCGAAGACAATCAGGAACAGCAGGCCCAGCAAAGCCAGCTGCGCCGCACTCATCGTGTTCATCGTATCTTTTCTTTCATCTTATACCCGGATATTGATAATTTTTCTGATGCAGATCACGCCCAGCATCAGCAAGCCCAGCGATACGCCGACCATCTTGCGCCCGCCCCCATCCGTGTACAGCACGGCAATAAACTGCGGATTCATCAAATGCATCATCAGCGCCGCGCCGAACGGCAGCAAGCCCAGGACCCAGGCCGACATGCGCCCTTCGGCCGACAGCACGCGCACCTGGCCCAGCAATTTCAGGCGGTCGCGGATGATGGCGCTGATGCTGCTCAGCAATTCAGTCAGGTTGCCGCCCGTTTCGCGCTGGATCAGCACGGCGATGACGAAATAGCGCAAGTCCGTGCTGGGCACGCGCGCGGCCAGGTTGCCCAGCGCATCGGCCATCGCGACGCCGAAACTGACTTCGTCGAACACGGCGCGGAACTCGTCGGCCAGCGGTCCCGTCATTTCCTCGCCCACCATTTTCAGCGCGGTGGGAAAGGCGTGGCCGGCGCGCATGGCGCGGCTCATCAGGTCGAGCGCGTCCGGCAGTTGCTGCTCGATGAGCACCAGCCGCTTGCTCCTGGCGCGGCGCACCAGCAGATACGGCAGCGCGGCGCCGCCCACGCCCAGCCCCAGGCGTACATACCATGGCAGGGGCAGCGCGCCGGACAGCAGCAGGCCGGCCGTCCCGCCAAGTGCGCAATAGCCGAGGAAGCCGGCCACCAGCCAGCGCATGCCCGCCTGCAGCAGCAGCCGATCGAGGCGCCGCGCGCCGGGCAAGCCTTCCAGCACGCCGTGCAGCAAGGAATGGGCGCTCAGCGGGCGCTGCTTGGTGATCGACAGCGCCTGTTCGCCATCGCTGGCCGTGTACATGCCCTGCAGGCGCCGCGCCACCCGCGCCGCGCCCGCCCCCCGCGCCGCTTGCCACGCCAGCCAGGCGCCAGCCACCAGCAGCAGCACGGCCAGGAAAAGGAACAGATAGACAAGGTAGGAAAGCATGGCCGGTCAGCGCCCCGCCGCAGTGGGTTCGAACAGGGCGGCAGACACGCCGATGCCAAAGCTGTTCAGGCGATCGAGGAAGCGCGGGCGGATGCCGCTGGCCGAGAAATGCCCGACCACCGCGCCGCCCTCGGCCACGCCCGTCTGCCGGAAACTGAAGATTTCCTGCATCGTGATGACCTCCCCTTCCATGCCCGTGATTTCCTGGATCGACGTGACCTTGCGCTTGCCGTCGATCAGGCGCGACACTTGCACCACCACCGACACGGCCGAGCTGATCTGCTGCCGGATGGCCTTGCTGGGCAGGTTGGCGGCCGCCATGCTGATCATATTTTCCAGCCGCGTGATGGCGTCGCGCGGCGTATTGGCGTGGATGGTGGCCATCGAGCCTTCATGGCCCGTGTTCATCGCGCCCAGCATGTCGAGCGCCTCGGCGCCGCGCACCTCGCCCAGGATGATGCGGTCCGGGCGCATGCGCAGCGCGTTGCGCACCAGCGCCCGCTGCGTCACTTCGCCCTTGCCTTCGATATTCGCGGGCCGCGTTTCCAGCCGTACCACGTGCGGCTGCTGCAATTGCAGCTCGGCCGCGTCTTCCACCGTGACGATGCGCTCCGTCTGGCCGATAAAGCCGGAAATCACGTTGAGCATGGTGGTCTTGCCGCTGCCCGTGCCGCCGGAAATGAGGATATTCATCTTCGCCTTGCCCAGGCCCTGCAGCACTTCGGCCATCTCGGCCGTCATGCTGTGGTAGGCGACCAGGTCGGCCAGGCGCAGCGGGTCGACGGAGAAGCGCCGGATCGACATCACGGGGCCGTCGATGGCCAGCGGCGGGATGATGGCGTTGACGCGCGACCCGTCGGGCAGGCGCGCATCGACCATGGGGCTCGATTCGTCGATGCGCCGTCCCACGCGCGAGACGATCTTGTCGATGATCTTCATCAGGTGGGCGTCATCGTCGAAGCTGACGTCGGTCAGCTCCAGGCGGCCGCCGCGCTCCACATACACCTGCTTGTGGCCGTTGACCAGGATGTCCGACACGCTGGCATCCGAGAGCAGCGTTTCGAGCGGCCCGAAGCCCAGCATCTCGTGCTGGATGTCGCGCGTCAGGCTACGGCGCTCGGCGTCGTTGATGACCACCGCCTCTTCCTCCAGCAAGCGCTCGACCAGGCCGCGCAATTCTTCGCGGATGCGCTCCTGCGACAGGCGCTGCATGCTTTCCAGGTCGACCCGTTCGAGCAGCAGCCCATGGATGCGCAGCTTGAGGTCGCGGTAGCCGTGGTTGTCGATGACGGCCATGCGTTGCGGCGCGAGCGCGGCGATCTTGGCGCTGCCGAGCCGTTCGCGGATGGACAAGGCGGCGATGGGGGAACTAGCCATGAAATGCTCCTGTTCTGGGATGGGGATCAGCGCGTGGATCAGGCGCGCCGCAGGACGCGGCCGAACCAGCCCTGGCGCGCCGTGCTGGCCGCGCCGCCGGCCAGGCTTGCGGCGAACTCCTGCAGCGAGCGGGTGATCGGGCTGGCCTTGTCGAGCTGCAGGATAGGCACGCCCTGGTTGACCGAGGCGGCCGCCGAGGCGTAGTGATTCGGCACCGTGCGGTAGACCGCCGTGCCGTACGCCGCTTCCAGGTCGCGCAGGCGGATTTCGCCGCCCTTGTCGTGGCGGTTGACGATGATGTGCACCTTCTCCTTCGCGTATTCGAGCGAGCGGAACATGCCCAGCAGGCGCTTGCCATCGCGGATGTACGGCAAGGTCGCCTGCAGGACGGGAAAGATCATGTCGGCGTGGTCCAGCGCGCGCACGCTGACGGCGTCGAGGTTGCGGCCCACGTCGAGCACGATGAAATCGTACTGGCGCCTGGCTTGCCGGATGATGGCGTCGATGTGCTCGGGCGCCACTTCGCTGGCGTGAGCCGGATCCTCGGGCGCGGCCAGCACGCTGTAGTTGGGCGTGATGTGCAGCATGCTCGATGCCAGGAACGAGGCGTCGAGCCGGTGGATGTCGCGCGTGACGTCGGACAGCGTGGCCAGCGGCTTGTTCTCGGACACGAAGAGCGAGGCGTCGCCAAAATGCAGGTTCATGTCGATCAGGGCAACGCGCTGCTGGCCGCCGGCGGCCAGCGCATAACCGAGGTTGCTGGCGATGAAGGTGGCGCCGCTGCCCCCCTTGCAGGAGATGAAGGCCAGCACCTTGCCGTTGCCATGCTCGCGCCGCTCCAGCTTTTCCTCGATGCGTTCGAGCGCCGCATACAGGCTGGCCGGCGCGGCGGGAAACGGCAGCACGTCGCGCACGCCTGCACGCATGGCCTGCAGCAGAAATTCAGGCGCCTGCTGGTGGCACAGCACGATGAAGGCCATGCGCGGATGCTGGTTGCTGAGGCGCTCGATGGCGGCCAGGTCTGCGCCGTCGTTCGACGGGCGGTCGAAGATCAGTACGTCGGGCAGCGATTGCGCCGCCTGCAGCGGTTCCAGCGTTTCGCCGCCCGCGTTGATCTCGTCGAGCCGGTTGCGGCTGCGCAGCAGCAGGCCCAGTTCGGACAGCGTTTTTTGATCAGTGGAATGGATGGCGATTTTCACGATATGCCTTGCTGGTTCTGTGGTGGCGATGCCAGGCTCACTGGCGCGCCCCGACGCCGATGGTCAAGGCGGCCCCTTGCGGTGCGGGCGCGGCAAAGCTTTTCTGGTACGCCATGTAGGCGGCCTGGGCGGCCTTGCCGTCCATGCCGGCCACGGGGTCGCGGTTCGCGCCCGCCTGCGGCGACAGCACTTGCCGCAGGCGCAGTTGCTGAACGCTGGCGCCAAACTGGCGGTCCAGGTTCGGCGTGGCGGCGCAGCCGCTGGCGGCCAGGGCGGCCAGCAGCACGGGGAATAAAAGGGGATGCTGCATGCTGTGCTCCTAGTGAGTGTCCGGACCGGCTGGCGGTGTCTGCCTGGCCGCTTCCTGCCGTGGCCGTGGCGCGGCAGCGCCTTCCATTTTTCCTTGCAAGAAGAACTCGCCGCGGCTGGGCGCCACATAGGCGTCGGTGGGCAAGACGATATCGCCGTCAAGCGTGCCGTCGAGCGGCTTGACCAAATGCGGCGTGATGATGAACACGAGTTCCGTGCGGTCGGTCTGGAAATCGCTGCTGCGGAACAGGGCGCCCAGCACGGGAATCTCGCCCAGGAAGGGCAATGCCTTGATATTGGTCGTCACATTGTTCTTGATCAAGCCGCCCACGGCAAAACTCTGGCCATCGAACAGCTGCACCGTGGTGGTGGTGCGCCGCGTGGTAAATGCCGGCAACACGGCATTGGCGGCGGCGCCACCGCCGGTGGTGATGCCGATGCCTTCGCGGTTCAGCTCCGACACTTCCGGCGCCACCTTCAGGTTGATGCGTCCACCCTCCAGCACGGTGGGCGTGAACTTGACGGCAATGCCGAATTCCTTTTCTTCCAGCGTGATCTTGTTGGTGGTGCTGTCTTGCGCGACCGGAATGAAAATCTTGCCGCCCGCCAGGAAACTGGCTTCCTGGCCACTGATGGCCATGATGTTCGGTTCGGCCAGCACCTTGACCAGGCCGTCGCGCTTTTGCGCATCGAGCGTCAGGCCGTTGCCATTCTTGCCGTGCACGGCGCCCAGCTGGCTGGGGTTACCGCTGAGCAGGTTCGACAGCAAGCCGTAGCTCCAGTTGCCGCGCGTGCCGCTGATGCCCACGCTGGCGCCCAGCTGGTCGACCAGGGTCTTCGACACTTCGGCGATTTTCACTTCCAGCATGACCTGTTGCGGCGCCGCAATCGACAGCATATTGATGACCTTGACGCCGCCGGCCGCGCTGGCCGCGCCTTCGGCCGGTGCGGCAGCTTCGGCGGCGCCGCGCTGCGCATAGGCCTGCGCCATCTCCAGGATCTGGCTGGCCTTGACGCTGTCGCTCACCTGCCCCGACAGCACAATGCTGCCGCCGGCCGCACCGGCCTTGACGGCGCGCTCGCCGGGGAAGACATAGGCCAGCTGCGCCTGCAAGCCTTCGACATCGACCTCGACTTCGATATCGACGATCACTGGGCGCTGCTGCCGGTCCCACAGGATCAGGTTGGTGCTGCCCGGCGCCAGACCCCAGACGAACAGCTGGCTGGACGAGCCCAGCATCCTGGCGCCGGCCACCCGGGGATCGTTGACGGCGATCTGCGACACAGGCAAGCTCAGGTTGCGCAAGGTGGACTTGCCCACGGCGATGCGCACGGGCGCGCCCAGGCGGGCGATATCGGCGCCCAGCGACATGGCCGGCGCCGCGACTGGCGACATGACGGCCTGCCTGGCCGGCGCCGCCGCGCTGGCGCTGACCGGCCAAGCCATGCCTGCCGCCGCGCTGCCCAGCATCAGGGCCAGGCGCATGCCCGCACCCGCAGCGTGCTTACGAAATTTGTTCATCGATCATCCTTGCTTGCCTGCTGATTTTTAAAATTGCTGGACGCTCGTATCCATGCCCTTGATGACGGTGATGCTGTCGCGCGCGGGAGCGCGTGCCGGGGCCGCCTGGCGCCGCGCCGCGCGCACCGGCGCGGCCGCCGGCGCCTTCAGTTCCAGCAGCGACTCCTTGGTGGCGCCGTCCGTGGTGACGGGCGCCGGATCGACCTGGTTGCGCAGCACCAGCGACAAGCTGCCCACGCTGCGCGCCAGGTCCAGCTTTTCCACCTGCTCCGGCGTCAGCTCCAGGGTCACGGCATTGACCACCTTGGGCTTGTTGTCGTCGCGGCCGGACTCTTGCGCCACGGCCAGCACCAGGATGCGTTCCAGCACGATCTTGGAAATGGCCAGCGGCCCGCCGCCCGCCGGCCTGGCCCGGTCATCCTGCGTATGCACGAGAATGTCGACGAAATTGCCCGGCAGGGCGAAGCCGGCCACGCCCACCACGTCATTGACGCGCACGGTCATGGCGCGCTTGCCGGCAGCCACGATGGCCGACAGGCCGCCGGTGGCGCCGGGCGGCGCGAGCTTGCTTTCCAGCACAGGCTCGCCCCTGCTGACGGCCGTGCGCGTGATGCGCCCGTCCAGCGCGCCGGCCTCGCCAAACGCCCCCGGCGGCATGGCGCCCGCCGGCCAGTCCATGCCGCGCAGCATGGCCGGCGTCACCTTCGCGCCCACGCCGATATCGACCAGCGCAACCATCACCGTCTGGCTGGCCGGCGCGCCTTGTCCTGACATCCAGCGCGCCGCCGCCAGCACGGCGCCCCCCGCCATCAGCAGCGCCAGCAGCAGCACGATCGCAACGCGGCTATTTCTCATGATTTTTCCTCTTGGTAAAACTTGGGTTTCCGGACGCGCACATCATGCATGGCCGCCCGCCGCCAGGGCCAGCCAGATGGCGGTGCCGGCGGCAATGGCGATCGCGTACGGCAGTTTGCCGCCCGGCACGGCTGGCGCGTCGACCCGCGGCACTTCGCCTGCCGCGGCGCGCAGCCAGCCTTGCAGCAGCAATTGCCGGGCATTGCTCATCGCCTGGCGCAGCGTGCCCTGGCACAGGGCGACGGCCAGCGCCAGCACGCCGCCAGCGAGCAGGCTGCACAGCACGGCAAACACGGCGGGACCGGGGCCGAGAAAAGCCCCCACCATCGCCATCAGCTTGACGTCGCCCGCGCCCAGCGCCTTCATCGCATACATGGGCAGCAGCAAGCCCAGGCCGACGGCCATGCCGCCCAGCGCCAGCCACGGCCCGGCCGGCGTCACCCCGGGCAAGGCCAGGCTGTTGAGCAGCACGCCGAGCAAGGCGCCGGAAAACACCAGCCGGTTGGGAATGCGCCGGCGGCGCACGTCATGCCAGACAGCCGCGGCAAGCAGCCCCCACAAGACCATGGCGGGGCTGAACGTCCAGAAAGAATGAGGGTCCATCGTGTACCTGATGCAAGCCGATGGCATGACGGCATGCGCATCGTTGGGCGGGAGGTCGACAGGCCGGTGCGCAAAGGCAGCCGGCCTGCCGGGGTGCAGCGCGGTGGGCAGGCGCCTTAGATCGCCGCGCCCGTCAGCTTGGTGCCGATCGCCTTGAAGGCGCCATCGAGGCCGGTGGTGAAATAGCCGACGGCCGTGACCAGCGCCGCAGCCACCAGCGCAGCGATCAGCGCATATTCGATGGCCGTCACGCCATCTTCTTCGGCGATAAAGTTTTTAATGAAATTCATATTATTCCCTTTCAGGTCAAGTTTTAAACATGATAAAAACTGAAAATACAGTCTGAAAATAAAAACATTATCCTTGTTTTTATTTGCCATTTTCTGATGCGTGTATTTTATATAAACAAACATTAAATCGAATCAGAGAAAAGTCATTTTGTGCGCAGTACAAAACATCTTAATTTTTTATCTATAATCAGGACATATGTACTGTCATTCCGCATGGACGGGCTCGGCCAGGCGGTTGCGGGTGGCGTACACATATAATTCCAGGCGGTTGGTGACATCGAGCTTGCTGTAGATCGATGTCAGATGATTACGCAAGGTTTGCTCCGAGATAAAAGCCCGCTGGGCTATCGCACGGTTCAGCGCGCCATTTCCTTCCACCATCATGGCCACGATCTTGCGCTCCTTCAGCGTCAGCCTGGCGATCCGCTGCTCTTCCGGGTCGGGCGCCGCTTCCGGCTTGTTCAGCACGCCCAGCATGCTGTCGAGCAGCGCCGGATCCAGGCACAATTCGCCTCGATACAGGCGGGCGATGGCGTCGATCAGTTGCTTGATGGACGTTTCCTTGCCCAGCACCGCGCGCGCGCCGCTGCGCACGGCCCGCCCGCGCTCTGCCTGGTCCTGCGTGCCGCTGAACAGCAGCATCCGCGAGACGCCATTGCCCAGCAGCTGCGGCAGATAATCGATGGCGCAGGCGCCGCCGCAGCCAAGATCGGCGTCGAGCACGATGACGTCGGGACACAGGGTGCGCGCCAGCAGCAGCGCGCTGTCGATCTCGGTGGAGCTGGCCACCACCTGCATCGCGGGCTGGGCACTGGCGAGCAACTGCTCCAGGCCCCACAGCCAGGTCTTGTGGTCCGACACCAGCATGACGCGTATGACATTGTTTGTTGACATGCTTTACCTCTTTACTTGTAGCCCACTCCCTTCAAGGGAAGGTGGTTGATCCGAATCGGGTTGCCTGCCTCGTCCGCGCGCGCCTTCTGCTGCCGCGCACGGGGGAAAGAAGTCACGGGGGCACGAAGGAAGAGGCGTTGGGCCGGCACGCGCAAACGCGGTGCGTGCCCCACGGCAGCGGTCGCAGCATGCCGGGCGTGTGCCGATGGATGGGCAGCGTGGCCAGGGCGGACGCGCCGCTGGCGCGCCATCGCTGCTGCCACCGCTGCTGTTGCTTACATTGCAGCATTTTTGTTGCATCACCTTGCAAAACAAGTCCTTGCCTGCACGCAGGACAATCCTGACACCAGGCCTGTTTTCATACCCGCGCATATTACTCCCGGCCCTGTAGCGACGGGGCCGGCACGTTTGAAATAACGCAGTTAATTGCGATTATCTTGACCTGTAATAATTTAAATGGCGGACACGCCATTGAAAATCGATATAGAATAATTGCCAGTCAAATGGCGCAATGCCATCCGCCCGACATTCGTCATCGCGGAACTTAACCGGATTATTCCCATGCGCTTAAAACAGGCCGATTTCCGCATATTCCGCAAGCACAGCGGACAGGCTGGCGCCACCCTGGTCGAATTGGCCCTGATAACACCGGTCTTTCTCATGCTGATAATCGGCATCATTGAATTGAGCATGGCTTATTTTGCCAATATGACCATGCAGCACGCGGTGCGCGAAGGGGCGCGCTATGCCGTCACGGGGGCCAAGGACCTCGACCCCGACAGCGCCAACCAGCAGCGCTACCACGCCGTCATGCAAAAGATACGCGACAGCTCCATGGGCATGTATGACAAGGTCAGCCCCGTGATCTCCGTCAACGGCAGCGATGCGGTGGGCGCCGCCATGTTCGGCCAGGCCGGCGATATCGTCGTCATTTCCGTCGATTGCCGCTGGGCATTTGCCACGCCTTTGATCAGGGCCCTGTTCCGCGACGGCCAGGCGCATTTCGTCGTGGCCGCCACCATGCGCAATGAAAGCTTTGGCGGCCTGTGATGCGCGCGCCCACTCCCCGTTTTCCGCGCCGCGCCGCGCGTGGCATCGCCGCCATCGAATTTGCCATCGTGCTGCCCTTGCTGGCCTTGCTGCTGTTCATGCTGGTTGACCTGTCGCGCGCCATCCAGGCCAAGACCATCCTGCTCAATATCAGCCGCGAAGGCGCCAACCTGTCCGCGCGCGCCACGTCCGACCTGAGCGGCTCGAGCCAGGGCATCATGAATGCGCTGGCCGCCAGCACACCGCCGCTGGACATGCACGGGCGCGGCATGATCTACATCACCAAGATCATGGGCTACACGGCGCAGAGCGGCTTGCGCAATATCGTGCTGGAACAGTACCGCTGGGACGCCGGCGCAAAGGCCAGCGGCTACCTGCCCGCCAGCCAGGTGTGGCAATGCGGCAGCTGGAGCAATGGCACGTGCACCGGCATCGCCAAGGACGAATACGCCCCTGCGGTGTCATTGATGCAGAGCCAGCTGGCCGATGGCGAACTGATTTACGCCGTGGAAACTTTCTACAATTTCGACATGCTGTTCGGCACATTGAAATTTGGCAACAGCACGACGCCCGTGCTGGCGCCCAACCTGACTTCGATGACGGTATTCTGATGCGCATTCCACACCAGCGGCAAGGCGGGCAAGTACTGGTCATGGTGGCGCTGTCGGCCGTCGTCCTGATCGCCTCCGTGGGGCTGGCCATCGATTCGGCCCTCGGCTACTTCGTCAAGGCCAAGCTCAACGCGGCCGTCGACTCGGCCAGCCTGGCGGCGGCGCGCGGCGTCACTGCGGGCAACTCGGAAGAAGAACAGCGGACCAGGGCGCGCCAGTCGGCAAGGGATTTTTTTGACGTCAATTATCCGGACCACTTCCTGCTGTCGACGCCGACCCTCCATCCCGTCGACGTCACGTTCGACAAGGGCACCGTCACCATCGACGTCTCCGCCAGCGCCTCGCTGCCCGTCTCGCTGATGGGCGTACTCGGCTTCAAGACCCTGGAGGTGGCCGCCAGCGCGCAAACCATCCGCAAGGACCTGGACATGGTGCTGGTGATGGATACGTCGGGGTCGCTGAAAAACAATGCGGACGCCGTGCGGGCGGCGGGCAAGTCCTTCCTGAACAAGTTCAACGCCACGGTCGACAGGGTCGGCTTGCTGCACTTCGCTTCGGAAGCCCAAATCGATGTCCCGATCAGGCAGATCGAGCGCGGCTTCGACCGCGGCGGCATGACCATGAAAGGTGGAAAGATCGATCAATTCGCCTTTGTCGGCGGCACCAACTCTTCCGCCGGCATGTTCCAGGCGCGCAAACAGCTGAACGACATCGAGCAGGTCAACCGCTCCAGCCTGCGCGTCATCGTGTTTTTCTCCGATGGTTCGCCGGCGGCGTTTTCTTCGTACTTTCCCAATGCCGGCGGCAAATGCCAGACGGCGGGCGGGCTCGCCACCTTTCCGAAACTGCAAAACCCGGCATTGGCGGGCCTGTACCGGACGAAAGTGAGCGACACGCTCCAGTACGGCGATTGCGCCGCCAGTCAGATCACCGCGCTTCCCGCATGGTATAACGCGACGAATGACGCCGCCCACGCCAACGACGCGGCGCTGCGCGAGTTTCCCATCGTCACCAACTCGCCACGCGTCGTGACCGCGTCCACCGCGACGGCGCAGGCACAATGGACGAATGTGCACCGCGCCTCGCGCAACCTGGTCGAAGCGATGGCGGCAAAGGCGCGCCAGGAAGGTATTTTCGTCTTTACCCTGGGCATGGGCGCATCGCTGAAAACCAAGGAAGGGCCGGACAACGAGCTGGGCGAAGACTTGCTGCGCTGCCTGGCCAATACCACCGATGCGAAAGCGACTTGCCGCAAGCCGGCCGAACCCGTGGGCCTGTACTGCTATGCGGCCAGCGACAGCGACCTGAGTCCCTGCTTCACCCGGCTCGCCTCGGCCATCCTGCGCATTTCCAAATAACGCCTGGCCAGCCGCTAAAAGGCAAAACAGCTGCAGCCCAAGGTGCCCCAGAAACCGGAAAAATCGCTGACCGGCACGGCCGACTTGCGCGCCCGGTCGTGGGCGTGGGCGTGCACGCCGCAGGCGCCCGCGCACTGGTGCGGCAGCATGGTTTGCGCTTGCGCCGGCCTGGCTGCGGGACGGTAGTGTCCCGGCACCGTGCGCACGGGCGACCATTCGGGCAGCACGGGAATCAAGGGCGGCGCAAGATGGGTAAATTCCGCCTGGCCGTAGACGATCTTGCCGCCCACCATGGTCAGCACGGATTCGATGGACTTGATCGCTTCTTCCGGCACGGCGAAGTAATCGGCCGACAGCACGCTCAAATCGGCCAGCATGCCCTCGCGGATGCGCCCCTTCTTGCCTTGCTCGCTCGAGAACCAGGCGCTGCCCGCCGTCCACAGTTCCAGCGCCGTATCGCGCGACAATCTGCCCGCCGCATCCGTCAGGGCCAGGCCGCCCACGGTGCGCCCCGATACCAGCCAGTACAGCGCCGTCCATGGGTTGTAGCTGGCCACCCGCGTGGCATCCGTGCCACCGCCCACTGGCACGCCCGCGTCCAGCATGCGCTGTACGGGCGGCGTGGCTTTCGCCGCGTCCGCGCCATAGCGTTCGACGAAGTACTCGCCCTGGAACGCCATGCGGTGCTGGATGGCCAGGCCGCCGCCCAGCGCCCTGACCCGGTCGATATTACGGGGGCTGATGGTTTCCGCGTGGTCGAACAGCCAGTGCAGGCCGCCGAACGGCGTGTCGCGGTTGACCTTTTCAAACACGTCGAGCATGCGGCTGATCGATTCGTCATAGGTGGCGTGCAGGCGGAACGGCCAGCGCCGCTCGACCAGGTGGCGCACGACCTTTTCCAGCTCGTCTTCCATGCCGGCCGCCAGCTCGGGACGCGGTTCGAGGAAATCCTCGAAGTCGGCGGCGGAAAACACCAGCATTTCGCCGGCGCCGTTATGCCGGTAAAAGTCCGTGCCGTCGCCCGGCTTGATCATGCCCGTCCACTTCTGGAAGTCCTGCAATTCCGCGCCCTTGTTTTGCGTAAACAGGTTGTAGGCGATGCGGATGGTCAGTTGCTCTTTTTGCGCCAGTTCGTCGACGACGGCGTAATCCTCGGGATAATTCTGGAAGCCGCCGCCCGCGTCGATGGCGCTGGTCAGCCCCAAGCGGTTCAGTTCGCGCATGAACTGGCGCGTGGAGTTCACTTGCAATTCCAGCGGCAGCTTCGGGCCTTGCGCCAGGGTCGCATACAGGATCATGGCGTTCGGGCGGGCGATCAGCAAGCCGGTGGGGTTGCCGGCCCCGTCGCGCACGATTTCGCCACCGGGCGGGTTCGGCGTGTTCTTGTCGTAGCCGACGGCGCGCAGGGCGGCGCGGTTCAGCAGGGTGCTGTCGTACAGGTGCAGGATGAAGACGGGTGTGTCCGGCGCTGCCGCGTTGATTTCATCAAGCGTGGGCATGCGCTTTTCCGCGAACTGGAATTCCGTCCAGCCGCCCACCACGCGCACCCATCGCGGGTTCGGCGTGCGCAGCGCCTGTTCCTTGAGCATGCGCAAGGCGTCGGCCAGCGAAGGCACGCCTTCCCAGCGCAATTCCAGGTTGTAGTTCAAGCCGCCGCGGATCAGGTGCAGGTGCGAGTCGTTCAGGCCGGGAATCACCGTGCGGCCAGCCAGGTCGATCACCTGCGTGGCGGGGCCGCGATGGCGCATCACGTCTTCAACGTCGCCCACGGCGAGAAATTTGCCATCGGCGATGGCGACGGCGGACGCCAGCGGCTGCGTCCTGTCGACCGTATGAAAACGGCCATTGAGCAAGATCGTGTTTGCGTGCATGGGAACTCCCGAATCAGGTGAAAACACGGTCCCGCCGGCAGGCGGCGGAACCGGGGTCAGCGAACAATCAATGGCCTTCGCTGGCGTTGAACATGGATTTGGCGTAGATCAGGCCCAGGCCATAGCCGCCGCCGTGCGCCACGGCCGTCGCCACCGTCTCGTTGTAGGTCTCGCCACGGGCCCAGTCGCGCTGCAGTTCCAGCAAGTATTGCACGGACGTCATCGGCTGCGCACCCGCCTGTATCATGCGCTGCATGGCCATCGCATGCGCTTCGTCGGAGACGTCGCCGCTGGCGTCGGCGATCACGTAGACCTCGAAGCCCTGCTCCAGCGCCGACAGCGCGGGGCCGACGATGCAGACGGAGGTCCACAGGCCGGCCAGCACGATCTTGCCCTTGCCGTAGCCATTCACCTTGTCGGCGATGCGCGCATCTTCCCAGGTATTCATGCTGGTGCGGTCGATCGGCGCCTGTTCGGGGAAGACGGACTGGATTTCATCGAAGATCGGGCCGGAGAACGATTTGGCTGCCACCGTCGTCAGGATCGTCGGCACCTTGAATTCCGCCGCCGCCTTGGCCACCAGGGCCGCATTGTTGCGCAGCAGGGCCAGGTCGATGGAACGGGTGGCGAACGCCATCTGTGACTGGTGGTCGATCATGATCAGGGTATGATCGTTAGGGGTCAGCAGTTTTTGTGCGGCTTGGGCGGTGGCGATAGGCACGATGTTTTCCTTAGTGAAAATAATTGAACATGAAAAAAGATGTCGTTGCATGGTGTTTCTGCTCCTGCCCTTGCGTCACGCTGTGTGTGCCGGGCCAGTGCTATGCAGTATGGACGAGATACTTTGAAAACAAAAACGGAAAGAATGCGAAGTTATATTCGATTTTTTCGATGATGAAAAATAACCGCGGCGGCAGCCCGCGCATCCAGGAGAAAACATGGGATTTGAATTCAGGGTCACGGCCAGCCTGACGCCGGAACAGCGCCAGCACATCGCACCGCTGCTGGCGGCGCTGCCGCCGGCATCAGGCGCCATGCCGGACACAGACGCCAGGCTGACGGACGCCGGCCTGTATATATGCCAGCACCTGCGACCGGACCCGTGGCACGGCCTTGAAGCCCTGCGCGCCTGGCTCGATGCGCAGGGCGTGCGCTACACCGTCGACGAGATCGACGACTAGGCACCCTTTTCTTTACTTGCGGCATTGCAATGCTGAAACAAAACAGGCGCGTTTTTGCCAGGCTGTTATACTTCGCGTGTGCGGCACATATGACCAGTCCCCTTGCCGCTGTCTTTCGACCCCTAATCTGATTGCCTGCGACTGGCGCCCCACGATGGCGACAGGCCGATCTCACAATAAAGTTACCATGTCCTTTTCCTCCCTCGGATTGTCCGACGCTATCGTACGTGCCGTTACCGAACACGGCTACACCGTGCCGACCCCGATCCAGTCGCAGGCGATTCCCGCCGTGCTGGCTGGCGGCGACTTGCTGGCCGGTGCACAAACCGGTACCGGCAAGACGGCCGGCTTTACCCTGCCCGTACTGCACCGCCTGTCGACGGACGCCAATGGCGCGTCCATCACCAGCAACACCTCGACGCGCCCGATCCGCGCCCTGATCCTGGCCCCGACGCGCGAACTCGCCGCGCAGGTCGAGGAAAGCGTGCGCGCCTACAGCAAGTACACCAAATTGAACTCGACCGTGATCTTCGGCGGCGTCGGCATCAACCCGCAAATCAAGCAGCTCAAGCATGGCGTCGACATCCTCGTCGCCACGCCGGGCCGTTTGCTGGACCATATGGGCCAGGGCACCGTCGACCTGTCGAAAGTGGAAATCCTGATCCTGGACGAAGCCGACCGCATGCTGGACATGGGCTTCATCCGCGACATCAAGAAAGTGCTGGCCGTGCTGCCGCCAAAACGCCAGAACCTGCTGTTCTCGGCCACGTTCTCGGAAGAGATCAAGGCCCTGGCCGACGGCTTGCTGAACAAGCCAGCCATGATCGAAGTGGCGCGCCGCAATTCGACCGTGGAAGTGATCAAGCAAAAGATCCATCCGGTCGACCGCGACAAGAAGCACCCGATGCTGTCCTACCTAATCAAGTCGAACAACTGGACGCAAGTGCTGGTATTTACGCGCACCAAGCATGGCGCCAATAAACTGGTCGAGCAACTGGGCGCGGACGGCATCGGCGCCCTGGCCATCCACGGCAACAAGAGCCAGTCGGCACGCACGCGCGCGCTGTCCGAGTTCAAGGATGGCACCTTGCAAGTGCTGGTCGCCACCGACATCGCCGCACGCGGCATCGATATCGACCAGTTGCCGCACGTCGTCAACTACGACTTGCCGAACATTCCGGAAGACTATGTGCACCGTATCGGCCGCACGGGCCGTGCCGGCGCCAAGGGCGAAGCCGTGTCGCTGGTCTGCGTGGATGAGCACGAAATGTTGAAAGACATCGAAAAGCTGATCAAGCAAACCCTGCCGCGCGAAGTCATCCCGGGCTTCGAGCCTGACCTGAACGCCCGCGCCCAGCCTGTGCAATTGCGCAGCGGCACCGGCGGCCACCGCAACAACAGCCGCGCGCCAGCCGGCGCCGTCGTGCGCGTGAAAACCGGCGGCAGCGGCGCCAAGCCACGCAGCGCCGGCCCATCGGGCGGCGGTGGCGGCGGCAACCGTTCGGGCAATGCGCCGCGTTCCGCGGCGAACCACAGATCCGGCGGCCGCGGCCGCTAAAACGCGGCCTGAAAGCTACTGCGCGGGGCGCTATTGCGTTTGCGTTGCTCGCCGTACTCTTGTACGGCTGCGCGACTCGACGCAATATCACTCCCGCTCGCTACGCTTTCAGGCAGCGTTTGTCTTTATCAAAAAGACGATAAAAACCGTTCCAGGACTTGCTTCTGGAACGGTTTTTTCATGCACGCCACCATTTGCCGATTTGGGCTAGGATAGTATCCATCGTCCTCACCTGCGTGCTGCCATGCCGAACTTCGCTGCCAACCTCAGCATGATGTTTACCGAACTGCCCTTCCTCGACCGCTTTGCCGCCGCCAGGGAAGCGGGCTTCGATGCCGTCGAATTCCTGTTCCCCTATGCCGTCGAGGCGCGGCAGATCGCCATGCGGCTGGAACGCCACCAGCTGCAGCTGGCCGTCTTCAACTTCCCGCCAGGCGACTGGGAGCACGGCGAGCGGGGCATTGCCTGCGATCCGCGCCGGGGCGAGGAATTTCGCGGCAACGTGCAACTGGCGCTCAACTATGCGCTGGCGCTCGGGGCGAAGCAGTTGCACTGCATGGCCGGCATCGTGCCGCCCGGCATGAGCCTGGAGCGGGCGCGGCAAAGCCTGATCGGCAACCTGCAATTTGCGGCCGACGCCTGCCGTCCGCATGGCATCAACGTGTTGATCGAGCCCATCAACCGCTACGACATGCCCGGTTACTTTCTGAACCATAGCCAGCAGGCGGCCGACATCATCGCCGACTGCCAGCGCAGCAATATCTTCCTGCAATACGACGTTTATCACATGCAGCGCATGGAGGGCGAGCTGAGCAACACCATCCGCGCCATGCTGCCCCTGATCCGCCACATCCAGATCGCCGATACGCCGGGCCGCCACGAACCGGGCACGGGCGAGATCAACTACCGCCATGTGTTCAAGCTGCTCGACCAGGTCGGCTACGCAGGCTGGGTCGGCTGCGAATACCGACCCGCCAGCGATACCGTCGCGGGACTGGGCTGGCGCGAGCAATTAACGGGCACGGCGGGCACGCTGGGCGCCTGATCGCAGCGCGCTTGCGCCCGCACAAGGCGGCCGGCGCAGGCCGGCACGACAATACCTTTCCATACAGTATTTCCTGTCGAGAGGTGCCGTGTCAAACCTGCCCGCCCGCCATCGCCGCGCCCTTTGCCTGAAGCTGTACCTGAGCCTCTTCCTGGCTGCCGTGCTGTGCGGCTGCACCACTTCGCGCCCCGAGCTGGCGCAAGTGCGCGCGCTGGCCGCCGGCACCGATGCCTTGACCGCCTTCAACGAACTGTCGCAGCGCCACGTGGACACTTACCAGCGCGCCCGCCCCTATCTGTCGCCCGCGGAAGACGCGCGCGAGCGCCTGCTCGATGCGCAGCGCCGCGCCGCGCAGGCGGACGTGGCGCGCCTGGCGCAGGCCGTGCGCCTGTACCTGCAGGCGCTGGGCCGGCTGGCCGATGCCGATGCGTATGACGTGCAGTCCGAACTGGCTGGCGCCGGCGCCGCCATCCGCGCCTGGCCAGGCAGCGGCATCGACGACCGCCATGTCAGCGCCTACACCTTGCTGCTGCAGCAACTGTCGCGCCTGGGCGGCGCGGCCAGCCAGCAGGCGCACCTGGCGCAAGTGCTGCACGAGGGCGACGCGCCGCTGCAAGCCCTGCTGGCCGCGCTCGACAGCTTGCTGGCGCTGTACGACAAAAGCGGCGATAACGAGCGCGACATGGTGCTCGGCTTGCTCGACGTGGAAATCGCCTATGCGGACACGCCGCAGCAGCGCCTGCTGGCCGTGCTGGCGAAAAACATGCAGCAAAGCAAAACCGAGGAATACCGCCTGGTTGGCCTGCGCCATACCCTGGCGCGCCGGCAACTGGCGGCACTGGGTCGCGAACACGCGCAGCTCGCTGCCACCCTCACCACCACGGAGGCAAGATGGACGGATCGGTAGGCAGCAGCAGCGAACGCCGCGAAGCGGCTCTCAGCAGCGCCATGCGCGTCGAACAACTGGCTGACAGCCTGTCGCAGGCGGCCGTCACCTTGCACGGCGCCGTCATGCGCGCCATCCGCAAGCGCGCCAGCCAGGGCGCCAATGGCATCAGCCACAGCCAGGCGCAAGCCGTCTTCGCCCTGGAAGTGGCCTTGCGCCAGCAAGCCAACCAGCTGTATGCCGATGCCGCAGGACACACCGTGGCGGGTCTGGAAACGGCGCAGCGCCAGCTCAGCGGCCTGCTCGACACGGTGCGCCTGCGCATCGCCCGCAACGATGACGTGCGGCACTGGATCAGCCTGGCGACGAGCTTGTTGCACCTGGGCAGCGCCGTCCTCGCCGGCAATCCCGAGCGCATCCTCGCCACCCTGGGCAGGGTGCGTGAGCGGCTGCAAGAGATGGCGCCGGACTGATTGAAATCGGCCGGCAAGCGCCTATACTGGGACGGCCCCGCCTGGCAATCGTGCCTGCGGGGCGATGACCAGAGGAGACCAACATGCGTATCGAACCGTATTTGCAATTCGATGGAAACTGCGCGCAAGCGCTGGAATACTACCGCCAGCACCTGCATGGCACGGACCTGTGCCTGATGCCGTATCGGGGCAGCCCGGGCCAGGACCAGGTCAAGGAAGACTGGTATGACAAGATCATGCACGGCTCCGTGCAGCTGGGACCCACCATGCTGATGGGCTCGGACGGCGGCTGCAGCGAAGATGGCGCCAAGGGCATGAGCGGCAGCGCGATCTGCCTGACCGTCGATACGCCGGAAGAGGCGGAACGGGTCTTCGACGCGCTGGCGCGTGACGGCAACATCCAGATGCCCCTGGAAGTAACGTTCTGGGCCAAACGCTTCGGCATGCTGAAAGACCAGTTCGGCGTGGCCTGGATGGTCAACTGCCTCAAGGAACCAGCATAGAACGGCCGCTGCCAGCCTGCGCCGCGTCAAACGCGGCGCGGGTGGTAGCGCAAGCAGAGTCGCCAATCTTGGACTACCATGATGGAAGTAACCTCTACCGGGTGACAACCATGAATGGATTGCCGCAAGACCAGTTGCAGCGTCTGCAGGGCGTGCTGGAGCAACGCAAGCTGGCGTTGCTGGAACAGATCGAGAATGAAACGGCGGAAGCGGATGCGCGCGCCTCGCTGCTCAATGAAATCGAAGCCTCGCCGGCCGACAACGCCAGCGTGCGCACCTTGAACGCCCTCGTCAGCGAAGCGGCCGAACACAACCTGGCGCAGCTGGCCATCATCAAGCACGCGCTGGCCAAGTTTGCCGATGGCAGCTACGGCCTGTGCGACAACTGCGGCGAAGCCATCGGCCTGTCGCGCCTGAACGCGCGCCCCGAAGCGCGCCTGTGCATCGATTGCCAGACGCGGCTGGAAAAAACCCAGCGCTGAGTAGCGTGGCAGTGCCATGACGGCTGCGCCACGACAAAGGGCAAGGCATCGCTGCCCTGCCCCCTGTTTTCCAGCGTGACGACCATGCTGCCAGCCGCCCCCGCCAGCGTCTGTGCGCCGGCTGGATGGACGGGTCTCCTCTACTGCCATTGCCCTGCTTCACGTATCCAGCTGCACGCGGGATCAACTCATGTGCTGTCCGCCATTGATGGCGATATTCGCGCCCGTGACGAAGGCCGCCTCGTCGGACGCCAGATAAGCGACCAGGGCCGCCACCTCGTCCGGTTCGCCCAATCGGCCCAGGGGAATCTGCGGCAATATCTTCGTTTCCAGGATCTCGGCCGGCACGGCCGTCACCATCTGCGTGCGCAGATAGCCGGGCGACACCGTGTTGACGGTGATGCCGTGGCGCGCCACTTCCAGCGCCAGCGCCTTGCTGAAGCCATGCACGCCCGCCTTGGCCGCCGCGTAGTTGCACTGGCCAAACGCGCCTTTCTGACCATTGACGGACGAGATATTGATGATGCGGCCCCACCGGTTGGCCAGCATTGGCTCGAGCACCTGCTTGCTCATGTTGAACAGGCTGTCGAGATTGGTGCGCATGACCTCGGCCCAGTGCGGCAATTCCATCTTGCGCATGCTCTGGTCGCGCGTGATGCCGGCGTTATTGACCAGCACGTCAACGCGGCCGAACTGCGCCAGCACGCTTGCCACGGCGTCGCTGCAGGCATCGAAATCGCCCACGTCGAGGGCCAGCGGATGAAAATAATAACCTTGCCCATGCTGTTCGCCGAGCCAGCTTTCCACGCGGGCATTGCCCGGCGTATGCGCCGCCACGACGGCAAAGCCAGCCGCATGCAGGCGGCGGCACAAGGCCGTGCCCAGGCCGCCCATGCCACCCGTGACCAGCGCTACTTTTTGCTCATTCATTGCTGTCTCTCCCGCTTGTTATGGTTGTTCTGCGTGGGATCAAGTGTAAGTGGCACTTTTGAAAGCAGCATTGCGCCATATCAAAGGCTGAGCCCGCATATTGCAGCGTCTGCCTGCGCTGCATCCATGCATGAAAAATTGTCAAAATTATACTCAGCCGTGAGGTGATGGCACCTCGACAGGCAAGCCGTGCAGACTTTGCTTGAAGGTAAGACTCACATGGAGAACGCGATGGAAATCCAGGACGACACAGAAGCATTGAGGGACTTGTTCAACGACATCAATCCCGGCATGAGCGACGTGGAATCGGTGCATCAGGCGGAGCTCGATCCACAGCATGCGCTGGCCCTGATGGCCAATCCGAAAGCGGCGCTGAAAGCCATGGGCATCCCCGTCAGCGATGCCTCGCAAGTGCAGGTAACGATGAAGAACCGCGCCAGCCGCGCCATGGCGGAGGTGGCGCAAAAGGCGGCGCAATTGCGGCGCATCATCGTCATCGTGATTCACTACCGTAACTGCGACGCCGACATCATCATCATCGCCATGAGCTGAGGCGGCAAGCACCGGCCGCAGTCGTGCGCGGCCGGCCCCCCGGACTGTGCCAGAATGATCCCTACTGCACAGCGAGAGGACAGGCCATGACATACAAGACCGTATTGCTCCACATCGACGACAGCGCCGGGCGCGCCGCCCGCATCGAGGCGGCCGCCAGCATCGCCCAGGCCTGTGGCGGCCACCTGACGGGCGTGGCGCTGACGGGCGTGTCGCGCCTGCTGTACCAGAACCAGCCCGACCTCGATGCGGATCCGAACCTGAGCTTGCATTTGAATTTCCTGCGGGAACGGGCGACGCGCGCCCTCGACGGTTTCGAGGCGCAGGTGCGCGCGGCCGGCGTCGCCTCGTTCGAGCAGCGCGTGCTCGACGACGAGGCGGCGGGCGGCATCAGCCTGCTGGCCCGCTATGCGGACCTGGTCGTCATCAGCCAATACAATGCCAAGGATAAATCGCCGTCCGTGATGCGTGACTTTCCCGCCTATGTGCTGCTGCATTCGGGCCGTCCCGTGCTGATCGTGCCGTATGCGCCGCCGCTGCCCCTGCTGGCGCCGCCGGCAGCGGCGCGCAATGTGCTCATTTCCTGGAACGCCAGCAAGGAAGCGAGCCGCGCCGTGAGCGCCGCCCTGCCCCTGCTGCAACGCGCCGGACAAGTCCACGTGGCCATCTTCGATGCCCAGGTGCACGCGGCCGAACATGGCGAGCAGCCGGGCGCGGAACTGACGCAGTACCTGGCGCGACACGGCGTGGAAGCACGGCTGCATTTGCTCGATGGCGGGGGCGTGCGGCGCGGCGATATCGGCGAAGCGCTGCTGTCGCAGGCAGCCGACCTATCGGCCGACTTGCTGGTGATGGGAGCGTATGGCCATTCGCGCCTGCGCGAAACGATTCTCGGCGGCGTCACGCGCACGATCCTGCAAAGCATGACCATCCCCGTGCTGATGGCGCACTAGGGACGAGTGAAAGCGGCGGGCGGACTAGCCGCCCTGCCATGGCAGGCTGCGGATCTTCGCCACCTGGCGCTGCGCCAGCCACTGCCACAGCTGCAGGGCGTCGTCTTGCGGCAGGGCCGACATGTGGCGCGGACTGGCGAGGGCGATTTCGCAATCGCGGTCCGACCATTCCTCGAAAGTGACTTCTCCTCCGCTAGCGACTTCGACCTGATACATCAAGCCATCGTCGTAGCCAAAGCGCAACAGGACGGCGGCCGGGCTGCCGTCCGGCGCGACGCCGCCACCGCGGTAGACCTCGGCCAGCGCATCGGCCAACTGTGCCGGCGAGGGCGCACAGATGTCGCGCCCATCGGCCCGTGTCAGAATGAACCATGCCTGTGTCATGACGCGACCTCCTATCCATACTCGTTAGCATGCGAGGCAAGTACTACAGGCAGTCACCTTGGTCCAGTGTCACTTCGGGCGCGCGGAAACTATCCCTGTCGGCATTGTTTACCAATAATTACGAATACTAACAAGGATCATACCTAAATTTCATGCAGCGCGGCATTTATGCATATTGCACGGCTGGCGCGCCGATTCACGCCACCAGCACGGGAATGCTGAGCGGATCGAAATCATGCCAGTCGCCATTGGCGATCGTGCCTTCCGCTTCCTCGATATGCTCGGCGCCGAGCCGGTGCAGCGCCTCGAGCGCCCGTTCACGCTCGTCGAGGCCGCCCAGCGCCACGGCGATCAGCATGCCCGGATGGCGTGGCTGGCGGCGGTTTTCGCCATTGCTTTCGCCATTCTTTTCGGCTTCGCCCGCGTCCTTCATCTTATTGAAACTGTAGAGCGAACCCACGTGGGCGCCCACCAGCGCCCCCACCACAGGGCCCAGCGGCCCCGTCGCCAGGGTGGTGACCGCGCCGATGCCCGCGCCCACGGCGGCCCCGACGGCCACGCCTTCCACCACGCCCTCCGGCGTCTCTTTGGCGCCCGGCGACATGTCGCGGTCGCCGCCAAGCGCATGCAGATCATGCTGCCCCGGCTGGTTGACAAAAAAGGCGCTGATGCGGCTGTCGGAAAAGCCCGCCTGGTTCAGCGCGGCGCGCGCGACGTCGATCTGCTCCTGCAACTGAAAATGACCTGCGATGATGCGTGACATGATACGGCCCTCCTCGTCGGCTGCTGGCGCACCATGCGCCGCCTCGATAGCGTGCGCCAGACAACGCCAGGATACCGTTCGCTTACGCACACAGCCGCTTACTCCCATGCCCAATCATATGCTCACTCAAGCAGACGCGCTGAAGGGGCTGCGGATGTCGGACAGGAATTGCTGTGCGCGCGCATGTTGCGGCCGCGCAAAGAATTCGCCGGGCGTGGCCCGTTCCAGCACTTGCCCATGGTCCATGAACCAGACCCGGTCCGCCACTTCGCGCGCAAAACCCATTTCATGCGTCACGCACACCATCGTCATGCCGCCCTGCGCCAGGTCGCGCATCACTTGCAGCACCTCGCCCACCATTTCCGGGTCCAGCGCGCTGGTCGGTTCGTCGAACAGCATCAGCGGCGGCTGCATGGCCAGCGCGCGGGCGATGGCCACCCGCTGCTGCTGCCCGCCCGACAAGGCAGACGGCATGGCGCGCGCCTTGTGCGCCAGGCCCACCCGTTCCAGCAGGGCCAGCGCCCGCTCTTCCGCTTCGCGCCGGGTCAGGCCGCGCAAGCGCCGCGGCGCCAGCGCGCAATTGTCCAGCACGGAAAGATGGGGAAACAGGTTGAATTGCTGGAAAACAAATCCGATATGCGAACGGAAGGCATTCACGTCCAGCCCCGGCGCATAAATGTCCTGGCCCGCCACCGTGATGCGGCCCGAAGCGATCGGTTCCAGGCGGTTGATGGTGCGGATCAGGGTCGACTTGCCGGAGCCGGACGGCCCGCACACGACCAGCACCTCGCCCTTGGCGACGTGCTCATTGATGCCGCTCAAGGCGTGATAGTCGCCATAGTATTTGTTGACGTTGTCAAAGGTGATCATGCAGCCGCTTTCAAGAGACGCGCCTGGCGCCGCTCGAGCCAGAAGGCGGCGCGCGACAGGCTGAAACACAAGACAAAATAGGTCATGCCCAGCAGGAAATACACTTGCACGGGTTTCGTCAGCACCAGGCCGTTCACTTGCGAAGCGATGAACGACACTTCGGCCAGGCCGATGATGTATCCCAGCGAAGTTTCCTTGATGGTCGAGACGAACTGGTTGACCAATGACGGCAGCATGTGGCGCAGCGCCTGCGGCAGGACGACCTGGCGCATGCTGTCCAGGTATGTCAAGCCCAGGGAACGGGCCGCCTCCACTTGCCCCTTGGGCACGGCTTGCACGCCGGCGCGCACGATTTCCGCCAGATAAATGCCGTCAAAGATGACGAGGGCCGCCAGCATGGTGCCGAACTGTCCGCTTTCGTGACCCGTGATGCTGGGCAGGAAGAAATATGCCCAGAAGATCACCAGCAGCAAGGGAATGCCCCGCACCACGTGGATCAGCGCGGCGACGGGCCAGCGCAGCAGCCGCCAGGGACTCAGGCGCGCCAGCCCCAGCAGCAAGCCGAACGGCAAGCTGAGCACCAGCGCCAGGCTGGCCAGCAGCACCGTCAGCGCCAGGCCGCCCAGCGGTCCCTCGGGATAGCGGCCGACGAGGAAATACAGCCAGTAATCGTGGATCAGTTCCAGCATCAGGACACCTTCTTTTGCAGCAAGGCCGCCAGGCCCGCGATCACCAGCGAAACGGCAAGATACGCCGCGCTGGCGAAGACAAATGCTTCCACGCTGCGGAACGAGGCCGCTTCCACGCGCTGCGTCTGGTACATCAGCTCGGCCACGCCGATGACGGTGGCGATGCTGGTGTTTTGCCACAGGTTCAGGGTTTGCGACAACAGCGGCGGCGCGGCCAGCCGCAGCGCCTGCGGCACGATGCACAGGCGCATGGTGGCGAGAAAGCTGAAACCCAGCGCCCTGCCCGCCTCGAATTGCTGGGCGGGTATGGCGCGGATGCCGCTGCGGATGTCTTCCGCCATGTAGGCGGCCGTATATAAAGTCAGGGCCGTGACGGCGCTGACGGCTTCGATATTGCCGGCATACAAGCGCTCCTTCCAGGAGTCCGGCAACAATTCGGGCGCGCCGAAATACCAGAACAGGAAGTGGGCCAGCAAGGGCACGTTGCGGATCAGCTCGACATACGCGGCGCCCAGCCCATTGAGCACGCGCGACGGCGCCAGGCGCAGCATGGCTACGCCGCACGCCAGCGGCAGGGAAAAGAGCAAGGTAATGCCCATCAGTTGCAATGACAACAGCAGGCCGGACAGCAACCAGTCGCGGTAGTCGCCAGCCAGCAAAAAGTTCAGATCAAATTGGAGCATGATGGTGAAATATCATTGATGCCTAAGAAAACCGTAGCGAGCGGCAGTGATTTGCGGCTAAGAAGCGCAACCGTGCTGGAGCACGGTGAGCATCGCAGGCCGCAAAGCGAGCCGCGCAGTAGGTTTGCTTAGGCGTCGATCTTGTCCGATTCAATTTTAAATGTGCGCTTCTGGAATTTCACATTGCTCGTCGGGCCATACCATTTGAAGAACAGTTTTTCTGCCTCGCCCGACTTTTCCAGGCCGCGCAGCACCTGGTCGACGGCTGTTTTCACGCCCGTCTCGCCCTTGCGGATGCCGAAGGCAAACACTTCCTGGCTGATGTTTTGCGGCAGCACAATGTAATCCTTTTGCGCGGCGCCCAGCTTGGCGTAGTTATTCAGCAAGGAGACTTCATCGTCGACATAGCCGACGCCCTTGCCCTGCTGCAAGCCCAAGTAAGCCTGGCCCGCCGTCTCGAACGTCACCACATCCACACCAGGCACGGCCTTGCGGATATTCGGTTCCTGCGTGCCGCCCTTGACGGTCAGCACTTTCTTGCCGGCCAGGCCAGCAACCGTCGTGATATTGCTGCTTATTTTGACCAGCACGCGCTGGCCTGTGTAAAACGTGGACAGGGAAAAATCGATCAGCGCTTCGCGTTCCTTGTTGTGCGTCAGGGATGCCGTCAGGATATCGATGCGGCCCTGCTGCAATTCAGGAATGCGGGCGGCCACGGCCAGCTGCTTGATCACCGGTTTGACGCCCAGGCCCTGGGCGATGGCGCGGCACAGGTCCACTTCATAGCCGACCAGCTGGCGCGATTTGGCGTCGATAAAACTGTTCGGTTCATCCGTACCCAGAGTGCCGCAGACCAGCTCGCCCTTCGCCTTGATACTGGCCAACTGGTCCGCTTGCGCCACCTGGGTGAAGGCGATGGAGGTGAAAAGAAGCGCGGCGAAGTGAAGACGGGTCTGCATGGAATTCCTCTGGTGGACAATGAATGCCGCCATTAGACCGCGGCACGCTTATTTCCAAAAAGGAATCTTTTCACCCATGTTTATGCAGAATTCATCTAAGGCATCAGCGAAGACATCATCTAAGGCGCCAGCGCCTTCGTCTCGCCGCCCAAGCGAATGATCGCCGCTTTTGCCCCCACGGCACCCGGATAGCGGGGGTCGAGCTGCAGCGCCTGGCGATAGGCGGCCACCGCCTGCGGGCGCAAGCCTTGCTCCATATAAAACTCGGCCAGGCTGTCCTGCAGATTCGCGTCGCGCGGATGCAGGCTGACGGCCGCCTGCAGCACGGCCATGCCTTGCGACACGGCGCCGCCACCTTTCAAACGGTAGGCTTCCAGGTTCAGCGCCGCAGGACTGGCCGCGCCCAGCGGGTCGCGGTCCAGCGCCAGGCGCAGGGCGGCGAGGGCAGGCTCCGTCTTGCCGGCGCGCAGCAGGGTCAAGCCTTGCAACGCATGCGCACGGTCGCTAAGCGGATACAGCTCCACGGCCAGGCGGCTGGCCGCCAGCGACGTATCCGTCTCGCCGCGCGCGGACGGCGCTTGCGCCAGTTCCTGCAGTTCGGGCACGAAATCGGGATAGGCGCGCTGGCCGCGGAAAGCCGTGCGCAGCTGGCTATCGAGTGCGGCGATGGAGGCGGAGGCGGGTGCGGCCGGCCAGGCGATGGCGGCCGTGCGGTCCCAGCTGCTCGCCAGGGCCACGATGGTCTGTTCGAAGGCGGCATCGAAGCGGGGCAAGGTGCCGGCCTTTGTACCTTGCGACAACAGGATATAGTCGCGCGCAAATGCCAGCGCGCCGCCGCGCGAGTATTTGCTCAGGTCGACGCCCGACTGAAGCAATGCCCCGGCCATGCTGGCGCCAGCCGTGAGAAACACGCGGCCGCCTGCGGGATGGCGGGCCGCATCGATATAAGCGCGCGCCGCCTTGGCATCGGGCGCCAGCGCTTGCAGATTGATTTGCGTAAATGCCTCGCGCGTGGAGGCCGCATCGGCATATGCTTGATCCGTGCGCTCGGCATGCGCCCTGCCTTCCTCGAACAGGCCTTGCGCTACCCGGTAAGCGCGCTGCGCGCCCGCATCGGCAATATACGTGTTCAGCTGCCACGGTTCGCCCGTGACCACTTCGAACAGGCGCTGCACGAAGGCCTCGGGATTGACGCGCTCGAGATTGGCGGCGACGGCGATGGTGAGCTTGCGCGAAGGAAAGCTGTACAGGTAGGTGACGGTTTCCGGCTGCTGGCCACTGTGGGCAATGGCGTAGCGCCCGCCCGTCGGCAGGATTTCCCAGCCCATTCCATAGTTCGTCAAGCGGCCCGCGCGCGTGGCCATCGGCTGCACCATGGCGGCCACGCTGGCCGCCGACAGGATCTTGCCGTCGTGGACGCCCCGGCCGAAGGCCAGCATGTCGGGCACGCTGGCGCGCGTGCCGCCGGCGGAAAAGCGGCTGCTGATGTCGACGAATTCGGAATTCTTCAACTCCTTGCCGGCCAGCCGGTAGCCGCGCACGCGGTGCGCGATCACGACGTCCGGGTCATCCAGCACGGTGGCGTCCATGCCCAGCGGCCCCCACACGTGGCGCCGCATGTAGCCGCCATAGCTTTCGCCCGAAGCGCCCTCGATGACGGCGCCCAGCAAGTTGTAGCCATAGCTGGTGTAGCGGAAGCGCGTGCCCGGTTCGGCGATCAGGTCGAACTGTTCGAAGACGGCGATGGACTGGCGCGTATCCTTGTGTTCCTTGAAATGCTGTTCCACTTTGCTGTCGCGGTAGGCGTCGATGCCGCCCAGGTGGCCCAGCAGCTGGCGCACCGTCACGGGAAACGGCTTGACGGGGAAATACGGCACATAGGTTTGCACGGGTACATCCAGGTCGATCTTGCCCTGTTCCACCAGTTGCAAAATGGCCACCGCCGTCATGGGCTTGGTGACGGACGCCAGCCGGTAGCTGGACTGGGCCGTGGCCGGCACGCGGTTTTCCAGGTCGGCATAACCGTAACCCTTCACCCATTCCACGTCGCCCTGGCTGAAACCGACGGTCACGCCCGGAATGCGTTCCGCGCCCATGCGCCGGGCCGCCCAGCCATCGAAATCCGCCAGGCGCGCGGCCAGCCCAGCGGAGGGAGCGGAGGCGGCTTGCGCCATGCCGCAGAACAGCGCCAGCGCGCCGGCGAAACCGTAGTATTTGCTGCTTTGCATAGTCATGATTCCATGGTGAGGGCCGTGTGCACAGCACGGCGCTGATGCATGGTAAATGTCTTTCACACACCGTTGGCGGGCCGTGCACGAAATGCACGCAGCCCGCACGAACGGCACCGGCGTTGATGAAAATGTTGCAAAGGGGTAGCAACGGGGTAGCACATGAGCAGCTACAATGCCCGCCATGCCCTCCTTCTTCCGCTCCCTGCTGCGGTACTGCCTTGCTTGCTGCCTGGCCGTGCCCTCTTTCGCCTGCGCCATGCATCCGCTCTGGCTGGACGAAGGCTGGCGCACCTGCGGCAACACCCCGTCCGCACCCACCTCGCTGCAGCAGCTGGTCCAGCCGGGCCTGTTGCTGTGCGTGGAGCGCGAGGTCACCCTGGCCGCCACGCCGTCGTCGACGCAGTTGCTGGTGCTGTCGGCGCTGGCTTCCAGCGAACTGTGGCTGGATGGTGTCTTGATCGGCAGCAATGGCCAGCCGGCCCGCCAGGCCAGCGGGGAACGCGCGGGCGACATCGATTTCGCCATCCACCTGACGCCACAACAATTGGCCATGGGCAAGCACCACCTGCGCCTGCTGCTGTCGACGCAACACGTGCCGGCCCACCTGGCGTCGCCATTTTATGCGCTGTACCTGGTCGACCGGCAAGATTACCGCTCGGGCCTGGCCTGGTACCGGCTGCCGCCACTGCTGCTGGCCGGGGCGTTGGGCGCCGTCGCAGCGCTCTTCCTGGCCCTCACGGCGCTGTACCAGCGGCAGCGTCACTGGGCCATGTTTGCCGCGCTGTGCCTGGTGGCGGCGCTGCTGCTGGTGGTGGAACTCTGGCGCAGCTTGACCGGCTATGCCTATCCCTGGCACATGCCGCGCCTGTATGCCGTCAGCGCCCTGACGTGGCTGTTTTCCGCCTTGCTGCCCCTGTATTTTTATACGGCTTACCGCCTGCCGCGCTGGCCGCTGGCGGCGGCGGTACTGCTGGCGGGCATCGCGCTGGCTGGCGCGCTGCACGTGCATTTCGACGCGCGCTGCTGGCTGATGTTCCTGACGGGCCTGGCAGCGAGCCTGGCGCTCAACCTGGGCGCCCTGTGGAACCGCCTGCCGGGCAGCCGCGGCGGCACCTTGATCGCGCTGGCCTCGTGCGCGCTGTTCCTGCTGACGGGCAGCCAGTTTGCCGAAGGCGGCTTCGCCCTCGTCGTGTGCTTCCTGCTGCTGCCTTTATGCGCGCAATTGCTGGCGCAGCTATTGCGCGAACGCAGCAAGGCGGCGCGTGCCCAGCAGCTGGAAAACCAGCTCCTGCGTAAAAGCATGCAACCGCATTTCCTGATGAATTCCCTCAGCCTGATCAGCGAACTCAATGCGCAATCACCGCAGTCAGCCGAAACCTTCATCGAGGCGCTGGGCGCCGAGCTGCGCATGCTCAACGAATTCGCGCAGCAGCCCAGCATTGCCCTGACGCAGGAACTGGCCCTGTGCGAGAATTACCTGAGCATCATGGGCACGCGGCTGCAGCAGCCGTGCAGCCTGCAACTCGATGGCGAGGCGGCGGGCATCACCGTGCCGCCCGCCATGTTGCTGACGGCACTGGAAAATGCGTTCAGCCACAACCGCTACCGCCACGGCGCCCTGTTTGTCCTGCGCATCGCACAACATGCGCAAACGCAGGTGCTTACCCTGATCCTGCCCGCAGGCGAGGCGCGCCCGCACGCGGGCGGCGGCGTGGGCGAACAATACATCCGCGCCAGCCTGCACGCCGTGTTCGGCGATATGGCCCGCTATGCGAGCGAACAGCAGCCAACGGGCTGGCGCCTCACCTTTACCTTGCCGGCGGCGCCATGAATGTCTTGATACTGGAAGATGAACCGCTGATCGCGCAGGGCCTCGAACGCGAGGTGCGCGCGCATTTCGGCGCGCGCCTGACGGCGCTGGCGCTGCATGACAATGTGCCGCAAGCCCTGGCCACCCTGGCGCAAGAGCAGGGGCAGGACCGGATCGACTTGCTGCTGCTGGACTTGAACCTGCATGGCGCGGACGGCTATGACCTGCTGCGCCTGGCCCAAAATGCTTCGTTCCAGACCATCATCGTCTCGGCCCACGCGGAACGCTCGATCACGGCGTTCGAGTTCGGTGTGCTCGACTTCGTCGCCAAGCCTTTCAGCCGCGAACGCCTGCACAAGGCGCTGCAACGCTATACGGGAAGGCACACAGAGGCGGCCTCGCTGGCCGTCAAGAAGCGCGGTTCCCTGGAATGGATCGCCATGGCCGACATCGACCACGTGCAAGCCGACGGCCACTACAGCAATATCGTGCTGCGCAACGGCGAACAGTGTTTTCATGACTTGCCTATCGACAAGCTCATGGCCCTGCTGCCGCCCCACTTCCTGCGCGTGCACCGCTCCTACATCGTCAACAGCCTGGGTTTCAAGCGGCTGCAGATCGCGGCAGGCGGCAAATACGCGCTCGACACGCAGACCAGCACGGGCATCCCCGTGTCGCGCAGCAGCTATCCCGCGCTGAAACAGCGGCTGCTGGGCTGATGTTGTTGAGTTAAAGCCAAACTTACCAGTGCGGCGCGTAGTTGGGGAACGGCGGGGCCATGTGCTCGGCTTCCACGGGCGGCGCCATCCAGTCGCGCGGGTCGACCTTGTAGTACTGCAAGAATTGCGCGTACAGCTCCTCGTGGTGCTCGGCCATCTGATACGGCTTTTCAAAGAAGGTTTCCGTGGCCACGGCAAAGAATTCCGCGGGATTGGTGGCGCCGTAATGGTCCATCACGCTTTGCTGCTGGACCATGGCATCGTGGCGCAGGTTGTCGAAGTCGCGCGACAGCACGGTGGCCCAGCTGCGATAGCTCGACACGCTGGGCAGGTAGGGCGCGCCATTCGCGGCGCCCGATTCGCTGTCGAGCTGGTGCGCAAATTCATGCAGCACGACATTGTGGCCATCGCTCCAGTCGGCCGCGCCCCGCTGCACGTGGTCCCAGGCCAGCACCACGCGGCCGTCGCCCCAGGATTCGCCCAATAGCCCGTTCGCCGAGGGCGTCACCACGCCGCCCGGCCCTACTTCATCGCGCGTGACGATAAATTCCGTGGGATACACGAGGATGGTGTCGAGTTCCGGATATACCTGCGTCTGGCGGTTCAGCAGCAGCAAGCAAGCCTGGCCGGCGATCGTATAGCGCATCTCGTCCGTGATCTCCAGGCCGCCGCAACCGACGAATTTCTTTTGATACAGGAATTGCACGACGAGACGGCGCAATTGCTCCTGCAGCGGCGCCGGCATATGCCGGTAGACGGGAATATTATTTTCCAGCACAGCCAAGCCTTCTGCCGGCAAGGGTTTCGCCAGGGCCCGCTTCAAGCGCCAGCGGGGAAACCACAGCGACAGCACGATGGCGGCCGTGACGAGGGCGATCCACAGCAGCGGATTCATGCGGCGGCCCGTTTCAGGCAAGGCAGGGGCGGGCACGATAACAAGGCGGCGTAGGCAGACAAGGACAAGCTCCTTCGAATGAACCCCGCATCGGGACGGGCGGGCAGTCCAGCCCACATGGGGTTGATTAACATCTTTTCAATCCGCCAAGATCAAAGGGCCGGCTCCAACGCCAAAAGCCGGGTTGCAACCCGGCTTTCGACATGCATATGAGAATCAAAACCACAAGCATTACGCCCGCCAGCCGCCAGGCGGCCGTTCAGGCGCAATATTGTTTACTCCGCGGCCTTTTGCTGTGGCGCACCAAACAGAGCGGCAACCAGGGGATCGCGCGTCACGGGACCGCGGTTGACGCGGATGGCGTAATGCGTGTCATCGGCCAAGATGTGGAAGTGACGGCCGCTGCCTGCCATGCTTTGCTCGCGCAGGCCTGGACGGTCCTTGCGCGGTGGCGCGCCTTCGCGTTTTGGCTGAACGATGGCGGCCAGGAAGGCGCGCACGCGCTCAGGATCCGGCGTCAGCTGGTACACTGCCTTGCCCAGGTAGGTGGCGGTGCCTTCGATGTAGCGGGCCAGTTCGATCACGCCCGCTTCGCGCAGGTCGCGGATGTATTTGCGGGCGCCCGATGGCGAAAACTTGAGGAACCAGGCGATTTCGTCGGCCAGCATCTCGTGCAGCGACAATTCGCCGATCAGCTTTTGCATGTTTTCAATGCGGCGCAGGGTGGCCGACGTCGAACGCACGCGCTCGATCGGTGCCATGGAAATGGGATTCATGCGTTCCGGGGGGATGGGTGCTGCGCGTTCTACCATTTGCGAGCCTTTTTCGGGGCTACGAAGTTCCTGGTGCGCTGCCTTTAATTCGCTCTTCACGTGAGACTGAGTCATTGCATGCATTTGAATACTCCTTTTAAACGATTGCCGGTAGCCCGGATTGTTAAGTTCTTGGCAATTTTTATACCAGAACACCACGAATCCTGAGCGTCTGGACACAGAATGCCTGTGCCGGCGGCTACGGTCTGTGCGTTAACGAACATTAGAAGCAAGAAAGTGAAAAATATTGCCCTGCTGAATTCTTTCTCTCATGGCATTTCAAAAAAACATCTAAAAACTCTGCACTCCCGCTCTGTGCTCCCATTCATGGCACAAAGTGAAATAGCGAACAGAAGCGGAACCACCATTGCAATAAATTTAAGCTTCGCACGCGGCGCCCGCCGCCCGCATCGCGCACCTTCGACTCTTGCAAAGGAAATATCATGAAAATACCTGCCCTGTTGGCCGCCGCCTTGCTTGTCAGCCTGTCCGCCTGCAAAAAACCGGCCGAGCCGCCCCTGCCCGAAACGGCACCCAATCCCGCTTCCACCCCGCAAGTGATGCCGGCCCCCGTCATGCCAGCCACGCCGGAGACGGGTCCAGGCAGCACGACGCCGCCTGCGCCGCTGACCGACCCGGCCACCGCGCCCGCGCTGCCGCCCGCCACGGCGCCGAAGTAAAGCCTGAAGACGAGGCCGCCGGACGGCGATCGATCAGGCGCCCGCGCGGCGCCGCCCCTACTCCACGGGGGAGTTACGCGTTGCCAGCCTGTCTGCAACGCGTTTTTTTACGATTGGAGTCGGCCACGCCATGAAGGTTCACCTGCAATGAACCCGCAAGCGGACATCGGGCCCGTCCGCCAAAAATGCGGCAATCCGCACAGCCTTTCCCCTCCCCGTGCGGAAAGGCGGAATCTCGCCATTTCCCATCTTCACTAGATTCAAATTAAACCTTTATAAACAATCACTTGCAATAAACGCCAAAATGCGCTCCACTGGCACGGAAGATGCTTTTATATTTTCATAACCGCCATCAGAGCGGCAGCCTGACCCACTATATAAAACCATCTACCTTTTGGAGACAACAGCATGGCACGCACCTTCCGCATCGCATCCTTCCTGAACACCAAGGCACTGGCCGTCGCCGTCGCACTGGCCGCGCAATTCCCGCTGGCCGTCCACGCAGCCGATACCGTACGCCTGGGCAACCTGAAATTCGCCCATTACGGCGCCGTCGCCTACATGAAGGAAATCGCGCCCAAATACGACCTGAAAATTGAAGAACGCATCTTCGCCAAGGGCCTCGACATCGTGCCGGCCATGATCGCCGGCGAAATCGACGTGTCCGCCAGCGCGCTGGAAGCGGCCATCACGGGCCGCGCCACGGGCTTGCCCGTGTACCTGGTGGGCGGCTTCGCCAAGGGCGGCGTGCAGATCGTCGGCCGTCCCGACCTGAACATCAAGGGCATCGCCGACCTGAAAGGCAAGAAAGTCGGCGTCACGCGCGGCGGCCCGCAGGAAATCCTGCTGTTTGCCGAACTGACCAAGGCCAAGCTGACCTGGTCCGACAAGCCGGGCAAGGACGTGCAGATCCTGTACATGGGCTACCCTGACTTGAACCAGGCGCTCTTGACCAAGGATATCGACGTCATGAGCCAGTCCGAGCCGTACTCGACCCAGGCGATCCACAAGAAATACGGCGCGGCCATCCTCAAGCCTTACGACACGCCGCTGGGCGAGCCCGTGCGCGCGCTCGTGATGACGGAAAAAATGTACAAGGAAAAGCCGGCCGTGGCCCAGCGCTTCATGGATTGCTTCGTCGCTGCCACGCGCGCCTTCCTGGCCGACCCGAAACTGGCGGAAAAATACGTGCGCGAATCGATGTTCAAGAACCAGATCACCACCGAGGATTACCGCGATGCCATCGACAATGCCATCTTCACGGAAGACATCACGCAAAGCCACGTGCAGCTGACCACCGACTACATGGTGAAATTCGGCGTGGGCCGCATGGCCAAAGCGCCTGTCGCCAAGGATTGGGTCAAGCTGGACCTGCTGGAAAAAGCCAAGAAGTCCTACGCACCTCGCTAATCTGAAAGTGTCACGATGAATATTCAAATGATGAAACGCTTCGCGCACGGCGCCGCCGTGCCCGTCGCCGTGCTGCTGTTGTGGCAAGCCATGTCGACGTTTGGCTGGATCAACCCGCAGATCCTGCCGTCGCCCGTCGCCGTGGTGGTGAAATGGTATGAATACCTGATCCCCATGGAAGCCTACACGCCCGAAGCGGGCAATTACCTGGTGTGGATGTTCTCCGGCGAACTGCCGCATGACGCCTGGGCCAGCCTGTCGCGCGTGCTGGGCGGCTTTGCCATCGGCGCCGGCCTGGCCTTGCCGCTGGGCCTGCTGATGGGCACCAACAAGACCATCTATAAACTGTTCGACCCGCTGGTGCAGGTGCTGCGCCCGATTCCGCCGATCGCCTACATTCCGCTGGCGATCCTTTGGTTCGGCCTGGGCAACCCGCCCGCCTTCTTCCTGATCAGCATCGGTTCCTTCTTCCCCGTGCTGATGAATACCATCGCCGGCGTGCGCCAGGTCGACGGCATCTACATCCGTGCCGCGCGCAACCTGGGCGCCAGCCAGATGACCATGTTCCGCCGCGTCATCCTGCCGGCGGCCACGCCGTATATCCTGGCCGGCGCGCGCATCGGCATGGGCACGGCCTTCATCGTCGTGATCGTGGCCGAGATGATCGCCGTAAATAGCGGCCTCGGCTTCCGCATCCTGGAAGCGCGCGAGTACTTCTGGTCCGACAAGATTATCGCCGGCATGTTCACCATCGGCCTGTTCGGCCTGGCCATCGATATCGCCATGAATGCCCTGAATAATCATTTGCTGCAGTGGCACCGCGGCCTGGAACACTGAGAGGAACGGCCATGACCACGATCAATATCAACGCAGTCAATAAAATCTTCACCACGGGCGGCGCGGACGTCATCGCCCTGAAGGATATCAATCTGGAAATCGCCAGCGGCGAGTTCATCTGCCTGCTGGGCCCCTCCGGCTGCGGCAAGTCGACCCTGCTCAACGCCATCGCCGGCTTTTCGCAGCCGACCTCGGGCCAGATCCTGGCCGGCGGCAAGCTGATCACCGAACCCGGTCCCGACCGCGGCATGGTGTTCCAGGAATACGCGCTGTTCCCATGGATGACCATCGAGAGCAATATCGCTTTCGGCCTGGAAATCGCCGGCAAGACGCCGGCCGAGATCAAGGAACGGGTCGACATGCTGCTGAGCATGCTGGGATTGACGGAATTCCGTGCCCGCTACCCGAAAGACTTGTCGGGCGGCATGCGCCAGCGCGTGGCCATCGCCCGCGTGCTGGCCCTCGATTCGCCGATCATGCTGATGGATGAACCGTTCGGCGCGCTGGACGCCTTGACGCGACGCAACCTGCAAGATGAATTGCTGAAAATCTGGAAAGTCTTCGGCACCACCATCGTCTTCGTGACCCACTCGATCGAGGAATCGATCTACCTGGCCGACCGCACCATCGTCATGACCTACCGTCCCGGCACCATCAAGCGCGACGTGGCCATCGACCTGCCCCGCCCGCGCGACCCGAGCGACCCCGAGTTCAACCGTCTGAAACGCATGCTGGGCGAGATGGTGATGGAAGAGCAACAGCGCCATCACAACGCCGAGACAATGGCAAGTACGGCAGACTGATAGTATGTCTGATTAGTTAGCACCGGGGCAGTGCCGTCTGGCCTGCCCCATCAACCCGACACACGGAGCACCATGGCATTCGGCAAATGGCCCCTGAGACCCGCGCTCGCCCCCCTGCTGGCCGTGGGCTCGCTGGTCGTGCTGACGTGGGCGTCGTATGCCTGGGTCAAGCAGCGCCAGCTCGATGAATTGCACCGCACCCTCGATTCGCGCGCGGAACTGTATGCGGCGTCCATCGGCGGCGCCCTCAACAAGTACGAATTCCTGCCCCTGGCCGTGGCCCAGAGCGATGCCGTCGCGCAATTGCTGGAACAGCCCAGCGCCGACAAGGTCACGCAGATCAACGCCTACCTGGTCGACATGAACCGCCGCGCGGGCGCCTTTGCCGTCTACGTGCTCGACGACAAGGGCACGACCCTGGCGTCGAGCAACTGGCAAGACCGCAGCTCCTACGTGGGCGTCAACTACGGTTTCCGGCCCTACTTCAAGGATGCGATCGCGGGCGGCATCGGCCGCTTCTACGGCATCGGCGCCTCCACCTTCGAAGCCGGTTATTTCATTTCGCAGCCCGTGCAACGCAACGGACGCATCATCGGCATCGTCGCCGCCAAGGTCAACCTGGACTGGATCGAGCAATCGTGGCGCACGCCCGGCGCGGGCGAACAGATCTGGGTCAAGGATGCAAATGGCGTGCTGATCCTGGCGACCACACCCGCGTTCAAGTTCAAGACCCTGGCCCCGCTGTCGGCGGACGCCAAGAAAGACATCAGCGAACAGCGCCAGTTCCTGCAAGAAAACCTACCCATCCTGCCGCACCGCGTGCGGCGCCAGTTTGCCGATGGCGCCAGCGTGATGACACTGGAGCGTCCGCAGACGGGCGACACGCCTGCCCTGTCCGGCAGCGCAGACTACCTGGCCGTGAACCGCGCCCTGGGTCCGCTGCAATGGCAGATCACCGTATTAGCCGAGCTCGACCAGGTCAACGAGGCGGCGCGCAATGCAGCCATCGCCGCCGCGCTGGGCTGGGCCCTGCTGCTGCTGGCCCTGATGTATGCGCGCCAGCGCCGGCGCCGCATCGCCGACAAGCTCAATGCGCAACAGACCCTGGCGCGCGCCTATGAACAGCTGGAAATCAAGGTCGAACAGCGCACGGCCGACCTGGTCCATGCGAATGGCCGCCTGCAGGCCGAGGTGGCCGAGCGCGAACGGGCCGAGCAGACCCTGCGCTATGCCCAGGCGGAACTGGTACAAAGCGGCAAGCTGGCGGCCATCGGCCAGATGGCGGCCGGCGTCACGCACGAGCTGAACCAGCCACTGGCCGCCCTGCAAACGTTTTCCGACAATGCCAAGGTGTTCCTGGCGCGCGGGCGCATCGAGGATGCGCTCGATAACCTGTCGACCATTTCCGACCTCGTCAAGCGGCTCGGCTACGTGACGTCGCAACTGAAAGGCTTTGCGCGGCGCAGCGACGATGCGCGCAAACCCGTCAGCGTGCGCCAGGCATTTGCGCAAACCATGCTGCAAATCCGCACGCGCAAGCATTCTCAGCGCCTGACCCTGCATGAAAGCTGGCTTGAGGACGATATCATCGTGCTGTGCAACGCCATCGGCCTGGAACAGGTGTTTACCAACCTGATCACGAACGCCATGGATGCCGTGGCGGAAAACGAGCCCGTGCACATCTGGTTCCAGGTGCGCCGCGAAGGCGACCTCGCCGTGCTGCATATCACCGATAATGGTCCCGGCATCCCGCTCGCTTCGCTCGACAAGATCTTCGACCCCTTCTATACCACCAAGGAACACGGGCTGGGCTTGGGATTATCGATCAGCGCAGGCATACTGCGCGCGGCCGGCAGCGCCCTGGCCGTGCGCAACCGCAGCGCGCAGGAAGGGGGCGGCGCACAATTTACCATCACCCTGAGCTGCGCCCCGGGGGGAAAAGAATAAAGAGACAGAGGAAACACCCGATGCACGAGAATAATTTTGAAGGCATGCAAGTGCTGCTGGTGGAAGACGATGCCGTCGTGCGCAAGGGCGCCCGGCAATCGCTGGAACTGGCGGGCTTGCAAGTGACGGCCGTCGCCACGGCTGAGGAAGCGCTGCCCCACCTGGTGCCGGAATTTGCGGGCATTTTATTGAGCGATATCAAGCTGCCCGGCATGGATGGATTGAAACTGCTCGATATCGCCGTGGCGCAGGATGCCAGCCTGCCCGTCATCCTCGTCACGGGCCACGGCGACGTGTCGATGGCCGTGGGCGCCATGCGCCGTGGCGCCTACGATTTCATCGAAAAACCGTTTTCCGCCGACTTGCTGGTGGAAGTGTGCCGCCGCGCGCTCGACAAGCGCCACCTGGTGCTGGAAAACATGAACTTGCGTCGCCAGCTCGAGCAGCGCGTCGGCATCGAGGCGCGCATCGTGGGCCGCAGCGCGGCCATGGCCAAGGTACGCCAGCTGGTGCTGAACCTGGCGCCGAAATCGGCCGACATCATTATCCTCGGCGAAACGGGCACCGGCAAGGAACTGATCGCCCGCTGCCTGCACGACTTCAGCGAACGGCGCGACCATCCGTTCGTCGCCATCAACTGCGGCGCCCTGCCCGAGTCGATCTTCGAGTCGGAACTGTTCGGCCACGAGGAAGGCGCGTTTACAGGCGCGCAGCGCCAGCGCATCGGCAAGATCGAATATGCGAACGGCGGCACCCTGTTCCTGGACGAAATCGAAAGCATGCCGCTGGCCCTGCAAGTGAAACTGCTGCGCGTGCTGCAGGAACGCCAGGTGGAACGGCTCGGTTCCAATAAACTCATTTCCGTCAATTTCCGCGTCATCGCCGCCGCCAAGGAGGATTTGAATGTCCTGGCGGAACAAGGGAAATTCCGTCCCGACCTGTATTACCGCCTGAACGTGGCCAGCCTGACCCTGCCCGCCCTGCGCAACCGGCGCGAGGATATCCCGCTGCTGTTCGAGTTTTTCGTGCTGCAGGCAGCCCTGCGCTACGGCCAGCCGGCCGCCCTCGTCAGCGGCGAACTGATCTCCTCGCTGATGGCGCAGCGCTGGGCCGGCAATGTGCGCGAGCTGCACAATGTAGCGGACCGCTTCGTGCTGGGCTTGCTGGACGACACCCTGAGCCCGGCCGGCTGCCGCGAAGCCTCGCTGGCCGAGCAGGTCGACACGTTCGAGATTTCCATCATCGAAGAAGCCTTGCGCCGCCACAACGGCAACGTCATCGACGCGGCCGCCAGCCTGAATATTCCAAAGAAAACCCTGTACGACAAGCTCAAGCGCTTCGATATCTCGACGGAACAATTCCGATAATCAGTAGCAAGTAGCCGACACAGCCATGAGGCGGCGTCCTACCCGTGCCGCCGGTATCCTGTGTGAGAATGCAAGCTCTTCCTCATTTCTGCACAGGACACTGCCATGAAAACCGCCGCTCTCTTGCTGGCCGCCACCCTGATGACCGTCGGCGGCGCCTGGGTGCAAGCCCAGTCGACGACGAATCTGAACCAGACGGGCAACCACACCAACAATCCCAACGATCCGGGCCAGAAATCGGACCAGTCCGACAAGCTCGACAATAAAGGCAAGCCGATCCACGACGCCAAGCCCGCCAAGACGCGCACGGACAAACGCACGCGGCGCGGCAAGCCCGTAGCCGCGCCGGACACTCCGGCCGCCAGCGGACCGGCCACCACGCCGCCAGCGACGCCAGTCGCGCCGGCCCGCTAAGTCTGCCTCCAGCGCTGCGCCACATTGCTCCAAGGCACGTTATCATCGCGCCTTTGCAATATATTCAGGATGACAATGAAAGCAGCATGGTGTGGAATGGCGGCGGCCAGCGTATTCGCGGCCGCGAGCGTGCAGGCGGCGCCCACGGTGGGCGAATGCATGGAGCTGACGACAGGCATCAAGTTCAGCAAGAACAATGGCGATGCGCAAGTCAACATCGAAGAGATGTTCGAAGGCAAGAAACAGAAAGGCACGCAGTTGATCCTCGACGGCGGCGTGCTGCTGGCCACGTCTTACCAGGATATCCGCGACGGCCAGGTCTTCCTGACGGGCGCCATCCACTACAACGAAGACGGCACCGTGCGCAGCAAGAACGTCTACACGCCGCAGTCCGCCATCCCCTCCACCATGCGCCCCGGCCAGGAAGTGCGCGTGCAGTTCACGGACACGCAAACGAGCACCCACTACCCGCTGGCGGGCCTGTCCGACAAGATCACCACCTCCACGCGCACGGACAAACGCGATTTCTCCATCACCTTCCTGGGCTGGGAACGCCTGGAACTGGGCGGCCGCCGCTTCCCCGACGCCTGCAAGTTCGAACTGCGCGACGTCGGTGGCAAGAGCAAAGGCAAGAGCGGCGAATACGTGTGGTACGCGCAAGGCTACGGCGTGATCATGACGGACAAGCTGGACAAGGATGGCGACGTGCAGCCCGCGTATCGCATCGCGCTGACGAAGATCATCAGTGCGCCGTAAGGCCCCCTTCTTTTCCGCAATGCTTGCGTAAACGCAATTAATCCGCCATCCCGCCCCTCTACACTGGCCTGTCTGGTCAGCATGGAGCGGCGATGGCCTATCCCAAACTTCCCTACACCAGCGGCAAGAACACCGCCCTGCTCCATTGCGGCCGCCTCAACGACGCCATCGTGCGCATCCGCCCTGAGCTGCCGGGCAACGTCATCGTCATCCATGGCGTCAACGATGTGGGTACGAGTTTCAGTGCCGTGGAAAAAGGACTCTGCCAGGGACTCGATGCGCGCATGTATGGCGGTGGCCACGTGTTCACCCCAGCCACCTACCGCCTGCCGCAGGAGTCCGACAAGCGTGAAACCATAGCCGACCCGGACGACGTGTATTTCAAGCGCAAGCCGGATGACGCGACATACAGCCCCGTCATCCCGTTTTACTGGGGCTTTCGCGAACGCAGCAACGCCAGCAAAATGGTCAACGGCCAGAATACGGACCGCTATGGCAACCGCCTGGACAAGGACATGTCGAAGAACGGCGGCCCGTTCGGCAATGCCACCAATACCCTGCCCGACATGTGGAACAAGGGATTATTCTCTCCATACGACGTGGGCGGCGACCCCGTGCGTCCGCTGATGACGGCGCCGGGCCGCATGTACATGGTGTTGGCCGCCAAGCGCCTGGCCGCGCTCATCGCCATGATCCGCGACTACGACAGCAATGACGTGGTGTCCATCGTCGCGCACAGCCAGGGCTGTCTGATCTCGCTGCTGGCACAGGCCTTTCTGCTCGACGAAGGCAAGCGGCCGGCCGACACGCTGATCCTTACGCATCCGCCCTACAGCCTGGTGGAAGACACGACCATGTTTTTCGGCGCGGCGGAAACCAGCCGCATCTTCGGTGGCGGCCGGGATGCGGCGATGGAAGACCAGTACGACGCCATCAGCAATCGCCAGACCCTGCATGCGCGCCTGCAAACGCTGGTGCAGATCGTGCAGGGCGTGGTGGCAAAAAAGCACGCCACGCCCGCCTTCGCGCAGATCAAGGATCACACCGTCTGCCATGGGATGGCGGGCGCGGCATGGCGCGCGGAAGCGGACCGCGACAACCGGGGCAAGGTCTACCTGTACTTTTGTCCCGAAGACATGACGGTGGCGCTGGATAATATGCAAGGCATCGGCTGGCAGGGGGATACCCGACCACATAGACGGCCATGGCCTGTCAAAGACCAGGGGCAAGACGGACAAAAGCATCTGGGGCGACGGCCCCACCTATTGGGAAAAGGAATTCCAGCGCCGCCAGCCGCTGGTGGAACTGGGTAAAGGATTTTACCAGCGCGTCTTTACCAATAAGCAACGCCTGGATGCCACTGGCAAGAACAGCGGACCGGTGCTGGTGGGCCTGCCGCCGCACGACTTCGCCCTGCGCCTGGAAGGCGAGGATGACCATGCCCATGTGGCGGGCGCCAACCGGGGTCATCGGGGCAACCATGCCGAGACACAATGGCCGCCCGTCAAACCCGCAAAATGGAATATCTTTTCAACGGAAGCTGGACGGCGCGAAGGCTTGCGCACGATCAATGGCGAAGCACTGCGCGCTCCCAGGGCGCCCGTGCTGGACGGTGGCGAGATCCGCCCTGGTAAGTTCCCGAGGGATTCCGACCAAGCCAGGCTGCCGCGCGACCAGCAAGGACCGTGCGAGGAGGTCGACCCGATCGATGCGGCCATCGCGGTAACCAGCAAGCAAGGTTTGCGCATGCGCAGGCAGGAAATCATCGCCGATCCCCGGCCACTCAAGCATCGTATTCCCGAATACGGCGCCGGCATGTTTGGCGCGGGCGAGCGCGAGCAAGTGGAAAAGGCCCTGAACATGGGCAAGGAAGCGGGCGACCAATGCAAGCTCGACCGCGTCTCGCGCCATCCGGGCGGCGGCGACATGCTACTTGTGAATCGCGAAGAAACCCCGAACGAGGCGCGCCAGCGCTGGCAGAACGAGGTCAGCCCCAAATCCTTCCACGGCGCCATCATCGGCAACGCGGAAAACCACCGCAACGTGACGGCGTATGACGTGGCCATCGGCGGTGGCAAGGCGAGCAGCGATCCGAAGTTTTATGAATATTTGTGCGCCGTTGCCGACTGGCGCTTGCAGAACGACCTACGTAGTCCAGTAAGAAAATCCATCCTAAGATGGAATGATTTCATGAAAAAATTTGCTATTTATTTGGCTGCAGAACCAACGCAGCGCAGGCAAATTATCGAAGGCAATGCCGACTACTACAGCTCGGGAGTGTTACCGGCCTTCGTGCCGGCCTTGCCGGCTGGCCTACCTTCCACCGTCGTGTGCGAAATAGTCAACGGCAGGCGCACTGAATCGGTCATCTCTCCTGTCGTTCATAAAGCCAGCGACGACATCCCAAAATGAAAAGCCCATTTCCACGCTTGCGATATCCGCTCGGTGCAGCCCTCATCGCGCTGGCACTGCTTGGATCCTTGTTGATCAGCCCATCACCCTTCTTACTGGAGCCTACGATGAGCAGCAAAATATGGCGGCACCTGCAGTGGCTATTGCTCATCCCACCCATCGTGGCAGCTACATTGCTCGGCTCTCGCTGGCTGCATTCATCCAAGCCTGTGGCCGTCGCTAAGCCGCAAGTGCAGCAGGTGGTGCCCACCGAGCAGGACAAACGGGAATATGTGCTGGAAGTTATCGGTCTCGGCGTCACTCTGGACAAATACCGGCAGGGAAAATTGTGGGAAGCGCTACAGAAGGGAAACGCCTACGCCAGCATCCGCGAACAGGACAAGGAAAAATACGCTTGGAGTGCCATGGAGCGAGCGGGAATGGCAGGTGGTCGTGGTGGCGACACGCTGGAAAATGGGGCGAGGGATATTCCCATGTACTTCGGCGTCCCCGTTTTCAATGCTGAACCACCGATCTATAATTCGAGCATGCTGGACAGTCCCGACTCGCCAGCCATAGGTCTGGCCGGTGGAGCCGCACCCTCCGGCCTGCACTGGCATCTGTTCGCCAGCGGTCCGCGCCTCCTGAACGAACATCCGGACCGCATTTTGGAACAGGTGTTCTCCTTTTTCGATACCAATCCCGACGTACCCTACATCGTGCTCAATTCAGAAGACAGCATGCCCACGCGCGACCTGTACAGCCCGGACAACTCGCCACCGCTCACACAAGACGGCCGCTACATCCCCGAAATGCCCGACGCCTCCGCCCTCTTCGTATTGGCACGGCGCGAGCGCATTGATGCCGTGCGGAAGTTCGCCTATGACGATGCCCCACCCGAGGACAGCGTCGATGACTTGAATACCTACGGTGTGGCGCGGCGCCTGTATCTGGCGTATGACGAATTGATGCGGGCCGTGCCGCACCCGCGCAAGAAGGTAGACCCCACTGCCTTCACCCAGCGCCAGCCCACGATCGCCGAATGGCTCCCCGTCGCCGCGCAATTTGCGCAGCGCTCCGATATCCGCGGCACGGGCAGCTTCAGCATGCTCGACAAGCTCCAGCACAAGACTTATCACCCACCGAAAGACTGGCAACCCACGCCCTGGTTTCCCTTGCCGTTCAACAAGGAGCAACTGGCGCAGCTGGACCGCCTGCCCACCTTCGGCTTCATCCACAGGCCCACGTTCGTCAGGATGCTCGACAAGGATGGCAAACCCTTGACGCGCAAGGACCAGCGCGAACAGGCATTGCAGGCGGGCTGGCAGGAAGCCTTGCGCAGCCTGCCGGAAGCCGAGCGTCCCGCCGCACCGGCACGCCTGGTCGCCGCCACGGGCGGCAATCAGGCGCAGCTGGTGGCGTTGCACAAGACCTTGCTGAAACATGCGGAAGATGGCGGCACGGAACTCGACAGCGGCAACACGGCGCAGTGGATCGACACGGATCAGCGACTGGGCAACACGGGCGCGGCCACCCTGTTCGTGCAGATGGCCATCGGCGTGATGGGCAGCTACCGCGATGGGGGGATCAGCGCCGTGGTAAACCTGCGCAATCCGGACGAAGCGACCATCGTGCTGGTCAGCCCGCCATCGGAAGAAAAACGCCGCACGCAAAAGCATCCGCACGGCGGCGATGTATTGCGGCACTACGTCACGCCAGCCATCGACCCGGCGAATTATCCATCGAACTGATTATTTGCCCTGTGCGGCAAGCTGCGCCAGCGCATTGCCCCGCACCTGGAACGCCACCTGCGCCACCGTCTTGCCGGCGCCGTCGACGAGCGCCAGCGCATGCTTGCCTGGCACGGGACGCCAGCTGATGCTCTCCGCTGCGCCGCCCATGTCCTTGCCATCGAGCACCCAGCGCAAGGCGTGGCTGCCCTGGGCCTGGAAGAACACGCGCTGCAAGGCGGGCGGGATGTCGGGATCGATGGCGAGGATGCTGTCCTCGGCCGGATACACGATGGCGGGTGGCTTCACGGTGTCGCCCAATACGGCGATGACGGGGCTTTCCGTGCCGGCGATAAACCATTCGCGGCGCGGCGCTTCCAGCGCGGGCTGGTACGCCACCATCTGCTGCAATACGCCCGGCGGCGCTTTCGGGGCATGGCTGGGCACGTTCTTGTGCAGGTAATCCATCACGTCGCGCCACACGGGCGCGGCGCCCGTCACGCCCGACACGTCCCACATGGGCTTGCCGTCGAAGTTGCCCACCCACACGCCCACCGTGTAGCGCGCCGAGTAGCCCATGCACCAGTTGTCGCGCATGTCCTTGCTCGTGCCCGTCTTGACGGCGCTCCAGAAATTCGTCCCTAGCTCATTGCGCAAGCCAAAGGTCATGCTGCGCGCGGCGCGGTCGGCCAGGATGTCGCCGACGATGAAGGCAGCGCCCGGCTCCATCACGCGGCGCCGGTCCTTGCCCGCCTGGCCCGGCTGCAGGCTGGCCGTGCTGTACAGCCCGCCATTGGCCAGCGCGCGATAGGCGTTGGCCAGTTCCAGCAGGCTTACTTCGGACGAACCCAGCGCCAGCGAAGGGCCGTAGTATTCGGCCGGTTCCGTCAGGCTGGACAGGCCCACGTCCTTGAGGCGGTTATAGAAGCCGTCCTGCCCCGTCAGCAACACCGTGCGCACGGCGGGAATATTGAGGGAACTGGCCAGGCTGGTGCGGGCGCTGACATACCCTTTGAAATTGCGGTCATAATTTTGCGGCGCATACATGCCGGACGCCGTGGCGACGTCGAGCGGCGAGTCGTCCATGACGGACGCGGCCGTCATCAGCCGGCGCTCGATGGCCAGTTCATACAAGAACGGTTTCAAGGTGGAACCGGCCTGGCGCAGGGCCGCCACGCCATCGACATGGCTGCCGCCCGCATTGCCCACATAGGCGAGAATGTCGCCGCTGCGGTTGTCCAGCACGATGATGGCGCCATCGTTGACATTGCGCTCGCGCAAGGACGCCAGTTGCTGGCGCAGGTTTTCCTGCGCAAAACGCTGCAAGGGGCCGTCCAGGGTGCTGGCGACCTGCGCGCCCGGCTGTTTCAACAGTTGCTGCGCCACTTGCGGCGCCGGCGCCAGCTCCGCATACAGGGCGTTGCGCTGCAAGGCCGTCTGCACGCGCTGGCCGATCAGCTGGCAGCTGCTGTCCATGCGCCATTCCTTCGCCAGCGCGCAGGCGCGGCGCGTGACGGCGGCCGGCGGCGCGTTCGGCGCCCGCACGAGGCTGGCCAAAATGATGCCGTCCGTCTGGTTCAGGCCCGACGGCGCCTTGCCGAACAGACTGTACGAGGCGGAGGCGATGCCCTGCAGCTCGCCGCGAAACGACACGAGGTTCAAATACGCTTCGAAAATCTGCGCCTTGCTCCAGCTATCCTCGATAGCCTGGGCCGCACGCATCTGGTCCCATTTCTGGCGCAGGCTGCGTCCGCCCGAAGACGCCTGCAAGTCCGCGTCCAGCTGGCCTGCCAGCTGCATGGTGATGGTCGAAGCGCCCCGAGGTTTCTTGGAAAACAGATTGTCCCAGGCGGCCGTGGCCAGCGCAGACACATCCACGCCGCCATGCCGCATGAAGCGCTGGTCTTCCGCCAGCAGCACGGCCTGCTGCACGGCGGGAGAGATGTCGGCCAGCGGCACCCACGGCAAGCGGCGCACTTTCATGTCCACGCGCAAGGATTGCAGCGGCACGCCGCTGCGGTCCAGCAGCTGCGCTTCCGAACTGCGGTACGCGGCCTGCACCTGGGCCGGCGTCAATATCGCTTCAGCGAAGACCGGGCCGGCCAGCAGACCGCCCATCAGTAAAACAAACCCTTTCACTGCCCCACCTTCACATTCGCGTTCGGCGACTCGCCAAACATCTCGGGCGAATACATGGCTTCGATGCGCGTGGCCGGCAGGCTGAAATCCCCTGCATTATTCAGGCGCACCGTGTATTCCACGCTCCAGTTACCCTTTGGCACGAAGGCGTAATACGCGCGGAAAGCGTCGAACGCCCGCTCTTCGAACGTGGGCCAGACCCAGCCCGTGGATTTTTCGCCCGCCGTGAGCAGCTGCGAATCGCGCCCCAGGCCATTGCCCAGCACCGTGGCGCTGGCGGGGATCGGGTCGTCGACCACTACCCAGCTCATGTCCGCCTGCGCCGACAAGTCCAGGCGCACGCGGTAGACGTCGCCGCGCGACCACGTGCCCGCCGTCTTCTGTTCCACCGGCATAATGGTTTTCTTGATCGTGTAGCCGCTGGAGACGGGCGCCTTGAGCGGGATGGCCGCCAGGCTTTGCACAGTGGCCCAGGGCTTGCCCGTGCCGCTGTGCGCCAGGCCCAGGGTGTCCGTGCCCTTCGGCCACGCTTGCAGCACGGGGCCGACCTTCGCCGCGCCATTCCACACGAGGGCTTGCGTATCGCTGCCCAGCTTGACGGCGCTGGCGCCCGTCACGGGCGTGGCTTCGAACTTGGCCGAGAACTTGGCGATGGCCAGCGTGCCCCAGGCGTTGGCCACCGTCGTATCCCAGCGGCCCTTCTTCTGCCGGCCCATGCTGCCGCGCACCAGGCGGCCGATGTCGTCCTTCCACGCCGGATTGCCCATCACGGCCAGCAGCAGCCGGTTGGCATTGACGTCGCCGGAGACCATCAGCCACCACCAGTTATCCTTGCGCTCGGTGGAAAAGCCCATGGTCGTGCCCTGGAAATTCAGGCGCGAGCGCAATATCTGCTGCGCCTCGGCCAGCAGGACATCGCGGCGCGCCAGGCTTGGCGTGCGTTGCAGCAACAAGCTCCAGTCGATGACGGCGGAAGTGGGCCACAGGTTCGGGCTGATGCTGATGCTCTCCAGGGCGTCGGGCGGCACCTTGTTCGAACGCGACAGCGCTTCCAGCGCGGCCAGCTTGCGCACGGCCAGGTCGGTCGTATCCAGCGCGGAACGGCGCACGATGCGGCCCTGCACGAAGGCCGTCAAAGCTGCTTCCATGCGATTTTTCGTCTGTTCGGGAATCGCATAGCCCGCCTCTTTCGTTGCCGACAGCACATACGCCGTCAGGCTGTCGCTGCCCTGCTCCATGATGGGGAAGTATTTCAGCAGGCCGTCGCTGTCCAGGTAGGCGGGCAGGCTGGCGGCCAGCTTGTTCCACGCATCCTGGTCTTGCAGGGCGATGGCCTTCGACGTGTTTTGCTCGAAGCAGGTGTACGGATAGGCCGCCATGTACTCGCGCACGCCGGGCAGCTCGCTGCCCAGCCTGGCGACAAAGCTGGTCTGGATGCCGCCCCGGCCCGGCAAGGCGCCAGCCGGCATCTGCACGGACATATTGATGGGCTTGTCGATCTGCTGCAAGGTGGCTTGATACGTGCGCACGGGCGTCGCCTGGCCCACCTTTTGCGTGATTTTGAGTTTATCCGTATGGCTGCCCGCCTTGGCGACTATCTCCCACACAATGCTGGTCGCGCCGAGCGGCACCTGATAATCCCAGCCCGTTTCGCGCGCTTCGCCCGCCGCCAAGGTCAAGCTCTGGCGCGGCAAGGCTTTGCCGGCCGCGCTGGCGTTGAGGTCCACGCTCAAGGATGCGGCCGAGGTGTTGCGCACGGTAAATCCGGCGCGCAACTGGTCGCCTTCGCGCACGAGGGTCGGCAAGCCCGACATCAAGATCAAGTCTTGCGAACTGCGGATATCCGTGCTGCCCGTGCCAAACAATTCCTTGCCGGCGCTGGCGATGGCGACGATGCGAAACGCCGTCAGCGAGTCGTTCAGCGGCACTTGCACGGTCGCTTCGCCCTTGGCGTCGAGCTTGACGGAACCCTTCCAGAACAGCAGGGTGTCGAACAGCTCGCGGCTCGCCCCCTTGCCGCCGCCACCGCCGGCCGGGAAGGCCTTGCGGCCGAAGTGGCGCTTGCCGATCACCTGCATCTGCGCCGTCGCCGTTTCCACCTGCAGGCTGCGCTGCGCCATCATGGTGTCAAGCAGCTTCCAGCTATCGTTGGGCATCAGTTCCAGCAAGCCCGTGTCGACGGCTGCCAGCGCCACTTCCGCGCCGGCCGGCAGCGGTTTGCCATCGGCGCGGCGCACGCGCACGGACACTTCCGCCTTGTCGCGTGTTTTATATACTTCCTTGTCGGACACCACCATGACGTTCAGTTCATGCGCCTGCCAACCCACGTTCAGCGGTGCAATGCCCATCTTGTAAGCCGGCTTGCCCAGGTCCACCAGGGCCGTCGGCTGCACGCCATCGACCCGGCCCCGCACGACAAACACGGAGACATACACATTCGGTGCGTAGTTCGGTTTGACCGGGATATTCACCACCGGTTCCCGCCCATTGAGCTGGCGCACATAGGTGTCGAGGATGCCTTCGCGCTCGACCGTGATCAGCGCCGTGCCCGAGCGGAACGGCATGCGCACCTGCAAGCTTGCTTCCTGGCCTGGTTCATAGCGTTTCTTTTCCGGCAAGACGTCGATGCGGTCATTGTCGCTGGCGTTGAACCACCAGTCGCCGCTGCCGGCCACCCAGGTTTCGCGGTTGGCCACCGCCGCGTTGCCGGACGTATCCTGCGTGCGCGCGCGCAAAATCAGATTGCCGCTGGCGGGCACCTTCACGTCGCACATCAACAGGCCCTTGGCGTCCGTCTTGCCTGAGCATGCAGGGCCCAGCTTGACCACTTCGCTGCTGTTTTCATATGCATAGAAGCCGCCGATCAGCCGACGGCGGTGCGAATAGCTGTTGCGCTGGAAGAAGTCGACGGCGACCGGGGCGTTCGCCACCGGCTTGCCATTGGTACCGAGCACGGCCACCGTGAATTTGAAGGCATCCTTGCTCAGGGCCCAGGCGTCGGGCTTGATGCCGATCACGACGTTCGATGGCCACAGCGGCACTCTTGTCGCCACGGAAGCCGTCTCGCCATTCGCATCCTGGAAAGCCATTTCCGCCACCAGGTCGCGCGGCGTGGACAGCTGCGGCAGCTGGTCGATGACGATGCGCGCGCCGCCCGCCTTGTCCAGGGTCAAGCTTTGCGTGCGCGCGGCCGTGGCGCCGGGGCCGGCACGCCCGCCATTGCCCTCGTCCTGCCACTCGCCCTCATCGTCGTCGTAGCCTGTGCCCTGCTTGACGAGGCCTTCCTTCACGTCGCCATTGCTGAAGCTATAGTCGGGATAGTCGGCAAAGGAAACACTCTTGTCTTGCAGCACCGTGCGCAGCTTGACGGGCGCATTCGTGGCGGCGCCGCCAGCCAGATACGTGAGTTGCGCGTCGAGGGCCAGCTGCTTCGCCTGCACGGCGGGCGCCTTCGGTCCCTGCAGCACGGCCTTCATGGTCGGCACGCGGAACGCTTCCACACGGAAACTGCCGGACGGGCGTCCCGCCATCGTCACGCTGTATTCTCCCTGCTTGGCATCCGCGGGAATGCTCCAATCGCTTTCCGCCGTGCCGCTGGCGGACCAGCGCAGGGGCAGCTGGTAGTTCTGGTCGCTGCCCTTGTGCGTGATGACGATGGAGGTGGCACTGCCGGGGCCGTTGTTCTTGTCGACCAGGCTCATGCCTTCGCCCGTGTGCTTGCGGATGAAATGCTTCATGTGCACGGTTTCGCCGGCGCGCAGCAAGGTGCGATCGAATACCGTGGCCAGCAAGGTGTTGTCGGCGCGCGTGTCGTCCGTGGGCAGATTGAAACGCCAGGCTTCGATGCCGCCCACCCAGTCCGACAGGGTGAACGTCATGTCGCCGCCGCTGCGCGCACTGATAAAGTAGCGGCCATTGTTCTTGCACGAGGAATTGGCCAGCTCGCCGGGGATGTGCGCCACGCCGTCCGCGCCCGTGGCGCCTTGCCACAGCAGCTTGCCGGCGCAGTCGCGCACGGCCACTTGCGCCTTCGCGACAGGCGCGCCCTTGTCCAGCGACGTCACCCACACGAGCGACGATTGCGCGCCATGCTTGAAGTGGGCCGCCAGATTCGTCACCAGCGCGGCCGTGCGGATGTAGGCCGTCGTCGGTTTGCCCAGCAAGGCCTTGCCGAGGATGGGGCTGGCCAGCTCGACCACATAAAAGCCCGGTTTCTGCAGCGGGATGCCGATCACTTCAAAGGTTTTCTTGCCGTCCGGACGAGGCAAGCTGATGGGGCGCGTGCCGGCCGCGTCGGCCAGCACGGATTTGCTCATGTTGCCCGCATATTGCGCATATGGCTGCCAGTATTCGCCCCCATCGCCATTGCCGGCCAGGCGCCGCATCCACTCGATGATGAACTTGTCGTCATTGTCGGGCACGCGCAAGGTGGCGCCCGTGGCGGCGGCTGGCTGGGCGACTTCCTTGCCGGAGAGCACAGATTCGATATTGCGCACGGTGACCGGCAGCAAGCCGTCGCCCTTGGCTTCGATGATGCCGAACGGCGCCGGGAACTTCAGCAGCGGCGGCTGTTCGCCCGTGCGCACCGTCATGGGGAAGCGCGCGCGGTTGAGCAAGGCGCGGCCCGCGTCATCTGTCAGCTTCGGCGGCAGGGCCAGCACGAAACTGGCCTGCACGGGAAACGGGCCATTGAAGGTGGCGCCATACAGGAATTCCGCCTTTTCTTCTTCTTTTGCAATCGTCGGCGCATACGTCTTGCCGCCGCCCTTCAGGGTCATGGCGCGCACCTGCGCCGCGCTCACGGGCGCGGAAAACTGCACGCGCATGGGCAGGAAGGGAATGCACTGCTCTTTCGGATTGCTGCGCTCGCAGCTGAACTTGGCCGTGAAATCGGGACGCGTCTTGAACTGCAGCGTTTGCGCCTTGTCCGTGGCGATGCCGCTGGCGCTGGCGATGCCTTCACCCCACACGAGCGATACCTTGGCGTTGGCGGGAAAACTGCGCTTGCATTGCAACACGGTCACAGGCAGCGGCGGCGCACCCTTGCTGGCGACGGGCATGCCCACTTTCCACAGCGTGCCCCGCTTCTTGAAATACACGGTCAGGTAGCGGTCGAGAAAACTCTTGCGCAGGGCCAGTACCTGCTCGAGTTCCTTGCCCACAAGCTGCCGCACTGGAATCTTTTCATTGATGCCATCGGCGCGGCAATACGCGTTGGCGGCCACGCTGGCCTCGTTCGGCACCGCGTCGAGGCCCAGCACGAAGATCTGGTTTTCATCGATATACGGCTGACCGTCATACGGCACGGCCTCGACGATGGCCGGGCCGCCCGTGGAAAAGCGGTAGGACGCCGTCCCCTGCAAGGGCTTGCCTGCCTGGTCCTTCAGCCCCGCTTTCAAGGTAAAGCTGCACGCCACGCCGGCCGGCAAGTCGCGCTCGAAATCGTAGTTCCAGTTGCGCTCGTCGGCCCAGCGCCCCGCGCCCGCCACGACGGCAGGTTCGGCCTTGCCGCAATCGGTGGCGAACGGCGCGGGCAAGCCCATGTCGCCGAACGGCACCATCGGCGTGGAGAACTGGGCCCGTACCTGGCGCACGGCCTTGACCGTGCCGCTCGGTGAAAACAGGGACACGCCGCTATCGGCCCAGGCCGGCATAGCCATGCCCAGCGACAGCAGCACAGCCAGCAGACCCAGCGGGGCCAGTTTGCCGGACAGCGGGGAAGAAACAGCACGGGGGTGGTCAGGCACGGGTAACTCCTTGATGAAAAGTGGCGGAGCTGACTGCGGCGCACGATAGTTGCCCGAGAGAAGCCCGGAAAAACAACAGAACGCGGCAGGAATACAACATCAATGTAATATTAGTTATCAAGCTCATCATTGTTGCTAATATACAGTGGCATGCTGGTAACAAGTCGTACGATTGCCTCCAGTTACGGCGCCAGGATATGGCCGTGATTGCAAAATTTTCCGGAGGCGAATTAGTTTTTTTCAACACCGAAGTAGTTGTCGTGAATCTGCAACACCATTGATATACAACAATGCTTTGTGCGCTAACGCACCGACCATGTGAACCTGCAACCGTATTCTCTACTCCAACAGCAGTGCATTTATCGCAAGAAAGCGCACCTGGAATTGTTGTCTATCTCTAGCAATAGCATGTCTGGCAGTTGTCGCATTGATGCATTAGAGAAAATCTCTTATCAACGTTGGGAGTTACTTGTGAATAATCTAAAAAAAATCGCCGTTGCCGCCGCAGTACTGTGCTCCGCCCTCGGCGCACAGGCCCAGGAAATCAATCCTTCCTGGTACATTCAACCTAGCCTCAACGCACTCAAGCCAGATTCCGACTTCGCTACGGATAAAACCGGGTATGGCGCAGGCTTGCGTTTCGGTAAACCTGTTTCCCAGGACTGGGATATCCAGCTGGGCACCACGTATGCCCGCTCCAAGGATGGCCAACAGCGCTACCAGCAAAATACGCTGGGCGTAGACGGTCTGTACATGTTCTCGCGTAAAGCCTTCCGCCCCTTCCTGCTGGTCGGTGCCGGCATGCAGCGCGACAAGGACACCAGCTTCGCTTTCGGCGAACGCAAAAAGAGCTCGCCGTACGCCAGCGTCGGTCTGGGCTTCCAGTCCACGATCAACGATCAACTGTCGTTCCAGGCTGACGTGCGCAACGTGCACGGCTTCCTGCGCGGCAATACGTTCGACCCGAGCAGCAAGGCCAACAACTACTACGTCACCGTGGGCCTGAACTTCGCGTTCGACAAACCACCTGCACCGCCGCCACCACCGCCACCGCCGCCAGTGCGTGAAGAAGTCGTCGTGGTCGTGCCGCCACCACCGCCGCCACCGCCAGCACGCTTTGAGAAAGTGACGATGGCAGCAACGGAACTGTTCGCGTTCGACAGCGCCAAGCTGGGCCCGACACAGACCAAGCTTGACGAAATCGCCCGCGTGCTGAACGCAGCGCCGGACGTCAACAACGTCGTCATCAGCGGTTATGCCGACCGCATCGGTTCGGCCAAGTACAACCTGAAACTGTCGCAGCAGCGCGCTGATGCAGTCAAGGAATACCTGGTCGCCCACGGTGTCGCCGCCAACCGCCTGACGGCCGAAGGCAAGGGCTCCACCAATCCTGTCGTCACCTGCGATAACAAGAAGCGTGCCGACCTGATCAAGTGCCTGGAACCAAACCGCCGCGTTGAAGTGGAACAAATCACCATCGAACGCCGCGTGCAGTAAGCTAAACAGTGGTACGCCACTTGTGAATAAAAAAAGGGGCTCGCGCCCCTTTTTTGCATTGAAAGCCACCATGAATATTTCTACCCGCTATCCCAGACTGGCCGGCCTGGCGCCGTTCAGCAAGCAGATGCGCAGTGTCATCGTCTGTTCCGTCACCGAATGGCTGGAACACCGCGCCTCGAGCAAGGGCGCGGCCCTCGCCTATTACACCCTGTTTTCCATCGCCCCCATCCTCGTGCTGGTGATCGCCATCGCCGGCTTTTTCTATGGCCCGGCCGCCGCGCGCGGCGAACTGATGGGGCAACTGCAGGGATTGCTGGGCACGCAGGGCGCCGAAGCCATCCAGCTGGTGCTGGCCGGCGCGAAGAACCATGAGCAGGGACGCATCGCCACCCTCATCGCCAGCGCCCTGCTGCTGTTCGGCGCCACCAGCGTATTTGCCGAACTGAAAGCCAGCCTCGATGAAATCTGGCAAGTACCGCCGCTGAAGGAAGCGGGCGCCTGGGACATGCTGCGCACGCGCTTGCTGTCCTTCGGCCTGGTGCTGGTGCTGGCCTTCCTGCTGATGGTGTCGCTGGTGGTCAACGCGGCCATGGCCATCCTCGCCAACTTCTGGGAAGGCGTGTGGAAGGACACGGCCGTGCTGTTTACCATCCTGTCGAACCTGATCGGCTTTGCCGTCATCGCCAGCCTGTTTGCCGTCATCTATAAAATGCTGCCGCGCGTGCGCCTGTCCTGGCGCGACGTGCTGATCGGCGCCATCGGCACGGCCTTCATGTTTTCACTGGGGAAATACGCCATTGGCGTATATATCGGCAACAGCGGCGTGGCCAGCAGCTATGGCGCGGCCGGTTCGCTGGTGGCCCTGCTGCTGTGGGTATATTATTCAGCGCAAATCTTCTTCCTGGGCGCCGAATTCACGCGCCAGTTCGCCCTGCAGCTGGGCAGCATGAAGGATATGCCGAAGACGGACGATGGCGATGTGCAAATCAAGATACTGAAACGCCACCAGTCCTAAACGATAAGTCTGCATGCAACAACGGCGCCCGCGGGCGCCGTTTTCTTTACGTTGCCGCAAGCTATTCGCCCAGCAGCTCGGCCACCACTTCCATGCCCTGCACGCGCTCGGCCACGACCTTCACGATGACGATGATGGGCACGCCCAGCAGCAAGCCCCAGACGCCCCACAGCCAGCCCCAGAACAGCAGGCTGATGAACACGGCCGTGGGATTCATCCGGGCGATGCGCCCCGTCATCCAGGTGGTGACAAAGGTGCCCACCAGGGTGGCGATGGCCATCGACGTGCCCGTCACCAGCAAGACCATTTCCAGCGATTCGAACTGCAGGAAGGCAACGAGGCCCGTGGCGATGGTGATGAGCAAGGGGCCGAAATACGGCATGATGTGCAGCAAGCCGGCCACGATGGCCCAGGCGCCCGCGTTTTCCAGGCCGATCACGCGCAGGGCGATCCACATCAGGACCGCCAGCAAGCCATTCGTGACGAGCAGCATGAACATATAGTTCTGGATCGACGTATTGATATCTTCCAGGATGTGCACGGTGACCTTCTTGCGGCTCAGCGACGGCCCCGTCAGCTTGACGAGCTTGCGCTTGAAGGTGTCGCCCGACAGCAGCAGGAAAAACACGAGGAAGATGACCATGGTGGCCTGGCTGAGGAAGCCCACCAGGCCCAGCGAGCCGGCCCAGACCCAGTCCATGATCTTGAAGTTGGGCGTCTCGGCGGCGGCCGCGCGGCGGTTGTTGCGGCGCGCTTCGGCGCCGGCGGCCACTTGCTCGATTTCATTGGCCACGGCCTGCATCTTCTGGAAGGTGCTGTTCTTGCCGCCCGTACTGGCGGCGATCAGGCGCGACAGCTTGTGCGTGGCGGCCGGCAATTCTTCAACGATGGATTCGAATTCGCCCTGCACGCGCTCGACCACGACGATGGAGCCGAACAGGATCAGGGCCGTGACGGCCGTGGCGCCGATGGCGCGCGGCAGGCGCAGCTTTTCCAGCCAGGCGACGACGGGATTGAGGGTGTAGGCGATGAAAATGCCGAAGATGACGGGAATGAGGAATTTCTGTGCCCACTGCAGCGCATAAATGAAGCTGACGGTGGCGATGATGCCCAGCGCCATGCCACGCGCATTGACATGCAGCGGCAAACGCAAGGATGAGTCTGACTGCTCCGCGGGCGCGCCGGGAGGTGGCCCGGCAGGCTCGGTGGAGGCAGCCGCCACCGGCTCGGGCGGGGTATCTGTAGGCTGGATATGCATGCGATTCCCGCGACGGTCGGTGGAGGGCCGCAGGGCCAGCCCTGGGGCTGGCCCTGCGGCAGGTCAGGCCATTACTTGACGCGGATGTCGTTTTTCACGGACTTCACGCCCTTGACGCCACGGGTGATTTCACCCGCTTTGGCGGCATCGGCTGGCTGGGCCACGAAGCCGCTCAGCTGAACCACGCCCTTGAAGGTTTCAACGTTGATTTCCGTCGATTTCAGGGTAGGCTCGTTGAAGATGCTGGCTTTAACTTTGGTGGTGATGGCCGCGTCGTCGATGTACTCGCCCGTGCCTTCCTTGGTTGGGGTCGAAGCGCAACCTGCAACAGCGAACAGGGAAGCGACGAAAAGGCCAGTAGCGATAGATTTGGTGAATTTCATGGTTTTTTCCTTAGGAGTGGTCAATCAATGTGCTCACAATGAGCTTCTTATACCAGTTTGGTGACTGCGCGCCGGAGGGAGCTCAGTAACCGAACTGGGTTTTTGCAGCCTTGATACAGTCATCCTTGGCTGCGCCGGCTAATGCATCGCATTTTTCTGTCGCGACCTTGTACTCGGCTTTTCTTTTTGCTTCACGCGCATCGCTGCGCGCTTCGATGACTTTCTTGTCTGCCTTGGCATCGGCCAGGGCCGCCACCTTGGTGGACTTGGCCAGCTTGACGCAGACATCCTTGTCGTTGCCCGTCAGCGCATTACAGCGCGTCAGGTCGACGTCGTAATTGGCATCGGCAATCTTGATGCGCGCCTTGGTGTAGGCGCGCAGGGTATTCGTGTATTGCGCCTGGGCCACAGCTTCATCGTAGGTGCGCACGGCCTTTGCTTCGGCGATGCAGACATCCTTCGGGTTGCCCGTGATTTTTTCGCATTCGGCATGGGCCAGCTTGTAATTCAGGCCCGCCTGTTCATTGGCCGCCTTGTAGGCTGCTTTTGCTTCCGGCGTGGCAGCCACGGCCTGGCCGCCCCAGGCGGCGCACGCCAGGCTGACAACGATGGCGGTGAAAAGCTTATTCTTGTTCATGTATTTCTCCCTGGTAGTGACAAGCATGTCTGCTTGGCATGACTACCGTTTTACGTGGATCGCCGCCTCTCTTCTGTACGCTGCCGTACACAAGTAATTTATTTTGAAAGCGGAAGGCAGACAGGGATAAATAACAACGTTTTGCTGGATCGTCCCGGTAAAAAATACCATTTTCGGCACCAAATAAGTACGTGCGGCAGCGTACAGACCGGAAACAGGGGCATGACTAAGATGGCACTACACCCTCACCTCGTCAGGAGAATAAAATGAAAACCAACGCCACCTTGGCTGCACTGATGCTCGCCGCCACCGCCGCACTGAGCGGTTGCGCCACCGGTCCTTCCCAGTCACAACAATATTACCCGGCCAACCAGCCTGAATCCGCCATGTACGGCACCGTCGACTCCATCCAGATCGTGCAGGGCGGCGGACAAACCAGCGGCGCGGGCGCCGTGGTCGGCGGCATCGCCGGCGCACTGCTGGGCAATACCATCGGCTCGGGCGGCGGACGCACGGCCGCCACCGTGGCGGGCGCCGTCGCTGGCGGCGTCGTGGGCAATCAGGTGGAAGGCCGCAGGCAGCAAGCGCAGGCCTACCAGATCAGCGTACGTCTCGACAACGGCGAATACCGCACCGTGGTGCAGGACAACGCGAATGATTTGCGCCCGGGCAACCGAGTGCGCGTCGTTGACGGCCGCGTCTACCGCTATTAATTTTCGGCGGAGCTTGCCAACAGGCAGCCGCCATCCCGCATGAGTCGTACGATAACAAGGAGTTGCCATGGGCACCATCATTCTGATCATCTTGATCCTGGCCCTGGTCGGCGTCCTGCCTACCTGGCCGCATAGCCGCAACTGGGGTTACGGCCCCAGCGGCATCGCCGGCCTGGTCGTAGTGATACTGATCCTGCTATTACTGACGGGCAGGTTGTAAAAAAAGGCGCTGCGGCGCCTTTTTTATTTCAAGGAGGAACTATCATGACTATCCACAACACACTCTTGGCCACCCTGTTCGCCTGCAGCCTGGCGCCTTTGGCACTGGCCCAGACGGCCACGCCGCAACCGGGCGACCCGCAACGCTGGTACCAGGAAGACAGCACGGCGCAAGCCCAGCTGCGCACCCTGCGCAAGGAAATCGCCGCCGCCCTGGCCGAGGCCAAAAAAGCCTGCCGTTCGGAACCATCCGCCGCGCGCGCCACCTGCCTGAAGGATGCGCAGGACACGTATCGGCAAGACATGGCCAACGCGGAAAAACTGCGCGAAGCGGCCCATCCGCAGTAGTGAAGCGTACTCTTGCGACTCGGCCTGATCAGGCGGCGTCGCGCTCGTAGGGCGGCAGTTCGTGCACCACGAGTGGCGTATCTTCCGTGACAAAGGCCAGCCAGCCGGCCGCCTTGATCGCGCGCAAGCCATCCTGGTAGCCCTGCTCCCAGCGCCACTCGATGGAGCCCCGGGAAAAATTGATATCCTTGGCCGCCATGTGCCAGTCGCGCCCCGCATACGGCAGGCGCACGATGTGCATGGTGCTGTCGCAACCGAGCGCCACCAGCTCTTCCGTCTGCTGGCGGTTGTGCTTTGTATCGGGCAGGCCGGCGTACAGTTCGCGCAATTTGCGCTGCAAGGTATGCGTATTGACGTAATCGGCGATATGCCGCTTCGAGCGCGACGCGAAGGTCACGTCCTTTTGCCGCGTCTGCACTTCGTCGAGGGTGGTCGGTTCCGGTCCTTCCGAGCTCCACAGATCGACCATGAAGACCAGGGTGTCGACGTGGGGCGTATCGTCAAGCACGGTTTCCAGCGGCGTGTTCGAGTACAGGCCGCCATCCCAATATAAGTCGCCGTCGACGCGCACGCCGGCAAAGCCGGGCGGCAAGGCACCGCTGGCGCGGATATGGTCCGCCGTCAGGGGCTGCTGCTGGCTGTCGAAACTGGTGAGACTGCCGCATTTGACGCGCAGGGCGTTGACCGTCAGGCGCATGCCGCCGGGCTGGTTCAGGTAATCGAAATCGACCAGATCCTCGAGGGTGCCGGACAGCTCGCTGGTGTCATAAAAACTGGCCTCTTCCGGCTTGACGGCGATTCCGGCGGGAAACAGGCTGAAGGCGCGCGGCTTGAAGAAGCCCGGCACGCCGCGCAGCAGCGTATCGAGCGTGGCCAGCCAGATGTTCGAGCGGCGCTGCTGGTCCGATACCAGGTTCATGTCGATGCTGTCGCGGTGCGCCACGCGCTGCCAGAATTCCTTCAGACGCACGAGCCGGTCTTCGTGCTTGTTACCCGCCAGAATGGCGGCATTGATGGCGCCGATCGAGGTGCCCACCACCCAGTCGGGCGCCAGGCCATGTTCGTGCAGCGCGTGGTAGACGCCGGCCTGGTAGGCGCCCAGTGCGCCGCCGCCTTGCAGCACCAGCACGATGCGTAGGCGCGAAGGATTTAACTGATTGATCGGTGTCTTCGAATTCGTCATCAAGATAGCCCTCTGTCCGCCGCGCGGGTGCGGCGTGAATCATTGTAAGGGATTGCGCCTGCACGTGCCGGACGTTGGGTACGGGCAAAAAAAAACGCCGTCAATGACGGCGTTCCTGTGCAACACGGCTGGCGTTCAGCGCTTGCGGCGCAGCCAGCTGGCGGCGACGGCGGCCACGGCCACGAGAACCAGGGCCGGCTTGACCAGCTTCTTGCGTCCGATAAACGATAGCGCCGTCAGCACATAGGGCATGGCGCCTTGCAAACGCATGCCGCCCGGCGCCAGCAGGGATTCGACGCGGTGGCCGGCAAAGCCGACCGCCGTTTCGACCACGCCCTGCAGCATCGATTCCGGGCGCAGCGCATAGCCCACGTTGGCGCGCGCATGCACGATGCCCACGCGGTACATTTCGCCCTGGGCGATCAGCAGGCGCTTGCGGGCGGCTTGCGCCGCCAGTTTGTCGTTGTCCGACATGAATTCTCCTCGTAATGCAGCTTACATCAGCATGTCGCGGTCAGCCTTCAATTCCGCCATGGTGGCCGGCATGGACAGCTTTCCTTGACGCAGCATGGCGCGCGCATACATGACCAGGGCGATGGCCAGCAGTACGAACACGACCGTCATGATCGCCAGGATCTTCCAGCCCAGGCTATCCCAGGCCAGAAAGACGATCAGCACGCTGCCGTAAGCGATGGCAAACAAGCCCGCCACGGTCGCCAGCGCGAAAATGACAATCAGCTGCAGCATGTGATTGCGCACTTCCGACAGTTCGATGGTGGCCAGTTCCAGCCGCGACAACATCAGTCCGACGGCGTTTTTGGCCAGGCCGGCGACCGAGCCGATCAATCCCGGCCCCTGGTGAGACGAAGCAGACTTGTCCATATCGCTCCTGACAGTGGATTACTTGCGGCCCAGGATGAAGCCGACCAGTACGCCGACGCCAGCGGCGACGGCCACCGTGCGCCATGGGTTTTCCTTGACATAGCCGTCAGCCTGGGAGGCGAGCTGCTTGGTGGCAACGATGGCCGACGCCTGCGCTTCATGCGCCTTGGCCAGGGCGGCATCCAGGGTTTTCATGCCCTTGACGCGCACTTCATCGGCTTTTTCGCCGGTCAGGGCGGCAGCGGCGCTGAACAGGGCTTGCGCATCCTTGACCAAGGTTTTGACATCGTTATTGACGGTGGTGATATTGTTTTCCAACATGGTTTAGCTCCTTAGCTGTGGATGAATGTAGTTACTATACCTACTTTACTCAAAAACACTATTCCATTAGATCGCGCATATCATCGGCGTGCTCTTCCTCAACAGCCATGATCTTGATCAACAAATGGCGTGTGGTCGGGTCTTTGTCGCCGATTTTCACGATCATCTGGCGATACGACTCGATCGCTACCCGTTCCGCGATCAGATTGGCACGCACCATGCTCTGCACGTCTTCAGAGTCATCATACTCGGCATGGCTACGCGCAAGCAATGTTGCAGGATTAAAATCTGGCTTGCCATTCAATTGCACGATGCGTTCAGCCAGCCAGTCGGCGTGCTCCTGCTCCTGCTGCGCATGTTCAAGGAACTCGGCCTTGATGGTGCCGTTGTCGCGCCCGCTCACCGTGTAATAATGGCGCTTGTAGCGCGCAATACACACCAGTTCGGTGGCCAGCGCCCCATTCAACAGGGTAATCAACTCCTGGCGGTCGGCCTGGTAGCCGGCCGTCACGGCGCCATCATCCAGGTTTTTGGCGGCAGCGCGGATGGCTGCCGTATCGATGCCAGCTGGAATCTCAACAGATGTTTGGGTCATGATGTTTCCTTTCAAGTCTTGCATGGGTATCCACCGGCCAAGCTTCGGCCGGTGCTGCCTACTAACAAATCAAACACTAGGCAAAACCGTAGCGAGCGGCAGTGAATTGTGGCCGAGAAGCGGAGCTGTGCCAGAGCACAGTGAGCATCGGAGGCCGCAAGACGCGACGCGCAGCAGGTTTGGCCTGGTGTTTTAGCGGCGGGCGGGAATCGCCGTATTGTCCTCCGACAAGACGATTTCCACCCGGCGATTCAGCTGGCGGTTCGACGCCGTGTCGTTGCCGGCGGCCGGATAGGCGGCGCCATAGCCTTTCGTGGCGATGCGGTCACGGCTGATGCCTTGCTCCAGCAGCGCATTGCGCACGGATTCCGCGCGGCGTTGCGACAATTCCAGGTTATGCGCGGAGCCGCCCGTGCTATCCGTAAAGCCTTCGATCAGCACGGTGCGTTGCGGGTTGTTTTTCAGCACATCGGCCAGCTTGCGCGCCGTATTCGCGCCATCGGCCGTCAAGTTCGCCTTGTCCGTGCCGAACAGCACGTCACCCAGGGTGATCACCATGCCGCGTTCGGTTTTCTTGGCGGCCAGGTCGGCCAGCTGTGCTTCCAGTCCGGCGGCGCGCGCTTGCGCATCGCGGGCCGACGCTTCGGCCGCTTGCGCCTGGGCCTTGGCCGCTTCCGCATCCGCCTGCGCCGACTGGGCGCGGGCCGTGGCCTGGTCTGCCTGCTGCGTGCGCGCATCGAGGCGCAACTGGTCGCGCTGCTTGCCGGCGTTGGCGATATCGGCTTCAGCGGCCTTCTGCTTGGCGACTTCTTGCGCCGTGGCTATCTTTTGCTTGGCCAGGTAGGCCAGCTTGTCGACTTTTTCGCTATCTTCCTGGCGCGTGGCGGCCGCGTTTGCCGCTTCCAGCGCAGCGCTCGCTTCGCGGAATTCGCGTGGCGCATAGGTCGACACGATCGGGTTCGATTGCGCCGCCATGTAGTCGCCGCGGGTCTGGTCGAGCAGGCTGGTGGTGGTCGGTGCGGAGCTGCAGGCGGCAACCAGAGCGGCCATGGCCAGCAGGCCGGGAATGGTAGTGTAGGTAGCTTTTTTCATGATGGGGTCCTGTTATTAGTTATTGTTGTTGCTTATTGTTTTGGGGCTTGCTGATTGGCACGGTCGAGCTCTTCGCGCATGACGCGGATGTTCTCGTTGATTTCATCAGCGGCGCTGGTGGCCTTGGCCGAATTGGCCTTGCTTTGCGCCAGCTTGGCATCGGCTTGCGCCTGGTCCGCCAGATCGCGCGCCGTCTTGTAGTCGCGGTCTTTCAAGGCCTGGTTAGCCATGCGCATTTTTTCGCGGGCCGAACGCATTTCATCGGGCGCCAGGTCGGCGGCGCCAGCGCTGGCAGCGTTATCGACAGCGGCGCGCGACACGGCGACATCGGCCGTGGCCGGCGTTTTCAGGCTGGAGCAGCCCGTCATCAGGACGACAGCGGTGGCGCAGGCGGCCAAGGCGGCCAATGGGGACATCTTGAAATCTCGGTTTGTCATTTTTCTTCTCCTGGAGAATGTTAAGCAATAGGGTTCATACGTCGGTGCATCTGGAATCAGGAACTGCGTTTGATGTATGACGTTATAGGCTCCGGCTCCCCGCATATCCGTTCGGTGCCGCACATAGGGTAAGAAATCGACAATACTTGCATGGGCAACGTGCGCCAGCGCACGTGCCCGCCAGCAAAACCTGAAACAGGCCCGGCTTTGGAGCGATTCCTGTAGCATCGCAACTACTTGTCCAGAAAGAATCAGCTTATGCCGCTCTCCCGCCGTCAGAAAATCGCCCTCGCCAGCACCGCCGTGCTCATCGCCCTGCCCGTCACGGCTTCCATCATCGTGCTGAACATGGACTGGAACCGCGCCAAGCCCTGGCTCAATGCGCGCGTCAGCGATGCGTTGGGACGGCCGTTTGCCATCGAGGGCGACCTGGCGCTGACGTGGCAGCAGCCAACGGCTGGCGGGCAAAAAAGCTGGCGCGACTATCTGCCGTGGCCGCACCTGCAGGCAAAGGACGTGCGCCTGGGCAATCCGAGCGCCATGACGGACACGGATGGCCAGGCGCAGCTGGCCAGCGTCAGCCAGCTGGCGTTCTCGCTCAATCCGCTGGCCCTGCTCGACAAGAAAATCATCATTCCGCAATTGCGCTTCGACACGCCGCAGGTGCGCTTGCTGCGCAACAAGGATGGCAAGAACAACTGGACCTTCGACAAGCAGGACCAGCCATCGCCTTGGCAGCTGGAATTGCAAAGCGTGGTCTTCAGCAAGGGCACCGTGTACCTGGACGATGGCGTCAGCAAAACGGCGATGCGCGCCGATGTCGACACCATCGCGGACGATGCGCGCTACGGCATCGCCTGGACCTTGTCCGGCAAATACCATGGAGAAAGCATCAAGGGTGGCGGCAAGGCCGGCGGCGTACTGTCACTGCAGCAGCAAGGCACGCCCTTCCCCATCCAGGCCGACATGCGCGCGGGCGGCAGCAGCGTGGCCATCGAAGGCACCCTGACGCGCCCGGCCAACCTGGCCGCGCTGGATGTGCGCCTGAAGCTATCCGGACCCAGCATGGCCCGGCTGTATCCATTGACGGGCGTGCTGCTGCCGGAGACGCCGCACTTCAGCACGGAAGGCCATTTGACGGCGACCCTGGCGCCGCGCGGCGGCGAGTGGGTGTACGACAAGTTCAGCGGCAAGGTGGGCTCCAGCGACGTCCAAGGCAAGCTGGCCTTTTCCGCCAGCACGCCGCGCAAGCGCCTGACGGGGGAAGTCCACTCGCGCCTGCTGCAATTTTCCGACCTGGGTCCGCTGGTGGGCGCCGATTCCAGCGCCAGCAAGAAGGAACGGGGCGTGCCGTCGACGCAGCCGGCCGGCCGGGTCTTGCCGGTGGAAACCTTCAAGACGGAGCGCTGGACCAGCCTGGACGCCGACGTGCGCTACACAGCCGACAAGATCACGCGCGATGCCGAACTGCCGATCAGCAAGCTCGACACGCATGTCGTGCTGACGGACGGCGTGCTGTCCTTGACGCCGCTCAACTTCAACGTGGCGGGCGGCACCCTGACGTCACAAATCAAGCTCGACGGCAGCGGCAAAGTCATCGCCAATGGCATCGCGGCCGAGCTCAAGGCCAGCGCCCGCCATCTGCACATCCAGCAGCTGTTTCCCCGCCTGCCGGCCCTGCAGGCGAGCGTGGGCGAAATCAATGGCGACGCCTCGCTGTCGGCGACGGGCAATTCCGTCGCCACCCTGCTGGGCAGCTCGAACGGCGAAGTGCGCGCGCTGATCAACCGGGGCAGCATCAGCAAGCTGCTGCTGGAAGAAATGGGCTTGAATATCGGCAGCGTCGTGCTGGCCAAACTGGCGGGCGACAAACAGGTCAAGCTGAACTGCATGGCCGCCGATTTCGCCGTCACCAAGGGATTGATGCGCACGCGCCAGTTCATCGTGGACACGGATGACGCCGTCCTGAATATCGAAGGCACGGTGAACCTGGCCGATGAACGGCTGGACCTGACCCTGCGGCCGGACAGCAAGGGCTTGCGCATCTTTTCGCTGCGCTCGCCCCTGTATGTGCACGGCACCTTCAGCAAGCCCGACGTGAGCGTCGACAAGGGCGTGCTGGCCCTGCGCGCCGGTGGCGCCCTGGCGCTGGCCGTGGTGGCGCCCGTGGCGGCGCTGCTGCCGCTGGTCAATACCGGCCCCGTCGAAGATAGCGAATGCGCGGCACTGCTGGCCCAGGCGCGCGTGAAACCGGTGGCGCCGAAACCGGGCAAGGCGCCGCGCAAAAACCGCTAAGTCACACGTAGCCGTGCACGATTACAATTGTTACACCCCTATGTGCGTTGCCGAACAGACCCTGCCTTGCCACAATCCTATTCTGTAATCGTGCCTGAAACACCCAAGACGTGGCGATACGAAGTCTCACCGGCCCATACCATGCCGGCGCCACGAGGTCCGAATTCATAGGAGAACTATCATGCAAATCATTAAAAAAATCGCCGCTACCACTTCCGTTGCCGCCTTGCTGTTGAGCTTGACCGCTTGCGCCAACATGTCCGGCCAGGATAAAAACACCGCCATCGGCGCTGGCGTCGGCGCAGTTGCCGGCTCCGTGCTGACGGGCGGCAGCGCCATCGGCGCAGTCGGCGGCGCCGCAGTCGGCGGCGTGATCGGCAACCAGGTCAAGCCGAAGTAATTATTGATCGAGAAAGCGGGGTGGGTGCCCAGGCGCCCGCCCCGCTTTTTTGCGTCTGCGGCAGAAGGATGAACGCCAGCAGGAAGAATCAGACGAAGACGTTGGCCATGCCGATGGCGCCGCTATCCTTGACCAGCTCGTAGCAGCGGCAGGACACGGCTTCCAGCCCCGCCGAATCGAGGATCTCGATATTGCCGCGGCTGTAGGTGATGAGTTTTTGCTGTTGCAGCGCGCTGGCCGCCTTGGTCACGCCGACCCGCCGCACTCCCAGGGTGTGGGCAAGAAATTCATGCGTGAGGTGAAATTTTTCCGACTGCAGGCGGTCGCGCGTGATCAGCAGCGAACGGGCCAGGCGCGCCTCGAGCACGTGGAAGCGGCTGCACACGGCAATCTGGATGGCTTGCGCCAGCAGGGTGTCCGTATAGCGGTACAGCAAACGCTGCAGGGACTCGAGCTGGGCGAACTCGGCGCAGAACTCGGCCCGCCCGATGCGGCTGGCCGTACCGGAACGCTGCACCACGGCACGCACTTGCGCCAGGTCATGACCGAGCGCGACGGAAGCGCCCAGGACGCCTTCGCGGCCGACGGAGCCCACTTCCAAGGTCATCCGGCCTTCCGCCACGGCCAGCAGCGAGATCAGGCAATCGCCAGGGAAATAGATGTGGCCGATAGGCTGGCCCGGTTCGTACAGCACCTCGCCCACCTCGACCGTGACGGTATCGAACAGCGCCGTCAGGTGCCGCAAGTCGTGCTCGGGCAGGCTGGCCAGCAGGCGGTTGCCGGCGTCAAGCGCGCCCACGGGCGAACCCAGGCCGGATCGGCCTGCATCGCGGGACAGGGTCATGCTGGCAGTCGTTGGTGGCATTGCTTTTCCTTGGTGTCGTTACAACTCGACATAATTTTTACTTAGCCTACGGTGCAGTACCGGCCCTGTATGTACGGTGACGCACGGAAGCGGAGCAAGCGGCACAGCACACTGGCAATACACGCACAGAACAAGCATCAACCAACAGAACACGCAGCACCCTTTATTTAAAATAACCAAGGAGCCCTCCATGACTACCACCACCAAATCCCTCCATCCGCTGGTGCTTGCCGCCGCCGTCGCCGTCCTGCTGTTTTGCGGCGTCGGCACGGCTGCCCTGATGGGCTGGCTGCCTTCGTCCCAGGGCGATAGCCAGCCACTGGCGGCCAGCACCTCGGCCGAACAAATGGCCAACCTGCAGGCAAACCAGCCGCCAGCAAACTTGCAACCGGCCAGCGCGCAGCCGCTGGCCGTCCTGCCGCCACAGCAACCACAGCAACCACAGCAGCAACCAGTGCGCCAGCAGCAACCGCAGCAACAATACGCGGCAGCCCCGGCGCCGCAGGTGTGCGCTAATTGCGGCGTGATCGAAGCCATCCATGAAGTCAATACGCGCGCCGAAGGCAGCGGCGTGGGCGCGGCTGGCGGCGCCGTCGTCGGCGGCTTGCTGGGCAACCAGGTGGGCGGCGGCCACGGCAAGCAACTGGCCACCGTGCTGGGCGCCGTCGGCGGCGCCGTGGCCGGCAACCAGATCGAAGGCAGCGTGCGCGCCACGCGCAGCTACAACATCGTCGTGCGCCTCGATAACGGCAAGACGCGCACCGTGCACCAGAGCGCCGCGCCAAACTGGCGCCAGGGCGACCGCGTGCGCGTCGTCAACGGCGGCTTGCGCGCCATCGGCTAAGGCATAGGCCGCAGCGCTGCCGCCGCTGCAATAAGTTGCAAATTCAACACACGCCCGGCTTGTCCGGGCGTTTTCTTTTTAACAATGTTCGTTGGCGTACAGATGAGCTTGCCGTCCCGCGAGATGATGCATTCAGGAAAGTTCAACGAAACGTCATCAAGGAGTAGCCATGCAAGACGACAAGGCAGGCAGCAACAGGATCTGGCTGGGCTTTATTGGCGGCGGCTTGCTGGCCACCGCGCTGGGCTTTTGCGCGCTGGACTTGGCGCCCGAAGCGGGCGGCCCCGTGTTCGGCGTCATGCTGCTGCTGACGGGCGGCATGGTCAGCTGCCTGGCCGGCGCCGTCGGCATGGCCGGCATGCTGGCATGGGTGCCGGGCATGGCCGATGAACACGCCGACCGCTCACGATAGTTGAGTCTTGTGTACGACAGCGTACAGAACGCAAGGGAAACAAAGTAGACACTTAGTCATGGCATCAGCGTTCAGCGACCCAGTCGCCGCGCAATGACAAGAACCGATGACGGCGCCACACGCCAGCGCCTGCAAGGCCAAGGCCGTCGCCGTCATCCACACATTACTCTCGGAGGACACATCATGCTGTATACAATCGCCGTCGTACTCATCATTCTTTGGCTGCTGGGCCTGGTAACTTCCTATACCATTGGCGGCTTCATCCACATACTGCTGGTGGTCGCCGTGATCATGGTGCTGCTGCGCCTGATCAGCGGACGCGGTTTATAGAGGCCAATTTACTGGCCAGACGGGGCGGCGCGCGTGCGAACGGGCGCCGCCCTTTTGCCTGTAGTGCGCACACACTGGCACGCCGCGCCATTTTGCAGTAACGTGTGCAGGTAATTCCTGGGTATGTCCCAATAACAAAACAAGGAGAAAATCCATGAAAGAAGCATTCAAAAAAGGCCCTGGCGCCAAATCCCTGATCGGCATGCTGGTGATCGCATTGGCCGCCAGTGGCTGCGCGGACATGTCCGCCACGCAACGTGGCACGGCCACGGGCGCCGGCGTCGGCGCGGGCCTGGGCGCCTTAATCGGCGGCACCACCGGTGGCGGCAGCAGCGGCCGCACGGCCGGCGGCGCCCTGATCGGCGCGGCGGCGGGCGCAGTGATCGGCAATATCTGGTCGAACCGCATGGAAAACCAGAAGCGCGCGATGGAACAAGCGACACAGGGTACTGGTGTGCAAGTGACGCAAACGGCCGATAACCGCCTGAAAATGGAAATCCCCAGCGATATTTCCTTCGACACCAACCGCGCCGACATCAAGGGTAATTTCCGCCCCATCCTCGACCGCTTTGCCGCCACCCTGAACGAAAACCCGAACACCACGGTCAGCATCATCGGCCATACGGACAGCACGGGCAGCGCTTCCATCAACGAACCGCTGTCGGTGGAACGCGCGGCCCACACGCGCGACTACCTGTCCATGCGCGGCGTCTCGCCGACCCGCGTTGTCACGGAAGGCCGCGGCGCCCGCGAGCCGATCGCCTCGAATGCGGATGCATCGGGACGCGCACGCAACCGCCGCGTGGAAATCTACGTAGCAGAGCTCGCTCCCCGCTAAGGTCGGGAAATCGCCATAAAAAAAGCCCGCTGGCAAATAACTTGCCAGCGGGCTTTTTTATTTAAAACAGCTTATTTCGACGTCGTTGCCTTGGCGCCGCTTTCACCCTCTTTCGCCACCTTGGCAAAGTCGCCTGCCACCACCACCGAGACGGCCGATGGCTTCAGGTACTCGCGCAGGCCCTGGTTCACTTGCGCCAGGGTCAAGGCGGCCACTTTCGCTTCCAGGTCCTTGTCGTAAGCCATGGTACGCTCTTCGGCAAGGTAGCCGGCCAGTTCGCGCGCCAGGCCGCTGTCCTGCGTGCGGCCCACTTCCTGCGATTGCAGCCAGCCTTTCTTCGCTTCGGCCAATTCCTCTTGCGTGAAGCCATCGGCCAGCGCCTTGGCGATTTCCTCGCGCAGGGCCGCTTCCACCTTGACCGTGTTTTGCGGCGCGCTGATGGCATACGCCATCCAGTAACCGGCCGGTTCGCGCGACGGGATGCTCACTTGCGAACCGACGCCGTACGACAGGCCTTCCTTCTGGCGGATGCGGTCGGCCAGACGGCTGCGCAAGGCGCCGCCACCGAGCATGTGATTGGCGATCAGCAAGGCGGGATAGTTGGCGGCGTCATCCTTGAGGGGAATCGGCTGGATGGCGAACAGCACGCTGTTCGCCTTGTCCGGCGTTTCCAGGGTGACTTTTTCGCCGCTGACAGGCTTGACGGCATCCAGTATGCGCGCATACGGCTGCTGCGCCTTCCAGTTGCCGTACAGGCTGGCCACTTGCGCCTTCAGCGCGGCCGGGTCGAAGTCGCCCACGGCAGCGAAAGTCGCGTTCGCCGCGCCATAGTAGGCGCCATGGAAGGATTTCACATCGGCCACCTTGATGGCTTTCCATTGCACCAGTTCGGCCGGCAAGGTGGCCACGTGGCGCACATGGCCTTCCGGCGTGGCGTCGAGCAGGCGGCGGAAGGCGTTCACGGCCAGCGGCTGCGGCTCAGGCAACTCCTGCTCCGCGCGGCCGACGCGCTCGCGCTGCAATTCCAGGAATTCCGTCTCGTTCAAGGCCGGCTTTTGCAGCACTTGCGCCAGCAGGTCCATGGCGGCCGGCAAGTTCTCGCGCTTGCCATTCAGCATGGCGGTGACGCCCTCGGCGCCGCCCGTGATGGCGACCTGCATGCCCAGCTGGTCGAACTTGTCCTTCACTTCCTGGCGCGACAGTTTATCCGTGCCGCGCGACAGCAGATTGGCCGTGTAGACGCCCACTTGCGCCTTGCCGCGCAAGCTCTCTTCGCTGCCGATCTGCAATTTCAACACGACGCTGACCGTGCTGCCCTTGGTTTTCTTCGGCAGCAAGGCGCCCTTCAAGCCATTCGGCAAGGTGAAACGCTGGGTGCGCGCTTCGATATTGTCGGGGCTCGGGTCGAACGCTTCGCCCTGCGCCACCACGGCGCGGCCCGTGTAGCCGGCCAGTTGCGGCGCCACGTCGGCATAGGCCGGCACGACGGTGCGGTCCGGCGCATCGGTAGGAATGAAGCGGCCCAGGGTGCGGTTCGAGCTCTTCAGGTATTTCTCGGCAGCCGCCTGCACCTGCGCCGTCGTCAGCTTGTCGAGCTGGTCGCGCTGCAGGAAGAACAGACGCCAGTCGCCGGCCGCCAGGGACTCCGTCAGGGCGATCGTCATGCGCGCCGTGTTCGAGGTGATCAGTTCCACCTGCTTGTTCAGCTGCTGTTTCACGCGCGCCACTTCCGCATCCGTGATGGGCTGCGACTTCAAGTCTTCCAGCACTTTCAGCATGGCCGTCTGCGCCGCATCGAGGTTGCCATCGAGCGGCACCAGCGCGCCGAACAGGTTGTAGCCCGGCTCCAGGTTGCTCACGGAGTTGTATTCGATCTTGCTGGCCAGCTTGGTTTCCACCAGCGCCTTGTGCAGGCGGCCGGCCGGCGCGTCCGTCAGCACGTGACCGAGCACCTCGATGGCGACGGCGTCCGGGTTGCCGGACGGCGCCACGTGGTAGCCGGCGCCGACGAACTGCGTGCCGCCGCTGCGGCGCACCGTCACGGCGCGCTCGCCATCCTGCACGGGTTCGGCCGTGTAGGTCGGTTCGATCACGCGCGTGGGTTTCGGGATCTTGCCGAACAGTTCATTGATCTGTTTCAAGACCTTGGCTTCGTCGAAGCGGCCCGCCACCATCAGCACGGCATTATCGGGCTGATAATATTTGTGGTAAAACGCACGCAGACGGGGAATGTTCACCTGCTCGATGTCGGAACGGGCGCCGATGGTCGACTTGCCATAGTTGTGCCAGTCGTAGGCGATGGCCTGGATGCGCTCGCTCGTCACGCCGATCGGGTCGCTCTCGCCCATCTCGAACTCGTTGCGCACGACGGTCATTTCGCCCTTCTGCGTCTTCGGGTTCCACAGGTCGTTCTGGTCGATGGCCGCGTTGACCATGCGGTCCGCTTCCATGGCCAGCATCTGGCGCAGGTTGTCGTCGTTGGCGGGGAAGGTGGCGTAGTAATTGGTGCGGTCGTACCACGTGGTGCCGTTGAAATCAGCGCCCGTCGAGTTCAGTATCTCGACGGGCGTCTTGCTGCCCTTCTTGATGCCGAAGTTGGCGCTGGGCTTGAACAGCAAATGCTCGAGCAAGTGGGCCATGCCCGTTTCGCCATAGTTTTCATGGCGCGAACCGACCAGGTAGACGATATTGGTGGTCAGGGTCGGCTTGCTGGCGTCCGGGAACAGCAGCACGCGCAAGCCATTGGCCAGGCGGTATTCGGTGATGCCTTCGACGGACGTGACTTTGACGGCGGCGGTACGGCTGGGTGCAGCCTTGCCGGCTTTCTGGGTCGGCGCCGCTTCCACGGGGGTGGCGGCAAGGATGAACGATGGCGAGAGGATGCCGGCGGCAAGCAGGAGGGCGGTAATGGGTTTCAAGGCAGAGTCCTGGTAACACTACGTTATAGACGTGCGCAAGCAAACGGCGCAGGCGCAATGTGATACGAACGCAAGAATAGTCACGGGGCCCGCGCTGCGTCTTCGCCGCCACGTGAAATTATTGCTATTTCGTAATTTACGGCATACGTATCACTATTGCAAGCCTCTGTCATCAGGCTGCCATACAGGCGTGTTATACTCGACCGTTCCAGAACTATCTGCCTGTATATGAGACGAGCTCTCGTCCTGCTCTGCCTTTTTGTTTTCATCGCGTTACCCCAGGCGTTTGCCAGCATGGCTTACGCCAGCCCTTCCCCATTCCAGCATGCAATCGCGGCCGGCGCTAGCGCCACGCCCGCCTTCAGCATCGATTGTGCCGATGCCAGCCTCCATGCGGGCCTGCCTGGCGACAGCTGCGATAGCTGCAGTAGCGAAGAATGCGACAACGACCCCATCACGCTGTACCCGAGCTCGCGCCAAGCCGTGCCGTTTTACGCCATCATTTGGCAAGCGGGACCGGGCGCACTTGCCGAAGCGGACGTGCGGCTGGCCACCCGGCCGCCGCGCGTCCGCCCCTAAAGACATGCATGCAGCACCCACGCGCCCGGGGCTTTAGCCGCCAGGCACGCTTTACACTGATCGACTTTACAAGGTTACACACATGGAATGGTTATTTGACCCGACAATCTGGGTCGGCCTGCTGACGCTGGTCGTACTGGAAATCGTACTGGGTATCGACAACCTGATTTTCATCGCCATCCTGGCCGAGAAACTGCCGCCGCACCAGCGCGACAAGGCTAGAGTGCTGGGCCTGACCCTGGCCCTCGTCATGCGCCTGGGCCTGCTTTCCCTGATTTCCTGGCTGGTCACCCTGACCACGCCATTGTTTTCCATATGGACATTCTCGTTTTCAGGGCGCGACCTGATCCTGCTCCTCGGCGGCCTGTTCCTGCTGTTCAAGGCAACCAGCGAGCTGCACGAGCGCCTCGAAGGCATCACGCACGCCCAGACGGGCCCGAAGGTCTATGCCGGCTTCGGCCTGGTGGTGGCGCAGATCGTCGTGCTCGACGCCGTCTTTTCGCTCGACGCCGTCATCACGGCCGTCGGCATGGTGGAAAACCTGTACGTGATGATGGCCGCCGTCGTCATTTCCATCGTCGTCATGATGCTGGCGTCGAAGGTGCTGACGCGCTTCGTCAACGCCCACCCCACCGTCGTGGTGCTGTGCCTGAGCTTCCTACTGATGATCGGTCTCTCCCTGGTGGCCGAGGGCCTGGGCTTCCACATTCCGAAAGGATATCTGTACGCCGCTATCGGTTTCTCGATCGTCATCGAATTCTTCAATCAATTGGCGCGCCGCAACTTCCTCAAGCTGCAGTCGAACGCCCCCCTGCGCGACCGCACGGCGCAAGCCGTGCTGAGCCTGCTGGGCGGACGCAAGGGCCGCGAAGCCGTGGAAGAGCACGAAGTCAAGGAAATGCCCGATGTCTCCGCCTTCGGCGTGGAAGAGCGCAACATGGTCAGCGGCGTGCTGACCCTGGCCGAACGCTCGATCCGCTCCGTCATGACGCCGCGCGGCGACGTGTCGTGGGTCAACCTGAACGACAGCAGCGAAAAGATGCTGCAACTGCTGCGCGACACGCCGCATAGCATGATTCCTGTCTGCAATGATGACCTGGACAATGTGGTCGGCATCGCGCGCAGCAAGGACCTCATCGAGGATCTGGTCTCGCGCGGCAAGATCGACCCGGACAGCATGCGCGAAGCCGTCGTCGTGCCGGAAGCGGCCGGCGTGCTGAAAGCCATGGAAACGTTAAAGCGCTCGCGCGGCCAGCTGGTGCTGGTGGTCGACGAGTTCGGCACCGTGCAAGGCGTGCTGACGCCGATCGACATCCTGGAAGCCATCGCCGGCGAATTCCCCGACGAGGACGAGCAGCCCGACGTGGAAGTGCTGGGCCCCGGCCACTGGCGCATCGACGGCGCGACGGACCTGCATTATCTGGAGCAAGTTTTCGAAACGGAAACCCTGGTCAGCGAAGACGGCGAATACAACTCGCTGGCCGGCTTCCTGCTGGCGCATTTCGAAAACATGCCGGCCGTGGGCGAAGTACTGGAGCTCGATGACTTGCGCTATGAAATCATCGAGGCCGACGAGCGCCGCATCGCCTGCGTGGACGTGCGCCGCATCGAGCCCGATCACAGTTTGTAACACAATGGCAAGCGTGCCCCGCTTGCCATGCCGTATGCTGGGGTCTGCCCATACCGGAGACCCCACGATGAAAAAATCCCTGCTACGCCTGACCCTGCTGGCTTGCGCCGCCCTCGGCGCCCACGCCAATGCCATGGCCGCCTCGCAGTCCGCCACCATCAAGCCGGGCCTGTGGCAAGTCGACAGCAAGATGGCGTCGCCGGACGCCGCCACCGACAACGCCATGTCCATGGTGCTGCAGCAACTGGGCAACCTTCCTCCCGATCAACGCAAGCAGCTGGAAAGCATGGCGGCCAGCCGCGGCATGGCCATGCCCACCGTGGGCGCCGATGGCGCCGTGCGCGTGACGGCATGCGTGACGCCGGACATGGCGGCACGCAAGCAGATTCCCACGGGCCAGCCCGGTGACTGCAAATCGAAAAACACGGATATCGCGGGCGGCATGAATGTCTCGTTCACTTGCGCCAATCCGAAATCGAGCGGCGAAGGCAAGGTACTGTTTACGGGCGACCAGGCGTTCAGCATGCAACTGGCGGTGACCACCAGCGCGCGCGGCACGCCGGAACAGGTGAATGTGACGAGCAACGGCAAATGGCTGGGCGCAAGCTGCCCTGCCCCATCGGCGACCGCGGCTCAGAAACCGTGACGGAAGCCCAGATTAAACGCCGCATCGCCATGCCCCGAATCGCTGGCATTACCCACCGTGTAGCGGGCGCCGTTCTTGTTGTGAATCTTCGCGTAGGACGCATAGAAATCGCTGCGCTTTGACAGCGAGTACGTGAGGCCGACGGCCATCTGGCTGGCGTCGCGGTTGGCCAGGTCGCGGTCATCCTTGCGCACCCAGGACGCCAGCAGCTTGAAGCCGCCCACAGGCACGGACACGCCCAGCAAGGTGTCGCGGCTGTCCGAGGACGACATCGACAGGGCCAGCGCGCTGTAGGCATTGTTCGGGTCCCATGGCGAGCTGCCATAGCCCTTGTTGATGCCCACGGCGGCAAAGGCGGTGGCCACTTTCAGGTCGATATTCGCCGCGATCAGGGTGTTGCGGGCAGACATGTCGATGGCGGGCAAGGTGCCGGAAGCGAGGATGAGGTTATTCTTGCGCTGGTGCGACACGCTGACATTCACGGCGCCGGCCGAATAGCCGAGGGTGGCGCCATACGCGCGGTTGTTGGCGTTGCTGTACGGCGACTCGCCAAAGCTGTAGATGGCGCTGGCAGTCACGCCGCGCAAGGCGGGCGTCACGTATTTGACGGTGTTGTCGTAGCGTTTCACGCTGTAGCCGGCCAGGTTGCTGGCGCTGCCGGCCATGCCGCCCTTGAACGGGTCGGCCACATCGGTCAAGGTCAGGTATTGCAGGTTGTACTGGCGCCCCAGGGTCAGCGCGCCCAGGCGGCTGTCGAGGCCCACGTAGGCCTGGCGGCCGAACAGGCGGCCCTCTTCCGACTGGCCCGTGTCGTTCTGGATGCCTGCTTCCAGGGTAAACACGGCCGTGACATCATTACCCAGCGCCTCGCGGCCCTGCACGCCCAGACGCGAACCGGACGCGACGCCGCCGGACACCTTGGCGCCGGCGCAATTGGCGGCACAGCCCCGCTCGGCCACGATACCCGCGTCGAGCACGCCGTACACGGCAACGTTACTGGATGCGGCACTGCCTGCGCCATCGGCAGCCTGGGCCGTCGCGCCCAGCGCGAAAGGCCCCATCCCTATCACAGCAAGCGCAAAATACGAGGTCTTCATGATAAATATCTCGGTAACGTGAATTGAAACTTCCCGGTATTGATCAGGACATGCGCTGTGTGTCTGATCTCAGTGTTACCTTATCCCCGCTTTTTGTCCAGCGTCCGTGCGTTGTACAACAGAAACTTCAGCTTAGCCCAGGAAAAGAGTCGCACACTGACAACACGCAATATTGACCATGATTCAGCTAATTTGCGGCAAAATGGCGTTAAATGCAGGCCCTGCCGTAAAGCAATGTTCGGTGGCGAACGTTGCGCGATTTGACGCAGGCGGTACACTACTGGTTTTACCGACAGCGGCTCGCCCGTTTTTTCTGCATGCTAGCTATCCTCGAACGCATTGACCCCAACTCCAGCAATATCGACTTGCTGGTGGAATTATTCAACTCACTGCGTCCCAAGCGCTCCCACGACAGCGCGACCGCGATTGCCAACGTGCGCACCCTGCGCCAGCTTCTCAAAGGTAACCCCGCACAAGCGCGCGCCCTGCACGAATACGTGCTGCGCGTGCTGGCCGCGCGCCGCCACGCCAGCCTGTACACCGACATCGGCGTGCTGTCGAACAGCGGTTTCTTCACGGAATTGAAACGCCGCATCGCCTACCGCATGCTGCCACCCGCCCTCGGCGACGAGTACCTGAACGACGCGCTCGACCAGGTGCTGTACCTGAAAACCGATTATTTGTGGATCAGCAATGTGCCCGCCACGGACTGGCTGGAACTGTTCGACGTACTGACCAGCGACGAGATCGAACTGGCCGTCGGCGATGGCAATATCATGCTGCCGGGCATGCTCGACGCCATCCGCACCCTGTCCTACCGCGTCTGCGCCATGGGCCTGGAGCCGGAACTGACACGTTTCCACAGCGAAATCGAAGTGTTCCAGTCGCCATTCATGGTGCAGAACACGGAAGTGAACGCCTACCTGGACGCCTACACGAATCTGCTGCACGGCGATCTCGAGCACATCGAGGACGCGCGCCATTTGCTGGTGATGCTGGACCAGTGCGACGCCGTCATCGCCAAGATCCGCAAGAAGGCGCTGTACCAGGGCACCAGCATTCCCCTCACGTATTTATTGGTGGCCTTGGCGCAAAGCATCGAACGCCTGCGCAAGCTGCTGTTCCTCGTCGACACGAGCGGCGAGCTGCCTGCCTCCAACAACGTGGACATCGCCGCCATCACGGTCGATGCCACGCAAGACTTGCTGTACCCGCAGCCCGTCAGCCGCCGCCGCGCGGGCGCCGTCGGATTGGCGCTGGAACTGATACGCGCGCACAACCACAAGTACAAGGTCAGCGACCTGTTTTCCGACAATATCAACTTGCTGGCGCGTAATGTGACGGAAAACGCCAGCCGCACGGGCGAGCACTACATCGCGGAAAACCGCCGCGAAATGGGCGCCATGTTCCTCTCGTCCGCGGGCGCGGGCGTGATCATCGGCTTCATGGCCCTGTTCAAGATATTGATGTCCTACCTGCGCTCGGCGCCGCTGGTCGAAGCCTTCATGTTCAGCATGAATTACTCGATCGGCTTCATGTTCATCCACTTGCTGCATTTCACGGTGGCCACCAAGCAGCCGGCCATGACGGCGTCGCGCATCGCCGCCGGCCTGCACAGCAAGGATGGCAGGAATATCGACCTCGACAGCATGGCGGAACTGATCAACAAGGTCTTCCGCACGCAAAACATGGCCGTGCTGGGCAACCTGGCGACCGCCATTCCCACGGCCTGGCTGATCGCGCTCGGCTACAAGGCGATTACCGGGCACAACCTGGTGACGCCCGAGAAGGCCATGCATTTGCTGCACGATATCGACCCCATCGGCAGCCCCGCCATCTTCTACGCCATGATTGCCGGCGTATGCCTGTTCGTGGCCGGCCTGATTTCCGGCTACTATGACAACCAGGCCCTGTACACGCGCTGGGCGCAGCGCATCGCGCAATTGCGCGGCCTGGGCCGCGTGATTGGCCAGGAACGCCTGCAACGGCTGGGCATGTACCTGGAAAACAACCTGGGCGGGCTGATGGGTAACTTCTATTTCGGTATCTTGCTCGGTTCCATCGGCACCCTGGGCTTTTTGATCGGCTTGCCCATCGACATCCGCCACATCACCTTCTCGGCCGCCAACTTCGCCACGGCCCTGGTGGGCCTGGACCACAACATGAGCTGGCAACTGGCCGTCAAGTCGCTGTCGGGCATCTTCGCCATCGGCACAGCCAACCTGCTGGTCAGCTTCGGCCTGGCCCTGTGGGTGGCCCTGCGTTCGCGCCAGGTGCGCTTCAAGCACGGCATGCAGTTATTGAAGATACTGGGCAAGCGCTTCCTGAGGTCGCCCATCGTCTTCTTCTTCGGTTCGAAAAACCCGCCACCTTTGGCACTGGCCGATGAGTCGGCAAACCTGTCACCTACCACCAAGGCTCAAAAATGACCGCTCGGCGCATGCAACCCTGCCTCACCGCCCTACTGCTGTGCTGGACCCTGGCTGCATGCGCCTCGCTGCCCAATGTCAAGAACCTCAACACCACCCTGGAGCCGGTGGCCAAGCCCAAGGTGATCACGGGCAAGGGTGCCGTGCTGAACGTCAACAGCCGCGCCGCCCTGCTCAACAAGCGCTGGGCCAAGTCCGGCATGGACTTGAAAACCCAGGCGGCGCTGGAAGAGGCGGCCACGGGCGTGCCTTTGATCAAGGGCAACAAGGTGACCCTGCTGTTTGACGGCCCGCAAACCATGGCCGCCATGTTCCAGGCCATCAGCGAAGCAAAGAACAGCATCAACCTGGAAACGTATATCTTCGACCAGGATCCGCTGGGTCTCAAATTTGCCGACATGCTGATCGAAAAGCAGCAATCGGGCGTGACGGTCAACGTCATCTACGACAGCGTGGGCACCCTCGGCGTGCCGCAAGCGTTCTTTGACCGCATGCGCGCGGCCGGCGTGCACCTGGTGGCCTTCAACCCCGTCAATCCCGCCAAGCTCAAGGGCGACGACTGGAAGATCAATAACCGCGACCACCGCAAGGTGCTGATCGTCGACGGCAAGATGGCATTTACGGGCGGCATCAATATCAGCGATACCTATGCAAAAAGCTCGCTGTTCCGCTCGAAATCGAAACCCACCGACAAGAAGGACGTGGGCTGGCGCGATACCCATGTGAAAGTGGAAGGCCCGGCCGTGGCCGCCTTCCAGTGGCTGTTCATCCGCACCTGGGCCCAGCAAGACCAGGCCGACTTGCCGGACGCCAATTATTTCCCGACCTTGTCGGAAGTGGGCGACAAGCTGGTGCGCGTGGTGGCCAGCGAACCGGACGGCGGCTTCGAGATCTACAAGGCGTACATCCTGGCCATCCAGGAAGCCAAGAAATCCATCCACATCACGTCCGCCTATTTCGTGCCCGACCAGCAGACGGTCGACGCCCTGATCGCGGCCGCGAAACGTGGAGTGGACGTCACCGTCGTGCTACCGGGCGTGTCCGACAGCGGCCTCGTATTCCATGCGGGACACGCCCTGTACGACCAGCTGCTGGCCGGCGGCATCCGCATCTTCCACTTGAAACTGGCCGTGCTGCACGCCAAGACGGCCGTCATCGACGGCGCCTGGTCGACAGTGGGCTCGACCAACATCGACATGCGCAGCTTCCTGCATAACAGCGAACTGAACGTGATCGTGCTGGGCGACAGCTTCGGCAGGGAGATGGAAAACGCCTTCCAGGAAGACTTGCGCGACTCGGAAGAAATCACCAGGGCGAAATGGGAAACGCGGCCGATTGCCGACCGCATGAAGGAGTGGGCGGCGCGCTTCATGAACTACTGGCTCTAAGAGAGCCGCCGACAAACAGGCGTAGGTCGGATTAGCGCAGCGTAATCCGACATCACCACAGCTATTACCAAAGCCAACAATAGCGTCGGATTACGCGGGGTATTGCCCCGCCAATACGACCTACAGCGGCCGCAAGCTGGCCCACACCCCGCCCTGGCGCTCGAACGCTTCCGTGCTGACCTTTTCAAAGTCGGCGCTGTCCTCATTCCAGCTGTAGCGCTCGACGCGAATACAACTATTTTCCACGCGCAGCACGTTGAAGGAGTTCGACTCGCCCCGGCCCCGCGTGGACGTGGCCGTGCCCGCCTGCACCATCAGGGCAGCGTAGCCGGCGATCTTGTAGCGCTCGGCCGTGTTGCCCGCCACACTGGCGTGCAAGTGCCCGGCCAGCAGCAGATCCACGCCGCATTCGGAAAACATTTGCAGCGCCTGCGGGGCGCGGTCCACCAGATCATCCTCGTCGAAGTGCTCGGGCAAGTCAAATGGATGGTGCGTGACGATGATGCGCGTCAAACCGGGCGGCAAACTGCCCAGGCGTTCACGCAGGAAATCGATCTGCTCGTGGCTGATGCGGCCATCCTTGAACGTCATCGAGCGGGCCGTATTGATGCCCAGCACGGCGATTTCCTCATCCACATATTCGGGCGACAAATCGTCCGTGACATGGCGCCGGTACTTCACCAGCGGCGTCAGGAAGCGGGAAACGACGTTGTAGAGTGGCACGTCATGGTTGCCCGGCACCACGATCTGCGGCCCCGGCAAACTGTCGAGAAAATGCCGTGCTTCCTGGAACTGGGCGCTGCGGGCGCGCTGCGTGAGGTCGCCCGAGACCACCACCACGTCCGGTTCCAGGCGCTCGACGAGCGCGCGCAGGGGCGCCAGCAGGGCCGCATCGACCCTGCCAAAATGCAAGTCGGACAAATGCACGATGGTACGCATGGCGTTCTCCTAGCTGGCTGCGGGTACGGGCGCCGGCACGATCACATCGAGCGCGGCCGTGCGGATGCGGTAATGCAGCGGCGTATTCATGACGGTCACTTCGCCATCGGTGGCCACGCGCAGGCGGCGGTGTTGCGTGGCAATCTCCAGGTCGGTGGCCGTCAACACGTCGAAATCCTTGGCCTGCGACAACTTGCCAAACAGCGCGTGCAAGGCCAGCTTCAGCAAGCCCAGGCGGCCCGGACGCTGCGCCACGTACAAGCTCAGCTGGCCGCCATCGAGCCGCTCGCGCTCGCCGATATTCAAGCCTTCCATCAGGTATTCATTATTGCCGATGAAGACGAAAGGCGTGCGCCGCGCATGCACGGCGTCGTTGAGCTTCAATTGCACGCTGAGGAATGGGTAGCGGCGCAGCGCGGCCACCAGCGCCCAGCTGAAGGCCAGCCACTTGCCCCGTCCCAGCCGGCGCTGCTGCTTTTCGCGGTCGCGCACGATATCGGGATACAGGCCAAGGCTGGAATTGTTCAGGAAGATGCGGCCATTGACTTCGCCCACGTCGACCTGGTGCCGCACGCCCTGCGCTACATTGGCAATGGCCGCATCGAGGTCGAGCGGGATATTCAAATCCTTGGCGAAATGGTTCAGCGTGCCCAGCGGCAAGACACCAAACGGCGTGCCGCTGCCGACAACGACGGATGCGACGGCATTGATGGTGCCGTCGCCGCCACCGGCCACGACGATGGGCGCGCCATCGCGCAGGGCTTGCTCGGCCGTGGCGATCATGTCGGCGCCGCTTTGCGCCAGGGTGATGGCGGCGTCGAGTCCCACGGCGGCAAAAGCCGCTTCGAGCTGCTGCGCCCAGTCGGGCGCATAGCCGCAACCGGCGCCCGCATTGATGATGACTGCAATCTTGCTCAGGATCGTACCCCTTATTTGGTTTGCCGGATATGCCGGCGGCGGCGCAGGGTCGACACGCCGGCGATGCAGATGGCCAGCCAGCCATAGCTTTCCGCCATGGCCGCCAGCACATCGCTCAGGTAATGCGCGCCCAGGTAAATGCGGCTGAAGCCCACGAGTGACGCCATCAGGAAAGCGCCCAGCGCAATGGCGATGCGCTTGCCCCACGCGCCCGGCGCCGTCTGGCAAATCAGGTAGGCGGCCAGCAAGCCGTACAGGGCTGTCGAGGTGGCCGTATGGCCACTGGGAAAGCTGTACGTGCTCAGGGCCGTCTGCAAGATGGGCTCGTCAAAGCTGGGCCGCGCGCGCACAAAAATGTACTTTAGCAGCAGGTTCAAAAACATGACGCCCGGCATGGTGATGACCAGGGTAAACATCCAGTAATCGGCGCCCTTGCGGTGCAGATACCAGCCCAGCAAGGCGGCCAGGGTGATGGCGCCGATCACGCCATGCATGTGCGTGACGACCAGCAGGCAGCTGGTGATCCACGGCACGGCATGCTGGTTGAACCAGTGCGCCACCTGCAAGTCGATGACCGTGATCCGGGCCATGCCCATGACGGCTTCGGCGATTTCGTGAAACACCACGATAGCCACCAGCATCAGCGCCACGCCCACCGTCATATGCAGGCCCAGCTCGCCTTCGGGCGACAGGCGCGCCTCGACGAAGCGGCGCAGTTTCGTGGTCCAGCCCGTGGTCATGCCCATGTCATTTTTCTCTTGCAAACTCATCTCTCTTTCATGTTCCTGGTACTGATCAAAAAAACCACACCAGCAAAAAAATACTGTTTATTCATACAGTAGCTGTGCATTCATACAGTACTTATGCTATTCTGATGACTCGTTCAACACATCTCCCTCAAAGGAATTGTCATGGCAACATTGAATAGCGGTTTTGGCTCACGGTTCGGCCTGGAATACGCCCCAAGCTCTTTCCTCGTCCGCATGGGCAAGCGCGAAATCCTCGTCTGCCGCGACTTCCGCAAGCGCTACTACACCGTCAATCCCTTGATCGAGTGCGGTACGGGCATCGAGCCGGGCTATGTTGAAGTGCTGCTGATGCGCCGTTGGTTGCTTATTCTATCCAAGGCACATTAAGAATGACTTTAAAACAAGGTGTTCGCACCCTGTTATCAAGTCAGCTCCGTCCGGCCACGCCGGGAACGCCTCAGTACCGGCCAGCGGCACGCTGACCGACCCCTCACTACTGTGTGCGTTCCGGCGCGGCCGGGCTGGCAGGTGTTTCGGCAACTGTACCGGCAAGTGCGTCGGCACCTGCGTCGGCAGCTATGCTGGAAGGCATGTTGGCAGGCGGTACGCGGTCAGTCGCATTCGCTTCGTACCACAGTGTAACGAACAGCACCATCACGACGGGGCCGATGAACAGGCCCACGAGACCCAGGGTTTCCACGCCGCCCAGGATGCCGAACAGCACGGCCAGGAAGGGCAAGCGGGTAGCGTTGCCGATCATGCCGGGGCGCACGAAGTGGTCGGCCACAAACAGCACCACGGTGCCCCACGCGGCCACGCCGATGGCGGCGCCCACATTGCCCTGGAAGACCAGCAAGGCGGCCGCGCACAGGTAAGCGAGCGGCGCGCCGAACGGGATGATGGCCAGGATGCCCGTGGCAAAGGCCCACAGGGCCGGTGACGGCAAGCCGGCAATCGCATAGGCGATGCCGATCAGCACGCCTTCGGCCAGGCCCACCAGCACCAGGCCGTTGACGGTGGCGCGGATGGCCGTGGGGATCTTTTTCGCATACCGGCCCCACCGTTCGGGGCGCAGGAAATGGCTGCCGACGGCCGTGATCTGGCGCGTCAGCGCCTCCCCATCCTTGTAAAAGAAAAACAGGCATAAAAACGCCAGGCCGAAGTCGACCAGGCGATGGAACACGTCCGCCCCCAGCACCTTGAGCATGTCGCGCGCGGAATGAAAGCCGCCCACGGCGCTGCCCGCAAAGAAGTGGCCCAGGCCGTGCGGCTGGCTCAGGGTGGCCAGCCACCAGTCGCCGATGGCGCTGCCGGCCAGCGGAATATGCGCCACCCAGTGCGGCACGGGCAAGCCGTCGGCATTCGCATGCACGATGAAATTGGCCAGCACGGGTACTTCGCGCGCCGCCTGCGCCACGCCGAACAGCACGGGAATGATGAAGATGCAGGCGAACGCCAGGGTCAACGCGGCCGCCGTGATGATGGGGCGCTGCCCCAGCGCCGCGCGCACGCGCACATACAAGGGCCAGGTAGCCACGCACAGGATGCCGGCCCACACGAGCGGCAAAAAGAAACGCTGCATGACGAAGGCCGTCACGGCGATCAGGGCCAGGGAAAAGCCTGCGCTGACAATATCGCGCTGGGTATCGTTCATGCCACTCCATTCGTGCCCGGCGCCACAAGCCGCCGGTTTTCGCTACGCGCCAGTTGCGCAGGCGTAGCGTAACACGGTGGCATTCCGATTTACACGAGCCCCAGCTCCGCCGGTTTCACGCCGGCAAACACGTGATCGAGCTGCGCCGGGGTCAAGCCGAACGTGCGGCGCAGCAAGCCGCCCAGCACGGCCCGGTATTCGTTCAGCACGGGCATGTCGCGGTTCTGGAACAACGTCGCCTGCGCAATCGCCACTTGCTCGCCCGCCACCTGCTTGCCTTTGATGCCGCCGCCCAGCACCCAGAACACGCTGCCGTGGCCATGGTCCGTGCCGCGGTTGCCGTTTTCGCGGAAGGTGCGGCCAAATTCGCTGACCACCACCACCACGGTATGGCGCCAGGCGCCGCCCATTTCCTGCGAAAACGCGGCCAGGCCCCGTCCCAGCTCATCGAAGCGCCCCGCCAGGTAGCCGCTGGCGCCGCCCTGCCCCACGTGCGTATCCCAGCCGCCCACATCGACGAAGCCGATGTTGTATTTATCCTTCATCAAACGGGCGATGCGCTGCGCTTCCAGTTCAAAGCCCTTGGTACTGATGGCGTTGCGGTTGGCCGCCTGCATCTCCCCCGTCAACTCCTTCGTCACATCGTCGCGCACGACAAAGCCCGCGCTGACGGGTTGCTGCAGGGGCGTGCCCCGGTACATGGCGGCGATGATCTGGCTTTGACGCGCATCAATGCCGGACTTGCCCACGGAACGCAGCGCCATGTTCGGCACTTGCACGCCGCCCTGGAAGATCAGCGGCAGCTGGTCCGTGAAGGCGATGGCGGGATTGAGCGGATTGGCCTTGCTGCCATTCAAGGTCTGTACCAGGCGGTTCAGGAAACCCGAACGGAAGTCGCGGCGCGTGTTGATCTCTTGCCCCAGCTCGATCGTATCCTGCGTTTCGAAATGGCTGCGCGTCAAATCCGTCGTGCCCGCAAACGGGATGAAGGCCGCCTCGCCGCCCGTGAACATGGGGTAGATGGTCTCGCGCAAGGCTGGATGCAAGGCCCAGTCAGCGTTCAAGGCCAGCGCGCCGTTTTCCTCACCGGGTTTCGCGATGGCGATATTCGGCCGCGCCGCATAGTAAAAATCGCTGCCGACCGGCACCAGCAAGTTGTTCGCATCATAGCCGCCGCGCAAAAAGACGAACAGCAGCTTCGCATCGGTGGCGGGCGCCGCCAGCAGACTGCCCGCATGGGTCAGCAAGGGCGCGGCGGCCAGGGCTTTTAACAAGTCACGACGATTCATGGCAATCCTCCGGTTTCAACTTAGCGGTGCATCATTTCGGGTGACGAGAGCAGGAAGGTATTCCACTCCTGCGGCGAGGCGGCCTGCTCCAGGGCCAGGCGCGTGGCCGGACTCAAGGCTGGCTGCAGCGACTGGTAATACAGGGCGCTGGCCAGTTGCGGGAAGGCCACTTTTTCCTGCGGCTGCGGGCCATCCGTCTTGAACAGGCCGGCGCTGCCCGAGCCGATGGTGCGGGCGATGTCGAAGCGCGTCGTCATCTGGCCGGGGCTGGCCCAGGAGGCGTCCGCCAGCGGATAGCCATCGGGCGTCTGGCGTCCGTACAGGGGCTGGCCCATGCGCGAGAGCCAGCTCAGCATGGGGCCCGCGTTCAGGATGGGCTTGTCGTCATAGCTGAGGCGCACGGCCGACACCACATAATGCATGGGGTCCTTGAATTTCTTGCCCAGCGACTGCTTGAACTCCGGGCTGCTGAACATGGTTTGCAACACGTCGGCGATCATGCCATCGCTCTGCTGGAAGGTGGCGGCCATGCGCGCCACCAGCGGCGCGGGCGGATTATCGCCGACGAAATACTGGGCCAGCTTGCCGCTGATAAAGTGTGCGGTGGCCGGACTGCGGCTGAGGCGGTCCAGCGCTTCATCGAGCTCGGCCAATCCCCTGCCCTTCACCGTTTGTCCCAGGAATTGCTTATCGCCGTAATCGTGGCGGTTTGGATTGAACTCGAACAAGCCCCGGCGCACGTATTGCGATTGCAGCGCCGGTTTCACCTTCGGCGTGTCCGCTCCCAAATTCACGCCCACGCCCGTCAGAATGCGCGCCAGTTCCTGCACATCCGCCTGGCTGTAGCCGCCGTTGACGCCCAGGGTGTGCAGCTCCATCAGCTCGCGCGCATAGTTTTCATTGATGCGCTTGGCGGCATTGGCTTCATTGTCCAGGTAGCGCAGCATGGCCGGATGGTGGACGGTGGCGCCCAGCAAGTCGCGAAATTTCCCCAGCGCGTGCGGCGCGATGGCGTTCGCCTCGTAATCGCCCACCATGGCGCGCAAGTTGTGCTTGCCCTGGTGCACGCTGAAATGGTTGAGCCAAAACCAGCTCAGCTGCTGCTGCAACTGGTTCGGCGAATACACATCGAGCAACAGCGAACGCGTGGCCGCTTCGCGCGCCAGGCGGTTCAGTTCCTGCTGGTACTCCTTTTGCGCCTGCTGCTTCGCCATGTCGTCCATGACACCGGCCGACTCCTTGCGCTTTTGCTCGATAGAAAACACCAACTGATCGAGCGGCACCTGGCTGATGGTCATGGCGTCGATTTGCGCGGCGATGGCTGGCGGCAAGGCCGCTTTTCCTGGATGCAACTGCGCCTGCAAGTAGGCATTCCAGCCTTGCACCTGCACCTGGCGCACGCTGCCCCCGCTCACGCCCCAGCTGACCCGTTCCAGCATGGCGATGTCCTGCGCGGAACTGGTTTGCGCGCGATGACCGGCCTGCACGGCAGGTTCGGTTGCGGCGCAGCCGGCCAGCAAGAGCAGGGAAATCAAGGTCGTCGGCAACAGTCGGTTCGGAGTCATGGCAGTCCTTCAAGCGGTTTCATGCAGAATGCCTGAGGGTACGCCCAGGTTGACCTGCGCATGATTGCCATTTGCAACGAGTTGTAATCCAGCGCGATAGTTTTCCGGCCAACCTTTCGCCGGCAAGAGTGCCGCGCGTACCATTACGAATGAATAATCTCGGATAAAATATTATCGGGAGAATGGCGTATTGCAATGGCAGCTGCGTATTTTCTCTCGAACCAGACATTATCCATACAAAAGTCATATTGAAAATAGATGAAAATATTGTTTATCGCTGCATTCGGAATGTTATCGCTGATTCAAACACCATCCTCCTTCGCGGAAAATCTCAACGGGAAAACGCTGTATGTACAGAGATGCGCCGTGTGCCATGGGGCAGAGATCAAGGGAACCGGGCCATTGGCGAATAAAAGCAATCCTCCCACGCCGGACCTGACCACCGCCGCTTTCAAAAAACGCCTGAAGGATTATCCGGGCGTGATTGTATCGTCGGTCATACTGCGTCCGAATGGCGATTTGATCCCAAAGACCTTGAAAGAGAATGGCGTCAAGATCGCGCCATATGCCTGGCGGGTAAAGGATTTTCGCGATTTGAATCAATACATGAGTGACGTGATTTTAAAAAATCGCCGATATTAAATAAGCAACGCTCTCCGGTCAATTCTGCTGTTTTAATAACTGCGCACATTTGTCGCGCAGGAAATCGCGCAGCTGCAGCACCAGCGGCGTCACCTGCGCCCGGTGCGTGCAGACCAGGTGCAAGGGCGTGGCTTCGCCCGCCACGCCGGGCAACAGCGCTTGCAGGCGGCCGGCGGCCAGGTCGCCAGCCACGTCGAGCCGTGATTTGTAGGCGATGCCCAGCCCCGCCACGGCCCAGCGCCGCACCAGGTCGGCGTCGTCGGCGCTGCGGTTGCCACTCACGGACACCGTCACTTGCTCGCGCTGGGGCAGGCGGTAAAAGGTCCAGCGGTCGTGCAAGCCGTCTTCCAGCGCAAAGCGCAGGCAATTGCGTTGCGACAAATCTTCCAGCGCCAGCAGGGGGCCATGTTCGCGCAGGTAGGCGGGCGACGCCACCAGCACCCGGTCGTTGGCGGGCGCGATCGGCATGGCGACCATGCTCGAATCGTCTTGCTGGCCATAGCGGATGGCCACGTCGACTTGCTGGCGCACCATGTCGGCCACCCGGTCGCTGACGCTGAGCTGGTAGTGCAGTTTCGGATGGCGCGACTGGAATTCGTCCAGCCAGCCCAGCATCAGGTTGCGGCCCAGGTCGGAGGGCATGGCAATTTTCAAGGTTCCGCCGAAACTGTCCTTGCCGGCCAGTAGCGCATCGTGGCCTGCGCGCAGCAGGCGCAAGGCTTCCCGCGCGTGTTCCAGGTATTGCGTGCCTTCCGCCGTCAGGCTCAGCGAACGCGTCGTGCGGGCCAGCAAACGCAAGCCCAGCTCCCCTTCCAGGCGCTTGACGGCGGCGCTGGCCAACGCGGGCGAAATGCCGATCTCGCGCGCGGCCGCCGACAAACTGCCCCGGTCGGCCGTGCGCACAAATACCTGCAAGTCATCGAGTCGCAGCAATTTTCAGCATTCCTTTGAAAGTGTTTCGGTACGTACCCCCTGTTTCCAGGACGGCATTGCCACCATCATACGGTATCCACCCAACGAGGAAGCACATGAAAGCCATCGCCTACCACCACAGCCTGCCCATCACGGATGCCGACGCCCTGCTCGACATCGAGCTGCCCGTGCCCGTCGCCACGGGGCGCGACCTGCTCGTCGCCGTCAAGGCCATTTCCGTCAATCCCGTCGACACCAAGGTGCGCAAGAACCGCGCCCCGAAAGAGGACCAGCCGGAAGTGCTGGGCTGGGATGCGGCCGGCGTCGTCACCGCCGTCGGCCCCGACGTGACCCTGTTCCAGGTGGGAGATAAAGTCTGGTACGCGGGCGCCATCAACCGCCCCGGCAGCAACAGCGAATTCCAGCTGGTCGATGAGCGCATCGTCGGCCACATGCCCGCCAGCCTGGACTTTGCCCCGGCCGCCGCCCTGCCGCTCACGGCCATTACAGCCTGGGAACTGCTGTTCGACCGCCTGCAGCTCAGCCGCGACAGGAATCTGACGGGCAAGTCGCTGCTGGTAATCGGCGCGGCCGGCGGCGTCGGTTCCGTGCTGGTGCAACTGGCGCGGCAATTGACGGGCGTCACCATCATCGGCACGGCATCGCGCGCGGAAACGGCCGACTGGGTGAAGGAACTGGGCGCCCACCACGTGATCGACCACAGCCTGCCGCTGGCGGGGGAAATCACGCGCCTGGGCTTGCCGCCCGTCGATTATGTGATCAGCCTGAACCAGACCGACAAGCATTTCGAGCAGATCGTGGAACTGATCGCGCCGCAGGGCAAGTTCGCCCTGATCGACGACCCCGAGCACATCGACGTGCGCAAGTTCAAGGGCAAGAGCGTGTCGCTGCACTGGGAACTGATGTTTACCCGTTCGCTGTTCCAGACGGCTGACATGGTCAAACAGCATGATCTACTGGAAGAGCTGGCGCAGCTGGTCGATGCGGGCACCATCAAGACGACCCTGGCCGAACGCTTCGGCACGATCAATGCGGCGAATTTGAAGCGCGCACATGCCCTGCTGGAAAGCAATACGGCAAAAGGGAAGATTGTGCTGGAAGGTTTCCAGTAATCAGGTAATCAGGATAGCCCTGAAATCATTGACGTTCGTCAATGTCGGGCCCGTGACCACGGAGTCCCCCAGCGCCTGGAAAAAGCCGTGGCCATCGTTGTCGTCCAGGCTGTCGCGCGGTTTGATACCCTGGGCCCAGGCCCGTTGCAGGGTGTCGGGCGCCAGCACCGCGCCGGCGATGTCTTCCTGGCCGTCGACGCCATCCGTGTCGCCGGCCAGCGCGTGGATACCCTCGTGCCCATCGAGCGCGATGCCCAGCGCCAGCAGGAATTCCACGTTGCGCCCGCCACGGCCGTTGCCGCGCACGGTGACGGTCGTTTCGCCGCCCGACAGCAGCACGCACGGGGCGGGAAACGGCTGGCCCCGCACGGCCGTTTGCAGCGCGATGCCGGCCATCACCTTGCCCACGTCGCGCGCCTCGCCTTCCAGGCTGTCGCCCAATATATACGGCGTGACGCCGGCCGCGCGCGCCACGGCGGCTGCCGCTTCGAGCGCCATCTGCGGCGTGGCGATCAGGGTGGTGTGCGTGCGCGCCAGGCGTGGATCGTCGGGCTTCACGGATTCGCCGCGCCCGCTTTCCAGCACTTTGCGTATGCTTTCCGGCAAGTCCATGCCATAGCGGCGCACGATGGCCAGCGCGTCCTCGCACGTGGTGGCGTCGCCCACCGTGGGGCCGGACGCGATATCGCCCAGCTTGTCGCCGGGCACGTCGGAAATCGCCAACGTCACCACTTGCGCCGGATGGCAGGCGGCTGCCAGGCGCCCGCCCTTGATGGCGGACAAATGCCGGCGCACGCAATTCATTTCGCCGATGGTGGCGCCCGACGCCAGCAGCGCGCGGTTCAGCGCCTGCTTGTCTTCCAGGCTGATGCCCTCCAGCGGCAAGGCCAGCAGGGACGAGCCGCCGCCCGAAATCAGGCATAGCACCGTGTCGTCGGCCTGCAAGTTGCCGACCAGGCCGAGCATGCGCCGGGCCGCCTCCATGCCGGCCGCATCCGGCACGGGATGCGACGCTTCGACGATCTCGATGCGCTCACACGGCACGGCATAGCCATAGCGCGTGACGACGAGGCCCGACAGCGGCCCCGGCCAGTGCCGTTCCACGGCTTGCGCCATGGCGGCCGACGCCTTGCCGGCGCCAATGACGATCAAACGCCCCTCGGGCGCGGGCGGCAGATGGGGCGGTATGCAGTGCGATGGCTGGGCCGCTTCGATGGCGGCCTGGAACATGGCTTGCAGCAAGGCGCGTGGCGCTGGGGTGGTCGTCATTTTGTTTCCTCCGGGATCCGGTCCCGATCATAGCAGGGCCGGCAGCCTGGCAGCTACAATGGCTGCTTGACGGTAAAAACAGGAATGCAATGAACGAGGCAATTGAATGGACTGGACTGGCCCGCACCTTCGGGCTGTTTACCGTCACGGCCTTGGCCGAACTGCTGGGCTGCTACCTGCCCATGCTATGGCTGAGCAACAAGGGCAGCGCCTGGCTGCTGTTGCCGGCCGCCATCAGCCTCTTGATCTTCGTCTGGCTGCTGACCTTGCACCCGGCCGCCAGCGGCAGGGTGTACGCCACGTATGGCGCCATCTATATCGCCACGGCCCTGGGATGGCTGTGGCTGGTGGACGGCGTCACGCCGGCCTGGACGGACATCGCCGGCGTGGGCCTGGCCCTGGCCGGCGCCGCCGTCATTGCGATGGGACACAAGACGGCTTGATGTGCATCAGGCGGCATGCGCGCGGAAGTTCGTTTCCGCCGACCATGCCGCGCTGGCGCGGGCCAGCAAGACGGCTTCGCCATCGGCCAGCCAGTCGTCCGCATCGGCGATCTTCCACATGGCTTGCAACAGCTTGCGGCGCAAGTCCGGGTCATCGATTTCATCGAGCAGGCTGTCAATCACGCCATTGGCCAGCTGCACGGCGCCATGCACGGTCGACGTCAGCATGTCGTCGCACAAGTCTTGCAGCAGTTGCTGGAAGGCGGCCGGCGCCAGGTCGATATGCTCGAGGATCTTGCTGCGGTGCATGGCTTGCAGCTCGGCGCTGGCCAGGTTGCCGTCGACCACCATCATCAGGGCCAGGATACGTCCCGCTGCCTGGGGACTGTTTACTTCATACGTACGCATAATCTCTTTTCCATTGTGAGGTTAAAAAGCGCGCCACCGCCGTGCGGGGCGCGCCGTACTGCTGTTTTACTGTTTGTCGCTGCGGGTGATGAACACGCTGGCCACGCAGCTCGACACGATCAGGACTGCCACCACCAGCAACGATGCTTCCACCGGCACGTGGTACCACGGCATGATCAGCATCTTTGCGCCGATGAACACCAGCACCATCGCCAGGCCATACTTGAGCATGTGGAAGCGGTCAGCCACGTCCACCAGCAGGAAGTACAGGGCCCGCAAGCCCATGATGGCGAACAGGTTCGACGTGAAGACGATGAACGGGTCCGTCGTGATGGCGAAAATCGCCGGGATCGAGTCAACCGCGAATACCAGGTCCGTCACCTCGATCAGGATCAGCACCAGGAACAGCGGCGTGACATAACGCAAGCCACCCTTTGCCACGAAGAAACGCTCGCCATGGTCGCCATCGGCCACCCGCAAGTGGCGGCGGGCAAAGCGCAGCACCGGGTTGTTCGCCACGTCCGGTTCCGCATCGGCCGCCACCAGCATGCGCATGCCTGTAATCAACAGGAAGGCGCCGAACAGGTATAGCACCCAGCTGAACTCGCTCACCACCCATGCACCGGCCATGATCATCACGGCGCGCATGACGATCGCGCCCAGCACGCCATAGATCAGCACGCGGCGCTGGTACTGGATCGGTACCTGGAAGGCGCTGAAGATCAGCAGGAAGACGAACACGTTATCGACCGACAATGCTTTTTCGATCAGGTAGCCGGAGAAAAATTCCAGCGCCTTCTGGTTGGCGATCTCGGGACCGGCCGTGCCGTTCAGATACCACCACAGGCCGCCGTTGAACAGCAGGGCCAGGCTGACCCACACGAGCGACCATGTCGCCGCTTCCTTGACACTGACCTTGTGCGCCTTGTTGCCGCCAAAGACGAACAAGTCCAGCGCCAGCATCACCAGGACAAAGGCGATGAAGCCGGCCCACATGGGGGCCGTAGCAATACTTTCCAGGCCGTTCATCGGCGGCCTCCGCAATGCTCTGTTTGTATCCTGAAGTCCATGGCACTCTCCTTGCATGAATTGAGCAGCCATCATAGTCCGAATATAAACATCGAACAAATCGAATATAATTTAACAATACATCGAAAAGCTCGATGTATTTATTTACCGGGAAACACCATGTCGACACTCAACTTCAAGCACTTGCGCTATTTCTGGATGGTGGCCAAGACGGGCAGTATCGCCCGCGCGGCCGAGCAGCTGCACCTGACGCCGCAATCGATTTCCGGCCAGCTCAGCGAGTTTGCCGAGACCCTGGGCGTGGAACTGTTCCGCCGCAGCGGGCGCCAGCTGGAATTGACGGACACGGGCAGGCGCATCCTCAGCCATGCCGAAAGCATTTTCAGCACGGGCGATGAATTGCTGGAAATCGTGCGCGACCAGTCGCGCACCACGACGACGACCTTCCGCGTCGGCTGCGCCGATTCCGTCTCAAAACTGATCGCCTGCCGCCTCGTCGCGCCGGCGCTGGGACTGGCCGAACCGCTGCGCATCATTTGCCGCGAAGGCCGGCTGGCCAGCCTGCTGGCGGACCTGGCCGTGCACCGGCTCGACCTGATCATGGCGGACCGTCCCATGCCGGCCCACTTGAGCGTGCGCGGCTTTAACCATTTGCTGGGCGAAAGCGGCATGACCCTGTTCGGCACGCCAGCGCTGGCCGTCACCCTGACGGGGAGCTTCCCGCAATGCCTCGATGGCGCGCCGCTGCTGCTGCCCGGAGAAGACTTCGCCATTTACGGACGCTTGCTGCAGTGGCTGGGCGACAACAACCTGCACCCGCGCATCGTCGGCGAGTTCGACGACAGCGCCATGATGAAAGCCTTCGGCCAGTCCGGCGCCGGCCTGTTCTTTGCGCCCACCGTCATCGCACCCCAGGTCTGCGAACAGTACGCCGTGGTGGCGCTGGGCCGGGTCGACAGCCTCGTCGAGCAAGTGTATGCGATCACCACGGAACGGCGCCTGAGCCACCCGGCAACCATCGCCATCAGCCAGAGCGCGCGGCAGGAGCTGTTCGTGTAAGCCAGATTCAATCGCTGACGACGATCTTGCCCGGCTGCCCGCCCCGCTCCAGCAGGGCATGCGCGCGCAACACGGTGGCGGCATCCATCGGCGACAGGCGCTGTCCTCTTGATCTGCAACACCATACTTGCCTGCACTACCGCTTCCGCCACAGCGGCAAGATCGAACAATGGCAGCTGCGCCAGGAAGCCGAGGCGCCGGTACCGGACTTGCCTTTGTCGATGGTGTGCAACAACGTGGAAGCACGCCTGCACTTCGCCCGGCAAGGCCTGGGCATCGCCTGGCTGCCCGACTTTCATGTGCGCAGCGCCATCGATGACGGCAGCCTGGTCGAAGTGCTGAGGGACTACGCGATCGCCGGCCATCCAGCCCACAGTTGCTGGCTGCTGTGGCCGTCAGGACCGCACCTGGCGCCGAAAGTGCGGGCCCTCGTCGATTTCCTGGCCGAGGCGAAGCTGTTGTCGCCTCTTGCCCACAAATAAGGCACAGGAAATACATTTGAACAAATACATCTATATAATGGCAAGTCTCCCCGACGCCCTGCGCGCCCCTTCCTGGACTTGCCGCAATGAAGCACTTGCACGATATTCCCTCTGCCTTCAAGCATGAATTTGCCAACCCGCGCCTGTGGTGGTCGCGCGCCGTCGTCGTCGGCATGGCCGCCATCGCGGGCCTCGTCGTCGTGGGCTTTACGTGGCTGGCGGAAGAAGCGCTGGACCTGTTTCTCTTTTTTAACGGCAAGGCCTGGTGGTTCGCCCTGCTGTGGACGCCTGTCTGCGCCGCCCTGCTGGTCTGGCTGACGCGCCGCTACGCGATGGGCGCGGCCGGCTCCGGCATCCCGCAAGTGATGGCCACCCTGGACCCTGCCGTGGCGCCGGAACAGCGCTCCTTGTTTGTCTCGTTGAAACTCAGTGCCGCGAAAATCTGCCTGACGGCGGGCGGCTTGCTGGGGGGATTGTCCCTGGGGCGCGAAGGGCCGTCCGTGCAGATCGCGGCCGGCGTGATGCTGGCCGCACGCCGCTGGCTGCCCCGTCACTCGCAGGTGAGCGCCCATTCCCTGCTGGTGGCCGGTGGCGCGGCCGGCATCGCGGCCGCCTTCAACACGCCGCTGGCGGGCGTCATGTTTGCCATCGAGGAACTGTCACGCTCGCCGGAGCAGCGCAACAGCGGCCTCATCGTCGCCGGCATCGTGCTGGCCGGCATGATGGCCGTGTCGATCCACGGCAACGCCACCCACTTCGGCATCATCCACCCCGGCCCCATTGGCCTGGCGCTGGCCTTGCCAGGCTTGCTCGTGACCCTGGTCGCGGGCGTGGCGGGCGGCCTGTTCGCCCGGCTGCTGCTGGCCTCCGCCCGGGGCAATCCACTGGGAAAATTGTCTGCGTGGAGAACAGGCCGTCCCGTGCTGTTCGCCGCCGTGTGCGGCGTGCTGGTGGCGGCCATCGGCATCGCCAGCCACGGCGCCACGTTCGGCAGCGGCACCGTGGCCACGCGCGCCATGCTGGAAGGCGCCAGTGATGCCTCCCCCGCCTTTGTTGCCTTCAAGTATGTGGCGACGTGGCTGACCGTCTGGTCGGGCGTGCCGGCCGGCATCTTCGCGCCGTCCCTGGCCATCGGCGCCGGCATTGGCCACGATATCGCCGTGCTGCTGCACTACCCGCACGCGCCGGCCCTGATCGCGCTGGGCATGGTGGGCTTCCTGGCCGCCGCCACGCAGGCGCCGCTGACAGCCTTCATCATTGTCATGGAAATGGTCGACGGCCACGGCATGGTGCTGAGCCTGATGGCCTGCGCCGTCGTCGCCAGCACGGTGTCGCGCGTACTCAGCGAACCGCTGTACGGGGCGCTGGCGCAGCTGCAATTGCAACGGTTGCCAGCGGCAGCAAGCTAGAAATTGCGGCAGGCACGCAGCAAGCGGCCATCCTGCCACTCGCAGATGGTGCGCGTGCCGTCGCCGGCCCAGGCCCGTTCCAGGCCCTGCTTGCGCCCGTGCACGTAGTCCACGGCATGGCGGGGCGAGCCGTCCGCATGCCACTCCCGCCACGCGCCATGCGGCACGTCATCATGGTAGGCAACGAGCCGGGCCAGCTTGCCGTTCGCATGCCATTGCCTGTCCTCGCCCTGCGCGCGGCCCTGCTCATCCTGCTGGCGCTGGCGCAGCGGCGTGCCATCGTCGCGCCAGCTTTGCGTGCTCAGCATGACGCCATCCTCGAACAGGTTTTTCTGGTCCAGCTGGCCATTCGCGAAATACAGCAGCGACCAGCCCTGCGGCTTGCCATGCAAGAAATTGAGGCGCGACATTTCACGGCCGTCCGGCCACCAAGCCTGGTGCAGGCCGTTGCGCTGGCCGTCCAGATACGGTCCCCGCTCGGCCAGCCTGCCATCCGGATGAAACGCCGTCACTTCACCGGTCAGCACGCCATCGGCAAAATGCGCGCGGTTGCTGACCTGGCCATGCTCGTCAAAGCTCAGGAATTCGCCATCGGCGGGCTGGCCCGCGTGATACAGCAATGCATGCCTCAGCTGGCCATTCGCATGATAGTGGCTATGCAAGCCTTCGTACTCGCCTGCGCGGTAAGCCTTGCGGCTTTTCACCGTGCCGTCCGCATAGTACGCGACGGTCACGCCATCGAAGTCTCCCTCCCCATTGCGCTCTTCCAGCAAGCCCAGCTGGCCATCGGCGAAATACACGCTGCGCTGGTAGACGTAACCGGGCGACGCCAGGTCCGTGCTGCGCAGCCAGGCATCCATGTGCAGCTTGCCTGGCGGCTGCGCGAAATGCAGCTGCCAATGCCATGCCTGGCGGGACGCATCGTGGTGCAACGGTGCGCGCTGCTCGTACATGGCCGCAGCGGGCGCAGCGGGCTGGTAATCCGCGTCGAAATAGAGGGAGGCCGGCGATTGCCCGGAAGGCAAAGCCGGGATGACCAACTCATGGGCCATGCAAATGGTGGAAGAACCGGCCAGGACGGTGGCCAGCAAAACGGAAGTGAATATCTTCAATGCGTGCTTTCATCAACGGTGCGACAGCGCCGATGATAATGGCAAGCGCGGCGGTCCAGCCGCACGCTTGCCAGTGATTACATGGTGAACGGAAACGGTTGCATGCCCGCCTGCCTGTCATCGGGAGCGACGACGGCCAGCAAGGCGCTCAAGCCCTGGTTCAGGTGCGCCAGGCTGTCGGCATCGAGCTGGCTCAGCGCGCTGGGCAGCAAGCCGCGCGCCGGCTGCGGCGCGCCAGCGATCACGGCCTGCCCTTCCGCCGTCAGGGTCAGGGTCACCACGCGCTGGTCGGGCTGGTCGCGCGCCTTGCGCACATAGGCTTTTTTGACCAGCGCCTCAACCAGGTTGCTGGCCGTCGTCTGGTGGATCGACATCTTGCTGGCCAGCTCGCCCATGCGCAAGCCCGGCCGCTCCAGCAATTCCTGCATCACCCACAATTGCGCGCCCGATACGCCGCATTGCTTCTCGATCTGCGCCGAGTGGCGCTGCGCCGCGCGCATCACGACGCGCATGTTTTGCAAGGCCATGCCTTGTGCCCTGGCCATCGCCGATACTTCCGCTTCCACCACCATTGCCTCCAGTTATCCCGCCGGCTTCACGCCTGCTGGCGGGCCGGAATTCCTGCATGATACCTGCAAAGGCGGACGACTCCTAGCGCATGGAAACTGGCTCTCCGGCTTGCCATGCCTGTTCCAGCACCAGCTTGCCGGCCTTGTCCCATTGGCGCTCGATGCCGTGCTTCTTGCCGTGTTCGTACGGCACGATCTGCCGCAGGCTGCCGTCGTCGTACCACGTCTGCAGCAAGCCGTGGCGCTGGCCTTCGACAAACGGGGTCACGCTGGCGCGCGCGCCGTTGGCATGCCAATCCGTCGTGTCGCCGTGGTCGCGCCCCTGCGCGTCTTTTTGCCAGGCAAACACGGGCCGGCCACTCGGGGCCCACGTTTGCAAGCTGAGCACGGCACCCTTCTGGTACAGCGTCTTGTTCGACACGACGCCATTGCCATGGCTTTCAAACGACCAGCCGTCGGGTTGGCCGTGCACCCAGACGGTCCGGGCCAGCACCTTGCCATCCTGCGCGTACATGACGAACTCGCCCTCGCGCTGGCCATTGACGTACCGCCCCTTCCGGAACAGCTTGCCATCGGCATAAAACGATTCCTCCACACCATCCATCTGGCCATGGCGTCGATACGAGCGGTTGCTGACGGCCCCGTTCGCGCCATACGACACTTGCTCGCCATCGGCCATCTCGTCGCCGTGATACAGCGTGCGGCTCATCAGCTGGCCATTCTGGTGATACGTTTCCGAAATGCTGTCGCGCCCGTTCGGCAAGGCGGTCACCCGCTGCTGGACCTGGCCATTCTCGAAGTACACACTGCCGCCGAGCAGCTCCTCGCCCTGGGCATTGAAATAGGTTTCGCGCAGCATCTGGCCATTCTCGTGGTAGTACTTGCGAAACTTCACGAACTTGACCTGGCTCAAGTCCAGATCCGTGGCATAGGTTTCAAAGGCGAGCACGCCCGGCGTGTCGGGAAATTCGAGCCGTACATGCCAGGCGCCCAGCGCCTCGTCGCGCACGGGTGGCGTGCGCAGCGCATACACGGCGCGGCGCTCGTTGCTCGGCATGAAATTTTCATCCAGATACATGGTCCTGTCCTCTTCTTGCGCGTGATGGGAAGCCGTTGCCGGCGACGGCGTATCTTCCTGTGCCGCCAGCGGCAAGGCCGTACTCATACCCAGCGCGGCGGCCAGCAGCCAGCGCATTGTCTGTTGATTCTTCATGTTGCTCCATTGTTCATGTTGCTTTGCGGCTGCCATCATAAAGGCAAGCGCCGGTCGCCACAGGCACGATTGCCGCCCCATGAAAAAAGGCCGGGACGGACCTGCTGGTCCGGCTCCGGCCTGGCGCATGGGCAGGATGGGCCAGGCGTCAGCCCAGGGCATCCTTGACGGGCGACAACTGGCTCGCATGCAGGCGCGCATACGCGCCGCCCTGCTGCAGCAAGTCCGCATGGCTGCCCGATTCCACCAGGCGCCCGCCCTGCATGACGACGATGCGGTCGGCGCTTTCGATGGTGGACAGGCGGTGGGCGATGACGATGGTGGTGCGGTTGCGCATCAGCACTTCCAGCGCGGCCTGCACGGAGCGCTCCGACTCCGTGTCCAGCGCGCTGGTCGCTTCGTCGAGCAGCAAAATCGGCGCATCCTTGTACAGGGCGCGGGCGATGGCCAGGCGTTGGCGTTGTCCGCCCGACAGGCGCGAACCGTTCTGCCCAGCCTGGGTGTCGTAGCCTTGCGGCAACTGCATGATGAAGTCGTGGGCGTAGGCGGCGCGCGCCGATGCTTCGATGCGGTCCTGGTCCGGGGCCGGGTCGCCATACGCGATATTCGCCGCCATCGTGTCGTTGAACAGGATCACATCCTGGCTGACGAGGGCAAACTGGCGCCGCAGGGCCAGCAAGGCGTAGTCGCGCACGTCGACGCCGTCGAGCAGGATCTGGCCGCCGCTGACGTCATAGAAGCGCGGCAGCAAGCCCAGCAAGGTTGTCTTGCCTCCGCCGGAGCCGCCCACCAGGGCCACCGTCTCACCGGCGCGGATATCGAGCGTGATATTGCTCAAGGCCGTGGGTGCATCGGGATCGTCGCTGTTGTAGCGGAAATGCACGTTCTGCAAGGACAAATTGCCCTGCACCGCGGCCGGGGCCACTGTGCCCGGGTCCGGCTCCAGCGGCGTGTCGATCAAACCAAAAACGGACTCGGCCGCAGCCAGGCCCCGCTGCAGCGGCTCATTGATCTTCGTCAAATTCTTGATCGGCGACTGCATGGCCATCAGCGCGCCCATGAACGCGACGAAAGCGCCCGGCGTGATGGCGCCGCTTTGCGCGCGCAGCATGGCGAAGTAAATCACGGACGACAGGGTAATGCCGACGAGCATCATGATGAAGCCGGAATTCATGGCCGAGGTAGCCGCGTGCTTGACAGCCAGCTGGCGGTTGCGCTTGACCACGTCGACGAAGCGCGCCTGTTCATAATCCTGGCCGCCAAAGATTTTCACGACGCGCTGGCCGGCTATGCTTTCGTCCAGCACGGACGTCAACTCGCCCACGGCTTGCTGCGAACTCTTGCTCAGGTGGCGCATGCGGCGTCCCGCCAGGGTCACGACGATGGCCACGATGGGCATCGACGCCATGCAGAACAGGGCCAGTTTCACGTCGATGCTGAACAATAAAATCAAGTAGCCGACGGTGGCGACGGAATCGCGCACCATCACGTTGAGCACGTTCAAGCCCGCCTGCGACACCTGGCTGGCGTCGAACGCCACGCGCGACTGCGTCAGGCTGGTGGTGGTGGTATCGAAAAAGCGGCTGGGCAGACGCATGATGGTGGCGAACATCTTTTCGCGCAGGTCGGCCTGCACCCGGCTCGATAGCCAGACGGAACCATAATCGCCGGCAAAGCTCGACACCATGCGCAACACGGCCAGGCCCAGGATAGTGGCGGGAATCACCCACAGGTCCACCTGCCCCGCCTGTGCAGGCAAGAAACGGTCGACCCAGCCCTGCAGCATGCCCATCACGCCGGACACGGGCGCGACCTGCGTGCTGGCCGTCGCGCGCATGGCATCGACGACGTTTTGCAACTGGCGGATTAACAACACATCGGTGGCGGACGCCACGCCCACGGCCAGCAAGGTGGCGACAACGATGGCGCCATAGCGGCGAAACTGGCCGGCCAGGCGGAAAAACAGGAGGCGACTTTGCTGCATGCAGGTGAGAAAAGTGAGGGTAAAGCGTGATTCTAACCGCTGCAACACTTACTTATGAGAAAGTCGCACCTTGCCGGTGCAGAACCGGCAAGGGAAATGCACGGGCAATCAGCTCTTCGCCACTTTCCACGCGGCCGCGCCGGCCTTGCAGACCTTCAGCTTGAGGGTCTGTTCCTGGCCCTTGGCGTTCAAGGCAACCTGCACCTTGCGGCATGTTTGCGCATCCGTCTTTTCCGTGTCGCTGGCCGTGATCTCGGCGGCGATGCGCACGGAATTGCGCAAGCCTTCATTGCTCCATTGCACGGTTTCGCCATCCTTCTTGTCATTGAGCACGTCGGTGACGGCCTTCACGAAGACGGGCTTGTCGTTCTTGTTCAGGTAAGCCATGGGCGTATCGGCCAGGAAACCCAGGCCGACGGCGGAAGCGGAAGCGCTGAAGACGACGCTGCCGAAGATCAGGGCGGACAGCAATGTGGCGGGACGAATACGCATGGAAAACTCCTTTAAAGTAAAAATAGGGACCGCCGGGACGGCCCTCAGCCGGGATCCGCCGGCGAAATACCCACGGCCAGCAAGGCATCGATGCTGGGCACAAAATAGATCGCCGACGACAGCGCCGTGGAAAAATCCAGCAGCCGGTCCGTCTTGGTGACGCCATCATAGCCTACGCCGTACATTTGCCGCAGCATGCCCATGGTCACCGTGATGTCCTTGCAGAAACCGACAAACATGACGCCCGCCTCGCTGGCATTGGCGTAATTGGCATTGCGGCGCACGATATCGACTTCCTCGCCATCGCGGATGAACTGGTTACGGCCCACATGGGAATCGACGGGCAGCGGCGACAATTCATGGCTGCCGGCCTTGGTGCGGCCCCACACCTGCTCCGCCGCGTGCACGGGCAAGGCGCGCAGGCGTTCCACATCCATACGCCATTTTTGCAGCAGCACGGTGGAGCCGCCCGCGCCCGCTTCACCGTCCGGAATGATGGCCACGCCGTTGGCGCGAAACGGATTCGGGTTGGCGACGCCGTCGGCAAAGCCGTCAAACGTCACGTTATTGTGATACGGAAAACACACCTGCTCGCTGGCCAGCTCGGCGAAAGGACTCAGCAAAGTGAGCGTCGTGCGCATGCTGTCGTACAGGGTGGCCGCGTTCGACTGCGTGATCCAGACCCAGAAATCGTGCTGGGTGGCCGGCGCCATCTTGCCGTTGGCGCCCACCAGGTCTTGGCCGAACGACGCCATATTGTCCGGCACGCAACCCGGGCAAGCGGCGCGCCACAGCTCGGGCTTGAATCCCAGTACCACGTTGGCCGTGCCGCCCGTCAACTGATGGTGGCGGTTCAGGGTGGGGTCCAGGATGCCCGTGACCTCGGACTCCCACAGCTTGCCCAGCACCCTGAACAACTGCTCCGGTTCAACGCCGGCCTTCACATTGAACTGCAAATGCACTTCGTCGCGCGCGACGACGGACAGCATGCTTTGTGGAATTGCCATGACCAATATTCCTTTTTTCATTTTCTATGTGGATGGTAAACCAGAAGTACGGGATGACAGTTTCATTTCGACAACATGCGTTCATTGCAAGCATACCTCCCCCATGAATTGGAAGATAATGCAATGACGTAGAGCAAGAATCAAAGAATGGATACCATTGCATGAAATTGTATGAAAAGCTCGTCAGCGACATCGAGCAACTGGTGGCCAAGGGCGTGCTCTTGCCCGGCGAACGCATTCCATCCGTGCGCCAGACCAGCCAGCAGCACAAGCTGAGCATCACCACGGTGCTGCGCGCCTACGTCAAGCTGGAAAGCATGGGCGTGATAGAAAGCCGGCCCCAGTCCGGCTACTTCGTGCGCCCGCGCGCCAGCGACACGGCCGCGCCCGCCATGTGCATGCAGGCGTCGCATCCCAGCCCCGTGCCGGCGGAAGTGCACGTCAGCCGCCTGGTGCTGTCGACCCTGCGCTCGATCGGCTTGCACGACGCCATCCCGCTGGGCTCGCCCTACCCCGATCCGTCGCTGTTTCCCTGGGAACGCATCAACCAGTATGCGGGCGCCGTGGCGCGCCGCAACCGCGCGTGGAACGTGACGGACGACCTGCCGCCGGGTAACCCACAGCTGATCCGCGAAATCGCCCGCCGCTACATGGAGAACGGCCTGGCCGTCGATCCCGACGAAATCATCGTCACCGTGGGCGCCACGGAAGCCATCAACCTGTGCCTGCAAGCCGTGGCCAAGCCGGGCGACACCATCGCCGTCGAGTCGCCCACCTTCTATGCCATGCTGATGGCCGTCGAACGGCTGGGCATGAAGGTGGTGGAAGTATCCACCGATCCGTACGACGGCATCAGCATCGAGGCGCTGGCCGACATCATGGCCCGCCAGCCCATCGCCGCCGTCATGGTGATGCCGAACTTCCAGAATCCGCTGGGCTTCCAGATGTCCGACCAGCGCAAGCGGGCCCTGTACCAGCTGCTGGAGCAGCACGACGTGCCCGCCATCGAAAACGGCGTCTACAACGAACTGTATTACGGCGATGCCCATCCGTCCTCGCTCAAATCGTACGACCGCAAGGGCCTGGTGCTGCACTGCTCCTCGTTTTCCAAGAGCCTCAGTTCGGCGCAGCGCGTGGGCTGGGCCCTGGCCGGACGCTACCGGGGCAAGGTGGAAGAGCTCAAATTCCTCAATACCCTGGCCACGTCCTCGTTTCCCCAGCTGGCCATCGCCGAATACCTGCAAAACGACGGCTACGAACAGCATCTGCGCCGCACCCGCAAGGCATATGCCCAGCAAGCGCGCATCATGGCGGCCGCCGTGCTGCGCTTCTTTCCTGCCGGCACGAAAATCTCGCACCCGCAGGGCGGCTACGTGCTGTGGGTGGAGCTGCCCGGCAATATAGATTCCATGCAGCTGTACCGGCGCGCGCTGGAATGCAAGATCACGGTGGGTCCGGGCCGCATGTTTTCCGTCAGCCAGGCTTACAAGCATTGCATCCGCCTCAACTACAGTTATCCGTGGAGCGTGGGCGTCGAGCAAGCCATTATTCTGCTCGGTAAGCTCATCACCGAATTCCTGTAGGCATTTCACGCAGTCCCGTCACCCGCCCACCAGCGACATGCGCACGGTGGGATACTGCTTGCGCCCGCCAACCTGGGCCAGCGCGCCGCGCACTTCCGAGTAGCGGTCGCCACGTCGCTGCCAGTGCTGGCGCAGCAGGGCTTCCAGTCCTTTCACCGAGTCAAGCCGGGGCCGCAGGTCGAGGCCGTCGTGGGCAAACAGGCAGGTAAACAGTTTGCCGTCCGACGACACGCGCACGCGGCTGCAGTCGCCGCAGAACGGCTGCGACACGCTGGAAATGAAACCCACTTCGCCGCCGCCATCAAGGTAGCGGTAGCGGCTGGCCGTTTCGTGCAGGACAGGCTTGCCTTCGCCCAGCGGCACGAGGGGGAATGCGGCAGCGATCAGCGCGCGCGCCGCCTCGGACGTGACGACGTGCGTGCGCGACCAGGCGCCGATGCCGCCCACGTCCATGAATTCGATCAGGCGCAGGATCACCCCCGTGTGGCGGAAGTGGCGCGCCAGCGGGACGATCTGGCTATCGTTGACGCCTTTCTGCACGACCATGTTGACCTTCACGGGAGTCAAGCCCACGGCTTGCGCCACCTCGATACCGTGCAGCACTTTCTCGACAGGAAAATCGACGCCATTCATGCGCTGGAAAATACCGTTGTCAAGACTGTCGAGGCTGACGGTGACCCGCTCCAGGCCCGCATCCTTCAGCGAACGCGCCTTGGCCGCCAGCAAGCTGCCATTCGTCGTCAGCGCGATGCTCACGGCGCGCCCGTCCGGCGTGGTGAGACGCGCCAGCATTTCGATCAGCCGTTCGAGGTTCTTGCGCAGCAGCGGCTCGCCGCCAGTGATGCGGATCTTGTCGACACCGAGGCGCACGAAGGCGCGCGCCATGGTTTCGATCTGCTCGAAGGACAGGCGCTCGCTGGAGGGAAGAAACGGGTAATCGCTGGGGTACAGTTCGGCCGGCATGCAATAGGTGCAGCGGAAATTGCACTGGTCGATGACGGAAATGCGCAAGTCCGTCAGGGGGCGGCCCAGCATGTCCACGCATGGCTCACTATAGTCTGGCTGCCGGAGCGCTGGCTGCGGATACATGATGGTATTCATTGTGCTTCCCCTTGATGTGCATTCGTCTGTGTCCAGCATAGGACGAATGGGAGCAGGCAAAGAGGTACAGTCCGGCGCCAGCCGATAGAGTACAGACGCGATCTATTCCGCTGGCGGTGCAGTAAAGACGCTGGCGCACAGTTCCTCGCCCGCCGCGCTGAGTAGCGCGCTGCCGCCGCCGCTCTCCGCCGTGGCGACCACCACCAGTCCCGCGCTGGACAGCGCATTGAGCTGGCGCAGCAAAGTGCTCATCTGTACTCCCGCCCGCTTGGCCAGCTTGGCCAGCGACCATGGTTTCACCGGCGCCTCCTGGCGCGCTTGCCACAGCAGCGCCAGCAGCGCGATCAGCGCCGCATCGATTCCTTCTTCCTTTTGCATGTTTTTTCTCCTTGTCCACATCATAGATCACGGCCGGCGCCGGCGCGACCGGCATCGTCATCTTGCCATCTGTACTCTGTTTTTTTGTCCGGAACTGTGCGCCTACGGGGCAGTCCGCCGCCCCTACCATGTGATTGTCCCATCGCACATCACCAGGAGAGTCATCATGAGCAAGCCAAAGTCCGACGCGCGCATCGCGCCCTACACCCATGCCGCGGCCGGTTGGGGGGCCCTCAAGTATGTGGCCATCAATCTGTTCAAGGAAAAAGTCAGCGCAGGCAATTACCGCTCCCTGTTCGAGCAAAACCAGCCCGACGGTTTCGACTGTCCCGGCTGCGCCTGGCCCGACCGCGAACACGCGTCGACGTTTGAATTCTGCGAAAACGGCGTCAAGGCCGTGGCCGCCGAATCGACGAGCAAGCGCGTGCGCCCGGAATTTTTCGAAGAGCACACGGTCACCGAACTGATGGAGCAGTCGGACTATGATCTGGAGCAACATGGCCGCTTGACGGACCCCATGGTGTACGACGCCGCCAGCGACAAATACCAGGCCATTTCCTGGGACGACGCCTTCGCCCTCGTGGCGCACCACCTGCACGCGCTGGACGACCCGAACCAGGCCGCCTTCTATACGTCTGGCCGCGCCAGCAACGAAGCGGCCTTTTTGTATCAACTGTTCGTGCGCGCCTACGGCACCAATAACTTCCCCGATTGCTCCAACCTGTGCCACGAAGCCACCAGCCGCGGCTTGCCGGAAACGGTCGGCATCGGCAAGGGCACGGTGCTGCTGGACGACTTCGAGCATGCGGACACCCTGCTGCTGTTCGGCCAGAATCCCGCCACCAACCACCCGCGCATGCTGGGCGAATTGCGCGAAGCGTCGCGCCGCGGCGCCACCATCGTTTCCATCAACCCATTGCACGAACGGGGCCTGGAGCGCTTCACCAGCCCGCAGCATCCACTGGAAATGCTGACGGGCGGCAGCACGAACATCTGTTCGCTGTTCATCTGCCCGACATTGGGCGGCGACTTCGCGCTGATCAAGGCCATGGCCAAGCGCGTCGTCGAGCTCGATGACGAGGCCATCGCCCACGGCCAGGAGCGCGTGCTCGACTGCGATTTCATCGCCGAACACACGACGGGCTTCGACGCCTTCGCCGCCGACCTGCGCGCCGAAAGCTGGGACTTGCTGATTGCCGAATCGGGCGTGGCGCGCGACAAGATCGAAGAGCTCACGCAAATCTATGTGAAGGGCAAGGCCGTCATCGCCACCTGGGGCATGGGCGTGACGCAGCACAAGAATTCGCTGGCCACCGTGCAAATCCTGTCGAACTTGATGATGATGCGCGGCAATATCGGCAAACGGGGCGCGGGCCTGTGCCCCGTGCGCGGCCACTCGAACGTGCAGGGCGACCGCACCATGGGCATCGAGGAACAGCCGACCAAGGAATTCCTCGACCGCCTGGGCCTGGTCTTCAACTTCGAGCCGCCGCGCCACCACGGCTACGATGCCGTCGGCACCATCGCAGCGATGCTGGAGAAAAAGGTCAAAGTGTTTGTCGCGCTCGGCGGCAATTTCTCGATGGCCACGCCGGACACGCCGCGCACGTGGGATGCGCTGCGTTCGTGCGACCTGACCGTGCATATCGCCACCAAGCTCAACCGCAGCCATCTGGTGCACGGCAAGGATGCGCTGATCCTGCCCACCCTGGGACGCACGGAGATCGACGTGCAGGCGGGCGTGGCGCAAGGCGTGACGGTGGAAGACTCGATGAGCATGGTGCATATCTCGTTCGGCATGAACCAGCCCGCCTCACCCAATCTGCGCTCGGAAATCGCCATCGTGGCCGGCATGGCGCAAGCGACCCTCGGCAGCGAAAAGATCGACTGGCTGCGCTATGCCGGTAACTATGCGCTGCTGCGCGATTCCATCGAGCAAGTGTTCGACGACTTTTTCGACTACAACTTGCGCGTGGCCAAACCGGGCGGCTTCCATCTGGAAATTGCCTCGCGCGAACGCGTGTGGAAGACGCAAAGCGGCAAGGCGCAATTCCTCGTCAACGCCATCGAACTCGATACGCCGATCCACCGTGCGCGCCAGCAATATGGCGAGCGCCTGATGGTGCTGATGACCACGCGTTCGCACGACCAATACAACACGACCATCTACGCCATGGACGACCGCTACCGTGGCGTGTTCGGCCAGCGCCGGGTCGTCTTCATCAACAAGGACGACCTGGCCATGCTAGGCTTTGCGGCCGGCGACTGGGTCGACCTGATCGGCGTGTGGGATGACGGCATAGCCCGCCGCGCCGACCGTTTCCTGCTGGTCGAGTACGACATCCCGCGCGGCTGCATCGGCGCCTACTACCCGGAAACCAATCCGCTGGTGCCGCTCGACAGCGTGGGCGAAGGCTCGCGCACACCGACCTTCAAATCCATTCCCGTGCTGCTGTCGCCTTCGGCCGCAGTCAGCTGAACAGGAGAACGCCATGTTCGGTTTCGATACCCTGGACCTGTCGCGCGCGCAATTTGCGATGACGGCCATCTTCCACATCCTGTGGCCCATCTTGACGATCAGCCTGTCGCTGTTCCTGTTTGTTGTCGAGGCGCTGTGGCTGCGCACCAGCGACCCAGTCTACTACCGCCACGCGCGCTTCTGGAGCAAGCTGCTGGTACTGAACTTTGCCGTCGGCGTCGTCAGCGGGATTCCCCTGGAATTCCAGTTCGGCACCAACTGGGCGCCGTTTTCGCACCATTCCGGCCAGTTCATCGGCAACATCCTCGGCTTCGAGGGCGCCATGGCCTTCATGCTGGAAGCGGGCTTCATCGGCATCATGATGTTCGGCTGGGGCCGCGTACCGAAGGGCGTGCACCTGTTTGCCACCGGCATGGTGGCGCTCGGGTCCAGCATATCCTCGTTCTGGATCATGGTCGCCAATTCCTGGATGCAGACGCCGGCCGGCGTGCGCGTGGCGGACGGCAAGATCATCGTCACCGATTACGTGGCCGCCATCTTCAATCCCGACATGGCCTGGGCCGTGGGCCACATGTGGGTGGCCGCCGTGGAAACGGGCTTGTTCGTCATCGCCGGCATTTCCGCCTGGTATATGTTCAAGCGCCGCGAACCGGCCTTCTTCGCCCGCTCGTTCAAGCTGGCGCTGATGTTGCTGCTGATCATCGCACCCTTGCAAGTGTGGCTCGGCGATTCGAGCGGTGTCGACGTCTTCAAGACCCAGCCAGCCAAGGGCGCGGCCATCGAAGGCCACTGGCACACGAATCCCGATGGCGAAGGGGCGGCCTGGTCCCTGCTGGCCTGGCCCAACCAGGCGGAGCAAAAGAATGACTGGTCCATCGAAGTGCCCGGCATGCTGAGCGTGATTGCCACGCATAGCGCCACGGGCAAGATCACGGGCCTGGCCGACATCGCCCGCGAAGACCAGCCGCCCATGCTGCCGCTGCTGTACTACGCCTTCCGCGCCATGGCCGGCATCGGCATGTGGTTCGTGCTGCTGTCGTTCTGGACCTTCGTGGCCTGGCGCAAGGTGGGCGGGCGCGTGGAAGAGTTCGTGCGCAAGCGCACACTGCTGCTGGCCTGGGTGCTGACGATACCGCTGCCGTATATCGCCGTCGAGTGCGGCTGGATCGTGCGCGAAGTGGGACGCCAGCCGTGGGTCGTGTATGGCCTGCTGCGTACGCGCGACGCCGTCTCCGACGTGGCGGCCCACGCCGTGGCCGGCAGCATGCTGATGTTCTTCGTGTTTTACATCGTGCTGTTCGTCACCTTCTTTGTGTTTGCCAAGAAATGGCTGCAACAAGGCCCGGACGTGGCGCTGCCGCTGCCGGGCGCCGCCCATGCCGCGGGGTATTGAAATGCGCCGCTATCTGACGAGGAGTGTGTAATGGATATGAATTCGCATGCCATGCTGGGCAATGCCTGGTTCGGCTTGATCGGCCTGATGCTGATCTTTTACGTGGTCACGGACGGCTTCGACCTGGGCGTGGGCATCCTCAGCCTGTTCACCCGCCGCGAACAGGAACGCAACCTGATCTTTCAATCGATCGCCCATGTGTGGGACGCCAACGAAACCTGGCTGGTGGTGGTGGGCGGCGCCCTGTTCGGCGCCTTTCCCAGCGCCTATGCCACCTTGCTGGAACAGCTGTACATTCCCATCATGCTGCTGATCGCCAGCCTGATCATGCGCGGCGCCTCGATCGAGTTCCGCCATGCGGCCGGCAACAAGCGCCTGTGGGATGTGATCTTCGGCGTGGGCAGCCTGCTGGCCGCCGTGGCGCAAGGCGTGGTGCTGGGCGAGGTCATCACGGGCTTGCAGCCGGGCTGGCTGAGCGGTATTTTCACGGCCTGCACGGCGCTGGGCGTGGTGGCCGGTTATTGCCTCCTGGGCAGCACTTATCTGATCAAGAAGACGGGCGGCCAGCTGGAAGCGGCGGCGCGCCGCTATGCCACGGCCAGCGTGCTGGCGACGGTCGCGGCCGCCATCGTGCTGTCGGCCGGCACCATGGTCTTCAGCGCCATCGGCCACGACCGCTGGGCGCAGCCGGGCGTGTTCGGCGTGCTGCTGGCCCTGGCCGCCATCGCCGCCAGCGCCTTCATCTACATACTGTGGGCCGTGCATGTGAACGGCGTGCGCGGACCGTTCCGCGGTGCCATCGTGCTGTTCCTGGCCTCGTTCGCGGGCCTGGCCATCAGCTTTTTCCCCGACCTCGTGCCGGGCAAGCTGAGCATCTCGGCGGCCGCATCCGATGAGCCGACCCTGATCTTCATGCTGATCGGCATGGGTTCCATGCTGCCGATCATGATCGGCTACAACCTGTTCCAATACTACGTCTTCGAGGGCAAAGTCGTGCCCCGGAAACATTAACCGGCATCACGGCATGCGCATTCCATCATGATTATCCGCCCCACCACCAACTGGTTTCGCATGCTGTTCGTCTGGGATGGCTCGGTGCTGCAAGCCATCATCCCGCAATTGCTGCTGATGCTGGTCGTCAGTTCGCTGGCCTTGCTGACGGATGGCCGTATCTTCGGCGTCAAGATTCCGCTCGATACGGCGCCGTTTCCCATGGTCGGCATCAGTCTGGCGATCTTTCTCGGCTTTCGCAACAACGCCAGCTATGCGCGCTTTGTCGAGGCGCGGCATATCTGGGGGCAATTACTGATCGCCGCGCGGGCCCTGGCTTCGCAGGCGATCACGTATCTGCCACGGGAAACGAGCGGCCTGGACCATGAGTTGCTGATGAACCGGCTGATCGCCTTCGTCTACGCGCTCAAGCACCAGTTGCGCCAGACGGACCCGCAGGAAGACCTGGCGCGCTACCTGCCGGCCGAAGAAGTGCAGCGCTTGCAGGGCATCGCCTTCAAGCCCGTCGCCGTGCTGCACACGGTGCGGGCGATGCTGCACGACGCCGTGCAACGTCAGCCGGGCCAGACGCAGCTGCTGTGGATGCTAGACACCCAGCTCAACGACCTGGCCGCCACCGTGGCCGGTTGCGAGCGCATCAAGAACACGCCAATTCCATATCCATACGGCGTGCTGGTGCACCGCACCGTCTACATGTACTGTTTTTTACTGCCGCTGGGTCTGGTGGACGCCATCGGCGTGGCCACGCCCCTCATTTCCGTCTTTGTCGCCTACACCCTGTTTGCGCTGGAAGCCATCGCGCAGCAGATCGCCGAACCGTTCGGCCTGGCGCCCAACTGCCTGGCCCTGAACGCCATGACGCGGGAAACGGAACGCTCGCTGCTGGAATTGCATGGCGACCCGCTGCCACCGTCGATACGGCCCTGCCCGCGCTATCAGATCAATTAACCGGAGGAAAAAATCATGGAATGCGATATCGGCATCACCACCATCGAACGCGACGGTTACCTGGACGTCCCCATGGTGCGCCACCAGGGGGGCGTGGCCACGGCGGGCCGCGACATGGTGGCCGAGGAGTATCCCGTGGCCCTCGTCTACAACGGCATCGCCCACGCGGTAATGATGGCCACGCCGCGCGACCTCGAGGAATTCGCCGTCGGCTTTACCTTGACCGAAGGCATCGTCGGCAGCGTGCGCGACATCTACGACCTCGATGTGTGTTGCGGCGAGGATAGCGCGGAAGTGCGGCTGACCATCGCGCAGCCGGAGTTGATCAAGCTCAAGGCCCGCCGCCGCGCGCTGACAGGGCGCACCGGTTGCGGCGTGTGCGGCATCGAAAGCCTGGCCCTGCTGGACCTGGTGCCGGAAAAGATCACGCGTCCCCTGCCGCCGCTGGTCGCCAGCAGCGCCATCCTCGGCCGCGCCGCGCGCGAACTGCTGCCGTACCAGGAGCTGATGCACAAGACGGGCGGCGTGCACGCGGCCGCCTGGTGCACGGCCGAAGGTGCCATCGTGAAAGTGTTCGAGGATGTGGGCCGGCATAACGGCCTGGACAAGCTGATCGGCTACCTGGCCCTGCACCGCATCGCCATGCACGACGGCTTCGTCTTCCTGTCCAGCCGCGCCAGCTATGAACTGGTGCGCAAGTCGGCGCGCATGCATATCGGACTCGTCGCCACCATCTCGGCGCCCACCTCGCTGGCCATCCGCATCGCGCGCCAGGCCGGCATGCAGCTGGCCAGCTTTTGCCGCCGCGACGGCTTTGTCGATTACACGGCCGGCGACGGGGAAGATGGCGGCCAGCATGCACCTTAGCATGTACCTTTAACGGCAGATGCTGCATTCTTTGCTGTAAAGCAAGTGCACGCTTGACTTGCCGACGCTGCGGGCTTTCAATGGGAATAGTTTCCTATTATTAACTTTGCCTGCGGCCACTCTCCTGGCGCGGCAACGATGAAAGGATGGCGTCGATGGCCCAGGCACAAGAGCAGCATCTGATGGATACATGGCAAACGGGCGGCTTGAAGCCGCGCGCCTGCGACTGCGGCGGCACCGTCTTTACCATCTTGCACCAGCGGGTGATGGCCGACATGCGGCGCCGGCAATTTCTCGGCGGCGCGGCCGCCATGCTGGCACCCTTCGTCGGCCTCGGCCTGTCCACCGGCAACGCCATCGCCCAGCAGCCGCAAACGCCCCAGCGCCCCCTGCTGCTGACCAATCTGCGCCTGTTCGACGGCACGGGCAAGGCGCCCCGCTCCGGCATCCACGTGCTGGTGACGGGCCCGACCATTACCGCCCTGCTGCCGGCCGGCGAGAAGGTGGACGGCGCGCAAGTGATCGATTGCCAGGGCAAGCTGGTGATGCCGGGCCTGATCGACGCCCACTGGCACACCATGCTCGCCGCCATCAACCAGGTGACGGCCATGACGTCCGACGTCGGCTATCTGTACCTGGTGGCGGCGCAGGAAGCGCAGCGCACCCTGCTGCGGGGCTTTACATCCGTGCGCGATCCTGGCGGCCCCGCCTTTGCATTGAAACGCGCCATCGATGAAGGCATCGTCGACGGTCCGCGCATCTTTCCATCGGGTGCCATGATTTCGCAAACCTCGGGCCATGGCGACTTCCGTTTGCGCTCGGACATCCCGCGCGCTGCCAATGCGCCGCTGGGCATGGCGGAAACGGCGGGCATGGCCATGATCGCCGATGGCGAGGCGGAAGTGCTGCGCCGCGTGCGCGAACAATTGATGCTAGGCGCGACGCAAATCAAGATGATGGCGGGCGGCGGCGTTGCTTCGATGTACGACCCGCTCGACAGCACGCAATATTCGGAACGCGAACTGCGCGCCGGCGTGGAAGCGGCCGCCGACTGGGGCACGTATGTGATGACCCACGTCTACACGCCGAAAGGCATACAGCGGGCCATCCGCGCAGGCGTGCGCAGCATCGAGCATGGCCAGCTGGCCGACGACGACTCCGTGCGCATGATGCGCGACACGGGCACATGGTGGAGCCTGCAGCCTTTCCTGCAAGACGCGGATGCGAATGTCTACCCCGATGCGGCGCGCAAGGCCAGCCAGGCCATTGTCTCGGAGGGCACGGTGAAGGCGTATGCGCTGGCGCAAAAGTACGGCATCAGGACGGGCTGGGGCACGGACGTCCTGTTCAACGCGAAAAACACGCCCACCCAGGGCCGCCAGCTGGCGAAACTCACGCGCTTTTACGACCCGTTGACCCTGCTGGCGCAGGCGACGGGGCAAAATGGCGAACTGCTGGCCCTGTCCGGCCAGCGCTCGCCCTACCCGGGCACTTTGGGCCGCCTGGCCGCGGGCGCGCTGGCCGACTTGCTGGTGGCCGATGGCGACCCCGCGAAGAATCTCGATTTTCTCGCCCGGCCGGAAGAAAGCCTGCTGCTGATCATGAAGAACGGCCGCATCTACAAGGACAAATTGAGCGCGCCATTGGCAGGCTGAAGACTGGCGCGTTGGCAACGGCGGTGGCTTGCCGCATAATGCGCCCATGTTCAAATTGACTTTTCTCGGCACGTCTTCCGGCGTGCCCACGCGCCACCGCAACGTCACGTCGCTGGCCCTGCAAACGACGCACAACCGCGACTGGTGGATGATCGATTGCGGCGAAGCCACGCAGCACCGGCTGCAGCGCCTGCCCCTGTCCGTGCACGACCTGGTGGGCATCTGCATCACCCACGTACATGGCGACCACAGCTACGGGCTGCCGGGCTTGCTGGCCAGCGCCTCGATGACGGGGCGCAAGAAGCCCCTGCTGCTGATCGCCCCGGCCGCCATCAAGGCCTGGATCGACGCGACACTGCTGCACACGGAACTGTTCCTGACGTATCCGCTGATCCACATCGACGTGGACAGCGCGCCAGTGGTGTACGAGGAAGCGGGCTTGACCGTCTCGCGCCATGCGCTGTCGCACCGCGCCCCGAGCGTCGGCTATCGTTTCGCACTGGAAACGAGCCGATGGAAGCTGGACAAGGCAGCCCTGCAGGCAGCGGGCGTGCCGTCCGGTCCCGCCTGGGGACTCTTGCAGGCGGGCCAGGATACGGTCCTGGACGACGGCACGGTATTGAACGCCGCCACTTTCCGCCAGGTGGAAACGCAGCGCGCCACGGTGGTGATCGGCGGCGACAACGACACGCCAGCGTTGCTGGCGGAGGCTTGCGCGGATGCGCAATTGCTCGTGCATGAAGCCACCTACACGGAAGCGATGCTGCAGAAAGTGGGGCCCGGCCCCACGCACAGTTCCGTGCAGCGCGTGGCGCAGTTTGCCGAAGCGGTGCGCCTGCAGAACCTGATCCTCACCCACTTCAGCGCCCGCTACCACAATGCGGACGGCATGGCCGAGCTGGAAGCGGAAGCCCGGCTGCATTATTCGGGCGAACTGTTCCTGGCGCGCGATTTCGACAGCTATGAACTCGACGCGGCGGGTGCGCTCAGCAAGCAGCCGGGGAAATCGTCGTTCAGTGGGGATTGACGCCATACTGCGCCGCATACTCGGCGGCCAGCGCGCGCGCCGCCAGTTGCTGTGACGGCGTGAGGATTTCCAGCAACTGGTCGCGGTTCTTGATCGATTGCACGCTGCCTGCCTCGGCCGGCATGGCGATCCACGCATACGCCTGCACGTAGTCGAGCTCCACGCCCTGCCCTTGCGCGTACAGCAAGCCATATTCATTCTGCGCCGACAGGGAACCGGCTTCGGCCGCCTGCTTGTACCAGAACGCCGCTTCGGCAAAGTCTTGCGGTACGCCATCGCCCTTGCGGTAAGCCTGCGCCAGGTTGAATTGCGACTGGCCATCGCCCGCCTCGGCCGCCTGGCGGCCATACGCGAGCGATTGCGCCATGTCTTGCGCGACGCCATCGCCGCTCGCATACATCAGGGCCAGATTGGCCAGCGATGGCGGAAAACCCGCCTGCGCGGCCGCCGTAAACAATTCCACCGCTTTCGGCAAATCTTGCGTCACGCCATGGCCCTGGTAATACAGGCTGGCCAATAAATGCTGGCCGGCCGGATCGCCGGTGCGCGCGGCCGCATCGAATTGCTTGAATGCCTCGGCATGATGGCCGTCGTTATAAGCGAGGATGCCCGCTTCATTCAAAGATTCGGGAGAGGATGTCATAAGAATTCCTTGTTCATGGATTTTTGGCATTGTACACAGCACCGTTCCGCGCAGAATACACGATAGGGAATGGTGTGGCGCACTGCCCAAATCCTGCAGTATGATCACTCTCCGCCTGATGCAATCGGGGCATTTGCCCCAACGCCCGTCCACGAATATCGCCATGAAACTGATTGCTCTGCTTTTATCCCTGATTTCCACCTCGGTTTATGCTGGCACCTTGCATCTGGATAAAGCAGTGACAGGCAAAGTGTGGCAAGCGGCCGATATCCGTTATGCGAATCACGATGAAAAACAGACGTACCGGCTGAAAATCGGAAAGCAGTGGATCAATGGCAGTTGCAGCAGCAGCGGCACGGGCAATTTGCACGCGCTGCTGCTGGACATGGATTTTGACGGCCATGCCGACCTGTGGGTCACGGGCTACACGGATAGCCAGGGGCGCATCCGCTGTTCCGATGTGTGGCTGTGGGATGCGCCAGCGAAGCAATACCGTTTCAACAAGCCATTATCAGCCATTCCAAATCTGGATATCGGCATGAACGATCAAAGAATCGAAGGCGGCATCCCCAATTGCGGCTGCGCGGCGCAATGCTTTTATGAAGACAGCTATGCGTGGCGGGCCAGCAAATTAATCGCCACCGCGCGGCGCGAACAGGATTGCGAGCGCTATCGGGAATATCGCTTGAATGACAAAAACGACTTGATCATCGTCAAGGATGAAATCATCGATAGCAGCAACCCGGGCCAGCAGGCCATCGAGAATACAAAAGTAGTTGACTGGCAGCGTCACGCGAAAATCATGCGCAAACCCTGGGAATGATTTTTATCCTGCCCTGCCCGCCATTCATCCCACACCATCGAGCAAATACATGACGACACACCCAACATCGATTACGTTCCATCCCGCCAAGGCGGAAAACACCCCCGCCTTCATCGACTTGCGCGGCAAGACGCGGCAAAATGCCATTCCCGCGGAACGCCTGGCGGAAGTGGGCATCACGGCCGACTCCTGGGCCGAAATGATGCGCTCGGGCAGCCTGCCTGGCCAGGTCTGCCATCACGACGGCCAGCTGGTCGGCTACTGCTTTGGCGAGCGCGACACGGGCGCAATCATCGTCCTGGCCCTGCTGCCGGAATTCGAAGGCTTAGGTATCGGCAAGACCTTGCTGGAATTGGTGATGACGGAACTGCGCGCGCAAGGCCACCAACGGCTGTTCCTCGGCTGCTCCAACGACCCCGCCTCGCGCTCCTACGGTTTTTACCGCTACCTGGGCTGGACCGCGACGGGCGAGACGGACAAGTATGGCGACGATGTGCTGGAGTTCCGCTTTACGGCCTAGGCTGCCAAGCGGTTGGCATCCCACACGCGCATGATTTGCGTGATGGCAGAGTCAAACACGGCGTAGCCTACGCCATCGCGGGCCTGGATAGCCACGCCCGACAGAAAGCTGTCGAAGACGGACGCCAGCGCCACGGCATCCATATCGCCAGGCAAGTCGCCGCTGGCCATGCCCCGCTCGACGCAGCGCACGAAGCCGGCGCGCGTGCGGGCGCGCGATTGCGTGAGGGGCGCGGCCACGGCCGCGTGTTCGGTCGTCGGCGCGCTCATGCAGCCGAGCGCCACCATGCAGCCGGGCGGATGTCCCGGCTCGGACTGCATGCTGGCCGACTGGCGCAAGGCCAGCTCGATGGCCGCGCGCGGCGCCAGACTATCATCCCACAGGCACTCCGTCACGCGGGCAAACGTGTCCAGATAGCATTGCGCCGCTTCGCGGAACAGCGCTTCCTTCGAGCCGAACGCCGCATAAAAACTGGGCGCGGAAATGCCGCCGCCCAGGCTCGCCTTGAGCTGGCTCAAGGACGTTGATTCATACCCCTGCTGCCAGAATAAAAACATGGCCTGCTCGACCGCTGCCTGCCGGTCGAACGTGCGCGGCCGTCCCATTTGCGCCATCCTTCGCTCCTCCTCATTTACTTACATACTACTCGATACAGAAGTCATTGACAACGCGGCACGTCATCGCCTATATTTATACCGATCGATACATATGTACCGCAACGACGGTCAGGGGCGCTCCTGCGCCTGATCTCTTTACAAGGATGTTTGCCGTGAATCTCGCCACTATCACCACCGGAGCCAGCCCCGCGCTGGCCGACCGCCTCCCCGTCGCCGGCCTGCTGGCCCTGGCCATGACAGGTTTTATCTGCATCGTCACGGAAACCTTGCCCGCCGGCTTGCTGCCGCAGATCAGCTCTGGACTCGGCATCAGCGCCGCGCTGGCCGGGCAAATGGTCACGGCCTATGCCCTCGGCTCCCTGCTGGCAGCCATTCCGCTCACCATCGCCACGCGCGGCTGGCGCCGCCGCAACGTGCTATTGCTGACCATCATCGGCTTTCTCGTGTTCAATACCGTCACGGCCCTGTCGTCGCACTACTGGCTGACCCTGGCGGCCCGCTTCTTTGCCGGCATGGCGGCCGGACTGGCGTGGAGCTTGCTGGCCGGCTATGCGCGGCGCATGGTGGCGCCACACCAGCAAGGCCGCGCCCTGGCGCTGGCCATGGTGGGCGCACCGGTCGCCCTGTCCCTGGGCGTGCCGCTGGGCACCTTGCTCGGTTCGCTCGTCGGCTGGCGCGCCGCGTTCTGGATCATTTCCGCACTGACATTGATCCTCATCGCCTGGGTGCTGGCCAAGGTGCCGGACTACCCGGGCCAGTCCGTCCATGAGCGCCTGCCCTTGCGCCGCGTCTTCACGACGCCGGGCGTGCGCCCCGTGCTGGCCGTCGTCATCGCCTGGATGCTGGCACACAATATTCTCTACACCTACATCGCCCCATTCGTGGCGCCGGCCGGATTGACGGAGCGGGTCGATCTTGTGCTGCTCGTCTTCGGCGCCGCCGCCATGGCTGGCATCTGGATCACGGGCAAGCTGGTCGAGCGCCACTTGCGCGCCACCGTGCTGGCCAGCCTGGCCGTGTTCACCGCGACGGCCTTCGTGCTGGGCGTCGCAGCGCACGTCCCCTTTGTGATCTACCTGGGCATGGCCGTCTGGGGCTTGTCCTTTGGCGGCGCGGCAACGCTGTTGCAGACGGCGCTGGCCGACACGGCAGGCAGTGGCGCCGACGTGGCCTTGTCGATGAACGTGGTGGCGTGGAATGGCGCGATTGCGGCCGCGGGCGTGGTGGGCGGCGCCCTGCTGGAAACGTGGGGCGCGGACGCCTTCCCGTGGGCAATGGTCAGCTTGCTGGTGCTGGCGCTCCTCGTCGCCTGGTCGGCCCGCGCGCACGGCTTCCGGCCGGGACGGCGCAGCGGCGGCGCGTCCGTGGCCGGGCATTGATACAACGCGTTTAATCAGCTGCCGGCACGCTCAGAATGCGGGGTACGTGTCCAGTATGGGCGAGGAAATCGACCAGGGTGGCATGCGACAGCGCCACCGTGGCCGTATTGCGCAAGGGATGGGCTTGCACAGAACCAGCTTCCCATACGGCCTGGTCCAGCACCAGTTCCACCGCCTGCGCGCTGTCGTGGATCAGCGCAAACAGGCTGACGGACCCCGGCGTGATGCCCAGATGCTGGAGAAAGCGTTCAGGCGAAGCCATGCTCAGCTTACTGGCCGGCAACAGCCGCCCCAGCGCCGCCAGGTCGATGCGCTTGTCGAAAGGCACGATGACGAGAAAATGCCGCCGGCCCTTTTCATCGCGCACGAACAGGTTCTTTACCATCAGGCCAGGCATGGCTGGCACGTGGATCAGCGCCTCATCGATGGTGTGGACGGCCGGGTGTTCGGCCAGGGTGTAATCGCCGGCGCTACTTGCCAGCCAGCGGGACAGGGCTTCTTGCATGGAGACTCCTCAGCTCGGACGCGATGAAGAGATTGTAGCGGCGCGCCGCGCGCTGCGCTTGCCGTCAGGGCGGGTTCTCGTCCTTGTCGGCCTTGTCGACCTTGTCGGCCGCCGCCAGCCCCCAGTCATTCCAGCCCTCGCCAAACAGCTCGATCGGATGCTGCGTGCGCTCGGAACCATTGCCGCAGCGCATGGCGTCCGGCGGACAATACTTGTCGCAGCCCCAGCAGATGCGTTCGGGATTCTTGGGGTTCAAGGGAAAAGGCTTGGCCATGGTGTGGGCGCCGGGGTCGGTTGGGTCTTGTTGATGACTCTAGACCTGGCGCGGTGGGCGGTCAAACCAATTTCAGCTAAAAACTTGTCCAGTATCAAGCTTATGCAGATAGTGGAGCATCGGCATGGCACCGTCCCCTACTCTTTATCTTTTCTGACGGAGATGGCCACTTCCAGCACGATACGCGCCACATTGACACCGCCGTCGGCGGCTGGCTGTGCCTTGAGCTCATCCAGCGCGTAGATCATCGTCACCATGGCGCCAGGCACGAACAGCTTGATGTCCTGTTTGTCGTTCATGTAGATGCTCTCGTCCACTGTCGAGCCATCCGCCAGGCGCAAGATAACGCTGTTGACTTGATCGCCACGGCGGCTGTCCTGCCCCGCAAAATACGTTCGTTCGATGATGCCCGTCAAGGTTTGCATCGGGAGGCGCTTGGCCTCGATGCTTTTCCACCAGGCTGCGGAAGCGAACAGGCCATGGCTGCCTTTCAGGCCCATGTAGGGCCTGGTACTGTCGAGGGTAAGGGACTGAGTTTTGGCAACGCGGCCGGGATCTTTTGCCAAGGCTTCGACGAGGGTATAGACGGGTTTCATCAGGTGCGGGAATTGTTAAAAACGGTCGCTCAATGTTTGCGCCGAATGACGTAGGCATTGCCGGCATGCTCAAAACCGAGCGTCGGATAGTAGGACATGGCGTCCGGGGCGGAGAGCAGTATCAAGGACACTTCCTCGCCGATGATGTCCTGGGTGCGCTTGACAAGTTCCTTGCCGATTCCCAAGCCCTGGTAATGCTTGTTGACGGCCAGATCCGACAGATAGCAGCAATACGCATAGTCGGTCAACGACCGGGCCAATCCTACCAGCTCCCCATCCACCCACGCCGACAGCAAGAGGCAAGGCGCGGCGAACATGCGCGCGATTCTCGGGAGATTGTCGGTGGGGCGCTTGATTCCAGACTGATCGAAAACACGGACGACATCGACCGGATCAAGGGGGAAATTGTGACGATATTCTACGGTGATGTTTTTCATGGTTTCAAAGGTGGAGGTAAGCGCGCTTGGGCGTGCTATACCCATGATATGGCCGCAGCCTGTTTCGACAAGTATCGCTCATGTCGGCGTATTCATAGTATGGCAGTTGCGGGGGATGAGGGCTTTTCCCGTCCCCACCACGCACCTGTATTTCAGTCAATTGCCCGGAACTTTAAAAAACATTGGCCTTCATACTCCACTTCGCAATCCAATGCGAAGCCGATTCTTGCAAGCCCCCTGACGCGAGTGCGGCTGGGCGGCAGCAGGATACTGACCGGGCCAATACCCAGTTCCAGCCGGCGGTGCATGAACCGGCGAAACAGCGCAGGACCATGCCCCCAGAACGCGGGGAGCAATACCAGTGCCAGGTCAGCTTCGCGCCCTTCCTTCTGAAAACCGCCCCAGCCGGCAAACGCGCCATCAATCCGGATAGCCCACGGCCCATAGCCATTTGCTTGCCACTGCGCGTCCTTGCCTTTCGCCCATTCCATCACAGCGTGCGCATCCCAGCTTTCGGTGGCGAGCGGCATGTGGCGGATGACGTCCGAGTGATTCAACAGAACGAGCCATTCTTCATTGGCAATATCGGAGAGCGGGTGAAAAGTAAAAGCCATGTGCGTCTTGTCAGTTTAATGAGAACCCGATGAACTTCTCATCGTGCCACGAAAACTACGCACTCACCAGTGGAGAACAAAAACGCTGGAGCCGGGATTGTTGACTGTAGACGTGGCAGTTCCATCCTTCCTGCATTCGCAAGGGTGTGAAGGCAGAGTCAACATGCGTGAGGCAATCCTGCCAGCAAACGAGCAAGCTGTCGGCAGCTTGTGTGACAATGCACACACTCGAAATATGGAAGCTCCCATATCTCTATCTGATATCGAACAGACTTGGCAAGGATTGTAAATATGTTGGCACCGTTACGTTTGAATAGACGCATGTACGCTTCCTTTGTCGCCGCCATTTTTCTTGTTGCTGGCGTCTCATCGGCGCGCGCGACCACGCTTGACGAGGACAGGACACGCGGTGATATACATGGCTTATTTGAGATCAGGGATGCTGCAGTAAAGTTCATGGCAGCAGAGAATTCCAAAAACGGAACACGGTGGCGGGTCTTGGAGCCTAACCGGAAGATTCTGGTGACGAAATGCGCGGTATCTTTGCGTGTGGAATGGGTTCCGAAGAGCCGTGGCCTGTCTGGATCAAATGTTGCGGTGAGCTGCGCCAAGACTGTAAAGCCCACGATACAACATAAATGGGAAGTGTTTGTGCCAATCGCCAAGGGTCCACAACGCGCCACAGTTATTCCAGGAAACTCCTGAGTGACACCGCTTATTTTGAGCCGCGGACGAAACTGCCGACAAAAATATTTCAATTTGGCAATGTCGATTTGTATTTTCTGAAAAATCATACATCTATCACGACTACGTTCCACACCACAACATTGAACGCATCAATTAAAAATATCTCACATTCCATTGAAAAAGTCAGGTCTTTCAACGTTTTTCGCCGAATTATTGGATTTTTCGCCTATGCGCATGCGGCAGCTGTATACTCCATGTCATACGCATCCTATTCCGATGCCAGTTATAGCGAGTAGGTGGTCGAAGACAATTCAATTCATTGCGTAGCCAAAAAACTTCATCTGCTTAATTCAGTGCCCAATATTTGAACAGCAGCATTGTATAAATCAGCTATCGGTTTTTGCCACGCATGAGGAATTGATGGAACTGGGTTTCGAGGGATTTGACGACAGGGTTGCGACATTCACGAGGGTATGGCGGGAGGGTCCATCCTGACAAAAAAGGAATATCGAAATTGCTTGAAATATCAAGATTGCAATAAAAAAGCCAGTCAAATGACTGGCTTTTTTATTATGCAGGACTTTCCTGAAACTGTTTTGCATTATCACAAATTTCATACCATACGGGCTTGGAGCCGACATACACATGAAATTGTATGCTGACCTCAGGGTCATCATCCAGGCAGTTAACTGATATCGGAAACGAATCATTTTCTGAACCAATTTCCCCCAAAGAAGTCCCGCAGTTTTTACAAAAAGTTCTTGCATATTTAAAGGGAGCCTCTGGCTCATATCGCTGAATAAATTCTCGCCCCTCCAGCAAGGTAAATGAATTCTTATCAACGAAGGCCAAGGCACTCGCGCCGGCCTTCCGACAACGAGAACAGTGACACATGCCCATCATGCCCGGGGGAGACGCCAGTTCAAACTTTACTGAGCCACAGCAGCAACTGCCTCTGATCATGAGATGTCCTTTTTGAAAGTTGACACTGTATTTTTACACAGTACTTTTGGACAGGCAAGTGACATATGGTGGAATTTTTCAGAACCGAAGCGAGGACGGGGCCGCTCTACCATTCAGGCTCAGACTGATGTGTTGAGTGCTGTGAAAGCTTGCTCAGTCGAAAACTGATGAGAGCTCTGTGTAGAGTTTGCGAACGGTAGCAGTGGATCTATCCTGATGTTGGGACAGGCCGGGAGATCGTGCTGGTGTTGATGATGAGCGTGCACTGGAGTCAAAAAAGCAAGGGGAGGATTCTGGGCGGGCTGGTCCCGCAAGCCCAGCCTGTAGCCCAAGCTTTATTCTTCACAAGTGTACACGGAGTTCAACTGGAATATTTATCAATGGTTTCACTGAATAATCTGGCTTGCGATCCAGGAAACAAGCAACGTCTGGAATGGGAAGGATCTGTGCAAATATTCCCAGCTTTGTCTTGTATTCGATTTTATTGAGCAACACGGCATTCGCATGGGATAGAGCATGGATGTCCTCGCAAGCAAGATCGAGTGTCTTGTATCGTGCATAGTGATCGCCCGGTTGATTGGCCCAATAGATGCACAGCGCTGTAGCAAATTCACACTTTGCTTGCGCTATGATCTGCGTTAGAAGCCATATGCCACTATCATAATTATGATGCTGGACGATGGCATGAAGCTGACATCCAGACAGAGTCGAGAGATCGTTTTCTACTTCTTTTTTGAACGCTTGAATACCTATCGTTCTCTGCCGAACATAGAAGTGATAAAAATCTTCCTCCTCGTTACCTTCCATAGCGCTGTCAAAAACCGACTGATCCATGTTGTGATAATAAGTGTCGCCGGCACATTTTCCTTTCAGGGCCAGGATTAGGATATCTTGCTCGGCATCCGAGCCGTTCGGCTGTTTAAGTCCCAGCGCTTTTTCCAGTTTTGTTAAAATTTGCATTCCTTGGAGTAGACGGTTTGACAAAACTTCAGGATGAGTGAATGCGACAAATGATAAGGAAATGTCGTTCTTCATGCAGCCTGCACAATATTGTCCTATCTATTTAGCTGGCGCGACCCGCACCGCAGCGTACCAGCAATATGAAAGAGTTAATGGAAAATATCAATTGTAAAGGCATACCACACATCCGCGTACTGGCAGACGAAGACACCGACGGCCCCACGTACGAAACTCTGCCGGCGCGCCAGATTGACGAGCACGTCTTCGAACTGCTGGCGTCACCCGGCTTGGCCCTGAACCTGGCGCGCGGCGACATCGTAAACATCGCCAACCCGCTCTCCCCTGCCCAAGTATTGAAGCGCGGCGGCAACTTCTGCATCAAGATCTACGATGCCGACGCCGTGAGCCAGTCCGCGGTCGACCAGCTCGAGTACGACGTGCAAAAGCAGCTTGGCGGCACCATGGACGGCCAATATGAAGGCAATCTGACCTTCAGCGTGCCGGGCCACCACGGCATTTACAACGTCAACGGTCCTTTCGACGCCTTCCGCGAAGCAACGGGCGTGGAATGGTACTTCGCCAATATCTATGCCAACCTCGATGACGACAATGATGAATCATACCAACAGCAAAACCGTAGAAAAGGTTTATAGCGCCTGGGCCACCTGGCGAGGCAAGTTCGGTCCCAGACGTCTCCACCACTGAATTTTAGAATCAACTAGGCAGCTAGAAGAAGGCTGTCATTATTTGGGGTGTTTTAGCCTGGGAATGACAACAAAATGACAGCTTTTTTTCGTACGTTAGCGACTCAGCAACAACAGCCATCCCCTCATTTCGTAGCTTTGCGATGGGTTTGCGTCAATACCCGGAGCGCTATGTGCATAGGAACGTTGTTTTTCGCCAAGTAGGCGGCCGCAGTCGCTGTGCCTAGCATTTCTTGAAAAATGACTCCGACATCGACTTTTTGCGCTGTTAGACCGTCATGCCTTAAACAGTCATAATTTTGGTTGGCTGCAATAGCAAATATGGGTTCATCAAGGTTGTTCACGTGCATTTTTGCCTCATCAATAAAAGAGAAAAATGTCTCCTTTTTTGTCTTAAAGATAACTTAAATTTCCATTTTTGAGTAAATATTTTCTTTAATCAAGTTGTTGAAAAAGTAAAAAATTAACTATTAACAAGCAAAAATCATGCTGACAAGAACGCAAGGAAGCATGGGGGCAAAACACCTGTTATTGTAAAGGAGCACTCTCCCGCTTCCCCTGTAAATCCCTTGGGCAGTACACACCACGCGCACTGACGCGAGGGTCAGGTTTGGCGCTCTGACACGGACTGAGGCGTGGGGTTCTGTGACAGTTGGCTCAGTCGAAAAACTGATTGGAAGCACGAACGCGCGCCCACGGCGCGCGGAGCTGCCGCGCAGCGGCAGCAGTTGGAGGATTCGGGGCGGGCTGGGCCGGTAGGCCCAGCCCTTCGAATCTCACACGCAGGGCGCCGCCCTGCTCGCTTCCGCCAAGAAATAAAAAAAGCCGCCCAAGGGGGCGGCTCTTCTTTTTATTTCTTGGCGGAAGCGGTGTAATACGAATAGCAATCTTTCATGCCACTCTTAAGCTAATTAGAAAAGCCATACCTACGAAAATACCTACACACGAACATTGATGCAAAAAAGACTGTGCATGCCCCCCAACCCTACCTGACGACACCTCGCAGCATCACACAGTGATGATGCAGCAGTGCTTTTACCTATGAGAAATTAGCTCACCTGACATAAGTTACACCTAAAACTACACTTAAATAGCTGCAATATTCGCGTTCTCCACGACAACATAGGATAGACTTAGAAAATTATCAAATTAGGAATATTCTATGAAAGTGTTCATGAGCTGGTCTGGGCTGCGTAGTAAGCTAACTGCGGAGCTTTTGCATGATTGGATCAAGTGCGTTATTCAAGCTGCACAACCGTGGATTTCTTCAAAGGGCATCGAACGAGGTGCTTTGTGGTTTTCCGAAATTAATAACGAATTGAAAGACACCGCGGTCGGCGTCATCTGTCTTACGCAGGAAAACAAAAATGCTCCATGGATTCTTTTTGAGGCTGGAGCTCTAGCAAAAGGACTAGCCAACAGTCGTGTTTGCACTTTTCTTGTCGATCTAGAAACTGCTGATCTTCAACCTCCGCTCTCTCAGTTCAATCATACTTTCGCAACTTACGAAAGCATGTGGAGCTTGGTCGCAACATTAAACAATGCTTTAAGCGCAAACAGTCTGGAGCTATCTGTTTTAAAACGTGTTTTCGATACCTATTGGCCTCAGTTTAAAACTGAATTTGACAAAATTATTGACGAAAATCCTCCTGTCACAGTTATTCAACCGAGAGACGACAAGGAAATTTTGAATGAAATTTTGGATACTACCCGCAGCATGCTTGGCCGTGTCCGCAAGTTGGAAGCAAGAGAGAGTCTAACAATTGACCAGGCTGATAACGCGAGAAAAAATGACTTCATAGCGCACTCAGTATCGGTACTTGAACAAGGTCTATATTTCGATGCTGCTAATACGGCACTCACCTTTCTTCAAGGCGGAATGACTGTTAATGGCATGGTAATAAGGCTTATGAAAAAATATGCCTTTGATGAAGCACGCGCCCTGTATGTCATCGAATTGGCAAAAAATAGACTTAACGAGAATTCGCCTGAAGCACTTTAGAAACAGTCCTTTGCTACTTGCACCTAGGATTGTGATTCTTGTTGTCGTTGGTTCGAGCCCCATCAGCCACCACACAGAATGAGCAGGAGAATCAAAGGGTTACATGCTTCGGCTTGTAACCTTTTTTTCATTTTCCAACGGTTTTTAAATTTTCCAACGCGCCCTGCTGCCGTATTACATCACACACAACAAATCGCCACTATGCAATATTAGCCGCACCCTACTTGGCAGTGAGGAGCAGCCCTTCGAATCTCACGAATAGCTTAACCCGTCGCTAGTTTTCAAGTCTCCGAAATTTTCCATTTATATCAATAGGTTAGGATAATTTCCATTTCGCACGCAATGTTTTTCTAGCGTCTTGCCACGCCCAGCTTGTACCACCCGAAACAGGCGATGCGGAAACGATTTGCTCCGAGCGATGACTCTAAGATACAGTGATGATGCAGCAGTACATTCCGCCTACCATCCGTGCATTGCTGGATCGAAGTTCTTGTCTTTTACGTCGTAACCGTGATCTTTGCAAAGCTTGAGAAGTCGTTTTTTTCGATCCGTTGTGATCGGGATTGCGTCGGGATTGCTGTAATGGAAGACCGCTGCTACTCCTAAGATAATTTCTTCCTTAGAGTAGAGTTTATCGTGGACATAGAGAGGAAACTGGTCATCTGTGAACTCGGCTGCTTCATAAATATTGAAGCATCTGCCGCGATCCGTATTTGCAAACAATTCTCCTTGACCTTGCAAGAATCTCCACTGTGGATTTTCATAGGAAGGGGATACGCCTACGGTTGGACTTCCCTTGTAAACTCGCTTGGCGATTTTTTCAGCGATAGCAGGCGCTCCCTCGGTGCTGTTCATGGCTACAATCCCTGCGATTCCCTCATTCCAATCGTCTAATTCCTTCTTGGTGACTCCGTGCCATACCGGAAACAACTTTTTATCTTGTTCGATATGCTGTCGCATCATGATATCCAATTCGTAGCCGGTCCACTTCTTTGCAATGTAGATCGGGGACAGAACAGCAAAGCCGAATTCTGAATTCTTCAAGCCCGCATTAATGGAACTCAGTAAGTTTGATCCGAATTCCAAAGAAAGCGGAGCAAACCATACGCGAACACCTAGATGTTTTAGTGAGCCCACTATCTCTTTCGTGAACGCTTCATCTTCCGTGGCATACGAAATGAATACGTGATACGGCTTAGTCATTTATCAGTTCCTTTAGATTGCGCTTCCAAGCATTGCGGAGGGATGGTTTCTGCGCCACGGTTTCGGTGCGGGCATTGTAGGTCTGGCGCGCCAGCTTCATATCGGCCCAATGGGGCACCATTCCAAAACATGCCGGCGCGACTTCCAGCTCACCGGGCACGTCGTGCGAGGCACGAATGATCGGCGCCATATACCCTGGCCAAGCTTCCGGCGGCAGGTCAAATTGAGGGGAGCGGACAGCAAAATGCTGTTCGATTTGATCGCTACGGCTGGGGGTATAGTCGGCGCACATGCAATTTATTCTACCTGCCTTCTGGCATTGGCGGCGGCTCCGTCCCGACAAAACACAGCCAGGACTGCGCGTAGTCGCAAAATTGCATATCTTTTTTGCTGCGCTCAAACCCTGACAACACCATTCGCCCATCCCGATACCAGAGCAAATTCACATCGAAAAGTGTCTCAACATGGTTTCCGCTCCCTTCATGAGTGAAGCGGGCCAGCTTTACCAGACGGTGCAGGCCTTGGTCCGTCGTTTCAACGACTTCCAACTTGCCGGACTGCGCTGAGTTGTAGCGATCATGCAGCCGTCGCTTGGGCACCTCCACGCCAGCAAGGCGCATCTTTAACATTTTAACAATCATCGTGACACCTGAATAAAATACTGTATATAAATACAGTATATCAAGAGTTCTTGAGGCCGCAATACCCGGCAATGACGCGAGGGCGTGAGGATGAACGATGCTCATAGTGCAGGCACCAATACATGGGCCAGAACCGCGCCAGGGCGCGGCGCAGCGCGAAAACAACATCGTTCCCACGTCGTTCAAACCGCCCGCATGAAAAGCCGCTCAAAGTGCGTCAAAATGCGTCAAATCGCATGCCCCCTCTTCGCCCCGCCGCGCCAGTCCTCATGCGCCTTCGGCCATGGCGCAAATTTGAGTCAAAAGAGCCCTAACTAGCGGGCAGGTGTGGAGGGGGGACAACTGCGCGCGCCGGGCCGAAATGGGCTTTTTTCTTGCTTCTGGTGCAACATCAATCATCAGGGCGTGAAAAAGCCGCCTCGTGGGCGGCTTGTGCGGTGGCTGGGGCGCTTTGGCGCGGCTGGACTGTCGCGGCCCTGCCCTGCCGGCTATCGCGGCATGGCGGTCATCCTGCGCTGCCGGCACGCGCCTTGGCCGCCTGCTCCTTGTCATAGTCGTCGCGGCAGTCCACATCGCAGAACAGCAGCGCGGGCGCCAGCGCCTCGTCGCAATAATGACAGCAGCCATGCGCCGCCAGGGTGGGCCGGCCGCGCACGGCGGCCAGGCCGCGCGCCACTTCGGCAAAGATGATCTGGTCGGTGTTGTCGACGTGGTCGCTCATTGCGTGCCCTCCCCGCCCGTGGCCAGGTCATACGGGGCGAAACGCACCACTTCCACGCCGGCCCACTCGTTGATGGCCATGAACTGCGCCTGCAACGGCACCAGCTCATTGCGCGCGAAGACGCGCGCGGCCGGCTCGACGGCGCCGAAGCCGCCGGCATTGTTCGGCAGGATGCCCATGAGCTGGGGCGGCACGCGGTGCGCGGCCAGCTGGTCGTCGCGCGTGACGCTCTTGATATTGAAAAACTCGTCCTTGGCGGCCACGTCCGACACGGGCAGAATCTGGATGCCGTCCTTCTTGCCGTTCGGCGCGTACATGAACAGGTTGCGGAAGTTACCCGGCCCCTTGCTGTCGCGCATGGCCTGGCGCAGGTTGTCCACGTCCTGGGTATTGGCGGCCGCGTCCGTCATGTAGAAGACGAAACCGGCATGCGAGCCGTTCTTGTAGTACTTGCGGCGGAACAGAGTAGCCGCCTCGTTGAGCCAGGCCGATTGCAGGGAGCTCAGGTACTGCGGCACGCCGTACAGCTCCTGGTTCACGTCCGGCTCCATCAGGTGGAACACGCGGCCCTTGTCGAACTGGTGCACAGCCTGATAGCCGTTGACGAAGAAATACGTGTCCAAATCGACGCCGCGCCGCATGTACTTGGCCAGCGCATGCTGGTACGCCAGCGCCTTGCCGCTGCGGCTGGGGCGGTCTTCCAGGTAGGCATTGCCAAAGGTCAGATAGTCCAGGGCCATGCGCTTGAAGCCATCGCGCGACAGGTATTTCGTCGGCATCAGGGTGGACGTCAGCACGTTGGCCTTGAAGTGGATGGCGCTGCTGTGGTGCACGCCGGCATTGAAGGACTTGGCCAGGCCGGCCAGGTTGACGGGCGGCTCATACCAGTGGCCGTTCTTCCAGCATTCGAAGCAATCGAGAATGTCGGCGTGCTCGAGCACGGGCGTCGGGTCGCCGAAGGAAAACGCCTCGATGCCGGCGGCGGCCGGCGCCGTGGCCGCTGTTGATGGGGCGCCCTGGGCCTGCTGGCCGCGCGCGCGCATGTGTCGTGCTTTGCTCAAGAATAAATCTCCATGAAAGAGTGGTGGTTGTCGGTGGTGCCTTCGAATGGCTCGTGATCGAGGGCATGCATGCAGGCCCACGCCAGATCGGCGTGGCCGGTTTCGTCGCTGCGGCCGGCGACATAGGTCACGTGCCGTCCGCTTGAGGTGAGGGTCTTGTGGATGGCCATGAAGGACTGCGCGATGTCCGTCCAGCCGGCGTCAAACTCCAGCCGGCCCTTGCTGATGATGTTTTTGGCCTTCAAGACCATGCGGGTCTTGACTTCGGGCGAGTAGTTCAGCGGCGTGACGGCCGGGAAGAAGCCGCGCACGATAGGCAGCACGCCGATGCCCATGCCCGTGGTATCGATGCCGATGTATTCGACGTTGTAGCGCTGGGTCATCTGGCGGATGGCGTCGGCGTGGTCTTCGAAGCTCTGCCCGCGCCACTGGTGGCGCTCCAGGATGCGGAACTTGCCGCCGGCCGTCATGGGCGGCGCCAGCACCACGCAGCCTGCGCTGTCGCCGTTCAAGGCCGGGTCATAGCCGATCCACACGGGCCGGTTGCCGAACGGGCGCAGGCCCAGCAGGGGCTTGTAGTCGTCCCATTCGACCCAGGAATCGACCATGCAGCGCTGCAGCTCGGCCAGCGGGAAGACCGAGGCCGAGTCGTCAATAAAGTTGCACATCAGCAGGTTGTCGAACTGGTCGGGGCTGTATTCGAAGTTGCGCAGTTCGTCGATGTCGAACAGGTTGCAGCCGCCGCGCTCGGCGTCAAGGATGGTGACGATCTGGCGCCAAATTTTGTCCTCGCCCGTAAAGCCCGACGACAGGCGGCCATGGCTCACGTCGATGTTCACCTGGTCGGCCTTGGCGCGGCGTTTGTTGAACAGCTCGCCCGTCCAGAACGGATAGGCCTGGTGCGTGGTTGAGGATGGCGTTGAAAAATAGGTCTTGCGCCATTTCTTGTGAATGGCCATGCCCGAGGCCACCTTGTTCAACTCCTGGAAATTCTGTGTCCAGAAGAATTCATCGAAGTAGAAATTGCCGTGGTAGCCCTGCGCCGTGCGCGCGTTCGTGCCCAGGAAGTACAGGTGCGCGCCGTTCGGCAGCACGATGGGGTCGCCGGTCAGCTCGATGCCGGCCGCCTCGCGCGCGAATTGCACGATGTATTGCTTGAAGACGTGGGCTTGCGACTTCGATGCGGACAGGAAGATTTGATTGCGGCCCGTCTCCATCGCGTCGGCCAGCGCCTCGCGCGCAAAGTACCAGGTGGCGCCGATCTGGCGGGACTTCAAAATGGCGCGCGTGCGCTGGTCGCCGTTGCGATACCAGACCTTTTGATAATCGAAGAGCGAATCCTGGAAGGCGTCGAGCAGCTGGATTTTCTGTTCTTCGCTGAAGTCGTTGCGCGTCGGCTTCTTCTTCGGCCCGGCATTGCGGTTCGCCAGCTTGGGGTTGAGATCGACCTCGTTGCCGCCCGGCTGCTCATAGCGGCGCACGCGCGCCATCTGCACGATGGTGCGCGCCAGCAAGTCGATTTCCTTGTAGTCGCTGCCGCTCTTGACCTCTTTTTCGATCAGCTTCACCAGGCGCAGCTCGGCCGACGCCTCGACGTGCTCGATGGCCTGCGCCTTGTCCCACTCGTCGCGCTCTTTCCAGCTATTGATGGTGCTGCGCTTAATTCCCAGGTGGCGGGCGATGGACGAAATGCGCCAGCCCTTCCAGTACAGGGCGCGCGCGGCGCGCCGTGGCTCGGATTCGGGCACGGCCAGTTCGCCGATGATTCCATCGACGGTTTGTTCGCTTGTTTTCTCGATTGTCAGCATGCCGCCAGCGTAGGCCGCGCGCGCGCGGAACGGGGAAAGGCAAAAGTCGCTATGGCCCATAGCAACCCGCAGCGCATTGAATCGCAGCGCCAAGACGTTGACCATGGCGTTATCCGATCAACCGAGAACGCCCACCATGTCCAAATCGAAATTCTTCCGCGTCGCCACCGAAGGCGCCACCACGGACGGTCGCAACATCGACCGCGCCACCATCGAGCAGATCGCCGCCACCTACAACCCGAAAACCTACGGCGCGCGCATCTGGCTCGAACACATTCGCGGCATCCTGCCCGACAGCCAGTTCAAGGCCTACGGCGACGTGATCGCCGTGAAAGCCGAGGAAGTCGACACCGACAGCGGCAAAAAACTGGCCCTGTTCGCGCAGATCGAACCCACGCCGGAGCTGGTGGCCATCAACAAGGCGAAACAAAAGCTGTACACCAGCCTGGAAATCCAGCCCGACTTTGCCGACTCGGCGCAGCCCTACCTGGTCGGCCTGGGTGTTACCGACAGCCCGGCCAGCCTGGGCACCGAAGCGCTGCAATTCTCCGCCAGCCGCAAGCAGCAAAGCACCAACCTGTTTACTTCTGCCGTCGAGGTGACGCTGGAATTTGACGAGCCGCAGGGCATCAAGCTGGCCGACGCCGTGAAAAACCTGCTGTCGCGTTTCTCCCATAAATCCGGCGCCGACGCGGCGCAGTTCGCCGACATCAGCGAAGCCGTCGAGGCGCTGGCCGGCCACGTCGTCACCGCCAACGACAACTACACGGGCACCTTGGCGCGCTTGGAGAAAGCCGAAACAGCCTTGAAGGCCACGCAGGACGAGCTGGCCGCCTTCAAGGCGCAGATGGATGAAGCACCCGGCAACGGCCCGCGCCGCCCGGCCGCCACCGGCAACGACGGCGCCGTGCAGACCGAGTTTTAAGCGCCCGCGCTATCCACCTACCCCATTCAACAACGGAGCAATGATTCATGAAAAAGCAAACGCGCCAGGTCTTTGGCCAATACGAAACCCGCCTGGGCCAACTGAACGACACGGACAACGTGGCCAAGACCTTCAGCGTCACGCCCAGCGTGCAGCAAAAGCTGGAAACGAAGATGCAGGAATCGAGCGAGTTCCTGTCGAAAGTGAACATCATCGGCGTGACCGAGCAGGAAGGCGAAAAGCTGGGCCTGGGCGTGTCCGGCCCGATTGCCGGCCGCACCAACACCAAGGACAAGGAACGCAAGACGCGCGACCTGTCCACCCTGGACGGCACCAAGTACCGCTGCGAGCAAACCAACTTCGATACGCATTTGAACTATGCCAAGCTGGACGCCTGGGCCAAGTTCGCCGACTTCCAGTCGCGCGTGGCCAATGCCATCCTCACGCGCCAGGCGCTCGACCGCATCGTCATCGGTTTCAATGGCGTGAAGGCCATGGCCGACACCGACCTGGACGCCAACCCGCTGCTGCAGGACGTCAATAAAGGCTGGCTGCAACACCTGCGCGAGCTGGCGCCCGAGCGCGTGCTGGGCCTGGTGGCCGCTGGCATGCCGGGCAAGGTCATCATCGGCGACGTGGACGGCGCCGACTATGCGAACCTCGACGCGGCCGTGACCGATGCCGTCAACCTGCTCGATCCCTGGTATCAGGAAGACACCAACCTGGTGGCCATCGTCGGGCGCAAGCTGCTGAACGACAAGTATTTCCCATTGGTCAACACCAAGCAGGCGCCCACGGAAACCCTGGCGGCCGACATCATCATCAGCCAGAAACGCATCGGCGGCTTGCAGGCCGCGCGCGTGCCCTACTTCCCGGACAACGCCATCCTGATTACCCGCTTCGACAATCTGTCGATCTACTTCCAGGAAGGCGCGCGCCGCCGCCGCGTCGAGGACGTGCCGAAACGCGACCGCATCGAAAACTATGAGTCGTCGAATGACGCCTACGTGATCGAAGACCTGGGCCTGGCCGCGCTGGTGGAAAACATCGAGCTGAAAGACAAGTGATGGCGAACCAATCCCCCGCCCTGCGCCACCGCGCGCGCATGCTGGCCGAGCGCACGGCCGGCGCCGCCGCGCCGCAGGGCGTCACCACCGGCACGGCCTACGAAATGATGCTCTACAAACTGGCCGACGACCGGCGCCGCCTGAAGTCCATCCAGTCGGTCGAACGCAAGATCGAGGTCAAGGCCACCTTGCTGCCCGACTATGCGCAGTGGATCGACGGCGTGCTGGCGGGCGGCAAGGGCGCGCAGGATGACGTCTTCGCCACCCTGCTGGTGTGGCACATCGACACGGGCGAGTATGAGCGCGCCCTGGTCATGGCCGCCTACGCCCTTGAACACAAGTTCACCCTGCCCGACACCTACAGCCGCGACATCGCCACGCTGATGCTGGACGAGTTCGCCGAAGGCTACTTGCACGGCAAGCTGGCCGCCGATCCGCAGCACGCCGCGCAGGTGCTGGGCACCGTCGAGCAGTTGACGGCCGCCAGCGACGCACCCGACCAGGCGCGCGCCAAGCTGCACAAGGCCATCGGCCTGGCCATGATCGCCGTGCTCGATCAGGCCGACGACACGGACATCGCCCCGGCGCTGGTGGCGCAGGCGGAAACGGCCATGGTCCAGCTGAAACGCGCGCGCGCCCTGTCCGAGTCGTGCGGCGTCAAGAAAGATATGGAACGGCTGGAACGGCGCCTCAAGCGCGCGGCCGGTTCCACGTAAAGAGCATCCCCCGCAGCACGGCGGCACGGGGGGATTCTGGCTAATTCATTTGCCTGATGAACCCCGTCCACCGCCCACTTTTGAAAGCGTCCCGTATGTCCTTCATGGCCCTGCCCCCGTCCATCCCGCCCGGCACCGCCCCGGCGCCGCCAGCGCCGGCCGTAGGCATCATCGAAAACGACGGCTGGTTTCCCGACATCTTGCTCACCGATATGCGCGATGCGATGCGCCTGGATGGCACCGTCACCGACGCGCGCCTGGTGCAAGCCGTGGTCGACGCCATCCTGCAGGTCAACCGCGAGCTGGCCGACTGGCAGGGCAAGCAGGCCGCTGCCGGTATCAGCGCCCTGGTGGACGTGCCAGCCGCGCGCATCAACCGCGAATCCCGCTTGCTGGCGCAGTACCGGCGCGCCGTCTACAGCACGGCGAAAGCGGATCTGATCGAGCGTTACCGCGACTACGACAGCACGGCCACGTCCGTCAGCGACAAGAAAAGCATGGAGTGGCTGGACGAGGCACCCGGCGCGCAGCGGCGCAATGCGCAATGGGCCATCGCCGATATGGTCGGGCGCACGCACCTCACCGTGGAGCTGATCTGATGCAGGTGCGCACGCAACAGCACGACACGGTGGACGCCCTGGTGTGGCGCTACCTGGGCGACGGTGCGGGATACGTCGAGCACACCCTGGAAATGAATCCCGCGCTGGCGCGCCACGGCGCCGTGCTGCCGGCCGGCCTGGTCGTCACCCTGCCCGAGGCAGCGCCCAGCATGACCCAAGCCGCAGACATCGTGCAGCTATGGGATTAACGCAGCAATCCACCTTTTTACCCTCATGAAAAATCTATCCCCCCTAACCTCGGAGTATCAAGCAATGTCCGCAGAATCGTTTGGTGGTTTCGCCACCCTGGTCAAACTGTACGGCTTCAAGGCGGCACTGGGCATGGTCGGCGCCGCCATGCTGTACATCGTCCTACCGCCCCTGAACAGCGACGGCACCTTCAACAAGGGTGAATTCGTCGCCCGCCTAGCCTGTGCCGGGGTGTTCTCGTGCCTGCTGGGCGGCACCGTGTACCAGCTGCTGTGCGCTCAGCTCCCGGCCATTGGCGCCATGGTCAACGCCTCCGCCATCGATCTAATCGTGGGCGCGCCCGGCTGGTGGGTATCGCGCGCCGTGGCCCTGTGGTTCCAGCGCCGCAGCGACAAGGACATCGCCGAGCTGGTCAAAGACGCGAAGGAACACTGATGGCCACCCCGGAAAATCCCCTGATCGCACGCGTCATCGACGCCATCCTGCGCGCCGAAGGTGGTTACGTGAACGACCCGGCAGACAAGGGCGGCGAAACCAATTTCGGCATCACCGTGGCAGTGGCGCACGCCAACGGCTACATGGGGCCGATGCGCGATCTGCCCGAGGCCGTGGCGCGCGCCATCTACACGGCGCGCTACATCACGGAACCGAAGTTCGACCAGGTGCTGGCCCTGCATGCCGGCATCGGCGCCGAGCTGATCGACACGGGCGTCAACATGGGGCCGCACCGCGCGGCTGAATTCCTGCAGCGCTGGCTGAACGGTTTCAATGACACGGGCGCCCGCTACCCCGCCCTGTTCGTCGACGGCCGCCTGGGCGCGCAGTCGCTGGGCGCGCTCGCCGCCTTCCTGCAGTGGCGCGGCCAGGACGGCGCCGCCGTGCTGCTGCGTGCCTTGAATGGCGTGCAGGCGGCGCGCTACCTGGAAATCACCGAGACCAACAAGACCCAGCGCCGCTTTCTGTTCGGCTGGATCAAGGAACGGGTGGCGATGTGACCACAACCACCTGGCGTCCACTGGCCGCCTGCCTGTTGTGCGGCGCCGTCGCGGGCTGGGCGACGCAGGGCTGGCGCAAGGACGCCAGCATCGCCGAACTACAGCGGGCGGCCGCCACCAGCAAAACCAATGCCGCCACCGAACTGGCCCTGGACACCGCCCGCGTGCTCACCTTGGAGCGCGCGGCCGGCGCCACCCTGGCGCAGCGCGCCGACCACCTCACCCAGGAGCAATCCCATGCGAAAACTGAACGTGACCGTTTCAATGCTGACGTGCGCAGCGGCGCTGTGCGCCTGTCAATCCCCATTGCCAGCGGCCAGTGCGCCGCAGTTACAGATACCGCCCCTGCCACAGGCCATCGGCGTGAAACGCACGCCGAACTTGACCCAGCGACTGCGGCAGCTCTTGACGCCATTGCCGGCGACGGCGACGACGCCACCCGGCAACTGAACGCCTGCATCGACGCCTACAACACCGTGCGAGACACCTACCATGTACAAACCGAATAGCCTGCGCCAGCACCTGGCCGCCGCCATCCCCGACCTGCAGCGCGACCCCGACCGCCTGCTGGTCTTCGCCGACGAAGGCAACGTGGTGGCCAGTGCCACCGCCTCCCTCTCCTTCGAATACCGCTTCAAGCTCAACCTGATAGTCACCGACTACGCGGGCGACGCCGACGCCATCATGGTGGCCCTGATCGCCTGGCTCAAAGTCCACCAGCTCGACCTGATGGCCAACGAGGAAACCCGCAAGCACGGCATTGCCTTCGAAGTCGATTTCAACAACCATGAAACGGTGGATGTCTCGATCAAGCTGGACCTGACCGAGCGCGTGGCCGTCAAGACCGGCGAAGCGGGCCGCCTGGACATCAAGCACCTGGCTGAGATACAGCACACGCCGGCCTATGCAGACGAGTTCTGGAAGCTGTACGACGGCGACACCCTGCTGGCCGAATGGCGCACGCCCGAGGCCACGACATGAGCGACGACCTGCACGCGCTGGAAGCCTGGGCCGGCGCCCTGCTGGCCAAGCTGCAGCCAGCCCAGCGCCGCGCAATCAATCACAAAGTGGCCATCGATCTGCGCCGCAGCCAGGCGCAGCGCATCAAGGCGCAGCAGGGGCCGGACGGCACAGCCTATCCGGCGCGCAAGCGGCGCAAGGAATTCAAGGGAAAGAATGGGCGCATCAAACGGCAGAAGGCCGCCATGTTCGCCAAAATCCGTACAGCGAAATACCTGAAGGTGCATGCCGATCCTGGCCAGTTGACTGTTGTCTTCGTAGGTAAAGTGATGCACATCGCGCGGGTGCATCATGAGGGCTTGACGGATAGTGTCTCCAAGAAGGGCCCAAAATACAGCTTCCCGGCGCGCCCACTCTTGGGATTCAGTGAGGCGGATCGGACGTTGATCCGAGAATCTTTGCTCCGTAACCTAGCCCACGTATGAGTTAGTTTAATGGAACTTCAATGACATTGGTTGCTACTTAAGTTAGAGTTACATAGAAAATTTCGATGCAAACTCTAAGAAAAAGGACCAAGACACTTATGAAAGACATGTTTCCTGAGTACGATGTTAGCCGTACAGTAAACTACGAAGATGTATGGCAAGAGGCTTTATTCGTCTTTGATACAAATGTTTTACTCAACCTTTACCGCTATCGAGTCAATACCAGAGACGAGCTACTAGCCGTCCTTGATAGCATTGCCGATAAAATATGGATTCCATATCAAGTCGGACTCGAATTTCAGAAAAATCGTCAGTCTGTTATCGCCGAACAAATAAAGCGTTTTTCGGAAGTCAAACGCACTGTAGAAAAAGCCAAGACAGGTTTATCGAACGAACTTGAAAAACTAAAATTACAGGAACGTCACTCCCTAATCAATACCGAACCATTAATTTCTGGCATCGAAAATTTAACAAGTGATTTTCTAGATGAACTGAAAAAGCTAGAAAAATCTCAACAGACCATTACCGGCGAAGATCATTTGAAAATCAAGCTAGAATCTCTATTCGAAGGACGTATTGGATTGGGATTCACAAAGCAAGAACAATTAGACACGCTTCACAAAGAAGGCGAGGCTCGCTATAAATTTAGAATTCCACCTGGCTTTGAAGATGACTCTAAGGAAAGAAAAGAGCCTGATGAGTTTATGCATGCTGGTTTAATCTACAAGCGCAAGTATGGGGACTTCATTCTTTGGAAACAGATGTTAGAGCACTGCAGGGAGAAAGAGATAAAGTCATTGATATTTATAACAGACGATGCAAAAGAAGATTGGTGGCGAATTATAGATGTTGATGGCCCGAAAACTATTGGACCGAGAGCAGAACTTATTGATGAAGCACTCAGAATTGGAAAGTTAAAAAATCTTTTAATGTATAGCCCTCACAATTTTCTTGAGAATGCCAAGAAAACGTTGAAAGCGAGAGTTTCAGAAGATGCAATTCAAGAGGTAAAAGATATTTCATCTATAAAAAAATTAACGAGTCAGCGTCGAATGGATGCTGATTTTAGGGCATACGAGGCACTTAAAAATTGGCTATTAAATAAGGCCATGATGGTTGTTGCCTCGCCAGACAAGATGACAGTATCAAGCTACAGCGGAAACAAACATTGCAAATACATAATTGCCACTGTCTTTTCAGCAAAAAATGTTGCGAACTTATACGACAGAACATCGACTATAGTAGCTAGCAGCATTTTCGACAATCCTGAAGGTAAAATTTTAGAAGATCTCACAGTCGTATGGATTGCCACCAATCAAAATCATGCCGAAGAAATTCGGAACATTCTTCTCGATGGGGATAAGATTCATGGGGGGCGACCACTAGGAACAAAAATTATAATTGCAACACTTGAAGATCCAGAAACACTTCTTTCTGGATTCTTTCCTCAGTGGGAATTCAAATTATAAGTATATTCAAATGAATTTTACTCCGATCAACTTAGAAAAATACATATCTCATTTGATGTATCAAAATAATCAAAGCCATTAAACAGCTTATCAACCCGCCCCCGCGTGCATTCGCACGCGGACTTCGGCAACATGCACTGCATGAACGCCGACCTGTCCGACCTCCTCCGCTTGCTGCAAAACCTGATTCGCCTGGGCACCATTGCCCAGGTCAAAGGGGCCAAGGCGCGCGTCCAGCTCGGACCTAAACTCACCACAGAATGGCTGAAATGGGCCACGCCACGCGCCGGCAGCACCCTTACTTGGTCGGCGCCCACCGTCGGCGAACAAGTCATCGTCTTTTCCCCGGGCGGCGACCTGACGCGCGGCATCATCCTGCCGGCGCTGTACTCGCAGGCATTTGACGCGCCCGAATCGAGCGACAGCATCCACACCACGCACTACCCCGACGGCGCCGTGGTGCAATACGACCATGCTGCCCACGCCCTGACGGCCACGCTGCCAGGCGGCACGGCCACCATCACGGCCGACAAGGTGACATCGAACGCGCCCAGCACCATCTGCACGGGCGACCTGACCGTGATGGGCAATCTGCTTGTCGAGCAATCGGCGACCGTGAACGGCGCCACCGCGCTGAACGGCGGCGTGAATGCCAAGGCCGGCGCCGCTGGCGGCGTGGCCATGGCCGTGCAAGGGACTGTCAAAGCTAGCGAGGACGTGCTGGCTGGCGCCATCAGCCTGGCCAAACATGCGCACGGCGGCGTCAAGGCCGGCGGCGACCAGTCGGGCGGGCCACAAGCATGATGGGCATGCACGCCGCCACCGGGCGCAGCCTGACGGGACTGGGCCATCTGCGCCAGTCCGTGGCCGACATCATCACCACGCCCATCGGCTCGCGCATCCGGCGCCGCCGCTATGGTTCCGAAGTGCCGGAGCTGATCGACCAGCCCCTGAACAGCGCCACGCAGTTGCGCATCTATGCCGCCACCGCCTTTGCCCTGCGCCGCTGGGAGCCGCGCCTGCAGCTCTCCAGCGTGCAGCTCACGCGCGACACGGACGGCGCCATCGCGCTGCTGCTCGATGGCACGGCGAATGGCCAGGGCATCACGCTGGCCGTACCCGTCAAGCAAGGCGGCAGCGTATGAGCACGCCCATCGACTTGACCCAATTACCGGCGCCCAGCGTGGTCGAGGTGCTGGACTTCGAAACCATCCTCACCAGCCGTAAAGCGCACCTGGTCAGCCTGCTGCCGGAAGCCGAGCGCGCGGCCGTCACGGCCCTGCTGGAACTGGAATCGGAACCGGCCACCAAGCTGCTGGAAGAGAACAGCTATCAGGAAACCATCCTGCGTAACCGAGTCAACGAGGCGGGCAAGGCCGTCATGCTGGCGTTTGCGCTCGACGGCGACCTGGACCAGCTGGGCGCCAACGTCAACGTGGCGCGCCTGGTCATCAACCCGGCCAATCCCAGCGCCCTGCCGCCCGTGGCCGCCGTCATGGAAGATAACGACGCCTATCGCCTGCGCATCCAGGAAGCGCCGGACGGCCTGTCCGTGGCCGGCCCGAAAGCGTCGTATGAATTTCACGCCCGCAGTGCGAATGGCCAGGTCAAGGACGCGAGCGCCACCAGCCCCGCGCCGGCGCACGTCATCGTCACGGTGCTGGCCAACAACGACACGGGCATCGCCGACGCCGCGCTGCTGGCCACCGTGGCGCGCGCGCTCAACGCCGAGGACGTGCGCCCCCTGGGCGACCGCCTGACGGTGCAAGCCGCACAGGTCATCGACTACCAGATCGAGGCCACCTTGTTTATCGGCGTCGGCCCGGAAGTCCCGATTCTTCTGGACGCCGCGCGCGCCAACGCCGTGCGCGTTTCGCAGCCGCGCCGCCCGCTGGGCCACAGCATTTATCGTTCCGCCTGCAGTGCCGCCGTGCACGTCGAGGGCGTGCGCAAGGTCGTGCTCACCAGCCCGGTGGCCGACATCGAACTGAACGCCACCCAGGCCGCGCGCTGCACCGCCATCAAGTTGAATGTGGTGGTGCTCGATGAATAAGACCGTGCCGACACTGCCGCCCAACTCCACGGCGCTCGAGCGCGCCATTGCTGTGGCCTGCGCCGAGCTGGTCAACGTGCCCGTGCCGCTGCGCGACCTGTGGAATGCCGACCGCTGCCCCGTCAATCTGCTGCCGTTTCTGGCCTGGGCCTGTTCCGTCGACCGCTGGGACGACGCCTGGCCCGAGTCGATCAAACGCGGCACCATCAAAGCGTCTTACTTCATCCACAAGCACAAGGGCACGATTGCCGCCGTGCGCCGCGTGGTGGAGTCCCTGGGCTATCTGATCCGCATTACCGAATGGTGGCAGACCACGCCACCGGGCGTACCGGGCACCTTCCGCCTCGATGTCGGCGTGCTGGACTCGGGCATCACGGACGCCATGTTTCAGGAAATGGAACGCCTGATTGCTGACGCCAAGCCCGTCAGCCGCCACATGACGGGCCTGGCCATTTATCTGGAAAGTCGCGGCAACGTCTACGCGGGCGCTTGCGCCTACCACGGCGACAGCATGACCGTGTATCCCTGGATCGCGGAAACCATCGAAGTGCGCGGCACGCTGTTGCAGGCCGGCGCATCCCATACCATCGACACCCTGACCATCTATCCATGAGCACATACTTTGCCATCCTGACCGAAGTGGGCGAGGCCAAGCTGGCCAATGCCATTGCCCTGGGTCAAACCCTGAAACTGAAAACCATGGCCGTGGGCGACGGCAACGGCAATCTGCCCATGCCATCGCGCACGCAAAAGGCGCTGGTGCATGAAGTGCGCCGTGCCGGCCTGAATCAGCTGACGGTCGACCCGGCCAACACCAGCCAGATCATCGTCGAACAGGTGCTGCCCGAGAATGTGGGCGGCTGGTGGATACGCGAAATCGGCATCTACGACGAGGCCGGGGACCTGTGCGCCGTGGCCAACTGCCCGCCCAGCTACAAACCAGTGATGGCCGAGGGCAGCGCACGCACGCAAGTGGTGCGCATCGTATTGATCGTCGCAAGCACGGCAGCTGTCGAGCTGAAAATCGCCCCGTCCGTCATACTGGCTACGCGCAAGTATGTCGATGACCAGGACATTACCGTACGTGCCTACAGCGATACGCAACTGGCCAAGCATCAGGCTTCCGCCGACCCGCACCCACTCCTGGCAAAAGTCACCTACGTCGATCAACAAGACACCAGCGCACGCACCTACGGCGACCAGCAACTGGCCAAGCACCAGACTGCCGCCGACCCGCACCCGCTCCTGGCCAAGGTCACTTACGTCGATCAGCAGGACGCCAGCGCACGCACCTATGGCGATCAGCAACTGGCCAAGCATCAGGCTGCCGCTGACCCGCATCCGCTCTTGGCGAAGGTCGCTTATGTCGATCAGCAGGACGCCAGTGCACGCACCTACGGCGACCAGCAACTGGCAAAGCACCAAGATGCTGCCGATCCGCACTCCCAATACAGCAAGAAAGAAGTGGTCACGCCACCGAAGTTTGACACCTCGACCAAGCTGGCCAACACCAATTTTGTCCAGCGCGCGCGCGGTGGCATGGTCGGATACGTTCGTGTGGATGCCGACCGCGCGCTCACCGCGGATGACACCGGTTCTGTTCTCCTGCTTGGTTTTGCCGCAACAACGCTCACCATTCCAACGCCGCAGGCCTTGGAGATTCCTTACACCGCCGGGGCGTGCGTTCACCTGCACTGCACCGGCCCCTATAACGTGCAATTGGTCGCCGGTGTCGGCGCGTCGCTCACGGCCCCGGACGCCACGGCAAGCATCACGCTCAAAAAAGGGCAGTCGCTCACCTTGATGGCGACCACCAACCAGACTTGGCGAGTCATCGCTTCAACCGCCGAGCTGTGGCGCAATGCGGACTTTGCATCCAGGCTGCTGCCTGACGGTGATCTGAAACTGCCGGGGGACTTCATCATGCAATGGGGTTCTGTGACGGCAGGGCCGGCGGGGACGCGCGTGGCCTTTCAATATGCCTTTCCGAAGCAGTGCCTGCGCGTCTTCCTCACCGTATCGAACGGCAACTACCCTGGCTATGTCAGCTCGGACTCTCCCACCATTACCGGATTTAACGCCTATGCAGCTACAGATGCCTCCGCCAACTTCATCGCCATCGGAAAATAACATGACGATGCTCTATTCCAACAAGGCCCGTGGCTTCTTTCCGGCCGACATGCAAGCCGCGTATGAAGCGGCAGGCACCTGGCCGGCTGATGGCGTGGAAGTCACGCCCGAAGATGAAGTCATGCTGCGCGAGGCAATCAGCGCTGGCGCGACCATCCGTAAAAAATCCGGCGGCAAGTGGGACATCACCGCGCCCCCGCCTTTGCCCTTTGCCGTGCTGGCCGCTCCATACCTGGCCAGCGTGCGCCAGACGCGCGACGCCATCCTCAACCGCCTGGCCGGCATCGGCTTTGCCGCCATGGCCGACGACGACGCGGATACCGTGCAAGCCATCGCGGCAGCGCGCACTTGGTTGCTCGACATCACCATCTGCCCGACGGTTGCCGCCGCGCAGGACATCGAGGCGCTGCAAGTGGCCGTCAGCGCCGAATACGCGCGCATCGCCGCCACCCTGTCCGGCGAGGCACGGCGCGCCTTCGACGATACCGCCGGCATGGCATCCACTCTGTAACTCCCCATTCACCACTCACCAGGAGAGCCCTATGGCCACCGACTACCACCATGGCGTGCGCGTCATTGAAATCAATGAGGGTTCGCGCCCCATCCGCACCGTGTCCACCGCCGTGCTGGGCCTGATCGCCACGGCCGACGATGCCGACGTGGCCGCCTTCCCGCTGAATAAACCTGTGCTCGTCACCAACGTGCTGGCCGCCATGGGCAAGGCCGGCAAGAGCGGCACCCTGTACCGCGCGCTGAAAGCGATTGCCGCGCAGACCAAACCCCTGACGGTCGTGGTGCGCGTGGCCGAGGGCGAGACGGAAGAGGAAACCACCAGCAACGCCGTGGGCGGTGTGTCGCCGGATGGCCAGTACCTGGGCGCCCAGGCACTGCTGGCCGCACAAAGCAAGCTGGGCGTGAAACCGCGCATCCTGGGCGCGCCGGGCCTGGACACCCAGGCAGTCACCAATGCCCTGGCCAGCGTGGCGCAGCGCCTGCGCGCCTTTGCCTATGCGTCGGCCTACGGCTGCGCCACCGCCACGGAAGCCATCACCTACCGCGGCCAGTTCGGCCAGCGCGAACTGATGCTCATCTGGCCGGATTTTATCAACTGGGATACCGCCATCGACGCCGAAGCCAGCATTTCGGCCGTCGCCTACGCCATGGGCCTGCGCGCAAAGATCGACGAGGAAACTGGCTGGCACAAGACGCTGTCCAACGTGGTCGTGAACGGCCCGACCGGCATCAGCAAGGATGTGTTTTTCGACTTGCAAGACCCGGCCACGGATGCCGGCATGCTCAACGCCAAGGAAGTGACTACCCTGATCAACATGAGCGGCTACCGCTTCTGGGGTTCGCGCACCTGCGAGGCGCAAGGCGGCTTCTTCTATTTCGAAAGCTACACGCGCACGGCCCAGGTGCTGGCCGACACCATCGCCGAGGCGCACTTCGCTTACGTCGACGTGCCCCTGCATCCGTCCCTGGTGCGCGACCTGCTGGAAAGCATCAATGCCAAATTCCGCGACTTGAAACTGCAGGGCTACATCATCGATGGCCACGCCTGGTATGACGAGCAGTACAACGACAAGACGGCGCTGAAAGACGGCAAGCTGGCCATCGACTACGACTACACGCCCGTGCCGCCGCTGGAAAACCTGAAATTCCAGCAACGCATCACCGACCGCTACCTGGCCGACTTCGCCTCGCGCATCGCCGCGTAATCGCTATCACCACCCTGCCCGCGCCTGCGCGGGCACATTGAAATACTGGAAAAATTATGGGCCTGCCCCGCAAACTGAAAAACTTCAACCTGTTCCAGAACGGCGTGTCCTTCATGGGCATGGTGCCCGAAGTCACCTTGCCGAAACTCAGTCGCAAGATGGAAGAGTACCGCGCCGGCGGCATGAGCGGCCCCGTGTCCGTGGACTTCGGCAACGAGGCGCTGTCGCTGGAATGGAGCGCTGGCGGGCTGATCGCCGAAGCGCTGAAACAGTACGGCGCGCACACGCACGGCGCCGTGCAACTGCGCTTTGCCGGCGCCTACCAGGAAGACGATGATGGCACGGTCGCCGCCGTGGAGGTGGTCGTGCGCGGCCGTTACAAGGAAATCGATATGGGCGCGGCCAAGATGGGCGACGACACCACCCACAAATACACCATGGCGTGCAGCTATTACAAGCTGATGATCGACGGCGCCACCGTCATCGAACTGGACTTCATGAGCGGTACCGAGAACTTCGGCGGCGGCGACACCAACGCCGCCATCCGCAAGGCCATCGGCCTGTAACCCCCTTTTCTAAACACTCCACAACAAGGAACACACCATGAACAACGATACCCAAAACCAAGCAGTCATCGAGCTGGACGAACCAATCAAGCGCGGCGACAGCTTCATCACCTCGCTGACCGTGCGCAAGCCCAAGGCGGGCGCCCTGCGCGGCGTGTCCCTGATCGATCTGGCCAACCTGAGCGTCACCGCACTGCAAGTGGTGCTGCCGCGTATCACCGAGCCAACCCTGACCGCGCATGACGTCGCCAACATGGACCCGGCAGACCTGCTGAGCGTAGGCGCGGAGGTGGGCGCTTTTTTGGTGAGCAAAGCCGATCGCCTTTCGGTATCCCCGGCGAAGTAGAAGACGCCATGGCCGACATTGCCGGCGTCTTCCACTGGACGCCGGCAGCGATGGACGGCTTTACGATTGATGAACTGATGGCCTGGCGCGAGCGCGCCAGGCAGCGAAGCGGAGCGGAATAGATGGCTGGTCGGGATCTGAAATTACAGGTGGTATTTGCGGCGCTGGACAAGATTACCGGCCCGCTGAAAAAAATCATGGGCGGCTCGAGCGAGACGGCCAAGGCCTTGAAGGCCACCAGCGACCGCTTGCGCGATCTGAATGCCCAGCAGAAAAACATCAGCAAGTTCCGCGAACTGCACGGCGGCCTGGACGCCACCCGCACCAAGCTGGAGGCGGCCCAGCAGAAGGTCGCCAGCCTGGCCACCAAGATGAAACAGACGGAGGCGCCCACGCGCGCCATGACGCGCGAATTTAACGCCGCGACCAAAGCGGCCGGCGCCTTGAAGATCGCCGGCCAACAGCAGGCCCAACAACTGCAGGTCATGCGCGAGCGCCTGGCGGGCGCCGGCATCGGCACCAAAGACCTGGCCAACCACGAGCGGACCTTGCGCCGCGAAATCGAGGCCACCAACAAAACCATGACGCTGCAGCAGCAGAAGCTGGCCAACGCGGCCGCCAAGCAGCAGCGCGTCACCAATGCCACCCAGCATGCGGACAAGCTGCGCAACAAGGCGGGCAACATTGCCATGGCCGGCGCGGGCGCGACAGCAGCCGGCGCGGTCATGGCAATGCCTATCGCCAAGGGGCTGCACGAGGCGAAGCACTACCAGCTGGAAAAGGCCCGCGTGAATGCCCTGGGCCTGGGGCCGGAAACCAGCCAGCAGGCGATCACCTTCGCCAAGAACATGAAGACCTACGGCACCAGCCAGAACGAAAACCTGGAACTGGTGCGCGACGCAATGTCGATCTTTGGCGACCTGCACCACGCGGAAATGGTCGCGCCCACCCTGGCCAAGATGAAGTTTGCCAACAAGGCATTCTTCGGCAAGGAATCTGGCGAAGAGAACGAGCGCATCTTCATGGACTTGCTCAAAGTCATCGAACAGCGCGGCGGCACGGCCAGTTCGGAGAAATTCCACGACCAGGCGAACATGATGCAAAAGGTCATCACGGCCACGGGCGGACGCGTGGGCCCGACGGAATGGCTGAACTTCATCAAGACGGGCGGCATCGCCGCCAAGATCATGGACGACAAGCAGTTCTATTACCAGATGGAACCGCTGGTGCAGGAAGTCGGCGGCCACCGTGCCGGCACGGCCCTGATGTCCGGCTATACGAACTTGTACCAGGGGCGCACCACGAAACGCGCCGTCAGCAACATGGAAAAACTGGGGCTGATTAAAGATCGAGGTCAGGTCAAGCACGACAAAGTGGCGCAAAGTGCCACCCTTGGCCCTGGCGCCCTGCTGGGCAGTGACATTTTCCGACGCAGCCAGTTTGAGTGGCTGGAGCAGGTGCTGTTGCCACAACTGGAAAAGAAAGGCATTACCGATCCCAAGCAAATTGAGGACACCATCGGCAGTTTGTTTTCAAACCGCACGGCCGGCAATCAGTTTTTGGACATGTTCCGGCAGCGCATCCAGATGCACAAGAATGCCAAGCTGAACGCAGGCGCGTACGACATCGAGCAGATTTATGACCTGGGCAAGCAGCAGGCCGGCGGCGCCGAACTGGAAGCGACGGCCAGGCTGGCCAACCTGAAACTGACCATGGGCGAGAAAATCCTGCCGCTGTATGCGCAGGGACTGGAAATGGCCATCAATGCCATTACACGCCTGAATGCCTTCATGGAGCGCAACCCGACCGTGGCCAAGGTCATGATCGCCGGCTTTGCCGTGCTGGCGGGATTGCTGCTGGTGCTCGGCCCGCTGATGCTGGGCATTGCCGCCCTGATCGGCCCGTACGCCATGCTGCACGTCATGTTCGCCAAGATGGGAGTGACGGGCGGCGTGCTCACGCCCATTTTGCGCAACCTGGGCGGCGCCTTCATGTGGGCGGGCCGTGCCGTGCTGTGGCTGGGCCGCGCACTCATGCTCAACCCGATTGGCATTGCCATCACGGTCATCGCCGGCGCCGCCTTCCTGATCTATAAATACTGGGAGCCGATCAAGGGTTTCTTTGGTGGCCTGTGGTCGGACGTCAAGACGGCGTTTGCCGGCGGCATTGGCGGCGTCAGCGCCCTGATCGTCAACTGGTCGCCGCTGGGCCTCTTCTATCGCGCCTTCGCGGGCGTGTTGGGCTGGTTCGGTATCGCACTGCCGGCCCAGTTCACCGACTTCGGCGCCAGCATCCTGCAGCGCATCACCGCATCTTGGGCGCCTATTTCCGCCTTCTTTGCCGACATCTGGTCGCGCCTGCGCACGGTCTGTGCCGGCGGCATGGGCAGTATCACGGCCCTGATTATCAACTGGTCGCCCGTGGGCGTGTTTTACCAAGCGTTCGCGGGTGTCATGAGCTGGTTCGGCATCGAACTGCCGGCCCAGTTCACCGAATTCGGCGCCAACATCCTGCGCGGGCTGGTCAACGGCATCACCGGTTCCATGGGCGCCGTCAAGGACGCCATCAGCAATGCCGGTTCCAGCACCATTGCCTGGTTCAAGGAAAAGCTGGGCATCCACAGCCCGAGCCGCGTCTTCGCCCAGCTCGGCGACTACACCATGCAGGGGCTGGCCGTGGGCCTGGACCGCAGCGAGGGCGCGCCGATTGCCAAGGTTTCCGGCCTGGCGCAGCGCCTGACGCAATTGGGCGCCGGCATCGCCATCGGCACGGCCACGGCATTACCCGCCAGCGCCTTCGATACGCGCGCCCCGCTTTCACAAGGCGGGTTCGGTGCCGGCGTGACGATTCAAGGCGACAAGATCGAAATCACGATCCAGGCGCAAGCAGGTTCCGATCCGCAGGCCATCGCCCGCGCCGTGTATGCGGCCATGGAACAGCGCGACCGCGAAAAGGCGGCGCGCATCCGTTCGTCCCTGCGCGACCACGATTAAGAAGGAACAACCACCATGATGATGATTTTAGGAATGTTCGTGTTCAGTCTGCCTACCCTGGCCTATCACGAGCTGCAGCGGCAAACGGAATGGAAGCACGCCAGCACGGCCCGCGTGGGCCTGCGCGACGCGCACCAGTACGTGGGGCCAGGCGACGACACCATCACTCTGTCGGGCTGGGTGGCGCCGGAGCTGACCGGCTCCCTGTATTCGCTCGATGCGCTGCGCATGATGGCCGACACCGGTAAATCGTGGATTCTGATCCAGGGCACGGGCCGCATTCTCGGCTCGTACCGCATCACCAGCATGACCGAGGGGCGCACCATCCTCGACGGCAGCGGCGGCGCGCGCCGCGTCGAGTTCTCGATTGCGCTCAAGCGCGACGACGACGGCGTGATGGCCATGGTCGGCCTGGGCGATATCGGCGACCTGAAAAACATGCTCAGTATCGACGGCATGACCAGCAGCATCGCGGGCGCGGCCAAGAATGCCGTGGGCAGCGTGGTAGGCAATGTGGTCGGCGGCATCACGTCGAAATACGGCGGCGTGGTCAGCGAGATGAAAGACAAGATCGGCGGCAGCATCAGCGGCGCCATCGGCAGCGCGGCGGACAAGTTCAAATGAGCGAGCATATCCCCGCCTTCAAGGTCAGCATCGAGGACAAGGATTTGACGGCCATCGTCTCGCCGCGGCTGATCAATCTCACCTTGACCCTGTGCCGTGGCGACGAGAGCGACCAGCTCGATATCTCTCTCGATGACAGCGACGGCAAGCTGGCCCTGCCGCCGCGCGGTGCGCAGATCGCCCTGGCGCTGGGCTGGCAAGCCACCGGCCTGGTGGACATGGGCAAGTTCACCGTGGACGAGGTGGAGCACAGCGGCGCGCCCGACACCATCACCTTGCGCGCCAGGTCGGCCAACCTGATCGACACCTTCAAGCAGCAGCAAGAACACAGCTTCCACAAGACCACCCTGGGCGCCATCATCGAAGCGATTGCCTTTCGCAACGAGCTGGCGTCGGGCGTGTCCGCGCGTCTGCGCGATACCGCCGTCGAGCACATCGACCAGACCCACGAAAGCGATGCGGCCTTCCTGCGCCGGCTGGGCAGGAAATACGATGCGGTGGCCACCGTCAAGAACGACACCCTGCTCTTCATCCCCATCAACCAGAGCCGCACCGCCAGCGGTAAGGCGCTGCCCGTCATTCCCATCACGCGCGCCCTGGGCGACGGCCACCGCTACCACAGCGCCGAAAGCGACGCCTACACGGGCGTGCGCGCCTTCTGGCACGACGAGCGCTACGCGCGGCGCCGCAGCGTTGTAGCCGGCGTGCCCGGCAACAGCAAGCGCCTGCGCACCACTTTCGCCAACGAAACGGACGCGCGCGCGGCGGCCGTGGCCGAATGGCAGCGCATCCTGCGCGGCCTGGCCACCTTTGAAATGAGCCTGGCCATGGGCAATCCTGCCGTGTTCCCCCAATCGCCTGTGACGGTGACAGGCTTCAAGCCCGAGATCGACGCCACCGACTGGCTATCGGTCAAGGTCACGCACAGCTTGGGCGGCAACGGTTTTACAACGCGCGTGGAGTTTGAAACGAAAACCGAAGCGGTGGAGGCCGAGCGCGAGGAAGAGAAAGACCCGGACGAAGGCATCACGGGCGTGGTGGCCAAGTGGAAGGATGTGGCGGCGAAGAAGAAAAAGGCGGGGCAGGAGCAGGCCGGCGCCACGGGCACGCTCAAGATGCTGGAGCATACTTACAAGAGCAAGCAGTCCGCCAAGCGTGCGGCGCTGCATGCGTGGAGGCATATCGAGGAAGTGCGGGATATTATTCGTGAAAACAGCGAAGAACCCTGGAAACCTTCGCAAGCGGTAGCTGGCGCAGATGCGGCATGAACCTGTGCCAGCTACTTTCTCCAAGCGGCTGCTTCCACCTCAAACCAAATGGAAGCGTTGCAGCGATGCCAAGTGTCAACCTATAAGCCAGAAACTATTGTGACTGCTGCAGACCTCAGCATCGCCAACAAGTCTGGTATTGCTTCAACTCTCTCACATATTATTCAATGACAACGTAAAAAGGGATCGACTTACCTGCAAGCTTAGAGTCCCGCCTACGCACAAGAAACGCTTCAACGAAATGTACACCTCTATACTCAGTTTTCTCTCGGCGTGACGTACCAATTTCGGGAAGGTAGAACTCTCCCCGCAATGCATTTGCATCCGCTGCGACTTTATCTGTATTCGTCACTCGCCATCGAACCTTATACATGTCAGTGGAAAATTGAATGCCTAAGTGGTTGACAGCATCAAAATTTATCCAGCTACCAGGCTTGAGAACTTCGCCGGATTCCAATGTCCGAAGCTTGGGACCATGTTCCTCTGAGCACAACGCACCTATAACTCGAACCGTCACCATCTCTTGCGCGTGGCGCCACTTTGACCTATTCACATGCGGTAACTTGATCAAGCTTTGCGGAATTGCCCGAACACCTTGCTCCTTCACCATAGTTACGAGGTCTTTTACACGGCCATAGTGTTCAAGAGCTGTTCCGCTGGCGGCAACGCTTTCGCTAACCTTCTCGGCTGCTTGCCTTACCGCCGAAGCAGCAAAATTTTCACCAAAAACTCGCCGCCATTTGGCAATACTCTCTTCGAGATCTTCTTCCTCATACGCATCATCAATCCAACCCCGATATAGATTTACCTTTTCGCGAAAGTTCGCGTATTTTGTCGAGTTCCAATTTTCAGCCTGATCCTCGCTCAACAATACAGGATTCGAAATCTGTGGAACCTGGGGGTGAGCTTGCAGCCAGTCATCGAGCCGGCCAAAAAGGACTTTCAGAGTAGTAGTAAGGTCGGGAAACGTGTTGACATAACGATCCGAATCATAGATTCGATCACCCAACAATGTAGTCAAGATGAAGGAAGGGACGGCGAAGTTTTTCTTGATATCGCGCAAATACTTGATTAGGCGCGTAACTTTTTTAAGGTCATTCCCCCCAGCGATGCCGTTGCGGTTGTTGACCCATTCCGTGTACCCAATAGGTTCCGAATGTTCAAAATCATCAGTTATTCGATTACACACCTCATAGCGACCGGCGTACTGACGACCAACAACACATGGTGCGATGTCAATCTTGCGATCACCAACATATTCGATAGTGGCGCAATGCGAAAAACGACGGATCTTGTCCTTGTACAACGGATGGTTAGCAAGTGCAGTAGCAAGTGTATTAACGTAGTCCTTCGCGGCCCAGTCTTGCACCGGCTCAACGAAAACAAGAATATCGGCATCGAAAGGTTTACCTTTCTGAGGCTTGATAATGGTTTGATGGGCCCAAGAGCCTTGGATAGCAAAACCAGTGACTTTGGGACCCCATTCAAGTTCACGTACAGCAATTTTAACGGCGTCGACACTATTCTCAAGAAGAGTCAGCCGTGTTCTGTTAAGGTTGACAAAGTCATCAAGAAATGTTTTGAAGTGGTTGTGCAGCTTCACTGGGCGCCTCCGGCGTTAAGAGCTTCCTGCGCTTGGGCCACATAATATTTAGCCCCAGTATATGCAACCATTTCATTCTTGTTTCGAAGCATTTTATATACCCAATCATAAATGAGCGGATTGCTAGTTCTATTTCGATAAATAGCATCCTGCAAATCCCGCGATTGGTTCGTTAGCTCCTTTGAAGTGGGGTTTTCTAGTGCATTTGCCCACAGCTTCTCAACCTCTCCTTTAAGATTTGTAAGCCCTTCGATAGCATCAATGTGTTTTCGGTAATCTTTAAGAACGAACGAAGCGAGTGGTAAAAATGGTAAAAAAAGCGTTAGGAGAAGGTCGCTAAACTTGCTGCCTTCGTAAAGCCCAATCAATGAAAGAATAACAAACAATACGATTACGAATGCCAATAGTCCGCGGGCGTAAAGCCTACGTACCCGCATGTCATAAGTGATGTTGGTTCGCTGGCAGATGAGCCGTCCTAATTCAATTGGCAGGGTCCCTGCCGTTGGTTCGTACCAGTCGGTAAATTTCTTTTTATCTTCTTCGGAAAATTCGTCCATCGATATAATTTTAATATCTTCAGTGTCGATCTTGGTTCCGACCACGAATTTACTCCAAGGAATACACAACACCTTCGTGTCAAATAGCTCTTGAATCTTCGCTGCTTTTTTTGTCAGGTCGCGCTGCAATCCACTTAATATCCCAACTTCGGCGAGAAGTAATAATATTGAAACGTAAGCAACAGTGGCTTTTACTGTTATTAGTCTATCCTCAGAAAAGAATGATGCAGCACATAGTCCAAATATCGGAAGTGCTAATGCAATCACAAGATATGCAGTCTGCACAGATTTTGCCTGCGCGTAGTACCGCCTCTGAGCTTTGAGCCAACCTAAACATTCTGGCTTATTCTGTTCGATGTCAATTGATGCCAAGAAGAAACTCCTCTAAATTTTATAGTCAATTAATTAAAAACAATGTCTTGTCCCGCTACGAATAAAATAAAATCCATCTTTTACACCAGATGCAAAATTTCGGGTTTGAGATGACGTGAAAAATGAAGGCGGCCGAGAAGCCAGGTTAAAAGGAGGAGGGAAAGTACAGAGTGAAAGGGCAGAAAATTGGGAAAAGCACGCTAACTGTTTATATGTTTGTTCTGCCCATTTAAAGTACACCTCATGGGGTGTCTAGTATTCTGTATAAAATGCAAAAAATTAAGGGCGACATACAAATTTCTTGATGCTAGCACGCAAGCGCCTATAACCTCAACATGACACTTACATATTTCAGCCAGTTGTTGGCCACAATGCATCTGAAAATCTAAAACCCACCAACTGTTTGATTAACGCCAAGCTTAACCACTTACAACACCTATGAATAGTGGCTTGTGACCCCAATTACCCCATGAGTATAACGATTTACACAGAGAGAAAAATCACGCATTGTAACACTAAGGTAAATGGCTACTCTTTGGCACAGCTGTCAGTCTTCCTCAATACGTTTTCTAAAATTGGATTCCGATAGAGAATCAATCCCCATCGAGTTAGCTTTGCTCAATTGCACACGCCCAACCAGTGGACCAGCGATCAAAACATCCAACGAAGTACTAAACCCGCTGCGTACCTGCCAACCCGCCGCCCTCGCCATTGACTCCAATTCACAGCGTTTGGCATCACGAAAACCCACAAAATATGCCGCTGTCTGCCATTGCTTTCGATTGGATTTATCTATTAGATAGCCGTTGATGCCAACCGCACGATCAGAAGCACCAGCAGTAACGACTCCGTTATTGGGAAGGAGGCGCATTGCACTCGCCCACCTCCCGATACGTTGAATTTCTCCTGTCCTTAGCGAAGTCACCTCGCCACGAATGCGCCGCAAAGAAAAAGTTCGTTTTCCCTGCCTTGCATGGCAATAACCTTCCAAATAATCCTCATCGACTGCCCATACCGAGACGTGTCGAGGTGCATAGCCAGGTCCCTCGCGATTTGGATACGAAAACTGAATTTCGTCAACATCCGCTGCTTCCCCTCGAAACTCCCTCTTCGTTTTTTTCTTGGTACGAGACGGAACTTGCGCAGCCTGTATCTCAACTTCGACCGGCTTGACTTGGGGAGTGCCCTCGCTAGCCAAAGGCGCTATTTTCGGCGTGGCAATCTGCGCTTTTATCCATGACACTTTTCTTCTCTTATCGTCAGATATGCATTGTCGGATGTGATACCAAAGGGACCCACATGACTCGCCCGACTCCAGCGCTCGCCTCCGATGGTTCATGCCGCTGAAAATTATGCAGAGCAGACAAGCAGCAATTACAATAAGCATAAGAAGATCAATCATTTGCAGACTATTTTTCCTTTTTTCGTCCGCTGCCGGCCACATTAAAAGTCTGTGGCCCAATGATGTTCCCCACGAAATTTTGCCCAATCTTGCCATGGGTTTCAACGTGTGGAGCATTCCCTGCTTGGGATGCCGGGATCGTTGGCGAGCTCATGCCGCTAAGCATCCCAAGTACGCCCGCTTTCCCGCGAACGTCCATACTTCGATAGCCGGTCAACAGTTCATGCTCGTCCGCAGGCAACGCTGACAGCGCATGTTCTCCTGTCAGCAAATACAACACATCTACTCCGGCCGCAGCAACGGCCGCCAAATAGTCAGAATCTGGCGTACGGGAGCCGTTTTCATAGTTGAACTGGGCCCCCTTTTTTACCCCACCAAGGGCAGCAAACTCGTCCTGATTGAGGCCGAGGCGCTTCCGTTCTTCCTTGAGACGATCAAAAAAATACTTCATTTGAATACAAATACCTTTCCAAATCACTCAAATGAGTGATATATTTACGCCATTCCGTAGCGATTACAGATCATAACATTATGAATAATTTGTCAAAAGTCGGACGCATTACCAAAGGCGTCACTTCCCAGCCGCTTGGCGTTCGTCTGGCCCCCGACGAGGTAAAGGAAATCGAAACTCTTGCCGCAGCTCAACAGCGGTCACGTGCATGGCTCTTGCGCCTCTTGATCCTGCGCGGCCTAGCCGACTACAAGCGCGAACTCGCATCCAAACCCACCCACTAAGGACAACGTCATGTACCCCGATGCAAAACGTATCCGCAGCCACCGCGTCATGCTGCGCCTGGACGATTACGAGCACCAGCTCGTTTCCTCGATCGCCAACTACCAGGGCGAAGAGCTTGCGGTGCTGGTACGCCAAATCGTGATGCGTGAAGCCCTGGCCGTGATCGCCTTGGATGACGCCACCATCGACAGCGTACAGCGTCGCAGCGTTTAAACCGAGTCACTTTTGAGCAACTCTAAAGTTACAGAAAATGCCAGACCATCAAATTCACCTCAATGACGAAGAGCGCGCGGTGCTGGAACTCGTGCGCCAACGCCAGGGGCTGGCAAGTATCGATCAGGCGGCTGAATGGCTCGTCAAGTCGCGCCTACGCATACAGTCGAAAAACATGACAGGTCGCGGTCGCGCCCTGTACCAAGTGGAAAGAAAGCTGAAATGAGAGTCATCGGCCTGCCCTGCCCGCATTGCGAATACACCGTCCGCGCCGTCAAGAGCCGCACGATGTCCGCCATGTTCAAGGAAATCACCTACATGTGCCAAAACCCCGACTGCGGACATTCCTTCGTGGCAGGCCTGGAAGTGCTGCGCACCCTCTCGCTGTCCGCCATGCCCAAGCCGGATATCCGCATCCCGATGTCCCAGCATGCGCGCGCGGCGGCCACCAGCCAGCTGGCCCTGGACCTGACTACGGGCTGCTGATGATTATCCCGATCCTCGCGCCGCCGTAACCCGGCCGCCGTTACTCCCCTCTTTTGCTGTGCCCTGCAGCGCTCCCTTTTGAGCGTGCGGGATTCGTTCAACCTGAAATAAGGAAAACCGATGGAAAACACGCTGCACGCCACCAGTGATGCCGACAAATCCATGGCATCAAGCACGATCCGCCCGACCCTGCAAAATTGCATTGTCCCCGTGGCACCAACGTGTTTTCTTCTGCAAGCCAGCGCGGGCATCGGCATTGCGGCGCTGTCCGCCCGCATCCATGAGATTGCCAAGACCTATCACGCCTACGGCGCTGCCAATCTGACCTTCATCGTCAGCGATGCGCAGGCACTGCAGCGTGACGGCTTTTTCGCGCCAGCCAAGCAGCGCGCCCTGGTCGGCAAGCTGCCCATCGAGTTGAACTACATTTTCGCCAATGAAGCGGGTTCCCGGCACTGCTGCGGCGCATCGCACACGCTCCCGTACTGGGCAGAGCAATTTCTCAAGCCAGGGGCACGCTGATGCTGCGCCTGGCCAAAACCTGCGGCATCTGGCTGCTGACGCTCCTGATTGTCATTGCCCCCGGCGTGCTGCGGGCCATCGGCGCCATCAAGGACTGAACCATGCCGGCGTCCCTTATCGACAATCACCTGTCCTTCCAGCCTGCCGCCGAGATTCTGGCCGCGCGCGACAAGGACATGCCGACGCCACCAGGCGCCGGGCATGCGCTGGCCGCCATCGCCGAAGCCAAGGCCCAGCTACGCAGCATCAAACCGCGCAACCTGGCGCCCTTCATGGCCCAAGCCTGGGGATTGTCGCCACGCGGCGCGCGCCGTTCCGTGTTGATCGCCGCCGGCCTGGACGCCGACCGCTGGGAATCGCCCATCCACTCCTTTACCGAAGAAGAACGCATCGAACTGCGCGCCGCCACAAGCGCCGCCATCCGTGTGTACGAAAGACTGTTGAATGCAATCTAAACAAATCCTGCTGCCTGACGCCCAGCGTCACGAAGCCTTCTTGCGATCCGCCCAGTTCGCGCCCGAGCTGGCCCGCATCCCGTTCAAATGGCGCAACCGCGTCATCACGGCCGCCATGGCCAAGATGGCCTGGTCGTCCTGGTACAAGGTCTACGAATCCATCGCCACCGGCTTTGTCCGCGAGTTCGCCGAACAATACGTGCCGGCAGGCGTCGACTTGTCGCAAAGCGACGCCGACATCGTGACCACCGCTGAACGCGCAGCGGCCGGCGTGACCAAAATGCTGTGGATGGCCGTGTCCGACACGCACGCCCTGCAGATCATGGAAGACGAATGCGCCTCGTATGGCATCGAGCTGCCCGAGTTCGACGCGCTGACCGACACCATCGCCCGCCTGGTGGACGCCCGCTGGTGGCGCCGCCAACTGCGCAAGCGCGTCAAGCGCGCCTTCGAAGCGGGCAATATCCGCCTGGGCTATGTGAACTATCGCGGCGAACCCTACGCCAGCAATGACGCCGTGCTATCGCGCCTGGCGCAAAACCGCCGGAACGCGGCAGCGCTGGCCGCCACCTTGGTGCAAAACGAGAACGGCCAGGAATTCAGCATCGCCGAGCTGGCCGAGAAAACGACGGCAAACAAGGCCATCCGGCGCGGCGAGCTGATGTTGCGCATCAACGGCTTTGAGCAGATCGCCCGCGAGTGCGGCGACCAAGGCATCTTTGTCACCTGGACGTGCCCATCGCGCTTCCACGCAATGCAGCACAACGGCAAGCCAAACGACAAGTTCGACGGCTCCACGCCGCGCGAGGCCAACGCCTACCTGGGCAAGATGACCTCGCTGTGCCGCTCCGCGCTGGCGCGCCGTGGCATCGGTCTGTACGGCTTCCGCATCGCCGAGCCGCATCACGACGGCTGCCCGCATTGGCATCTGCTGCTGTTCGTGCGCCCGACAGCGAAATACAAGACGGCCCACCTGCAGGACGTGGCCGGCCGCGCCATTCGCATCATGAAGCGCTACGCCTGGCGCGTGGACCGTGGCGAACCGGGCGCCTTCGCGCGCCGCCTGGACGTAAAGCGCATCGACTGGGACAGAGGCAGCGCCGCCGGCTACATCGCCAAGTACGTGGCCAAGAACATCGATGGCCTGGCCGAGCACAAGACGAAAGAAGGCTATGTCGTTACGGCCGACACCGAAGGCGATGTCGAGCTGACGCCATCGGCACGCGTCGAGTCCTGGGCCGCTTGCTGGGGCATCCGTCAATTCCAGCAATGGGGCGGCGCGCCCGTCACCGTCTGGCGCGAACTGCGCCGCATCGAGGAAAGCATGCTCAATGAAGCGCCGGCCGCCATGCGCCGCGCCTGGGACGCCGTGCAAAAGATCGACGGCGAAAAGCGCGCCTGCTGGGCCGAATACCTGCGCGCCCAGGGCGGCGCCCTGGTGCCGCGCAAGGAACTGGTCGTCACGCTGGCCAAGGACGAAAAGACCGTCATCGGCCGCTATGGCGAAACGCTGCGCACCACGCCCTACGGCGTGCGCTGCAGCGACCTCATCGGCGTGGTCTTCAAGTCCGTGCGCCATACGTGGACGCCGGTACAGGCCACAGGCGCTCGCGCGGTGGCTGTTGGGGTTGCCGTTCCTCGGACTCGTGTAAATAACTGTACGCACCCCGACCGCCCTGCCCCGGCCACGCCGCCAGCGGCGCCCGTGCCTGACCTGCCCGACGAGGCAAAAACAGCGCTGATTGCAGCCTGGGCGGCCGTCAACGCCTGCCCGTATCCCCGGCTGATCGTTCCCGACAACCCACCCCAAGAAGGAAGTGGCACATGAGCACCTATGCCGTGATCGTTCGCACGCAAACCGAACGCTTTGACTATGCCGCGATTGCCGCTTGCTGCGGCGACGTGATCCTGGACGCCATCGACCGCTACGGCGTGTGCGGCGTTTCTGCCAAATTGAAAGGAAAACCGCAATGCTAACCACCTCGACCAATTCACCGCGGCAAGTCGCCCTGGGCGACCGCGTGACATTCGACACCGATGAAGGCTACCAGGCCGGCACCGTCAACGACCTGCGCCGCGACGTGGGCAATGGCGAGCTGCATGCGTGGGTGGAGCTGGACCACCAGTGGGCGGGCTGCTTCCGCGCCGTTCCGCTGGGCGCCATCGAAGCGGTCAAGAAAGCAGCCGCGCCTGTCGGGTGCCCAGCATGACAGCGGAACGCTCATTACCTGCCGTGGCGGCCTTGTTCGTGCGCGCCAATTCGATCTACAAGACCATGCCGGCGGTGGACGCCTGGGACGCGGAGCGCGACGCCCGCGCCTGGCCAGGTGGCGTGCCGGTGGTGGCGCATCCGCCTTGCCGCTCCTGGGGCACGCTGCGCCATCTGGCCAAGCCGCGCCCGGACGAAAAGGAACTCGCGGTGTGGGCCGTCGCCCAAGTCCGCAAGTTCGGCGGCGTGCTCGAGCACCCGAAGCGCTCGACCCTCTGGCCACACTGCAACCTGCCAGCGATCGGCGAGCGGGACAAATTTGGCGGCTGGACGTTGCCGATTTTCCAAAGCTCGTTTGGTCACCGCGCGGAAAAGGCCACCTTGCTGTACATCGTCGGCTGTGCGCCAGCTCAAATACCGGCCATGCCCATCGTCCTGGGCGATGCCTCGCATGTGATTGCCCCGTCCGGCCGCAACCGCGCCGGCGAGCGGCGCCGAAAAGGCGATCCAGGCTGGCGGCCGGAATGCGGCAAGGCAGAACGCGAGCACACGCCCGCCGAGCTGGCGCATTGGCTGGTCTCCCTGGCGCGACGCTGCATGGTGCCCGCATGAACAGTCTATTCCTCAACGGAAAGTGAAAAATGGACCAATACAAAGAATTCTGCCGGCTGCGCGACTACCGCAAGCCTGGCGTCGAAGTACCGCACCACACGGAGGCCGAAGCCTTCGCCTTGGCGGTGCAAAGCAAAGCCGGCCATACAGAACCAGCCCAACGCAAGAAAAACCCCACCACGAAAGGAATCAAATAATGAACGAAGACCGAATTATTTACCGCCAGGACTTATACAAAATGCTGGGCGTGACTTCGGAGACGCTGCGCAGATGGGTGAAGGAGAACAAGCTGCCGCCGGCGGACGTTGCCATAACCCAGCGCACGCTGGGATGGCGCCTTTCAACGCTCCAATCCGCTGGGATCAGGCTGCTTTAACAGCCAGTCAGCGAAGGCCTGAAGCATCACGCGGCGCTGCTTCAGGTATTCTGCCGAGTTGTAAACTCCGCGCACGCCGCCGTCCTTGTGCGCGAGCTGCACCTCGACGTGGTCCGAGTTGTACTCGTGCTCGTTGGCCCAGGTGGAACCGACCTTGCGCCAGCCGTGGCCGGTCATCTTGCCCTTGAAGCCGATACGGTGAATGAGGTAGAGAATCGCGTTTTCACTCATGGGGCGGCTACCGCCCCGGTCGTTCGGGAAAACGTAGTTGCTGCCCCGCGAACGCAGCTTCATTTCCGCCAGCAGGTCCAGCGCCTGGGAAGACAGCGGCACCAGGTGCTCGCGCCCCTTCTTCATGCGCTTGCCCGGTATCCGCCAGACATCCCCCTCCACTTCCGCCCAGGTCATGCGCCGCAGCTCGTCAGTGCGCGTCCACGTCAACGCCAGCAGCTTGCAGGCCAGCACGGACTGAATTTCATCTTCCAGGTCCAGGCGCTCCATGAACGGATGCACCTCGGCCAATGCCAGGGCGGCGAAGCCTTCGCGCGGTTTGCGGGAAAAAGCGACCTTCGAATTGATGTTCGATGCGGGGTTCTCTTCGCAGTGGCCATGCTGGATGGACCAGTCGAGCACCTGGCCCACCCACATGCGCACGCGCCGGACGTAGACGGACAGGCCGGCGGCATCCATCGGGCGCAGCGCGGCCATCAAGTCTTCCTTGGTAATTTCACGCACGGTTTTCGCGCCCAGCGTCGGCGAGATGTACATGGCCAGCGCGCGCAATGCATTTGCCTTGTAGCCGGCGCTGATGTCCGTGCGCCCGGCCCAGTAGGTATCGATGGCGGCATCAAGTGCAATGGATGGGCTGCTTGTCTTGCGCTTGGGCTTGAGGTCGTCGCCGTCGATCAGTTTCAACCGCAAAACGTCGCGGCGCTCGCGTGCTTCCTTGAGGCCGATCAGGGGATACGGGCCGATGACGGCAGTTTGCTGCTTGCCCTCGTCGTTACGATAGGCCATGCGCCAAACCTTGTTTCCGCTTGGCAGGACGGCCAGCATCAGGCCGTGGCCATCGAAGAGCTTGCGCAGCTTGCCGTCGTTCGGCGTTGCGCGGCGGCAGTCTGCATCGGTAAGCGTGTTGATGGCCATGCGGAATCCTGTAGGTACGGGTTTGAGAAAAACCGCATGATACCTACATTTCAGCCTACGCGTGATTCTGTGGGATGGTTTTTGGATGGTTCCGAATCTGTGACTCGGAGGGATGAAAATCAAGCTAAGTCGTTGATTTTCAATGAAATTCGGTGGAATATAGGTTGAGTATACTCACGAATTTTTTATGTACTTGGCGGAAGCGGTGAGATTCGAACTCACGAACAGTTTAACCCGTCGCTAGTTTTCAAGACTAGTGCCTTCAACCACTCGGCCACGCTTCCAGATGGCAGCATTATACATAAAGGTCCGTGGCTTACCAATGGCTAGTACCGTCACGGCGTTTTCCGAGACAGGAAACAGCGGACACGCCTGCCTTACACGCCCCAGTTTTTCCGCAGCGCCTTCTCGAACTCCCCCGCCGGCAACGGCCGCGAGAACAGATAGCCCTGCACTTCGTCGCAGCCAGAACTCTTCAGGAAGGCCAGCTGCTCCGCCGTTTCCACGCCTTCCGCGATGACTTTATGGTGCAGCTGCTGGGCGATGCTGATGATGGTGCTGGCGATGGCGCAGTCGCTGGCATCTGTCGGAATGCCGGTGGTGAACGAGCGGTCGATCTTTAATGTGTCGATGGGGAAACGCTTGAGGTAGGACAAGCTTGAGTAACCAGTGCCGAAATCGTCCAGCGACAGGGCCACGCCCAGCGCCGTGATGCGGTCCATGATGCCGATGACCCTCTCGATGTTGTGCATCAGGGTGCTTTCCGTGATTTCCAGCTCCAGCCAGGCCGCTTCCAGGCCGTAGCGGGCCAGGGTCGCGGCCACCCTGGCGGGCAGGGCTGCCGTGAATTCGCGTGCGGACACGTTGACGGCCAGGCGGATCGGCGGCAGGCCGGCCAGTTTCCACGCTTGCGCCTGGGCGCAGGCCGCTTCCAGCACCCATTCGCCCACTTGCACCACCAGCCCCGTCGATTCGGCCAAAGGAATAAACTCGGCGGGCGGGATCATGCCGTGCTGCGGGTGGTGCCAGCGCACCAGGGCTTCGGCGCCGATGATGCGCCCGCTGGCCAAGGCATACTTTGGCTGGTAGTGCAGCAGCAGTTGCTGCTCAGACAGGGCCTGGCGCAAGCCTGTTTCCAGCCGCATGCGCGCCTGCATGCCCAGGTTCATGTCCTGGCTGTAGAAGGCCACGCTTTCCGCTTCGCCGCCGCTGTCCTGTTTGGCCCGGTACATGGCGATATCGGCCAGGCGCAGCAGGGTCTCCGCGTCCTGCCCGTCTTGCGGATACACGCTGATGCCGATGCTGGCGCCCACGCGCAAGTCGTGGCCTTCGATCAAAAACGGTTCCACCAGCGAGGCCAGCAGCTTTTGCGCCACCATGCTGGCCTCGAAATGCTGGCCGATGTCGAACAGGCCGACGGCGAACTCGTCGCCGCCCAGGCGCGCCACCAGGTCCTGGTCGCGCAAGGCGTGGCGGAAACGCAGCGAGACTTGCCGCAGCAGTTCGTCGCCGATGCGCCGGCCCAGAGTATCGTTGATCAGTTTAAAACGGTTCAAGTCGATGAACAGCACGCAGCCGAGCATCTTGCTGCGCTGCGCCACGCTGAGGGCCTGGTCGACCAGCTTGGCCAGCAAGGTACGGTTAGGCAGGCTGGTCAGGGGGTCGTAATAGGCCAGGTGGTGCAGGCGCTCTTCGGCCAGCTTGCGCTCCGTGATGTCCGTCAGATAGGCGATGAGTCCGATGGGCTTGTCGTCCAGGTCTTGCAGCGGCGACAAGGACAGGCTGGCCCAGAAGATCTCGCCCGACTTCTTTCGGCGGCGCACCTCCATCAGGCGCCCTCCCTGCTCCAGGAAGGCGTCGTGGAAACCCGTGTCTTCGTCGTCGTACAGGAACAGGATGTTGCGCCCCACGGCTTCCACCGAGGTGTAGCCGAACAGGCGCTCGGCACCCTTGTTCCAGCTGGTGATGTAGCCCGTCAAGTCCATCGTCAGCACGGATTCGTGCAACTGATCGAGGATTTGCGTCTGCTGCGCCAGCAAGGCTTCGACTTGCGCGTAAGCATGGGTCGAGCGTTGCGCCAGCGAATGCACTTGCAAGACGCCGGCCGTCAACGATGCCAGGCTGGCCAGGTGGCGGCGGTCGGCGTCGTTATACAGCGGGCGCCCCGCCACGCTGTAATGGCCGAAGCAGTGGCCGTCGAAACTGATTTCCTGCAGCAAGGCGGGCGTATCGTCGGGAAACAGCGCGACCGGCGCAGCGGCGTCCATGCTGGCCGCAGGCAGGAAGCGGCCATGCGGGCTGGCCATCACGGCGCTGGCAATACGGCCCAGCTCGGCCACCAGCGCAGGGCCGCGCAAACGCACGACGGCATCGCACAGGGCGGCGCTGTCACCTAGGAAATCCGACACCGGAAACAGGGTCATGCTAGAGGTTCCGGCTGACCTGGATGGCCCATTGGTAGGCCTGCAGCAGGCTGCGCCAATAGGTTTCTCCATCGATGCCGGCGCGGCGCAAGCCCTCGGGCGGCGGCGCGGCGCTTTCGACCAGCGCCAGCAAGGTGCCCAGTTCGCCATTGCGTTCGAGCAAGGCGGCACTCACTTCCGGCGCCAGATTCAGGGTGGCGATGATTTCCTGCATCGGCATGCCCAGCAGGACGTCGAGCAGCGAAAACACGCCCGCCATGAAGGCCAGGTCCTGCGCGTCGCGGTCGCCGCCGCGCAGCTGGCACAGCGCTTCCATCTGCGCCGCGCGCACGGCCGCCAGCGGCAGCAGCGCGTGGATCTTGCCATCGTCCTGTTGCCGCGCATACAGCAGCAGTTGCAGCCAGCGCTGCAGCTGGCGCCGGCCCAGCAGGGTGATGGCCTGGCTGAAGCTGGTAATCGGCGCCGTGAAGCCGAAGGCGGCTGAATTGACCAGTTTCAATAAATGATAGCTGAGCGATGGATCTTGCTTGAGCGGCACTTCCAGTTCGTGCGCGTCGGCATCGCGGGCCAGTAAACCCAGCAGCGCCAGCAGGCGGCGCCGCGACGTGGCGTCCTCCGGCTCGCTTTGCTGGCGCGCATGGTGCAGGGCGTAGTCGCCGGCAAACCAGCTCACGCCGAGTCCTTGCAAGACAGCAAGCTGCTCCGCGTCGGCGATGTTGTAGGCCAGGTGCGGCCCCGGCAAGGGCAGTAACTGGTGCAGGGCCGGGCGCGCGCCGGCCGCGTCAAAGCTCAGCGCGCGCGCGTCGACTTGCGCCGCCGCCACGGGACCGGCATCGGCGCCATCGAGGATGAGGCGGTAGCCGGCGTCGCGCCATTGCTGGCATTTTTTCTGGATCTGCCTGTCGCCGGCAAGATGGGCCGGCAAACGGAAGATGGTGCGTTGCGGCGCCAGTTGCGCCAGCACGGCCTCGTCCACGCCATGCGGATCGGCCAGGGGAATGATGCAGTCGAGCGGCGCCAGGAAGGCATACGCATCGGCGGCGGCCAGCGCCGCCAGCAGCGGCGCCGTCGAGGCCTGCGGTACATGCAAGGTGACAGCGACCCACTCGTTATGAGCATTGGCAACTGCTTGTAATCCCACCAACGGAAACAGGTTTGATTCAGACGCTGACATCGGTATCTCAGTGTGGGTAGGGCGCCATAGTAAATAAACTGACCAGCATTGGCAACCCTGGCCCGACAGGGATGCCATTTCGACAGCGAGAATCATTCTATCCGAATCTCACCCATGAAACAGTTTAATTTTGGCAATAAATATTCAAAAAGAACATTCCCCCGCGAGACCCGCCTGCCATGCGGGTTTGACAAAAACACGGCACGGCGCGCGCATTCTCAGGCGCTGCCGCCGTGCGCGTGCTCGACCGCATATTTGATCAATTCGGCCTGCCCTTCGATACCGAGCTTGCGCTTGATGTTCAGCCGGTGCGTCTCCACCGTGCGCACGCTCAGGTCCAGGTCGCGGGCGATCTGCTTGTTTGACTGGCCCGCCGCGATGTGCTGCAGCACTTGCTGCTCGCGCGTGGTGAGGAAGGAATCGTGAACTTGCGGGCGCGACAGTTGCCGCGCCAGGGCCGCGCTGTAATAAATACCGCCAGACATCACCGTCTCGATGGCGAAGACGATATCTTTCCCAGGGGCATCTTTGAGCACATAGCCGCGCGCGCCGGCGGCGATGGCTTGCGACACATATTCGAGCTTGTCGTGCATGGACAGGATCAGCACGGCAATCTGCGGAAACGCCTGCTTGAACAGCGCCGTCGCTTCGATGCCGTTGATGCCGCGCATATTGATATCCATCAACACGAGATCCACCTGATGTGCGCGCGCCTGAAGCAACGCCTCGTCGGCGCCGCCCGCCTCGGCCACCACGTCGAAATGCGCAACCGCTTCCAGGCGCGCGCGCAAGCCGTCGCGTACGAGGGGGTGGTCGTCCACCAGCAGGATGTTGATCTTCTCGGTCATGTGTATTTATCAGTGTGAGGGTGGAAAGGCGAGCCGCGCGAGCACCAGGGTACCGGCCGCAGACGAGGTGATGTGCAGGCTGCCGCCGATGGCTTCCATACGTTCCGTCATATTGCGCAGGCCGATGCCGCGCTGCGGATGCAGGGCGATGCCGTCGAAGTCGAAGCCGCCGCCATTATCCTGGATGCGCAATTCCACGGCCTTGCCCGCCTCGTGCAAGCTCACTTCCACGCCGCGGGCGTGGGCATGGCGCTCGCAATTGGTCAGCGCTTCCTGGGCGATGCGGAACAATACGGTATTGACCATGTCCGGCAAGCCCTCGCCCGCCGCCGCCGGGCTGGCCGTGAAACTGGCTTGCGCGCTGCTGCTGTCGTTAAATTCATGCACGAGGTGGTCGAGCGCGGCGGCCAAGCCCAGGTCGTCGAGGATGGCCGGGCGCAGGTTGTGCGAAATGCGCCGCACTTCGCCCAGCACCTTGTTGAGTTGCTCGGCGGCCCGCTCGAAGGTGGCGGGCGCCTTGTCTTTCTGTTCTGCATTGCCGGCCAGGCGCGCGATGCCCGCCTCGATCTGCAGCTTGATGGACACCAGCCACTGGCTGATGCCGTCATGCAAGTCGCGCGACAGCCGCGCCCGCTCTTCTTCCTGCGATTCCACCACGCGCTGCGCCAGCACTTTCAGCTTGGCGTCGGCCACCCGCAATTCGCGCAGGTTCAGCACCAGGCCGCAGGCGGCCACCAGCAGGGAGCCGAGGATGGCGATGGCGGCGATCAGCTCCATGGTCGAGCGGATATTGCGCGACTGCTGGGCGTCAACCTTGGCCAGCGCCTGGTCCACGTCATCCATATAAATGCCGGTGCCCATCATCCAGCCCCATTCCGGCATCAAGATCACATAACCGAGCTTGGGAGCGGACTTGTTCGTCGACGGCTTGATCCAGTTGTAGCGCTCGAAGCCGCCGCCGCTCTTCGCCCGCTGCATCAGGCGCTGGATGGTCAGATTGCCCTCGGCGTCGCGCAATTGCCACAGATTCTGCCCCACCAGCTCGGGCTGGCGCGGATGCATCAGCGACTTGCCCTGCAAATCATAGATGAAGAAATAGCCGTCGTCGCCATAGCTGAGGGCGGACAGGATGCGCTTGGCCTCCTCTTGCGTGGCCTCATCCTTGCGCCCCGACTGGTACAGGGAAGCGATGGAATGGCTGGCCAGGGTCACGTAATGCTTGAGTTCAGCTTCCTTGCTGGCCAAATACGCCTGCTGGATGGTGGCGCGCTGCTGCTCGGCCAGGGTGATGGCCTGGTGCCGCACGGCAAATGCAATGGCGCACAGGGCGAGGATCAGCGGCGTGATGGCCAGGAAGATGACTTTCTGTCTGAGTTTCATGACCTGGCGCTCCGGCGGCGTCGATGCTGGTGGGAATGCGTGATTTTACGTCGCGGCACGGCGATCGGTCTGCGTAGTAATACTGAGCGTTACTGCGTAGTCGTGCGCTTGCGGCAATTATACGATTCCTGAATACTCGCCATAAGCTGCAAACACCCAATTCACACCCAAACTGGCGACGACCAGGCTCGGCAGCACACATCATCGCACGGCACAGCGCCCGTCAATCTCTGGAGGAAGCATGAACCGCATTTTCAAACAACTGGGCTGGGCAGCGCTTGCGCTGGCAGGCGCCGGGTCCCTGGGCGTCGTCGCCCTGCAACGTGGCGAACCGATCAGCGCGATCTGGATCGTCATCGCCGCCGTCTGCGTGTATCTGATCGCCTACCGTTTCTACAGCCTGTTCATCGCCGACAAGGTGCTGGGCCTGGACGCGCGCCGCATGACGCCGGCCTTCAAGCACAACGATGGCCTCGACCACGTGCCGACGAATAAATATGTGCTGTTCGGCCACCATTTCGCGGCGATCGCCGGCGCAGGCCCCCTGGTCGGCCCCGTGCTGGCCGCGCAGATGGGCTATCTGCCCGGCATGCTGTGGATCTTGGCGGGCGTGGTGTTTGCGGGCGCCGTGCAGGATTTCATCGTGCTGTTCATTTCCATGCGCCGCGATGGCCGCTCGCTGGGCGACCTGATCAAGGCTGAACTGGGCGAAATTCCCGGCATGATTGCACTCCTGGGCTGCTTCATGATCATGGTCATCATCCTGGCCGTACTGGCATTGATCGTCGTCAAGGCGCTGACCGGTTCCCCATGGGGCAGCTTCACCGTGATGGCGACGATCCCCATCGCGCTGTTCATGGGCGTGTATTCGCGCTTCATCCGCGTGGGCCGCATCGGCGAAATTTCCATCATCGGTTTTGTCTTGCTGATGCTGGCCATCATCGGCGGCCAGTACGTGCAGGAACACGCCGTGCTGGGCCCGATGTTCACGTTCACGGGCACGGAACTGACGTGGATGCTGATCGGCTACGGCTTCATCGCTTCCGTGCTGCCCGTGTGGCTGCTGCTGGCGCCGCGCGACTACCTGTCTACTTTTCTCAAAATCGGCACCATCCTGGGCCTGGCCATCGGCATCATCGTCGTCGCGCCGTACCTGAAAATGCCGGCCATGACCAAGTTCATCGACGGCTCCGGCCCCGTCTGGTCGGGCAATCTGTTCCCCTTCCTGTTCATCACCATCGCCTGCGGCGCCGTCTCCGGCTTCCACGCCTTGATTTCCTCGGGCACCACGCCGAAGATGATTGAAAATGAAAGCCACGCCCGCTTCATCGGCTATGGCGCCATGCTGATGGAATCGTTCGTTGCCATCATGGCCCTGGTGGCCGCCTCGACCATCGAGCCGGGCATCTATTTCGCCATGAACAGCCCGGCCGCCCTGATCGGTACGACAGCCGAGTCCGCCGCCCAGGCGATCTCGCAGTGGGGCTTCTATGTGACGCCGGACATGCTGACGCAGACGGCCAAGGACGTTGGCGAACACAGCATCATCTCGCGCGCCGGCGGCGCACCGACCCTGGCCGTCGGCATGGCGCAGATTCTGTCCGGCGCCATCGGCGGCAAGGCCATGATGGCCTTCTGGTACCACTTCGCCATCCTGTTCGAAGCGCTGTTCATCCTGACGGCCGTCGATGCGGGCACGCGTGCCGGCCGCTTCATGCTGCAAGACTTGCTGGGCAGCTTCGTGCCAGCTTTGAAACAGACGGAAAACGTCATCGCCAACCTGCTGGCCACGGGCCTGTGCGTGGCGGCCTGGGGCTACTTCCTGTACCAGGGCGTGGTCGATCCGCTGGGCGGCATCAACACCCTGTGGCCGCTGTTCGGCATCGCCAACCAGATGCTGGCGGCCATCGCGCTGATCCTCGGCACTTGCGTGCTGTTCAAGATGAAGCGTGGCCAGTATGCGTGGGTGACCATCACGCCGACGATCTGGCTGCTGCTGTGCACCCTGACGGCGGGCTGGCAAAAGATTTTCGACGCCAACCCGCGCGTCGGCTTCCTCGCGCATGCCAAGAAATACTCGGCGGCACTCGATGAAGGCACCCTGCTGGCGCCGGCCAAGTCGGTGGCGCAGATGCAGCAGATCATCTTCAACGATTACCTGGACGCCGGCCTGGCCGCCTTCTTCGTCATCGTCGTCGTCAGCGTGCTGTACTTCGGCATCCGCACCATCATGAAGGCGCGCGCCGACAGCCGTCCGAGCACCAAGGAAACGCCGTTCCAGGCCATGCCCACGGTGCAATGATGATAGACGAAATCATCAAGGCGGGTCGGTATCTGGGGCAAAGCATGCGGCTGATGTGCGGCTTGCCCGAGTACGACACCTACGTGGCCCACCGGGAAGTCACCCATCCCGGCGAGCCGATGATGACGTATGAAGAGTTCTTCCGCGAACGGCAGGAAGCCCGCTACGGCGGCGCGGGCAAGCGCGGCGGTTGCTGTTAGCGGACACCTGACCCAGCCTACTGCGCGTCGGTATAGGCGGCTTGCGATGCTCACCGTACTAAAGTACGGTTGCGCTTCTCGGCCACCTCTCCCTTCCGCTCGCTACGGCTGAGTCAGGTGTTGTTACTCAGCAATAATTTGAGGGCGGTCTTGTGAGACTGCCCCATTCATTTCCTCTCGTATAAGTTCCCCTCCCCTCTCTTCCCTTAGACCCACATCAACATCTTGGTGTGTCTTCGCGTCTATATTTTTCCAATAGGAATTAAATAACAGTCAACGGGCGACCGGGGAAGCAGCGACGCATGTTCAATTTCCAACGCTCCAGCATCAGCCAGAAGCTGACCATGATCTCGGTACTGTCGTCGGGCTGCGCGCTGCTGCTGGTGTTCGTGGCGTTTGCGCTGACGTCCGTGCTCAGCCACAAGAACGATGAAGGCAAGCAATTGCTGTCGCTGGCGGGCGTGATCGGTGCGGCCGGCGCGGTGCCTTTGCTGGCGGGTAAATCGGCGCAGGGGCAGGCGGAACAGGTGCTGGCGGCCTTGTCCGCGCGCGACGAGGTGGCCCAGGCGGCCCTGTTCGACAAGGGCGGGCGTTTGTTCGCCCTGTACCGCGCGCCGCAGCATGCGGACGGCCTGCCGGCGCCGGAAGACATGGACCCGGCCTTGCTGGCCGACATGGCCGTGCAGCCTGTCACGCAAGGCTCGGGCACGACCCTGGCGCCCGGCATGCGTTTGTACCGTCCCGTCTACCGGCCAGGCGAGCCGCAACAGATCATCGGCGCCGTGCTGATCGAGGCGGACCTGAACCACATGTGGCGCGACATCGGCCGCCACGTAGGCGCCATCGGCGGCGCCACCGTGCTGTCCTTCCTGATCGCCGTGTTCCTCGCGCGGCGCTTCAAGAGCGTGATCGCCGAACCCATCACCAAGCTGATCGATACAGCGCAAAAAGTGTCGAGCAGCCAGACCTACAGCCACCGCATCGCGCACCAGCGCAGCGACGAGCTGGGCGTGCTGATCGACAGTTTCAACGACATGCTGGCGCAGATCGACAGCCGCGACAGTACCCTGGCCAATTACCGCGACCAGCTCGAACGCCAGGTGGGCGTGCGCACGGCGCAGCTGGAAAAGGCCAAGGATGCGGCCGAGGCGGCCAGTCACGCGAAAAGCGCCTTCCTCGCCACCATGAGCCATGAAATCCGCACGCCGATGAATGGCGTGCTGGGCATGACGGAACTGCTGCTGGCCAGCCCTTTGAGCCCGCAGCAGCGCCACTACACGAGCATGGTGCAGCGCTCGGGACAGAATTTGCTGGTGATCATCAACGACATCCTCGACTTTTCCAAGATCGAGGCGGGCAAGCTGAGCGTGGAATACATCCGCTTCAATTTCCGCGAATTGCTCGACGACATAGAACACGTGTTCGCGCCGCAGGCGGAAGCGAAAAACATCAGCCTGGAATTCGATATCGCCTACGACATCCCCATCGCCATCTGCGGCGACCCGAACCGTTTGCGCCAGATCATCGTCAATCTGCTGGGCAATGCCATCAAGTTCACGGAAACGGGCAAGGTCACGGTGAAAGTGACCGTGTGCAGCGAAGACGCGCCCAGCGTGGGCTTGCGTTTCGAGGTGCACGACACGGGCATCGGCGTGTCGAACGAAGCGCAGACGCGCATCTTCGAATCGTTCTCGCAGGCGGACGGTTCGACCACGCGCAAGCACGGCGGCACGGGCCTGGGGCTGACGATCTCGAAACAGCTGGTGGAGCTGATGGGCGGCACTATCGGCGTTGATAATGCTTTAACGCAAGGCTCGATCTTCTGGTTCGAAGTAAATTTCGATAAGCGGCGGGTCGACAGCGACGACCCGTCCTTCAACCTGAAAACCACGCGAGGGTTACGCGCCTTGATCGTCGACCACACACCCGCCACGCGCGCCGTGCTGGAGCGGCAACTGGCCAGCTGGCACATCGTCAGCGACAGCGCCGGCACGGCCAGCGACTGCCTGGGCAAGCTGCGCGCGGCGGCCCAGGCGGGCACGCCGTATGCCGTGGCCCTGCTGGACATGGAATTGCCGCGCACCAGCGGCCTGGCCCTGGCCGCCAACATCAAGAGCGATCCGCTGCTGGCCGACCTCAAATTACTGCTGCTGAGCACGGAACAGGCGGCGGCCGATCCCGTGCAGCGGCGCGAGGCGGGCGTGGCCTTCCAGCTGATCAAGCCGGCCCGCGAATGCGACCTGTTCGACTGCATCGTCACGCCGCCGCGCGCCAGCGACAGCCTGCGCATCCATCCGCCGCACACGGCGCGCCAGGTGGGCCGGCGCCAGCGCCGCCGCGTACTGCTGGCCGAGGACAATACCGTCAACGTGGAAGTGGCGCTGGCCATGCTCGACAGCCTGGGCCTGGACGTCGTCTGCGCGCGCAACGGCGAAGAAGCCTTGCAGGCGGCGCAGGCCGAGGATTTCGATTTGATCTTGATGGATTGCCAGATGCCGGTGATGGATGGCTTTGCCGCCACGGCGGAAATCCGTCGCCACGAACAGCAGTGCGGCCACGCGCGCGTGCTGCCCATCGTCGCCATCACGGCCAATGCGCTGCAGGGCGACCGCGAAGCATGCCTGGCGGCCGGCATGGACGATTACCTGAGCAAACCGTTCACGCAGCAAGACCTGGGCCACACGATCGCCCGCTGGATCACCCTGCCGCGCGCGGCCACCGTGCACCACAGCGAAGCGCCGCAGTCACACACGCCGCAGGAGGCGCCGCCCGAAGTGCCGCCGCCTGCGCCTGCCTCCGCGACATCGGCCCAGCCGCTGAACCGGCAGGCGCTGGAAAACATCCGCGCCCTGTCCGGCACGGATGGCGATGCGCTGCTCGAACGGGTCATCCTCGCCTTTACCAGCGAGACGCCGCGCCAATTGAGCGCCATGCGCGAAGCGATTGCCGGCGCGGATGCGGAAGCGCTGCGCAAGGTGGCGCACAGCCTCAAGTCGGGCAGCGCCAACGTGGGCGCCGACGGCCTGGCGCAGCTGTGCAAGGAGATGGAAAAACTGGGCCGCGCCGGCAGCACCGAGGGCGCAGCTCCCCTGCTGCAAGAAATGCAGCAGGCCTTCCTGGCCGTACGCGAATCGCTGAACGCCATCCTCGTGAAGGAACACTGACATGACAGCGCCCCTCTCCCCTCCCCGCGGCCTGGTGCTGGTGGCCGACGACGATCCCGTGATGCGCTTGCTGATGCGGCAAATGCTCACGCAGGTGGGCCTGGACGTGATCGAGGCCGAGGACGGCGTGCAGGCCATGGCCAGCTACAAGCACAGCGGGCCGGACCTGGTCATGCTCGACGTCGACATGCCGGCCATGGACGGCTTTGCCGTGTGCCGCGAAATCCGCCACCAGGAAGTGGGCGGCACGGTGCCCATCATCATGGTCACGGGCGGCGACGAACTGGAAGCCGTCACGCGCGCCTACGAGGTGGGCGCCACGGATTTCATTTCCAAACCCATCAACTGGCCCATCCTCGGCCACCGCGTGCTGTACGTGCTGCGCGCCAGCGACGCCATCGCCCGCCTGCGCATCGCCGACGCGCACAACCGCGCCGTGCTGGCCGCCATCCCCGACACCTTCTTCCGCCTGAACCGCGAAGGCTTTTATCTCGACTACGAACAGGGCCACGACGCCAGCGCTGGCTTTTCCCTCAGCGACTGCGTGGGCAGCCATATCCGCGACGTGCTGCCGCCCGAAATCGCCGCGCGCCTGCTGGACCAGGCGCACGCCGTGCTGGCCACGCAGCATATCGGCTCGGTCGACTACACGCTCACGCACGAAGACAGCACGCGCCATTTCGAGGCGCGCCTGGTGGCGACGGGGGCCGATGAAGTGCTGGGCCTGGTACGCGACATCAGCGAGCGCAAGCGCACGGAAGAGCAGATCCGCCGCCTCGCCTATTGCGACAGCCTGACGGGCATCCCCAACCGCCAAGCGTTCCTGGAAACGCTGGAGCGCGAACTGGTGCGCTCGAAGGAACACGACAAGAAATTCGCCGTGCTATTCATGGACCTCGACGCTTTCAAGCGCATCAACGATACCCTGGGCCACGACGTGGGCGACCATTTGCTCAAGGTGGTGTCCGAGCGCCTGCGCGAAACCATCCGCCCCAGCGACCTGGTGCTGCGCGCAGAGTATGAACTCGACGGCATCTCCGGCGGCAGCAACCTGGCGCGCCTGGGCGGCGACGAATTCACGATCCTGATTCCCGACCTGGAGCGGGTGGAGGACGCGCTCAACGTGGCGCATCGCGTGAAAGAAGCCATGCGCCGGCCCTTCATGATCGAAGGACACGAGATTTTCGTCACGGCCAGCATCGGCATCTCGCTGTATCCGGAAGATGGCGAGGACTGCAATTCGCTGCTCAAATATGCGGACACGGCCATGTACCACGCGAAGAACTGCGGCAAGAACAACGCCAAGCTGTACAGCTCATCGCTGACGATGGAAATCATGAGCCACGTCAAGATGGAAGTGGGCCTGCGCAAAGCCTTGCAGAACAACGAGCTGTACCTGCTGTACCAGCCGCAGATCGACGTGCCCAGCACGCAGATCGTCGGCGTGGAAGCGCTGGTGCGCTGGCGCCATCCCGAACGGGGCATCATCTCGCCCACGGAATTCATCCCGCTGGCCGAAGAGACGGGACTCATCGTGCCGATCGGCGAATGGGTGCTGCGCACGGCGTGCAACCAGGCCAAGGCCTGGCAAAGCGATGGCGGACGGGCCATCCGCATGGCCGTCAACCTGTCGGCCAAGCAATTCAAGGATGAAAACCTGATGCAGATCGTGCTCTCGGCCCTGGCCGACACGGGCCTCGACGCGCGCCTGCTGGAACTGGAATTGACGGAAGGGACGTTGATGGACGATGCGCGCGCCACCATGGTGACCCTGGAACAATTGCGCGGCATCGGCGTGTACCTGTCGATCGACGACTTCGGCACGGGATATTCTTCAATGAATTACCTGAAACGCTTCGATGTGCGGGCCTTGAAGATCGACAAGAGTTTTATTGCCGGCTTGCCGCAGGATACGGAAAACGCGGCCATCACGCGCGCCATCATCGCCATGGCGCATGGCTTGAAGATGGTGGTGGTGGCCGAGGGCGTGGAAACGGACGAGCAACTGCTGATGCTGGAAGAATATGGCTGCGACATGGCGCAGGGATACTTCCTGGGCCACCCGTCGCCGCACGACACGATCACGGCCATGCTGGCCAGGCAGAGGGGCCAGCTGGCCAGCGTGGAAACTAGAGCACTTCGAAGGCAAGGATTTGCGTGACTTGCTGGGCGTTGAAATTATCGTCGGAAATCATCACCAGGCTGCGGCGGCCGTTTTCCAGACGCGGCCCCCAGCTGATGCCTTCGATATTGTCGACTCTTTCAAGGCCGGTCTTTTCCAGGTCCAGCAGCAATCGCTTGCGCGCCGGCACATAGCTGGCGCCCGCCAGCGCCGGGATGGCCTGGATATCGGTGGCGCCCTGCGTTTCCATCTCGTAGATGCGTACGTGATTCGTGTAGAGGCCGTCGGCGTGTTCCACGCCGGCCCGCTCCACCACCAGCAGCTGGTGATCGTTGACGGCGAGGATTTCCGACACGCCATTGTCCGCTTCCTTCCCCGGCGCGGGCCGCGATGCCACCGGCTCAATCGGATACGCGTACTGGCCCAGCACGGTGCCGGCGCGGTCCAGGCGCGTAATGCGCACGACGGAGCCGATGTCGGGCGTAGCCAGCGGAGCATCCTGGTACAGGGCCGCTTCCATGCCCAGCCACAGGCTCTTGCCATCCGACGAAAACGACAGCGCTTCAAAGCTCATGTTGTTGCGCGAGCCGATTTCGTCCTTCGAAACCTTGAACATGGCGGGCGTGGGCAAGGTGGCCAGGTAGTGGCCGCCACTATCGGCATGGCGCACGAACGGGTCCAAGCCCACCTTGCGGTTGCCTTCGCTGCCGTACCACAGGCTGCCGTCCTGGGGATCGACGCGGATGGTTTCGATGTCGGGCACCTGGTCGCCCTGCTCCAGCTTTGCATGCGCCAGGTTCGGATAGCGGCTGCCGTCGGGCTGCGTGAAGAAATGCACGCTGGCCAGGGTCACGCCCGTAAACGCCTTGCTGTCATAGGCCAAGGTGGCGCGGTAGAAGCGGGCCGGATTGATTGCCGAGCGGTCATCGCTTTCCATCACCCAGCTCTTGTTGGCCGCATCGTAATCGATGCCGGACAGGCCGCCCACCGTGGTGCCCTCGAACGGGTATTTCAAGGCGATGCGCTGCTCGCCGATCAGGCGCAAGCCCGCGATGGGCGCGTCGTGGGGGAAGCTGGCGCATGCGGAAAGGAGGATGGCGGCGGACGCCAGGGCAAGCGCGGTGCGGAACAATGGAGGCATGATCGGTATCAAGTAAGTCGGGAAGCAAATTCTGGGGTCAGACCCGCCGGGTCTGACCCCAGCTTTAATTCTGTGGGTTAATAGCGAATTACACCACCCCATCCGCCTTCAGCCGCGCAATGGCGGCCGCGTCAAACCCCAGCGACGCCAGCACCTCGTCGTTGTGCTGGCCCAGGGTCGGCCCCAGCCACTGGGTCTTGCCCGGCGTGGCGGACAGTTTCGGGCTGATCGCCGGCAATTTCACGGGCGTGCCGTCGGCGAAATGGTGTTGTTCAAACATGTCGCGGGCGAGAAATTGCGGGTCGCTCAGCATGTCGCGCACCGAGTAGATTTTGCCGGCCGGTACGTCGGCTGCCTTCAGCACGGCCAGCGCGCTGTCTATCGTGTGCGTGGCGCACCAGGCGCCGATGGCGTCGTCGATTTCCTGTGTGCGCGCCACCCGGCCGTCGTTGCGCGCCAGTTGCGGGTCGCCCGCCATGTCGATGCGGCCCATGGCCAGCATCAAGCGCTTGAAGATGGCGTCGCCATTGCCAGCAATCACGATATTTTCGCCGTCGCCCGTCGTGTAGGTATTCGAGGGCACGATGCCGGGCAGGGAGCCGCCCGTGCGCTCGCGCACCACGCCCGCCTGGTCGTATTCGGGCACCAAGGACTCCATCAGGTTGAACACGGATTCATACAGGGCCACGTCGACCATCTGCCCTTCGCCGCCATCCCGGCCACCCGTCACGTCGCGGTGACGCAGGGCCATCATGGCGCCGATCACGCCGTGCAGGGCCGCCACGGAGTCGCCAATCGACACGCCCACGCGCACGGGCGGGCGGTCGGCAAAGCCGGACACGTAGCGCAAGCCGCCCATGGATTCGCCGATGGCGCCGAAACCGGGCAAGTCCTTCATCGGCCCCGTCTGGCCAAAGCCGGACAGGCGCACCATGATGAGCGACGGTTTCTCTTTCTTGAGCTGCTCGTAGCCGAGATCCCACTTTTCCAGCACGCCGGGGCGGTAGTTCTCGATGATGATGTCCGCTTCCAGGGCCAGCTGGCGCGCGATGGCGCGGCCCTCGGGCGACTTCAGGTTCAAGGTGATGCTTTTCTTGTTGCGTGCCTGCACCGACCACCACAGCGAGGTGCCATCCTTCAGCACGCGCCAGGTACGGATAGGGTCGCCGCCATCGGGCGACTCGATCTTGATCACGTCGGCGCCGAATTCGGCCAGCATGCGGGCGCAGAACGGCCCCGCGATCAGGGTGCCCAGTTCCAGCACTTTAATGCCTTGCAGTGGACCAGTGGTCGCGGAGGATGTTGTCATGTTGTGCTCAGGTTGCCCTGCGGTCGAGCATCGCGCGGGCAATCGTGCCCGCGTCGACGTATTCCAGTTCGCCGCCCACGGGCACGCCGCGGGCCAGGCGGCTCACGCGCAAGCCCCGCGCCTTCAGCATTTCGCTGATGTAGTGGGCTGTCGCTTCGCCTTCATTCGTGAAATTGGTGGCCAGCACCACTTCGCCGACCACGCCATCGTTGGCGCGGTTCAGCAATTTTTCGAGGTGGATATCTTTCGGGCCAATGCCGTCCAGCGGAGAGAGTCGCCCCATGAGGACGAAATACAGGCCCTTGTAGGTGAGCGTCTGCTCGATCATCAGCTGGTCGGCGGGCGTTTCCACCACGCATAGCAAGCGCTTGTCGCGCTCTTCGTCGAGACAGGTCTCGCACACTTCGTGTTCGGTAAACGTATTGCACAGGCCGCAGTGATGCACGGCATCGACGGCCTGGAACAGGGCGCGCGACAGCATGGCCGCGCCTTCCCTATCGTGCTGCAACAAATGAAACGCCATCCGCTGCGCCGACTTGGGGCCGACGCCGGGCAGGCGCCGCAGCGCCTCGGTCAGGAATTCAAGCGACTTGGACATGGATCAACCTTGTCCCGTGCCATAGATCGAGCGCATGCGGCAGTACATCAGAATGGCATTTTGAAGCCGGCTGGCAAGTTCATGCCGCCAGTCAAGCCCGCCATTTTTTCAGCGGACGTCGCTTCCGCCTTGCGCACGGCATCGTTGAAAGCGGCCGCTACCAGGTCTTCCAGCATGTCCTTGTCGTCAGCCAGCAGCGACGGGTCGATGGAGACGCGCTTGACGTCGTTCTTGCACGTCATGACGATTTTGACGAGGCCGGCGCCGGACTGGCCTTCCACTTCCACCAGCGCCAGTTGTTCCTGGGCCTTTTTCATGTTGTCTTGCATTGCTTGCGCCTGCTTCATCAGGCCAGCCAGTTGATTTTTCATCATGAGAATGCTCCGTTCAATTCAGTTTGTGAGTGTGTTAATCATCAATGCAGGGTCGGCGCGGCAGAGCCGGCCGGTGCAGGGGTAATCGTTCCCGGCACAACAAAAGCGTCGAATGCACGCTTCATGTCGAGCACGAAGGGATCGCTGGCAATGGTTGCTTCCGCTTGCAGCTGGCACGCCTCGCGGTGGGCCTGCGCTTCCGCGCTGGCCGTGTACCAGACGGCGCCCAGTTCCGTATCGACATTGACCTTGCGGCCGAAGCGCTCGCTCAGCACGGCAGCCAGTTTTTCCACGTTGGCCGGACTGCGCCACGTGTCGATCGGCACGCGCAAGCGGAACGTGGTGCTGTGACCGTCGTGCAGGCATTCGATCAGCTCGGCCTGCACGGCCAATTGCTGGGCTATGCCGCGCAGGGGCAGCACGGCGGCGACGGCCGGCCAGTTCCCGTCCCAGTCCAGGCCAGGCACGGGCGTGATCACATACGGTCCGCTGGGCGCGGCTTGCTTGGCGGCACGCTGCGGCATAATGACGGCCGGCTGCTCGCTGCTCTGCGCGGCGGGCGCCGACACGGCCGCGGAGGCGCTATCGTCGGAAAATTCGGTGACCCACGGCGGCAAGTCGTCGTCGGCGGGCGCCTGCTGCTGTGGCGGCGCCTGGCGTACCGGTGCCGCCGCCGGTACGGATACCGGTGCTTCCATCACGGCCACGGGTGGCGCGTCGTCCCACGGCGCCGGCGCTTTCGCGGCGGCGGGCGGTGGCGGCGGAGCTGCCTGGACCGGCGCGGCCGGGGCAGCGGCGACAGGCGCCACTGCTGGTACCGGTGCGGCTGGCTTGGGCGCCGACGATGGCGCCGACGGCGCGCTGCCCGGACGGCCCTTCGAGGCGGCGCGGGCCGCTTCCAGCGCCGCATTGATGGCGGCGCGCGCGGAACTGATCGGGGCGCCCGATGCTGCCGGGGCAGCCGCAGCAGGAGCAGCCGCTGGCGGCGTAGCGGGCGGCGGCGCCATTGGTGCCGGCGCCGGTGCAGCGGCTGGCGCCGGCGCAGCCGCGCGTGGCGGCGGCGCTTCGCTGCGCGCCATGCTGGCGGCTGCGGCGGCGACCACGGCGGGCGGTGTCACGGCGGCGTGGCTGGCCACGCTGTTCGTGGCGGCGCGGGCGGCGGGAGCCGAAGCCCCAGCCGCGGCGCGCGCGGCGGCCACGGCGGCCGGACGGTTGCCCGTGGCAGCGGCCGGTGCAGCCGGCACGCCATCGGCGCCGCCTATGCCGGGCCGAAAGGCCAGCATGCGCAGCAAGGTCATGGTAAAGCCCGCGTATTCATCGGGCGCCAGGCCCAGCTCATTGCGGCCATGCACGGCGATCTGGTAAAACAGCTGCACTTCTTCCGCGTCAAACGCGGAAGCCAGGCGCACGATATCCGCGTATTCGGGCAAGTCCTGCGGCAAGGCGGCGGGCACGGTTTGCGCCAGCGCAATGCGGTGCAACAAGGTGCCCAGATCTTGCAGGGCGCCGTTGTAGGACAGGCTGCGCGAAGCCATCTCGTCGGCCACGGCCAGGAGATCGGCGCCATCCTGCTGCGCCAGTGCATCGAGCAGACGCACCAGATACGACTGGTCGAGCGCGCCCAGCATGCCTTGCACGGCATCCAGCGTGACTTCGCCGGCCGCATACGCGATGGCCTGGTCCGTCAGGGACAGCGCATCGCGCATGGAGCCGTGGGCGCCCTGGGCCAGCAGGCGCAAGGCTGGCTGTTCGAAGGCGATGCCCTCCTGTCCCAGGATATTGTCCAGGTGGCTGATAATGTGGCCGGGCGGCATCTGCTTGAGGTTGAACTGCAGGCAGCGCGACAGCACGGTCACGGGAATCTTTTGCGGGTCCGTCGTGGCCAGGATGAACTTCACGTGCTCGGGCGGCTCTTCCAGGGTTTTCAGCATGGAATTGAACGCGTGGTTCGTCAGCATGTGCACCTCATCGATCATGTAGACCTTGAAGCGCGCATTGCTTGGCGCATACACGGCTTGCTCGAGCAGCTGCGCCATTTCATCGACGCCACGGTTCGATGCCGCATCCATCTCTATATAGTCGACAAAGCGTCCCGCATCGATCGCCGTGCACGCTTCGCACACGCCGCAAGGCTGGGCCGTGATGCCGCCCGTGCCATCGGGGCCGATGCAATTGAGCGACTTGGCCAGGATGCGCGACAGGGTCGTCTTGCCGACGCCGCGCGTGCCCGTGAACAGGTAGGCGTGATGCAATCGGCCGCTGTGCAAGGCATGCGTGAGCGCGCGCACGACGTGCTCCTGGCCGACGAGCGTCTCGAAATTCTTGGGGCGGTATTTACGGGCGAGGACTTGATAGGACATGCTGAGATTTTACCATGCGATTTTGCGGGTGATCCTGCGCGGCGGGCGCAAGCCTCATGGCCGGGCCATTCAAAATGGCAAACGCGGCAAAGCAGCAATTGTATAACATGGCCAGCTGGAAATATGGAAAACACGGCAAGCCTGGCAATGCCGCAGCTCGGCAAGAAAAAGGGACCGTAATAGCAAAAAAGCTGCCCATGGCAGCTTGATTGTTGATCCTGATAAAACATTCCCGAAGGAGGCGAGCCTGATCTGCGGCACTCATGGTTAATAGCCGTGGCTGCTTCGTTCCCGACCTGACCAGGTTAGCCATGCCACGATGCGCAGGGGCCCGCCAGGGACAATTATAACCGACCTGCGCAGGATTGGGAAATTGCCGTACTGCACGCGATCATTTCATGCGTAGGTCGGCTTAGGCCGCAGGCCGTAAGCCGACACTGCTGACTACGCAGGCCCTGAACATGCAAGCGCCGCAACGTCGGGTTACGCGCAAGCGCTAACCCGACCTACTTAGCGCCTACAAACCCAGCTCTTGCCAGATGCCATCCACCTTGGCCTTTACTTCCGGCGTCATGGCGATCGTCGTGCCCCACTCGCGCGTCGTTTCGCCCGGCCATTTATTCGTCGCGTCGATCCCCATCTTGCTGCCCAGGCCGCTGACCGGCGAGGCGAAGTCCAGGTAATCGATGGGCGTGTTGTCGACCAGCGTGGTGTCGCGGATGGGGTCGACCCGCGTCGTGATGGCCCAGATAACTTCTTTCCAGTCGCGGATATTCACGTCTTCATCGACCACCACGATGAACTTGGTATACATGAACTGGCGCAGGAAGCTCCACACGCCGAACATCACGCGCTTGGCGTGGCCCGCGTACTGTTTCTTGATCTGCACCACGGCCATGCGGTAGCTGCAGCCTTCGGGCGGCAGATAGAAGTCCGTGATTTCGCTGAACTGCTTTTGCAGCAGCGGCACGAACACTTCATTCAGGGCCAGGCCCAGCACGGCCGGCTCGTCCGGCGGTTTGCCCGTATACGTGGAGTGGTAGATCGGGTCGCGGCGCATGGTGATGCGGTCGATGGTAAACACGGGGAAACTGTCCTGCTCATTATAGTAGCCCGTGTGGTCGCCATACGGCCCTTCCAGCGCGTGCTCGTAGCCGCTCGGATGGTTTTCATCCGGGTAGATATGGCCTTCGAGCACGATTTCGGCGGAAGCGGGCACGCGCAGTTCGCTGCCGATGGCTTTCACCAGCTCCGTGCGGCTGCCGCGCAGCAAGCCGGCGAACTGGTATTCGGACAGGCTGTCCGGCACCGGCGTGACGGCCCCTAATATAGTAGCGGGATCGGCGCCCAGCGCGACGGCGATCGGATACGGCTTGCCCTTGCTCTGGATCGCGTGCTCGCGGAAGTCCAGCGCCCCGCCCCGGTGCGCCAGCCAGCGCATGATGACCTTATTACGCCCCAGCACTTGCTGGCGGTAGATGCCCAGGTTTTGCCGCTTCTTGTTCGGGCCCTTGGTGATCACCAGGCCCCAGGTAATCAAAGGGGCGACGTCGCCGGGCCAGCAATGCTGGATCGGCAGGCGCGCCAGGTCGACGTCGTTGCCTTCCCAGACGATTTCCTGGCACTTCGCGCCGCGCAACTCTTTCGGCGACATGTCCCACACGGATTTCACCAGGGAACCGAGTCCCAGCAAGTCCTTGAAATCCTTCGGCGGCTCCGGTTCCTTCAGCCGCGCCAGCACATGGCCGATCTTGCGCAACTCGCTCACATCTTCCGCGCCCATGCCCAGCGCCACGCGGCGCGTGGTGCCGAACAGATTGCCCAGCACCGGCATGTCGTATCCCGTCGGATTGTTGAACAGCAAGGCCGGTCCGCCTGCGCGCAGGGTGCGGTCGCAGACTTCCGTCATCTCCAAAATCGGTGAAATGGGGGTCGAAATGGGCTTAAGTTCACCCATTTGTTGCAGTTGAGAAATAAAATCTCGCAAATCTGAATATTTCATGTGTTTTTAATTTTTTTTGACGTCGGACGCCGTTGCTGAAGGATCTATGCCAAGTAATTGATTTTATTGGCTTTTGGCACAATGCAAGACAAAAAGTAAGACATAAAAGTAATAAAGAAACGATTCGTTAGTATTGACTTGATATAAAACGGCTTCTACAATTCGCCCAACTTGAAAGAGCACGCCGGCCCAGAGCTTGATTTTAGCGTTTCTCTTTCATTCACGGAGTCGGGGCTCCACATGACATTTTAAGGAGTGTTTTCAAAAGGCGTCTGCCTTACCCCCGGTAAAAGTTGTATTGCGACTGATCCAATACCAAAAACGGGACCGATCAGCTCAAGCAAGCAATGACGGCGTTTCTCGCACGCATCCATACGCGGCGGAAACGATGATATTTCTGATGCACGGCATTGGCAGTACCCACAACACCGCGAGACCGCGGAGGGACTGCCTGTTGACGCGACATTTCGGGGAACTCTATGACTCATCGTAGCACTGAAGCAGCTTTGCCTGCTTCAACCGTGGCTGGCCAGCCAGCGTTGGCGCGTTTGCGCGCCCGCGCACAAGCCATTTCGGCACGTGGCGTATTGACCACGGCGCAACACACACTGACAGTCTTCGGCATTTCCGCCCTGGCACTGATCGCCCTGCTGATGTTCCGCCCTGACCTGGGCAAGCAACTGACGCACAGCCTGTTCCCGCTGCCGATGGCAGAGGCGCAAGCCGTTGAAGCACCGGCCCTGTCGGCACTGATGGAGGCGCCTGCTTCCGTGCAAACGGCCGCCAGCGACGCACCGCTGAGCAAGGAAGAAAAAGCCTTGCTGGGCACGCAAAAGCAGCAGCAATGGGTCACCAACTGGCTTTCCAAGCGCTACCGCGTAGCCAACGATGCGACCAATATGCTCGTCTCGACGGCCTACCTGACAGCCCGTGAAATCAAGCTGGACCCGCTGCTGATCCTGGCCGTGATGGCCATCGAATCGGGCTTGAACCCGTTCGCGGAAAGCCCCGTCGGCGCGCAAGGCTTGATGCAGGTCATGTCGAAAGTGCACCATGAGCGCTTCCAGGAAATGGGCGGCGTGCAGGCAGCGCTGAATCCCGTCGCCAACATCCGCGTCGGCTCCCTGATCCTGAAAGACTACGTCACGCGTGGCGGTTCCGTCGAAGCGGGCCTCAAAACCTACGTCGGCGCCGCCAACTTCGCCACCGACTCGGGCTATGGCTCGCGCGTGCTGGCTGAATACCGCCGCCTGAAACAAGTGTCGGCCGGCCAGCGCGTGCCGACCACGACGCCGGTGATGGCATCGAACACGCCAGCGCCAGCCAAGGCCCCGGCAGCGGAAAGCGGCATCACCATCAAAGTATTGCCCCATAACGAGATCGCCGGCCTGTGACCCTTTAAAAGCCCTCACAGGGGCATCCAAAAAGCTGCACCCAGTAAAAAAGCCACCGCACGCAAGTGCCGGTGGCTTTTTTATTGCCCTGCAGCATCAGCCGCAGGAACTGCCGTATATATTACTTGCGCTTGTTGGCGCCCACTTCTTCCTCGCGGAATTTCACTGCCAGCTTGTCCAGCACGCCGTTCACATACTTGTGGCCATCGATACCGCCAAACGACTTGGCCAGCTCGACCGCTTCGTTGATGACGACGCGGTACGGGATTTCCATGTTGTTCTTCAGCTCGAATGCGCCGATCAGCAGGATGCCGTGCTCGATGGGCGACAGTTCCGCGATATTGCGGTCGATCAATGGTGCCATGCTTTCGCGCAGCGCCAGCGAATCCTTGATGGCGCCGTACAGCAGCACCGTGAAATGATCGCCATCGGCCTTGTCGAAACCATGCGCGGCGCGAATATTGTTCACGACGGTGGTCGCGTCTTCATTGTTCAGCAGCCACTGGTACAAGCCCTGCAGCGCAAACTCGCGCGCGCGGTGACGCGGCGTGCGGTTTTTGCTGGGATTGGCGAGCAAATTTTTCTCAGTCATGATTGTTACCTGTTCTTAAATACGTGTTCACTACAAATTCCGGCGAGACACTGCGGCGCGCTTTTAGGTAGCGCAGCCGCAATTCAAGCGCGCGTGAGAAGGATGTCAGGGCAAGGCGCGGGGCCGAAGGCAGTACGATAGTACGGCGAGGCCTTGCAACGCAGCCATGGCATTCTTATCACACGCGCTTAGTCTTCGTCGGTGTCTTGCAACTCTTCTAGCGCTTGCGCCAGATTGGCCATTTCCACTGCCACGCGTGCCGCTTCCGCTCCCTTGACCAGCATGCGTACTTCCGCTTGCTCGTCGTTTTCGGTCGTCAACACTGCGTTGGCGATGGGGATGCCGTAATCGAGACCGACGCGCGTGATGCCCGCGCCCGATTCGTTCGATACCAGCTCGAAGTGGTAGGTTTCACCGCGAATCACGGCGCCCAGTGCGATCAGGGCGTCGAATTGCTCGGTTTCTGCCATTTTTTGCAGAATCAGTGGGATTTCCAGGGCGCCCGGCACGGTCACGTGCAGGATATCTTCGTCGGCCACGCCCAGCTTGCTCAACTCTTCCAGGCATGCCGACAGCAAGCCACCACCGACGATTTCATTGAATCGTGCCTGGACGATACCGACGCGCAAACCTTCGCCGGCAAAATTGGTTTCATATGTTCCTACGCTCATCATAAGCCTCTTTAATCTGGTGGTTCAGGGCGACATGCACATGTCGCCATCATTTACTCTACATCGACGCCTGACAAAATCGTAGCGAGCGGCAGCGAGTTGTGGTCGAGAAGCGCAACTGTACGAAGGTACAGTGAGCATCACAGGCCGCAAATCGCGAAGCGCAGTAGATTTAGTTAGGCGTCCTGGCCTGGATGGCACTGAAAACCCGTTACTTCCAGGTCGAACCCGGCCATCGACGGCATCTTGCGTGGGCTGGCCAGCAATTGCATCTTGCTCACGCCCAGGTCGCGCAGGATTTGCGCGCCGATGCCATAGCTGCGCAAGTCCATGCTGGCGGCGCGGCCTTTCGGCTTGGCTTGCGGCGTATCGAGCGCGGCGAACTGGGCAAACAGCTCGCCCGACGTCTCGCCGCAGTTCAGCAAGACCATCACGCCCCGCTCGGCCTGCTTGATGGCGGCCATCGAGGCAGCCACCGTCCACGAGTGGGTGGTCGCTTCGCTTTCCAGCACGTCCAGCAGGGAAACGGGCTGGTGCACGCGCACCAGGGCTTCCAGGCCGGGCGCCAAATCGCCATGTACGAGGGCCAAATGGGCCGACGCGCTGGGCTTGTCGCGGAAGGCGATCAAGCGGAATTCGCCGTGCGCCGTGTGCAAGGTGCGCTCGGCAACGCGCTCGACCAGCGATTCCGTCTGGCTGCGGTAATGGATCAGGTCGGCAATCGTGCCGATTTTCAAGCCATGTTGTTCCGCAAAGACCAGCAAGTCCGGTAGGCGCGCCATGGTGCCGTCTTCCTTCATGATTTCGCAAATCACGGAGGCGGGCGTCAAGCCGGCCATGGCCGTCAGGTCGCAACCGGCTTCCGTATGGCCTGCACGCATCAGCACGCCGCCTTTTTGCGCTTTCAGCGGGAAGATATGGCCAGGCTGGACGATATCGCTGGGCTGCGTGCCCTTGGCTACGGCCACCTGGATAGTCTTGGCGCGGTCGGCGGCGGAAATGCCCGTCGTCACGCCTTCGGCCGCTTCGATGGACACGGTAAAATTGGTGCCATAGGCGGTGCCGTTGCGCGACGTCATCATCGACAAGTTCAGCTCGTCGCAACGCTCTTCCGTCAGGGTCAGGCAGACCAGGCCACGCGCATGCGTGATCATGAAATTGATGGCTTCAGGCGTCACGAAATCGGCGGCAAGCACCAGATCGCCTTCATTTTCCCGGTCTTCTTCATCGACCAGTATCACCATGCGGCCGGCGCGCAATTCAGCGACGATCTCTTCGGTGCTGGATATAGACATTGTTCATCCTCGTATGACGCCCGGCAAAACCTGCTGCGCGTCGGTATAGGCGGCTTGCGATGCTCACCGTACCTTCGTACGGTTGCGCTTCTCAGCCACCTCTTCCTTCCGCTCGCGACGGTTTTGCCTGGCGTTGTTAGTGAAACTAAAAACTGAAACCGAACTGAAACATCGAGTGCGAATATTCCTCAGATTTCCGGGAATTTTCTTATAACCTGCTATTTTAAAGGATTTAGCGCTTGCAGACCTGAAATAAGACAGCTTTGCGGCACGGATGCCACCGCCTGCCCTGCAAAGCGCCCATTCCCTGATCCAGCGCATACGGCGACGGCAAGGCGCGCGCCGCCGGCCTTGCAAAGAGCATAAGATCAGCCAGTCACCGCCACGGCGCTGACGCCCCACTCGCAGCGACACCCCACACAGGAGCGGCACTATGAAAACCAATGGATCGGCCATCTGGTCAGGCGGCATCAAGGATGGCAAGGGCGCCATCAGCACGCGCAGCGGCGCCTTGCAGGAATATCCCTACGGCTTTGCCAGCCGCTTCGAAGGCAAGCCCGGCACGAATCCCGAGGAATTGATCGGCGCCGCGCACGCGGGCTGCTTCACCATGGCCCTGTCGCTGATCCTTGGCGAAGCGGGCCTGACGGCGGAAAAGATGGAGACGACGGCCGAAGTCACCCTCGACAAGGTCGACGACGGTTTTGCCATCACGGCCGTCCATTTGATCCTGAAAGCAAAGATCCCCGGCGCCAGCCAGGCTCAATTCGAGGAATTGACGGGCAAGGCCAAGGCCGGCTGCCCCGTGTCGAAGCTGCTTAAAGCCAACATTACCCTGGACGCTACCCTGCAGCCCTAGATTTTCGTCACGGGCTTGACGGGTTCCACAGGGGCCACCGGCGCCACCAGCGGCAGGCGCGAGTCGCTGGCCGGCAATGGCCGGTTCATCAAACCGGGATTCAGGGCTGCATTGTTCAGGTTATAGGCGGCGATGGCCGCCGCCACGGACGGGTCTTGCGATGAAGGCGGCGGCACGGCCTGGCCCGCGTTTTGCGCAGCCAGCTCTTGCGCCTGCGCATTTTGCTGGGCCAGCCGGGCTTGCGCCGTCGCGAGGCCGGCATCGGCCTGCCCCTGCGCCGCGCGCGCCAGCGACTGCGCCCGGTCGGATGCCGCCTGGGCCGCCATCTGCGCGTCGCTGGCGGCCAGCTGCGCCCGCGCCGCATCGTCCGCCGCTGCTTGCGCCTGCTGCTGCAATCCCTGCTGCTGCACTTGCCCCTGCCGCAGTTCGTCCACCCGCGCAGCTTCCTGCTGCTGCGCCTGCTGATCGGTATTGATGCGTTCGCTGTCCAGGCGTTCGGCGTCCAGGCGCTGGGCATCGACGCGCTGGTTGTCGGTGCGCTGCGTCTGCAGCAATTGCGCTGCATCGGCCGCTGCTTGCGCCTGCGGCTGGGGCCGCAGCTCCTGCAAGTCCAGGTTCAGCTCTTCCGCTTCCAGTTGCTGCTGCAGTTCCAGCTGCCGCTGCGCAATGGCGGCCGTTTGCGACGGCGCTTCGTCGATAGCCTGCATCTGCTCGGCCTGCGGAGCCTGCGGAGCCTGCGCGGCGCTGGACGGCAGTGCTTCGCCCGTCAAATCCGCTTCGACCACGGCAGCCAGCGGCGCGCCCTGCTGCTGGGCCAGCACGGCGCCCACCTGCGCCAGCACGTCCGTTCCCTGTTGCAAGGCATCCAGGGTGGCATTGCTGTCGGCCGCATACGCGGCCTGCAAAATGACCGCATCGACATCTTCATTGCGTAAGTCGATGCCGATGCGGGCCAGTTGCGCTTGCGTGAGCAAGCTGCCGTCCTGCGCCAGCGCGGCGGCCGCATCGGTCGTGCCATCGCCCGACAGCAAATCGTAGCGCTGCGCCAGGCTGCCCGGCGCGTCGCCGGCCGTCGCCAGCTGGCTGGCATCGATGCCGCTCGTTTGCAGCTGGGCGAACGATTCCGTCAACTGCCGCGCCAGCGCCAGCAAGTCGTCATTGACATTCACTGGGGTATTTGCCGCCCTGGCCTCTTCCGTGGCGCCCTGCAAGGCCAGCAGTTGCCGGCGCGACAAGGCCACGCCGGACAGGAACTGGCCCAGCGGGGAGATGTCGACCTGGGTCGATGACAGGATGGCAAGAGCAGCCGCCGCGCTGGAAGGCGGCACGGGCAGTACAGGCGGTAGCGGCGCCGTTGCGCCCACGCGGGACGTGGCCGGGATGGTGTTGGGCACGGTTGCGCGCGAAATCGGGTCCATGGCTAGCCTCCACTGCGGAAAGCTTCATAGTATGCGCGTCTGAAAGAAAAGCAACACACGCTTGGCAGGGCCACGGACGCGGCAGCTGTGTGTTGCTTCAAGCTGTGGTGTTAAGCGGCAGCCTTGTCCAGCGACAGCATGCGCTCGACATAGCGGGCGATCAGGTCGATTTCCAGGTTGACCTTGCCATCGACCGTCAAGTGTTTCAGGGTCGTCATGGCGATCGTGTGCGGGATCAGGTTGATCGAGAAGCGGCAGCCGTTGACGGCGCCCGCGCCCAGGTCTTCCACGCGGTTGACGGTCAGGGACACGCCATTGACGACGACGGAACCCTTGAAGGCCAGGTATTTCGCCAGCTCGTGCGGCGCCTCGATCACCAGTTCCCACGATTCGCCCACGGCTTCGAACTTGCGCACGATACCCAGGCCGTCGACGTGGCCGGACACCAAGTGGCCGCCCAGGCGCTCGGCCAGGGTCAGGGCTTTTTCCAGGTTCACTTCCGTGGTGGTATCGAGGCCCACGGTGCAATTGAGGCTTTCGCGCGAGACATCGACTGCAAAACCCGTGTCCGACTTTTCCACCACCGTCATGCAGGCGCCATTGATGGCGATCGAATCGCCCAGGGCCACGTCAGCCAGCGGCAAGCCGCCCGCGTGGATGTTCAGGCGCACGCCTGCATCAAGGCCGCCGTCGAGCGGTTGCACGGTTTCAATCTTGCCGATGGCGGCAACAATTCCTGTAAACATGAACTAACCCTATAAAAGTATGAAAGTATTAATTGCGCTGGGCGAATCTTGCAAGGATACGCAAATCTTCGCCCACTTGCTGAACCTGGTGAAATTGCAAAGTGCGCTGCTGCTTGATATCCGTCAATGGGGGCAAGGCAAACATGCCTTGCGCATCGCCCAGCAAGGTGGGCGCCAGGTAGACCAGCAGCTCGTCGACGCAGCCTTCGCGGATTAGCGAACCGTTCAGTTTGGAACCGGCCTCGACGTGGACTTCATTGCATTGCCGGCGTCCCAGTTCCAGCATCAGCGCGGCCAAGTCGACCTTGCCGGCCGCGTTCGGCAGCATGATGACTTCCGCGCCGAGCGCCTGCAACTGCGCTTCCTTTTCCGGGTTGGCCACGGCCGCAACGATCCACGTGCCGCCGCCCTGCAAGATGCGCGCGTCGAGGCTGATGTCGAGCCGGCTGTCGACGACGATGCGGCGCGGCTGGCGCGGCGTCTCGACGGCGCGCACGTTCAATTGCGGATCGTCCGCCTTGACGGTGCCGATGCCCGTCAGGATAGCGCAGGCGCGCGCGCGCCAGGCGTGGCCGTCGGCGCGCGCTTGCGGCCCGGTGATCCACTGGCTTTGCCCGTTGTGCAAGGCTGTCATGCCGTCCAGGCTGGCCGCCGTTTTCATGCGCACCCACGGCTTGCCGCGCTGCATGCGCGAAAAGAAGCCGATATTCATTTCATATGCCTCGTCGGCCAGCACGCCCGTGGTGACGGCGATGCCGGCCGCCTCCAGTTTGGCCAGCCCCTGCCCCGCCACCAGCGGGTTCGGGTCCGTCATGGCGGCCACGACGCGCCCCAGCCCCGCGCGCACGAGCGCATCAGAGCATGGCGGCGTGCGGCCGTGGTGGTTGCATGGTTCCAGGGTGACATAGGCGGTGGCGCCGCGCACATCGTTGCCGCGCGCCGCCGCATTGGCCAGCGCTTGTACTTCGGCATGATCCTGCCCGGCCGCCTGCGTCACGCCGGCGCCGATCACCTGGCCATCCCTGACGATCACGCAGCCGATGCGGGGATTGGGCGAGGTCGTGTACAAACCGCGCGCCGCCCATTCCAGCGCCAGGCGCATGCCATCGATATCGTTGAGTATTTCCACGGGCTTCTTTGCTAGTGAGTGATAGGTGAGTCGGGTTACGAACTGTCGGCCACGCCGCTGCAATTGGCCGCCTGCTGCTGCGGGTCGCACACGCGCACCCTGCCCAGCATATTGATTTTAATATGCCGTACCTGCTTTCCCAAAGCCAGGGACAAGGTACCCCAGCGCGCCGCCAGGCTATTGGTCGCGCTGCAACTGCGTCCTGCGCCATTGTAGGCGATATAAAACGGCGCCGTGGCCGACGAAAACGCGAACTGGGCCGTGATGCCCGCCGGCAGCGGCCCCTGGCGGAACAGCAATTCGTCATCGCCATCGAACGCCAGGTTGGCATTGCGGTCGATGAACATCAGCCAGCCCGTGCGCCAATCCACGCCACCGGCTCCGGCCGGCATCAGCAGCACCCGCTGTCCCCGCGCCATCGCCTGTGCCCGCGTCAGTTCGATGGCCGAAAACAAGTCGGTAGCCGCCGTCCGCACCTGCTGGCGTGCCAGCACCTGCTGCAGGCTGGGCATGGCAGCGGCCGCCAGCAACGCGGCAATCGCCAGCACGGCCAGCAATTCGGGCAGGGTATGCCCGACGGTGTACCCGAAGGCGTGCCCAATCCGCGGTGAGCGCTTGTGCATGGCCGTGGCCTAGGGCCAGCAATGGCTGGACGGGCCGCTGCTGCCGCGCTGGCCCGTGCTGCTCAAGGACAACACGCCGCAATCGGCATCCTGGAAGTGCGCATCGACCTTGGACGTGCCCGGCATCGCGCGCAACAGCACGCATTGCCCGATCGCCAGGCCGGGACAAGCCAGCGCCTCGATTTCATACGCGCTGCCGGCCGCGCCCCCTTCGCCAGACCACCATGGAAACTGCTGCACTTGCGACGACGGCGACGCGGAGGAAAATGCCAGATAGTGGTTGTTTTGCGAATAATAGCGCTCCTGCTGCTGCATCAGCCGCAGCAGGGCCGCCTGTCCCTGCACCCGCTTGGCGCGCACGACATGACCGTGATAGGCGGGCACGGCCAGCGCCAGCAACAGGCTCAGGATCGCCAGAGCGGATAGCAGTTCGATCAGGCTGAAGCCCCGTGTGGCAGCAGGAGCACCACCGTTTGCAGCGGGACCGTTCCGGCTTGCCACCACGCCCATATGACCTCCCGTCGTTCCTGAAATCGCCGCCGATGCGATGCGCCAGCCTCACTGGGCCTATTTTTTCTTGGCCGCCTCGTGCAATTCGCGCCAGTTCGCCACTTCGCGCCAACTGAGGCGCCGGGCCGGCAGCGGTGCGCTGACGACCTTGAGTCCCGCCCCGCTGGCTGCGCCAGGCAAGCCAGGCTGCAGCACCGCCAGTTCCTTGCGCCCCTCGGCCCGCCCCGCCGCCGTCGCGGCACCCACCGTGCTGTTCAATTCCAGCGCCAGCGGCGGCGCGCGCGCCAGGCCGTCGAACAAGCGCCCCGTCTGCGCACCCGCCTGCACGACACCGGCGCCATCGGCGGCAAAGCCGCTCAGCACATCAAGCACGTACAGGCGCGTGGCCGGCTTGGCGCAAGGATCGCGCCCGGGCATGACGGTGTTGAACAGCACCTTGCCGGCGGCCAGTACGGGACTGCCGATGCTGCGTTCGCCCGTTTGCGCGGTATTGAGGAAATCGAGGTACCAACCGCGCATGGCGTCGCTGCCTGTATAGCGCAGCTCGGCGCCATCGACGCGCACGCCGCCCACCGCCTCGCCCAAGCTGCGCGGCTCCAGGTCAGCCCGGCTGCGCGTGGGTGAGCCTGCCCGCACGTCGTCGTGCACGGCATAAAACGATTGCGACAAAAAGGCGGAAGGTGAGGTATCGGCCGCTTCGACCAGTTTGCCCGTGCCGAACAGCAGCAGATAGCCACCACCGGGCGCGTAGGCCACGTTCAGCTGTTGCGTCACGGGCTGGCGCCTGCCCTGCGCATCGCGCGCGACAAAGACGAGCTTGCGTCCCGGCCCCTCTTTCCACGGCGGTCCGCCAGCCATGTCGAGGCGCCAGATATTGCCCTGCAAATCGCCCGCATATAGATAAGCCAGCGCGCCGTCGCCGCCCGGCACCACGACGGGCGGACCCAGCGCGTGGGGCATGGCGTCAGCGCCCGCGTTCGCGCCCGCATCAGTGTCATGGCCGCCATCGCCACCACCACCGCTGGCCACAGGCACCTTGAGGCGGAAGTAATTACTTCCCAACACCCAGGGCGTGCCGGGCGCCTTGTCCAGCGCCAGCAGGAAAATGGCGGCGGCCGACACGGGCGCCGTCGTGTCCTTGCCATCATCCACATGGTTGTTATAGCCGCTGGCGACGATGGCAAAATCGCGGTAGGCTGGCGCGCCCTCCTTGCCGCCCATGTTGATGCGGGCAAAGCTGGGCGGCCCGCGCACGTTGCCCATGAGCCTGTCGTCACGGTCCGTAAACTCCCACAGCGCTCCGTCTTGCGCGAAGCGGGCCGGATCCGTGATGTCGAGCGCAAACATGCCTTGCGCCCCGCCGCCCATGCCCGACACCAGTACCGTCTTCCAATGCCCCAGCGCCAGCACTTCCGCCGTGGCCGCCGCGCCATCGAGCAGCGGGCCGGAGCTGTAGTGAGTGCTCGCAGCGGCTGGCGCAAGGTGCAGCAGCGCCTGCGGCAGATAGGCAAACAATTCGCTGCCCGTGCGCGCATCGTAGGCATGCAGCAAACCGTCGCTGGCGCCCAGGTACAGCATTTTGCGCCGCTGCAGCAGCGCCTGGCGGTGCAAGCCATAGCCTGCCCCCTGCATGCCCAGCCCCGGCGCGCCCACGTACAGCAAATTGCCATGCGGCGCGGCGCCCAGGCTGCCTGAGCGGCGGCGCAGGAAGCCGCCCGGCTGGCCCACCTCATGCGTGCGCTGGCCCAGCAGATACGCCAGGCGCGCTTCCCCTCGTCCATCGCCACCGTCGAATGCGCCGCGCTGCTCCGTATCGAGCCGCTTCCAGGCCAGCGGCATCAGGGTGCCCTTGGCGTCGAGCGTGTAGACGGGACGCAAAACCGCCGGCGTTCCATCTGGCGCGACCTGCTCCTGCAAGCCCGTGCGCCACCATGGCTTGCCGGGAAGCAGTGCGCCATCGCCCCCTAGGGCAAATGCGGTGCGCGACAAGGTCATGCTGCCATCGGCCAGGCGCATCTGCGTCTGGAACCAGTATGCCTCTTCCGTGCCGCTGGCCAGCGCCATCAGGGCCGGCCCGGCGAGCGTCGCCGGCAAGCTGCCCTTGTCGGCGGCCGCAAAGGCTGCGCGCAGTCCCCCGATCAGGGCGGCCGGATCGCTGCCGGGCAGGTAGTGGGCGGGCCAGCGGCCGTCCAGGCTCCACTCGTTCAGCGCGCTGCCAGCCGCGCTCTTGAAGGGGTTGGCATCGCCATTGGCATCGAGAAAACCGCCATACTTGGCCGCCAATAACAAGGGCGTAGCGGCGGGAGTGGCGGCCGATTCGCCGGCCGGGTCGCCCTGGCGCAAGTCGCCCGCATAGTGCTCGACCTTCGCCATGCCGTCGCTCTTGCCGCCAGGACGCAGTGCCTGCACATGCGACCAGTAGGCCAGTCCTGCCGCATGGTAGCTGGCGCCGCCCGCCCCCTCGGCCAGCAATTCCAGTGCCGCCAGTTCGGGCCGTGGCGCGGGATTGCCTTGCGCGCCACCGCTTTCCAGGCTGCCCACCGCATGCGTCCAGGCCATCGCATCGAACGGTGGCGGCGCAAAACTGTCCGGCGCGCGGGCGCGGTCGCCGTTTGATGCGGGAGTCGCCGGAACGTTGCCGGGCACGTAGCGGTCGCCCGCCATGCCCGCATCGCCGAAACTGACGACGATGTGACGCTGGCAACTGGCCGTTTGCGGGTCGCTCCATTGCGTCACGACCGGCAAGCCGTCGTCGATGGCAGGCGGTGCCGTAGCGGGTGGCACGACGGCGCTCGCTTGCCGCCCCTGCAGATAGCGCAGCGATTCGTACAGCAATTCAGCCAGCGGCGCCGCGCTGGCGTACGCGCCGGGATGCCCGGCGTTGCCGCGGCCTAGGCCATTGATGTAAGCGGTCACCCCGCCGCCAGGGCTCGCGCCTTGGGCCCCAGCTTGAGCCGCATAGACGCCAGTGGCGGGATGCCACTCGGCGCCAGCATTGTCTTGCGGCATAAAGTCGGGCGCCATCCAGCGCCGCTGTCCCACGTGGGCCAGCGGCGCGCGCAGCACGCCGCCATACACGGCGCCAGCGCTTGCAGGCAGGCCATTCAAATGGCCAAACACGCCCACGCGCACCCTGCCGCCATGGCGCTGCACGGCGCCCACCGGCTTGTAGTTCTTGCCATACGCCAGGCACAAGTCGTCGCGCAGCGGCCCCTCATCAGCGTCGCACACGCGCACGCGCGCGAGGAACACGCCGTGCGTGGCGGCGGCCCCAGGCGCGTCGCAATTGCCGCCCGGAGGCAAACTGGCGTCGCCGAACAACAGGCGATTACGGCAAGAAACGATGGCCAGTTGCGCCAACGCAAACGGTGTCGCCGCCGCCACGCCAGTCTGCAAGACCTTGCGCGGGAAAAAAACGGGGTGGGCAAAAAAGTCGATGGGGCTGTCGGCATTGGGCAAATAGGCGCGCTGCAGCACCGTCTTGCGCACCTCGTCGATGACGCGGTCGCCGCCCGTCAGCGCATAGCGCACGATGTCGAGCATGCTGGCACTGGCCCAGTTGAGAAAGTTGCCGCTGAAACTGTCTCCGCCGCAGCCGTGCAGCGCATCGGCCGGTTTCAGCACGGAGAAGTAAGCGGTCGCTACGCGCAAGTCCGGCAGCATGACGCCGTCCTTGCTGCGATACGGATAGCTGTAGCACATGCGGGCATGGAAATAACCTTGGTACTCGCGCTGCGGCGCATAGTCGCCGCCATATGCGGCAGCGGCGGCCGCGTGCGTAAGGGACAGGTTGAGCAGCAGATTCGGCGGCACCCTGGCGCCGTGCAAGCCCGCGTCGGCCCGCGCCAAGGTCACTGGGGGAGCGGCGGCAAGGACACTACTGCAAATCAGGCCAGCCACCAGCAGCCCGGCCCAGCCGGAGCAGCGCAGCGCGGACGAGAAAGCGGACGGCAAAGTCCTCATGGCCCCGCTCCAGCCGCCTGCTTGCGGTAATAGCTTTGCAGCACGACTTGCGTGCTTTCCTGCGCGCCAAAACCGATGGCCGTGATGCGGTACACATAGCTTTCCGTGGCCAGGCCGCCTGCCACTGCCGTGGCCTGCGCGCCGGGCGGATGAAACGGCAGCAATTCGATGAGGTAGCGGGGCCGGCGCGATGGCAGGAAACCCTGCCCCGTCTGCATGGCGGCGCCCGTAAACTGGCCGTACGGCACGGTGCGGCTGCCCCCTTCGTCACCACCCAGGTCAGTGCTCAGCCAGAGTGCCTGCGCACCCGGGGCTGCCGGCAGGCACAGGCCCAGTGTCCCCCCTTCGCCGCAGCCGTCCGCAAACCCTGCCGCACTGCCTGGCGCGAAGAGGCTGCTGCGCCCCGGTGCGCCGGGCAAGCCTTCGATATCGTTCTGCGCATCCACCAATGCCTCCTCCGCCGCCTGAAACGCGATCTGCCTGTCACGCTCGCCCCGTGCCGCCTTCTCGCCCTGCAAGGCCATCTGCGCCGCCGATATGCCCAGCAACAAGATGATCACCAGCAAGCACAGCACATACACGAGGGTGGCGCCGCCACGGCGCCCACGAAGTGCACGACAAGGTACGCAACAGCGGACGCCCACGCCAGCCATCGCGCCGCCCGCCTAGGCCGGCCCGTTGCGCAGCATGATGCTCGTCTGCGCCAGTTGCCGCAGCCGGGAGCGCGTTGCGGCGGGCAAGGACGCGCGCGCGATGCGCACGCCCGTGTCCCCGGCGCCGTGCGCCTCGGCATACGCCTTGCCGAACAGATCGAACTGCGCCGGCCCCAGTTCCGCCATCTTGTCCGCCTGGCCCGCCTCGCCATGCAATAGCAGCGCCACGCGCACGCTGGCCACGCGCTTCCAGTGCGTGCGCCGGTGAAAATCGCGCTGGCGCGCGGCCGCGTCCGCGCCAACCAGCACCAGCGCCGCATCGTAGGCGTCGAGCGCGCTGGCGTTGACATAGCGGTTCGCCACGCCGTCGGCCGGCGTATCCGTGTCGAGGCCATACAGCACCTGGAAAGCGTCGACGCCGCGGATGATGGCATCCGCGCCCCAGCCGTTCGCGCCACGGTATTTGCAGCGCAATTCCCCCTCGCCATCGGCACCCTGCGCTACATAGAAAATGCTCCAGCCCCGCTGCGCCTCCGTTTGCGCGGCGCCCACGCCAAAACCCGCGCAATTGAGCACGGAACCGTCGCCGCCCTCTTCCTTGCCGGTGCCGTAATAGCGCAAGGCCAGCACATCGCTGCCATGCAGGGCGCCGGGCAGCGCGCCGCTGATGCCTTCGCTGCTCTTGCCCAGGCTGCGCGCGTCGAGCCCGGCCACATTGGCGCTGTCGTCATCGGCATGGTCGACGGGCGCGGCGCTGCTATCCCAGTTCACGTACGCCGTCTGGCGCACGGCGCGGGCGATGGTATCGAGCGCATAGCGGCCGTTGTCATCCAGCCGCGCGCTGGAGGACTGGTCGCCATAACTGCCGCTGGCGGCCAGCAACACGCTACTGGCCGCCAACATCAGCAACGCGCCGAGCGACAGGGCCACCAGCAATTCGACCAGGCTCATGCCGCGCTGCCGGCGCCACGCGATATGCACGCGCTTCATGCGCCGCCTCCGCCCAGCTGGAATGCCAGCCTGGGCAGCGACTCGCCTGCCGCATTCTCCGCGGACGAGCCATCGGACAGGCGGGCGCGCCAGCCCAGCTTGATGACGATGGGCGCCCCCTTGCCGCCGCTGCAAGCCCAGTGCAAACCCTGGGCGGCAGCGTCCCACGCGGCGAGGTCGCGGCAAATGTGCAGACGCGCGCCGGGCAAGGCCGCATGCAGCCATTGCTTCCATTCGGCGATATCGAATTGCGCCAGTTCAGCCGCACCGCAGGCGGCGGCACCGAAGCAGTCCGGCGCACCGCCGCCAGCGTCGGCGCCGTCCGCCGCCGCATAGGCCACGTTCAGGTAGGGATTGCCCGCATCGGGTCCATTCATGAGCACGCTGTTTGCGCGCATGCGCTCGGCCATGCCGGCGGCCAGTTGCACGCCCGCCGACAACAACGCCGACTCATGGCGCGCGCGCAGGGAATTCAGTTGCAGGATACTGGCACCGAGCAGGCCCAGTGCCAACAGCAGCAGCGACACGAGCACCTCGACGAGGCTGCTGCCACCCGCAGGAAACATAGTGCGACCGCCATTGCGCATGCGCTACTCCCTTCCGCAGAAAGAGTCGCAAGAACAGGCGGCCCAGCTACAAGATAGGCGCGCGCAAAAAACCGGATCTGCGCTAGCGCAAACAGGACGGCGATAAGGTGAGAAGAACAGCGTTGAATTGATCAGGCCGCTTGCCAGGCGAACGCTGGCGTGGTGAAAACGGGGCGCATGAGTAGCCCCGTTGTCGGCGAAGTGAACGTCAGGGCTTGCGTGCCTGTCCCACTTCGGCAATCGCATCCTGGAACTCGGCCAGGTCTTCGAAGTTCTTGTAGACGGAGGCGAAGCGGATGTAGGCGATCTTGTCCAGGCGCTTCAATTCTTGCATGACGAGTTCGCCGATATAGCCGGAATCGACTTCGCGCAAGCCGCTGGTCAACAGTTTTTCCTGGATGGACGCGATGGCCGTATCCACGGAGGCGGCCGCGACGGGACGCTTGCGCAAGGCCAGCATCAAACTGCCGCGCAACTTATCCGCAGCGAACTCCGTCCGGCTGCCATTCTTTTTGACGACGGCCGGCATGATAAGTTCAATGCGCTCGTACGTGGTAAAACGCTTGTCGCATTTGCCGCAACGGCGGCGGCGCCGAATGGCATCCCCTTCCTCCGATACGCGCGTATCGAGAACCTGGGTGTCGCCGTGCTGGCAAAATGGACATTTCATGGGCTGGCTACAACTTTATAGTAATAATTACGGGAAATCGCCGCCCTTGTACAAAGGGCGCCCGAATCACTCCGGGCGCCCTTGGGCACGACTGGAATGTGTCATACAGAATCTTACTCCGTATGACACATTCTGGACAAATAATTAGCGACTATTCCGGTAAGGAGCGTCTGCAGCAGATTGCTCATCGGTCGCGCGGACAAGGCGCGAGGAGGACGCATGACTAGCCATGCTACGACGAGCAACGCAGTACCCGCTTCCGAGGGGCTGTCTGCTGTAGATGTATTCCTTCACCGGAACAGGCTCTTAAGCTGCGTATACCGGGTGCGCGTCGGCCAGCACTTTCACGGCCGCTTTCACGCGCTCGATGGTGGCGGCGTCATGCGGATTGTCCAGCACGTCGGCGATCAAGTTGCCCACTTCTTCCGCTTGCGCTTCCTTGAAACCGCGCGTCGTCATCGCCGGGCTGCCCAGGCGGATGCCCGAGGTGACGAATGGCTTTTGCGGGTCGTTCGGGATGCCGTTCTTGTTGCAGGTGATGTGCGCGGAACCGAGGATGGCTTCGGCTTCCTTGCCCGTCAGGTTCTTGGCGCGCAGGTCGACCAGCATGACGTGCGATTCGGTGCCGCCGGACACGATGCGCAGGCCGCGCTTGATCAGGGTTTTCGCCAGCACGTCGGCGTTCTTGATCACTTGCTTCTGGTATTCGACGAATTCAGGGCTCAGCGCTTCCTTGAAGGCGACGGCCTTGCCGGCGATCACGTGCATCAGCGGGCCGCCCTGGATACCAGGGAAGATGGCCGAGTTGATGGCTTTTTCGTGTTCGGCCTTCATCAGGATGATGCCGCCGCGCGGGCCGCGCAGGGATTTGTGCGTGGTCGAGGTGACGAAGTCGGCGAACGGCACCGGGTTCGGGTACAGGCCGGCGGCGATCAGGCCGGCGTAGTGGGCCATGTCGACCATGAAATACGCGCCAACTTCCTTGGCGATCTTGCTGAAGCGTTCGAAGTCGATCTTTTTCGAGAACGCCGACGCGCCAGCGATGATCAGTTTCGGCTTGCGTTCGCGGGCCAGGCGCTCCATTGCCTCGTAGTCGATGTCTTCTTCCGCCGTCAAGCCGTAGGAGACGACGTCAAACCATTTGCCGGACATGTTCAGCGGCATGCCGTGGGTCAGGTGGCCGCCTTCGGCCAGCGACATACCCATGATCAGGTCGCCTGGTTTCAGCATGGCGAAGAACACGCCCTGGTTCGCCTGCGAGCCGGAATTCGGCTGCACGTTCGCGCATTCGGCGCCGAACAGCTGTTTCACGCGGTCGATGGCCAGTTGCTCGGCCACGTCGACGTATTCGCAGCCACCGTAGTAGCGCTTGCCTGGGTAGCCTTCGGCATATTTATTCGTCAGCTGCGAGCCTTGCGCTTCCATTACGGCTGGCGACGTGTAGTTCTCCGACGCGATCAGTTCGATGTGGTCGTGCTGGCGCGTATTCTCTTTTTGGATGACGGCGAACAATTCAGGATCGACGTTGGCGAGGTTGTGATCTTTTGCAAACATGTAAAAACTCCAAGTATGAGGGTGCTTGTACTGGCAGGTTGGATCGAATGAGGGGAGCCGGCGTTAAGTGAATAACAACATTGGACAGGCAGCCTCTTCGTGCTTTTCCATAGTGGCTACCCAGGCGAACGGCTGATGAAAAATCTCACGTTTCCCGGTGGATGCCCACCTTTCGCCGGTTTGCCGATCGCCATTCATGGAGATCGCCCGACTTTTCGCCAGTCACGTGAGACGTAATGGAAGCCAAATTGTAAGTTAAGTGCCCAAATTGAGCAAGGAATGCAACCGTGCGGCTATAATCGCCGCGCGCCACCCCAGCCAGGGTGCGGCCACAAGCTGCCCCGGGGCATGACTGCGGCTTTTAAGCTGAACTTAAACCTGGCCATGGCATGTAAGCGTATGTTACGAAGCTTGCCATTGCACACGCCGGATTTACAATGCTGCGGTGCAACTTATATGCAGCTTTTGCATGGCTTTCCAGCAAGCGCCCACAGTCACAAGAAGAAAAATCGCGTAAAATGTTGCTCAATCTCACTACTGGCGCAATAAACATGCCTTCAGTCTTTACCTGGAACGTACGTGTCTACTATGAAGACACCGACGCCGGCGGCATCGTCTATTACGCAAATTACCTGAAATTCTTCGAACGCGCGCGTACCGAATGGCTGCGCGCCATCGACGTGGGCCAGCAGGAATTGCTGGAGCAGCACGATGCAATGTTCGTTGTCAAAAGCGTCAACGCCGACTATCATGCGCCAGCCAGGCTCGATGACACGGTAAGATTAACCTTAAGCATAGAAAAAATGGGGCGCGCCTCCATCGTTTTCCTGCAACAAGCCTGGTGCGGCAACCGCCTGCTCAATACGGCCCGCGTCAAGATCGGCTGCGTCGATTCGGCACTGCGCCCGCGCGCCGTGCCTGATGCAGTCGCGGCCCGCATGCGCGCCGCCTGAGCCCTACCCGCCACTCCCGGACAATTCACCCAACAGACTGCCAGCCAATGAACGTTACACAAGATCTTTCTTTCCTCGCGCTCATCTCCAATGCCCATTTGATCGTGCAACTGATCATGGCCCTGCTGCTGCTGATTTCCCTGACCAGCTGGACCTACATTTTCCGCAAGATGTTTGCCGTGCGCCAGGCGCGCAAGCAAACCATCGAATTCGAACGCAGCTTCTGGGCCGGCGGCAACCTGCATGCGCTGCACCAGAACGCCAGCGGCAACCGCGACCAGAGCGGCGCGCTGGCCCGCATCTTCGACGCCGGCATGGGCGAATTCATCAAGGGCAAGGCTTCCTACGGTTCGCGCGAAGCGCTGGACGTGGGCGCCGTGCTCGACGGCGCACGCCGCGCCATGCGCGCCGCGTTCCAGCGTGAAATGGACGTGCTCGAATCGCATCTGGCCTTCCTCGCTTCCGTCGGCTCAGTCTCGCCGTACATCGGCCTGCTCGGCACCGTCTGGGGCATCATGAACGCCTTCCGCGGCCTGGCCAACGTGCAGCAAGCCACCCTGGCCGCCGTCGCGCCCGGCATTGCCGAAGCGCTGATCGCCACCGCCATCGGCCTGTTCGCGGCCATTCCCGCCGTCGTCGCCTACAACCGTTTTTCGCATGACATCGACCGTCTGGCGATCCGCTTCGAAAGCTTCGTCGAGGAATTCTCCAACATCCTGCAGCGCCAGTCGCGCTAAGAGGGAGCAGCGTCCATGGGTTCCTCATTCAATAGCGGCGGCATGCGCGGTGGCCGTGGCCGCAAGTTCAAGTCCGAGATCAACGTCGTGCCGTATATCGACGTGATGCTGGTACTGCTGATCATTTTCATGGTGATGCCGTCGTCGAACAATCCCAGCGTGGTGAACTTGCCCAACGCGGAAAAGTCGGCCAAACCGCCCGATGACTATATTCAGATCGTGCTGAAACCGAATGGTTCGCTGTCGATCGGCGTCATCGGCAAGGAACAGCTGTCGCCGGAAACGGAGCCGAACCGCGACGCCCTGCTGCGCAAGCTGCGCGGTTTGCATGAAAGCAATCCCGACTATCCCGTGATGATCGCGGGCGACAAGGAAAGCAAGTACGACGATGTGATCCAGCTCATTTCGGAAGCGAAAAAGATGGGCATTACCCGCGTCGGCCTGGCCACCAAGTAAGCGCAGCACCCTGTTTCCAGACTTGACCGTTTTTAGATAGACTAGACTTTGCAGAACAAACAAATCGACCATGTACTCGGCAAGCCCTACAGCGTGCCGCGCGAACGCAGCCGCTGGCCCTCGCTGGGCCTGGCGCTGGCGATGCACCTTGGGCTGCTGTTTTTCCTGTGGGTGGGCGTACACTGGCAAAATACGGAACCTGTCGCCGTCGAAGCGGAAGTGTGGGATATGAAAGTGCAGACGGCCGCGCCGCCGCCTGACGTGGCGACGGAACCGGAGCCGACACCGGCGCCGCCGCCGGAACCGCAAGTGGAACAGCCGGCTCCGCCGCCACCGCCGCCCGTGGCAGCGCCCGAGCCGAAGGTCGATCTGCGCGAGGCTGAGATCGCCCTCGAGCGCAAGAAGGCCAAGCTGAAGGAAGAAAAAGACAAAGCGGCAGCGGAAGAACGCCGCAAGCAGGAATTGAAGGAACGCGAGGAAGAAAAGCGCGAACTGGAAAAACAGAAGCAGAAAGAAAAAGACAAGGCTGAAAAGCTGGAAAAAGAAAAGGCCGACAAGCTGGAGAAAGCCAAGGAAGCCAAAGAGAAAGAAAAGGCGGCGGAAGAAAAAGCCGAGAAAGAACTGTCCGAGAAAAAAGCGGCGGCGGAAAAAGCCGCCAAGGCGAAAAAAGCGGCGGAAGAGAAAAAAGCCGCCGACAAGGCGCGCGCCGCGGAAATGAGCCGCATCACGGGTGCGGCGGGCGCCGGCACGACGGGCACGGCCGCGAAAGCGACCGCGCCACGCAAGGACAGCGGCTATGTCGCTGCCCTGACGAGCAAGATCAAGAGCAATATCGCGTACAGCGGTAGCACGGACGTGCCGGGCAACCCGCGCGCCGTGTTCAAGATCGAGCAACTGCCAACTGGGGAAATTATTTCGGTCCGAAAGATTAAAAGTAGCGGCCTGCCGGCGTATGACAGCTCGGTGGAAAACGCCATTAATAAATCGTCGCCACTGCCGAAGAAAAAAGACGGCACCGTGGAACGCGAGATTGAACTCATATTCGAGATGAAGGATTTGCCTAAATGATGACCATGAAAAAAATGAGCTATGTCGTGCTCTGCGCCAGCCTGGTGCTGGGAGCGTCAAGCGCCCAGGCGCAGCTGCGCGTGGAGATTACGGGGATCGGCAGCAACCAGATCCCGGTGGCTGTCGCCAGCTTCGTCAATGAATCGGCGGCGCCGCAATCGCTGTCTGGCATTATCAAGGCCGACCTGGCGCGCAGCGGCGTGTTCAAGCTGATCGACGCCGATGCGCCCGTATCGGAAACGGCGCCCGTCAGCTACGAACAGTGGAAGTCGCGCGGCGCCGACGCGCTGGCGGCCGGCACCGTGCAAAGCATGGCCGATGGCCGCCTGGACGTGCGCTACAAGCTGTTCGACACCATCAAGGGCGCCCAGATCTCCAGCATGAACAATGCGGCCGCGCCGCAGTTCAACCGCTTGCTGGCGCACAAGATCGCCGATGACATCTATGAAAAGCTGACGGGCGTCAAGGGCGCGTTCGCCACGCGCATCGCCTACGTCACGCAATCGGGCCGCGAGTACCGCCTGGAAGTGGCCGACGCCGATGGCGAAGGCATCCAGGTTGCCCTGCGCTCGAACGAGCCGATCATTTCGCCATCGTGGTCGCCGGATGGCACCAAGGTCGCGTATGTGTCGTTTGAAAAGAAAAAGCCGATTGTCTACGTGCAAAATCTGGTGACGCGCCAGCGCACCATCGTGTCGAATGAAAAAGGCAGCAATTCGGCGCCGAGCTGGAGCCCGGACGGCTCGCGCCTGGCCGTGGCCCTGTCGCGCGATGGCCATACCCAGGTCTACACCGTCAATGCCGACGGCAGCGGCTTGCGCCGCGTCAGCAGCAGCAGCGGCATCGATACGGAACCTCAATTCTCGGCCGATGGCCAAAGCATTTACTTCACCAGCGATCGCAGCGGCGGACCACAAATCTACCGCATGTCGGTCAGCGGCGGCGAAGCCAAGCGCGTGACGTTTGGCGGCTCCTACAACATCAGCCCGCGGATTTCATCCGACGGGAAGACACTCGCTTATATTTCCCGTCGCGACGGCAATTTCCAGCTCTACGCGCTCGACCTGGCTAGTGGCCAGGAACTGCGCCTGTCGGACACCGCCAACGACGAATCACCGAGCTTTTCGCCCAACGGGAAATATATCATGTACGCGACCGAATCCGGACGACGCAAGTCGCTGGCAGTGGTATCGGTGGATGGCCGCGTCAAACAGCGTTTGACTACGCAAGCTGGCAATATCAAGGAGCCCACCTGGGGTCCTTTTATGAAGTAAATGCTGTACAGTTTCACCTTTAACCATGACCCGGAGAATAAAAATGAGTAACTTTAAAAGTTTGGCTTTCATCGCCGCTACCGCAGCCCTGCTGTCCGCCTGCAGCACCCCAGTCAAAGTCGCAGAAACCCCAGTGGTTGAGCGCGCTCCTGAAAAAGTCGTTGCTCCAGTTGACACCCGTCAAGTTCAGCCAGTGACGACCGCATCGGTCGATCCACTGGACGATCCAAAAGGCGTGCTGGCTAACCGCAGCATCTACTTCGACTTCGACAAGTACGTCGTGCGCGAAGCGGACACCCCAGTCGTGCAAAACCACGCTGGCTACCTGGTGAAAACGCCTAGCCGCAAGATCCTGATCCAAGGTAACACCGATGAACGCGGTGGCGCTGAGTACAATCTGGCCCTGGGCCAGAAACGTGCTGAAGCCGTGCGCAAGTCGATGGCTGCCCTGGGCGTGCCAGAAGGCCAAATGGAAGCCGTGTCGCTGGGCAAAGAAAAGCCTAAAGCTCAAGGCAGCAACGAAGCAGCATGGGCAGAAAACCGCCGCGCTGACATCGTTTATTGATGTTCAGGGGTGAGCGCCGCAGCATTGACGCTTACCTAACTGGCCAGTCATAGGCATAATAATGGGGCGCAGCGCGGTGATTCACCGCCCGGCGCCCCGTTTGCATGTTTTGCGTAACCTTTGAAAGCCCGACCCATGATGACATTCTCGAAAGCCGGCGTCGCCGCCGCCTTGATGGCCGCGTTTGCCTACCTGCCCCTGCACGCCAACGCCGCCCTGTTCGACGACGACGAAGCACGCAAGGCCATCCTCGAGCTGCGCGCCAAGGTCGACGCCATGGCGCGCGACCTGAACAGCCGCATCGACACCAAGGCGGACAAGACCAGCACCTTGAGCCTGATCAACCAGCACGACCAGACCATGCAAGAGATCGCTCGCCTGCGCGGCCAGATCGAAGTGCTGGGCAACGACCTGGCGAATGTGCAAAAGCGCCAGAAGGATTTCTACACCGACATCGACGCGCGCCTGCGCAAGCTCGAGCCGCGCCAGGTCACCATCGACGGCCAGGAAGCGGCCGTGGGCGTCTCCGAGCAAAGCGCATACGAATCCGCGTTCGGCCTGTTCAAGTCGGGCGACTACAAGGGTGCCGTCACGGCCCTGGACGGCTTCGTGAAACGCTATCCGGAATCGGCCTACGCGGCCAACGCGCAATACTGGCTGGGCAACGCCTATTACGCCCAGCGCGACTGCAAGAGCGCCATCACGGCCCAGCAGGCAGTACTGAAGAACTACCCGGACAGCCCGAAGGCGGCCGATGCCATGCTCAACATCGCCAGCTGCTACACGGAGCTGAAAGACAAGCCGAACGCGACCAAGACGCTGAACGCGCTGATCTCGCGCTACCCGGACTCCAGCGCGGCCCAGGCGGCCAAGGAACGGGGCGGCAAAAAGTAAAAGCGAGGAAAAAGTTGCCCGTTAGGTTTGACAGAATCCCGGGCACCCCCTATAATCTTTCTTCTTCGGGTCGTTAGCTCAGCTGGTAGAGCAGCGGACTTTTAATCCGTTGGTCGCAGGTTCGAATCCCGCACGGCCTACCACGAATACGCAGTACTGATCTGCTTGCGAGTTGTTATAGCAAGCATTTTTTTACGGCACAGTGTTACCGAAGTTGTTGTAAAAAGTTTTTGGGTCGTTAGCTCAGCTGGTAGAGCAGCGGACTTTTAATCCGTTGGTCGCAGGTTCGAATCCCGCACGGCCTACCAAATACTATGAAGAAGCCAACCGTTCGCGGTTGGCTTTTTTGTTTTCAGCACAATACCCCTTCCCTACACACACAACAAATCCACCACACTCCAACTTGTTGAGTTGCATATTTTAAAAATATATTTGACAATATATTTTCCCTAAATTAATATTACAGCACAGGATAAAATGTTCTGCTGCCGTGTTTTCGCTCTTTAAAAAGTATACGAGTATTGCTGAGATTGACTTGGTGTCCAAGTTGAGTCCTTATTTCCGGGATTCAACGATATCACTTGATATCTCTACCGGGACGTTGGCCTGCATGCGACGCGCATCGCGCGCCGCATGTGGCACAAATTCCCGGCGCCTTATAACAACAGTAGTAAGACGATAAAAGTGACGGAGTTCGCCCCAACCAGGTTACACCTCACCATTAGTCAAAAATAGATTCTGAAGGCTAGGCGACCTATCCACTTCTGGATAGGCTCAACCCCTGAAAGGAAATTTCCGTGAATCTATTAATCACAAAACTCAAGCAATCTCGTATTAACCGCATTGTTTGGCCGGAAGCCAAACAATTTGCGTGGCAGGCGTGGTTGGGGCTTAAAAAAACAGTAGGTGAAGACCTATTACGACTGTTCTTTCGTTTAATAGTCAATGCTCTAATCAGAGAAAGTCTAGATTTTTTGATGAATCTGCTTAGTAATTTGTCTTAACAACACTCCGTCAACTTTAATTATGAATATTAGCTACTCACATCCTCCGATAGGAAGCATTTCTAAATTGGCAAAAATGCTTAATGTGTCTGAGGCATATTTATATCAAGTTGCAAAAAATCCAGAGAATTTTTACGCACTTTCAGAAATCCCCAAAAAAAATGGTGACTTTCGAACAATATCCGATCCAGTCAAAGAACTTAAGATAGTTCAACGTAGAATTATACGTAGGATTTTCTGCAACTGCATTTTTCCAACGTATTTATTTGGATCAATTAAAGATATAGAAAATCCACGTGACTTTGTAAGAAATGCACAATTTCATTCAAATGCAAACGAAGTAATGGCTTTCGATATTGATTCATTTTTTCCATCAATACAAGCAAAGTATGTGAAGCTTGTATTTAAATATTTATTAAAATTTCCAAATGACGTTTCTGATCTACTGGTAAAGCTAACAACTTTAAATGGCAGCATTCCTCAAGGTGCGCCAACAAGTCCTTATATTGCCAATTTGGTTTTCTATGATCAAGAACCAAAGCTGGTAAAATTATTTACGGACAAAAAACTGCGCTATTCTCGTTTGGTTGACGACATAACAATTAGCTCAGAGAAACCAATAAGTTCCGGAAACAAAACCTTTATATACGAGCAGGTAAAAAAATTACTTGACTCGAAAAGTTTAAAAATAAACAAAAAGAAATATCAAGTAACAAATACATCCAATTCTGGGAAGAAAACGATTGTTACCGGATTGGTCATCGAAAACAATATAGTCAAGCTTCCTAAGGAAACTATAAAATCAATTGGCCGGCAAGTTTACACACTCAATAGAATGGCAGATGTTGCGACTACCGACGTTAAATACCACAAGGCACATGGATCAACTTCTGGATTAGTCGCATTATATAGTAGGTTAAACAAAGAGAAATCCGATATCCACCGACTATCACTTAGAGGAATAAAACCCACGTATAGTCCCGCAAGATTGAAAAAAATAGCTTCCCTTTGTCGACGATTCATTAAGTACGGTGAATCACACACAAAAAAACACGGGGATGAAGACTACGCTAAAAAATATTATAAGTACAAGCACAAAATTAGCATAATTCGAAGAACCGATAAAAAAACTGCGTACAGATTAGATTTAGCACTAAAACCGATAAAACCTTTACATCTATTATCCAGCTATCATGAATGAAGGCAGAATAAAAAATTTTGACATACTAAAGGGCTTTGGGTTCATCACACGACCAAAAGGTAAAGAACTTTTTTTCCATTGGACAGATGTTAAATCTCACCATCAAGGCGCAGCAGTTTTAGTTGGCGCTCTCGTTAATTTTGAAATTAGCGAAGAAAAACCTAATCGAGCAAAAAATGTCATTTTAGTAACATGATATAAGAAAATTTGAAAATCTATTGCGGATAGCTCTGCTTTTCCTCTGTCTGCAAAATACTACGGGGCAGTCAAGCAAAATACTAGTATGGTCAGTATTTATTGTCTGCGACTAACACTCATTTCCGTTAATATCTCCGATACCTGCTACACAGCCATCTTTATGGCAGTGGCCTGTGCCACCCAATTATAGGAAATGCAGGGGTAGCCCCACCTTTCGCAGACGATCTCAACCTAGGCTAGCCCAGGCAATAGGTCACTTCACCCGCCGAGCCCGCAGCCACTCCTTCAACGCATCACTCATGCGCGGTTGCCACCCATCGCAGGTGGCCTTGAATGCATCGAGAATTTCGGCATCGAAACGTATGGTCGTGCTGACCCTGCCGCCAGTGCCAGTAGGCCTGCCGCGACGCCGTACTAGTTCCTGTCGCGCCTCGGGACGGGAAACGGGCTTGTCCCCAGCTTGCCAGACGCCCTGCTCAAAAAAACCGTCCGTAAGCTCAGGCGCATCGTCTGAATCACCCCCAGGCTTTGCTTGTATTTGTCGATTTCGCGTTCATTTGCCTTCATCAACTTAGCGGCATTAAAAGTGATTCTAATTATTTATTGTAATAACAAATAATAGAAACAGCCGGCCCCATTTTTGAGCCAAAGGCAATACCGGAGCAGCTAGATCGCCACCCTTAACGCGACGCCAACGCCGACCTCCCCGCCAGATGCGCCACCACGCTGCCCATCACCCGCCCCAGCGGCACCTCCACCCAGCGGTAAAACGCGGCGCCGGCCGCCAGGCTGGCGCCCCAGGCTGTCAGCATGCCCAGCGCTTGCCATTCCGGCTCGAGCGGTACATACGTGACAAACAAGGCATTCACCAGCAGGCTGACGGGGAAGTGGACGAGAAACACGGCATACGAGATCCGGCCCAGGGTGTTGATGATGTTCCAAGCAGCGCCCTGGGATGGCGTGCGGGCGCGGCCGAACAGGAACAGGGCGCAGGCGACGATCAGGGCCAGCGCGATGCGGCTGCGGTAATCGATGGCCAGGGCCAGCAGGACGGGCACGGCGGCCATGGTCATAAGTGCAGTCATGGCGCCGGGTTTGCGGGCCGGATCGCTGGCCCACCAGGCCAGCATGCCAAGGCCATAGCTGCCGAAGAAATATGGCGCCCAATTGTCCCAGTCCGCGTCGAGATTGAAATACAGCAGGGAAAAGGTAATACCCACGGTGACGGCCAGCGGCATCAGCCAGTGCCCGCGCCGCTGGCCCGCCAGGCGGCCGCCCAGCCACAGCAGCGACACCGTCAGCAGGTACAGCTGGAAATCGATGGCAACGTACCAGGCGCCGGCCGACAGCGACTCATAACCGAGCACGCCATGCAGCAGCAAGGCATGAGCGCTCAGCTGGCCCAGGGTGACGGCGGCCGACATGGAGTCGTGCTGCATCCAGATGCCGGCCACGGGCGTGATGACGGCGGCGAGCAAGGTGGCAGCCAGGAAAGGCGGCGCCAGCTTGGCATAACGGCGCCAGATCGCCTGTAGCGGCGTGGCGATGCCGGGACGGCCGGCAGGTGACAGGGATTTGGCGACGAGAAAGCCGCCGATGACGAGGAACACTTGCACGGCGATGCGCGCACTGCCGCCCAGCCAGTCCAGCAATGCGGGCCACAGGGGCTGCACATAGTCGGACATGGGGCCGTAAAACGCCAGGTGGTGCAACACGATCAACTGCGCCGCGCCTGCCTTCAAACCATTGATCCAGCCAAACTGCGGACGATTTGCCAGGTCCGCCTGTGATACCACTGCTGCTGCCGTCATTCCCATCCCTTGCCGTGCCAGGTAGCGTCGCCAGCCCATCGCGCAACAGGCGCGCGGCCGGGGACTTACCGAAAGGCCGATATCATAGCCGAGCCTGGAAGATGGCGGGGCACGGCAGGCCGCTACGCGCCCTGCCCGCCCGCATCCGGCGCCTCGGGTGCCAATGGCTGTTGCGCCAGGATGGCGTCCAGCAAGCCGGGGAAGCGGCTTTCGATATCGGCGCGGCGCAAGGTATTCATGTGCGTCGTGCCCGCGTTTTCCGTATAGACGAGGCCCGCTTCGCGCAAGACCTTGAAATGGTGGGAAACGGTCGACTTCGGCCGTCCGCCGTCGAGGTCGCCGCAAGCGGCCGCGTCGACTCTGGCCAGGTGGCGCACGATGTCGAGGCGAATGGAGTCGCTCAAGGCGTAGAGCACGCGTTCGAGCACGAATTCGCTGGCGGGAGGATGTTTGTGTGGGCGCATGAGCAGAATCATACAGCATGCGCTATACTAATTCTATTCTTCGAATATTTACGAACTACCGAATCAGCATCCACCAATACTTCCACCAACAAACACAAAGGCCACCATGTCCGCCCTCTTCCAGCCCTACACCCTCAAAGACATCACCCTGCGCAACCGCATCGCCGTGCCGCCCATGTGCCAGTACATGGCCGTCGATGGCCAGGCCAACGACTGGCATCTGTCGCACTACGCGGGCATGGCCCGTGGCGGCGCCGGCCTGGTGATCGTCGAAGCGACGGCCGTGGCGCCCGAAGGCCGCATCACGCCAGGCTGCACGGGCATCTGGAACGATGACCTGGCGCAAGCCTTCGCGCCTGTCGTGAAGGCCATCAAGGCGGCCGGCTCCGTGCCCGGCATCCAGATCGCCCACGCGGGCCGCAAGGCCAGCGCCAACCGCCCATGGGAAGGCGACGACCATATCGCTGAGGACGACGCGCGCGGCTGGCAAACCATCGCCCCGTCCGCCATCGCCTTTGGTGGCGGCCTGCCGAAAGTGCCGCGCGCCATGGACCTCGACGATATCGCCCGCGTGAAACAGAACTTCGTCGACGCGGCCGTGCGCGCCCGCGAAGTGGGCTTCGAATGGCTGGAACTGCACTTCGCCCACGGCTACCTGGCGCAGAGCTTCTTTTCCGCCCACTCGAACCAGCGCGACGATATCTATGGCGGCAGCGTGGAAAACCGCAGCCGCTTCCTGCTGGAAACCTTGAAAGCCGTGCGCGAAGTGTGGCCCGAGCACCTGCCGCTGACGATCCGCTTCGGCGTGCTGGAATTCGATGGCCGCGACGAGCAAACCCTGCTCGAATCGATAGCCCTCGTGCGCCAGTTCAAGGATGCCGGCATGGATATGCTCAGCGTCAGCATGGGCTTTACCATTCCCGACGTGGCGATTCCGTGGGGCCCGGCCTTCATGGGTCCGATTGCCGAGCGCGTGCGCCGCGAAGCGGGCGTGCCCGTCTCGTCCGCCTGGGGCTTCGGCACGCCGGCCATCGCCGAGCGCGTCGTCAAGGATGAACAGCTGGACGTGGTGATGGTCGGCAAGGCGCACCTGGCCAACCCGCACTGGGCATATTTTGCCGCCAAGGAGCTCGGCGTCGAGCGCGCCTCGTGGACCCTGCCGGCGCCCTACGCGCACTGGCTGGAACGCTACTGATCGTCCTTCGTCTGCGCTGCCGGATGCCCATCCAGGGGCAATTCCGGCAGGAATAACAGCCCCAATAGCAGCAGTGGCATGCAGCAGACGTCTGGACGCCGTGCACAATTCGTCGGACGGCGCCGGCGCTCGCTCGGGGATGGGAAGGTCTTCGTTGCAGGCATGGGATCCGATATAGGCAGGCTATCTACCAATATGAGACCGAGCATGAGGGCTACGCGAGGCTTTTTTCCGCCCATATCCACACCGGCCCTTCCCAAAACCGCCGTTGGCCGTCATAATAGCCGCCCTTGGGTCGTTAGCTCAGCTGGTAGAGCAGCGGACTTTTAATCCGTTGGTCGCAGGTTCGAATCCCGCACGGCCTACCAAGATTCAGTCGTCATCATGCAAGCATGCTGATACGGCACAGTATTACCGCAGTTCAGTTGTAAAGTTTTTGGGTCGTTAGCTCAGCTGGTAGAGCAGCGGACTTTTAATCCGTTGGTCGCAGGTTCGAATCCCGCACGGCCTACCAAATACTTCAGAGAAGCCAACCGTTCGCGGTTGGCTTTTTTGTTTTGCGCTCCAGTTATGTCATCCATTCCCCATACCTTCCCGGCGTCACGCCCATCACCCGCTTGAACATGGCGATAAAGGCGCTGACGGTGTCGTAGCCCAGGTCCAGCGCAATCGTCGTGACGGGCTGGCCGGTGGCCAGCAGCTCCAGGGCGCGCAGGATGCGGGCGCGCTGGCGCCAGGCGGACGGAGTAAAGCCGGTCTCGATCATGAAGCGGCGCGCCAGCGTGCGCGGCGATACGCCGGCCCAGGCGGCCAGTGCTTCCACGCCCCGCTCGTCGGCCAGGTCATCGAGCACGGCGCGCGCCACGCGCAGCAGGCGCGGGTCCGTCGGCAGAGGCAAACCGAACGGCTCGTGCGGCGCGGCGGCGATCTCGTCGAGGATCACGCCCGCCACCCGGGCCTGCCGCGCATCCAACGCGCCGTCTTCCCAGGCGCTGGCGCGGCCCACCGCTTCGCGCAGCAGGCCCGAGACGCGCATCACGCACGGCGCGGCGGGCAGACCGCCGCAACTGGCCTCGTCCACATACACGCTCCAGCCCGCAAACGGGCCATGCGAACGCAGCCCATGCACGTGATGGGGCGGCATCCACACGCAATGGCTGGCCGGCACCACCCATTGCCCGCTGTCGGCGGCAACGGAAAGCAAGCCCTGCATGGCGCCAAACAGCTGGCCGCTGGCATGGCGGTGCGCCGCCGTCACCCGCTCCTGCGGCTGGACAATGCGCATGGCGCGCAGCGGCGACGGCGGCGACGCTGGAAAAATTGGCGGATTTGACGTATCGAATGACATAAACAACGCAGGCAAGACAATCCCGTCATCATACAGTGGAGTCTTTCCATCGTTCAGGAGTGCATCATGCGTGCAGAAGACGTATTACCCGATCAACAAAACCAGGGCCAGTTCAACGGAGTCACCGTGCGCAAGGGAACGGTGGGGGCTTTCCTGGCGAATGCCCGGCTATGGCTGGACGAGACCAGCAGCGACGCCGACCGGAGCATGGCCGAGCGCGACATTATTGAAGCGCTGCCAGCTCTGCACGCGCTGGGACTGTTCGACATCGTGCAAGTGCGCGATGCGGCGCTGCGCGAACTGGTATCGCCATCGGGCGCCTAGGCGGCACCGGCTCGTCGCCGGCGCGCATTTCCTCTATCATGCTGCTTTGCCCGCCTTCGCACCCGCCATGCCGTTTACCATTGCCGCCCCCGTCCACAGCGAACTGATCATCAAGAAAAGCCGTTTCATCGGTTGCGTGCAGCCGATGACGGACCGCGCCAGCGCGCAGCAGGTGGTCAACGATTTGAAGGCGCAGCATCCGGGCGCCTGCCATGTGTGCTGGGCGCTGCTGGCGGGCGGGCAGTCGGCGGCCGTCGACGATGGCGAGCCGAGCGGCACGGCCGGGCGGCCCATGCTCGACGTGCTGCGCCACCAGGACCTGGAAGGCGTGCTGGCGACGGTGGTGCGCTACTTTGGCGGCATCAAGCTGGGCGCGGGCGGTCTCGTGCGGGCCTACACGGATAGCGTGGCGCAAGCGTTGTTGCAAGCGGAAAAGACGGCCATCGTGCGCCAGCGTACCCTGCGCTGCACGGTGCCGTATGCGATGGAAGGCATGCTGCGCCGCGAACTCGATAGCGCCGGCGCCACCCTGCTGAACGTGGAACATGGTGAGCACGTGCTGTTCGACTTCAGCCTGGCGGAAGCGGCGGCCACCGCCCTGCTGGCCCATCTGGATGAGGCAGGCAATGGACGGATAGCCTGGCTGAAAGCAGAAGCCGAAGAGGAAGAATAAAACTTACAAGTTGCCAGGCCGCTTGATCTGCAACAAGATGAAATGCGTCCACGCCAGCGCCGGCAGCACCATCAACAGCAGCATCAGTCCGGCCGGCATGTCCGGCACGAAACGCACGAAGCAACCGAGAAAACCGGCGATGGCCAGCCAGAAACGCCAGTTGAACGCATACGCCTTGCGCGCCACGGTTGCCAGGGCGATGCGCCAGAATTCCAGCAAGGCCCACAGGCCGCCCGTCAGCAGCAACGCGGCCAGCGCATTGGCGCCGGGGGCGTCGGCCCAGGTGCGCACCAGGTTGTACAACAGCACGGGATAGCCGGCCGTGATGGCCAGGGTGGCCGGGCCGGCGGCGATGACAGCTTCCAACAGCTGCCCTTTGGAACGATGATCCACTAACTCTTGCTCCTCAAGCCACGACGCCGGAATGGGCGGCGATCACTTGCAGCGCGCCGGCCGCATCCTGCGCCCAGACGCGCGTAAAACGGAAGTCGCCATGCGTTTCCACGTCGTGATAGCTGCCTGTCAAGTGCATGCGCACGGAGACGACGGCCACGTTGCCAGTGACACGCACATGGCGCTCGGACGCGCGCAAGTCCGTGATGGTCAGCAGCCGCTGCTCGTGCGCGGCCAGGTCCGCATGTTTGCTCAGCAGATGACCCAGGTGATTGGTAAACAACAAGTCATCGGCCAGCAACACATTCAGTACAGCCACGTCGGAGGCCATCATGGCCAGGCGCAAGCGTTCTTCCGCATCGAGTACCTGCACTTCCGTTAAAGCATTCATCTTTTTCCTTGAAAAAATTGGCACGACATTAATAAATAAGCAAAACATGCTTGCATGAAATCTTCTTTTTCACAATCCGCGGGAAGACTTATGCCTGTGGAGCATATTTATATAGCGTAATATTCGCAGCGGTATTGCGCAAAACGCCACCATAGTACTGTACAGTGCTTGCCCTTCCGCCCCGGGCTGGGGCAGCTGTCAGTTGCAGTACTGTTTTATGTGCTCCGTGCAGTCTCGAATAAAACCAAGATAAGGCCCCTTCATGGCAATTAACATCATCCTGAACCTGCTCGTTGCGTTGCTCGTCTTCGCTTTCATGTTCCACCAGCAACGCAAACACGCGACATTTACCGTGCGCGTCTTTACAGGCCTGGGCCTGGGCGTGCTGCTCGGTGCGGCCGTGCAGTGGCTGTACGGCGCCGGCTCGCCCATCATCGCCGGCACCAATGAATACATCGACATCGTCGGCAGCGGCTACGTCAAACTGCTGCAGATGATCATCATGCCGCTGATCATGGTCTCCATCATTTCCGCCATTCTAAAGCTCAAGGATGCAAGTTCCCTGGGCAAGATCAGTGCGCTGACCATCGGCACCCTGCTCATCACCACGACCATCGCCGCCGCGCTGGGCATCCTGATGGCCAAGCTGTTCGGCCTGACGGCCGTTGGCCTGACGTCGAGCGCCGCGGAAGTGGCGCGCGGCGTGCAGCTGCAAGGCTCGCTGGAAACGGCGAAGGCCCTGTCGCTGCCGAAACTGCTGGTCAGCTTCGTGCCGACCAACCCCTTCCTCGACATGACGGGCGCGCGCAAGACGTCGACCATCGCCGTGGTCGTATTTTCCATCTTCATCGGCATCTCGGCCACGGGCATCGCCGTGAAGAAGCCGGAAATCTTCGCGTCCTTCGAAAACTTCATGAAAGTGGCGCACGCCATCGTCATGCGCATGGTCACCCTGGTGCTGCGCCTGACGCCGTACGGCGTATTCGCGCTGATGTTTGAAGTGGTGGCGTCGTCGAGCTACACGGACATCTTGAAACTGATCAACTTCGTCGTCGCCTCGTACAGCGCGCTGATATTGATGTTCCTCGTGCACCTGGCCATCATCGCCGGTGTGGGCCTCAATCCGCTGCGCTTCGTGAAAAAAGTCTTCCCCGTGCTGGCCTTCGCGTTTACCTCGCGCACCAGCGCCGGTTCGATCCCGATGAGCGTGCAGACGCAGACGCAGCGCCTGGGCACGCCGGAAGGCATCGCCAACTTCGCCGCCTCGTTCGGTTCGACCATCGGCCAGAACGGCTGCGCCGGCATCTATCCCGCCATGCTGGCCGTCATGATTGCTCCCACCGTCGGCGTCGACCCGTTCACGATCAGCTTCCTGCTGCCCTTGCTGGCCATCATCACCATCGGTTCCGTCGGCGTGGCCGGCGTGGGCGGCGGCGCCACGTTTGCCGCCCTGATCGTGCTGTCGGCGATGGACTTGCCCGTCGCGCTGGCCGGCTTGCTGATCTCCGTCGAACCGCTGATCGACATGGGCCGCACGGCCCTGAACGTGAGCGGCTCGATCACGGCCGGCACCGTCACCAGCCGGGTCATGGGACAAACCGACCTGGCCGTCTACAACAGCGACGACGCACCCGACTTGGACGAAGCGGAACACGCCGCCTAAGCAGCAGTCCAGCGGCGCGCCGCGCCTTGCCGCTTTCGTCTATATTTATTAACAATAAATACAGAGGAAGGCGCAAGGCGATGGAACAGAAATGGCCGCAGCAAATCTGGATCGTGCGTCACGGCCAAAGTGCCGGCAACGTGGCGCGCGATGCCGCAGAAGCGGAAAAGCAGTTATTGATCGCCATCGCCGAGCGCGATGTCGACGTCCCCCTCTCCGAGCTGGGCGCGCGCCAGGCGCAAGCCCTGGGCGACTGGTTCGCCACCCTCCCCCCTGAACAACAACCGACCGTGGTGCTCTACTCGCCGTATGTGCGGGCGCAGCAGACGGCACAAGCCGTGCTGGCGCGCATCGATGCGGACAGCCTCGCCTCCGTGGTGGCCGACGAGCGTCTGCGCGAAAAGGAATTCGGCATCCTCGACCGCCTGACCGTGCACGGCATCGCCAGCAAGTACCCGGAACTGCACGAACAGCGCCAGCACGTCGGCAAATTTTACTTCCGGCCGCCGGGCGGCGAAAGCTGGTGCGACGTCATCCTGCGCCTGCGTAGCGTGCTCGACACCATCACCCGCGAATACCGGGGAGAACGGGTGCTGATCGTCGGCCACCAGGTCATCGTCAACTGCTTCCGCTACCTGCTCGAGCGCTGCGACGAGCACGCCATCCTGGCCATCGACAAGGCCGCCGACGTGCCCAACTGCGGCGTCACCTCCTACGCCTTCAACCCCGCCCTGGGCAAGCACGGCAAGCTGCAGCTGGACCTGTGCAACTTCGTCGCGCCGCTGGAAGCGGCCGGCACACCCGTTACTGCCCAGCCCGACATGCCGGCCGCGCCCAAGTCCTAGTTTTTTCGGAGTCACGCATGGACACCACCGACATCACCCCATCCCTGCTGCGCTCCTGGCCCCTGCCCATGCCGCAGCCCGACGGCGACAAGGAAGTGCGCGGCCACCTGCTGATCGTTGCCGGCTCGGCGGAAATGCCGGGCGCCATCCTGCTGGCGGCCACGGCAGCGCTGCGCGCGGGCGCCGGCAAGCTGACCCTGGCGACGGGCGCATCGGTGGCGGCACAGGTAGCCATCGCCATGCCCGAGGCGCGGGTCATTGGCCTGGACGAAACGGCGCTGGGCGGCTTCCGGCATGAGGCGCAACACCAGTTGGCGCCGCTGGCCAGCAAGGTGGATGCCGTCCTCGTCGGGCCAGGCATGTGCGACACGGCCGCCAGCTGCGAGCTGATGCGCCACCTGCTGCCCCTGTTTGCCGGCAGCCGCCTCATTCTCGACGCCTGCGCCATGCAGGTCGTTCGCAAGCCCGCGCACTTCCGTTTTGAGCAAGCCGTGCTGCTGACGCCGCACGCGGGCGAGCTGGCCCAGTTACTGGGCCTGTCGAAAGACGCCGTGCTGGCCGACGCGCATGCCTGCGCCGTGGACGCGGCGCGGCGCTGGAACGCCATCGTCGCCCTGAAAGGCGCACTGACCGTCATCGCCATACCCGACGGCACCAGCTGGACGCATGCAGGCGGCAATATCGGCCTGGCCATTTCCGGTTCCGGCGACACCCTGGCCGGCATCATCACGGGCCTGGCCGCGCGCGGGGCGCCGTTGGAGCAGGCGTGCGCCTGGGGCATCGCCCTGCATGCGCTGGCAGGCGAACAGCTGGCCCTGCGCTTCGGCAGCCTCGGCTACCTGGCGCGCGAAATCCCGGCCGAGATTCCCGCCCTGCTGCGCCATCTGGCCGCATGAACGGCGCGGCGTGGAAACAACAGCATAAGCATATCCAGAAAGAATCGTTAGCGCCGGCGGGCGCCTCCCTTAAGCTCATTGCAACTGTTTCCATACGAACACCAATCGAGCCCAAAGGACACCGCCTTGCATCCGCGCCATTCATCCACCCCTGCCTCCCGTCCCGCCACGCCCCTGCGCGCCATCGTGCTGGCCTGCACCATGCTGGGCACCGCGCCCGCCTGGGCCCAGGACGCGCAAGCCACCGCCAGCACAGGCACCACCGCTGAAAAGGCCAGCCCCAGCATCGACCAGGTCACCGTCGTCGGCTCGCGCGCGCGCAACCGCACGGTGTTCGACAGCAGTGTGCCCATCGACCGTTTCGGCGCGCGCGAAGTGAGCAATGCGCTGGCGACGGGCGACGTGGGCGCGGCCCTGCAAAACCTGTCGCCGTCGATCAACTTCCCCCGCATCGAGTCGAGCGGCGCGTCCGATTCCGTGCGCGGCATCCAGTTGCGCGGGCTGGCGCCCGACCAGGTGCTGGTGCTGATCAACGGCAAGCGCCGCCACACGAGCGCCGTGCTCGACACGGAAAGCAGCTTTGCCGGCACCGTGCCGGTCGACATCAATGCCATTCCGCCGAACGCCATCGACCATATCGAAATCCTGCGCGATGGCGCCGGCGCCCAGTACGGCAGCGATGCCGTGGCGGGCGTCATCAACATCGTGCTGAAGAAGGCCCGCACGGGCGGCGCCGCTTCCGTCAGCTATGGCGCCAACCAGACGCATTTCGACCCGACCGACCAGACCCTGACGGATGGCCAGACCGTCATCGTCAACGCCGACTATGGCGTACCGCTGGGCGAGGCGGGCTTCTTCCGCTTCGGCGCAGAAACGCGGCGCCGCTCGCCCACGGAACGGGCCGGCCCCAGCGACGCGGGCTGGACTTCCTACAACTTCACGCCAGCCGACCAGGCGCTCGACGGCAAGGTGGTGTTCAAGTCGGGCGACTCGCGCCAGCGCAACCACTATTTGTTCTACAACACCCAGCTCACCCTGGACAGCGGCCTGGACCTGTACTCGTTTGCCACCCTCAACGAACGCACATCGGACGGCAGCGCCTACTTCCGCTATCCGGGCGACCCGTCGAACGTGCTGGCCCTGTATCCGAACGGCTACCGCCCCGTCACCAATGGCGACAAGCGCGACCTCAGCATCGTGGCCGGCGTGCGCGGCAGCGCTGGCGAATGGAACTGGGACGCCAGCGCGCGCCACGGTAGCGACCGCTTTGACTATGGCGTGAGCCACTCCGTCAACGCTTCGCTGGGTGCGGCCAGCCCCACGCGTTTTGATCTGGCCGGCTTCGACTTCCGCCAGAATGCCTTGAACCTCGATGCCACGCGCAGCATCGACATCGGCTTGCCCGCGCCATTGAGCCTGGCCGTGGGCGCCGAATGGATGCGCGAAACCTACACCAGCTCGGCCGGCGATCCTGCCTCGTATGCGGCCGGCAGCTTCACGGACGCTCCGCCGGGCGCCCAGGCGGGACCGGGCTTGCGCCCCTCGGACGCCTACGACGGCAGCCGCCAGATCCGCTCCGTGTATGCGGACGTGGAAAGCGACCTCACGCCACGCCTGCTGGTGGGCGCCGCCGCCCGCTATTCCCACTACAGCGACTTCGGCAGCGCCAGCACGGGCAAGCTGTCCACGCGCTATAAAGTGACGGATAACTTCCTCGTGCGCGGCTCGCTGTCGAACAGCTTCCGCGCGCCGGCCCTCGTGCAGACGGGTTTCCGCTTCGCCACACTGAACTTCAACGCCGATGGCACGGCACTGCAAACGGCGGCCCTGCTGCCGGCCAGCGATCCGCTGGCGCGCAGCTTCGGCGCGCAACAGCTGAAACCGGAAAAATCGACCAACGTATCGCTGGGCCTGGCCTGGAAACCGGCCACCGCCACCAGCGTGACGGTGGACGCCTACGTGATCCGCATCCGTGACCGCATCACCCGCTCGAGCGACCTGCAAAGCGACGCCGTCACGGCCTACCTGGCCGCCAATGGCCGCAACGATATCCAGTCCGTGGCCTATCTGGCCAACCTGCTCGACACGCGCACAAAGGGCCTGGACGTGGTGCTGAACCATGACCTGGCGTTCACCTCAGGCAAGCTGAACCTGAATGCGGCGCTGAACCTGAACAAGACCAGCCTCGACAAGGTGCACCAGAGTTCCGCCGCGCTGGCCAATATCGATCCGAGTCTGACCCTGCTGACGGAGACGAGTTTGTTCCGCATCAAACATGCGTCACCCGCGAGCAAATTAATCCTCGGCGCCGACTGGCAGGCAGCCGGCTGGAGCGTGCAGACGCGCGCCACGCGCTTTGGCGAGCTGAAAGATTTTTCCTACGACAGCGATGCACCCTTGATCGACGGCATCCCCGCACAGCGCTTCGGCGCCGTCTGGTCGCTGGACCTGGAAGGCCAATTGAAACTGAGCAAGCAACTGACATTGAGCGTGGGCGGCAACAACATCCTCGACCGCTATCCGCAGCGCGTGCGGGAAACGAATAACGCCACGTATGGCGGCGCCCTGCCCTACAATTTCATCAACCCCATCGGCGTCAATGGCGCGTACTTCTACGCCAAGCTGAACTACACCTTCTAATGCCACGGAAAGAACCCATGATCATCAAGAAAATCTCCCACCTCGTCGCCGGCGCCTGCCTGAGCGCCCTCCTGCTGTCGTCCGCCCAGGCGGCCGCGCCGCTGGTGCTGATGACGGACTTCGGCACGGCCGACGGTGCCGTATCGGCCATGCATGGCGTGGCCTATGGCGTCGATCCCCAGCTCACCATTTCGGACCTGACGCACCAGATTCCCGACTACGACATCTGGCTGGGCGCCTATCGTTTGTACCAGACGGCCAATTACTGGCCGCAAGGCACGGTGTTCGTGTCTGTCATCGACCCGGGCGTGGGCACGGCGCGCAAGTCGGTGGTGCTGAAAACCAAGGGTGGACGCTATTTCGTGGGGCCGGACAATGGCCTGTTCACCCTGATCGCCGAGCGCGACGGCGTGGCGGAACTGCGTGAAATCGATGAAAAGGTCAATCGCCTGGCGGGTTCCGCCGAATCGTACACCTTCCATGGCCGCGACGTGTACGCGTATGTGGGCGCGCGCCTGGCCTCGGGCGCCATCACGTATGAACAGGTGGGTCCGCAATTGCCGAGCGAATCCGTGGTGAAGATCGCGTATCAAAAACCTGTACGCGACGGCAATACCATCCGCGGCATCGTGCCCATACTGGACGTCAAATATGGCAATGTGTGGACGAATATCCCGAAATCCCTGCTCGACGAGTTGCAGGTAAAGCTGCACGATCCGCTGCAAGTGCGCATCTTGCACAAGGGCAAGCAAGTGGCCAAGGTCACGGCGCCATTCGAACACACGTTTGGCGGCGTCGCCAAGGGCAAGCCCCTCGTCTACCTGAACAGCCTGCTCGACGTGGCTGTCGCCATCAGCCAGGGTGACTTTGCTGCCAAGCACCACGTCGAGTCGGGCGTGGATTGGGAAGTGGAAGTAAGCAAGGCCCCTGCCGCCAAATAAACGCTCCTTACGCGGCCGGGGCATCCCGTCCTGGCCCACCTCGTATCCCTTGCGGATTTGCGCTGCGTCAAATGCAGCGCGCTCCCCGCCCCCGCCAGCACCGCGCCTGTGCAAGTCCGGTGAACCTGTAGCGGCCCACCTACTCTAAACCTTGCAAGCGATGCCAGCCTTGTTCCAGATACGCAATCTGGCGAGGCATGCGTTTCCACGACAGTCTTACACTGAAAAGGAACAATCATGACGGCTCCACTCCTGACCACCAGCAAGCTCGTCCTCGGCAGCGCCATCGTCTGCGCGCTGCTGGGCGGTTGCAACAAACGCAATGACGCCAGCACCACCGCCACGCCCGCCGCCACCGAGCCGGCAACGCCGCCCGCCACCAGCGGCACGTCCGGCACCACGGGCACGACCAACCCGGACGCCACCACGCCAGGCATGACACCGGGCACCACCACCAACCCCGATGGCACGACCACGCCGCCATCCACCACACCGCCCCCCAACGGCACGACACCGGGAACAGGCACGGGCACAGGCACGGGCACAGGGACCACGCCGCCGCCACGCAACAGTTAGCACTCTGGCCAGACGAGCAGGCAAAAAAAAGAGCCTTCCGCGGAAGGCTCTTGAAATACCACGGCGCAGCGCAAGCTGCGCCTTGGCCCGGTATTACTTTTGCAGGCTGACCGACGTCGCCTTCGGCGTGCGGCGTCCCATCAGGAACAGCACGGCCTTTTTCAGCATGCGGTAGATGAAGCGCACCAGCAGCAAGGTCAGCACGCATTCGAGCAAGGTCAATATCATGGCCACGGCTACGGGCATGCGCGCGGCGCGGCGGTGGAACTTGGCCACGGCGCCATCGCGGGCGATCTCGATGCTGTCATAGAAGGTCGGCACGACCAGCAGGGTCAAAATCGTCGAGGTGATGGTGCCGCCGATGATGGCGATCGCCAATGGACGGTAGAACTCGCCACCCTCGCCCAGGCCCAGCGCCACGGGGAACATGCCCGCGATCAGCGCGAACGTCGTCATCAGGATGGGACGAAGACGCATGCGGCCCGCATACATCAGCGCATCTTCGCGGCCATGGCCCTCTTCCTCGCGCTTGCGCGCCGCGTCCAGCAGCAGGATGGCGTTCTTGGCGACCAGGCCCATCAGCATGATGATGCCGATAAAGCTCATCAGGTTGAGGGTGTTGTTCGTGATCACCAGCGCCACCACCACGCCGATCAAACTCAGCGGCAAGGACATCATCACGGCCACTGGCGCCGTAAATGAACCAAACTGCATCACCAGGATCAAATACATCAGGCCGATACCCATCACCAGCGCGATCAGCATTTCCGTGAACAGCTCTTGCTGGTCCTGGCCGGCGCCACCCAGCGCCAGGCCGTAGCCGGGCGGGAAGTCGATGGAGTTGGCCAGTTTCATGGCGTCGCTCGTCACTTCGCCGTTCGAGCGGCCTTGCGCATTGGCCGACACGGTGATCGTGCGCTTGCCATTCTTGTGCTCGATGCCGGACGGGCCCTTGCCCATGGTGATGGTGGCGATCTGGTCGAGCGGCACCATTTGCGACGTGCCCGTCACGCTGATCGGCAGGCGCTCGATGTTTTCCGATGCCACGCGGTCATCGGGATGCAGGCGCACGGCCACGTCGCGCGTCTCGCCCGTCGGATCGACCCAGTCGCCCACTTCCACGCCGGCGAAGGCCACGCGCAACGATTGCGCCGCGTCATTGACGGAAATGCCCATCGAGTTGGCCAGGCCGCGATTGAGCTCGATCTGCAGCTCGTTCTTCGGGTCCTGCTCGGACAGGCCCACGTCGACGGCGCCAGGAATGGCGCGCAGCTTGTCCATATAGGCGTTCGTGATCTCCATCAGTTTGCGCGAATCCGGGCCCGTGAATTCCACCTGGATCGGCTTTTGCGAACCATTGCTCAAGTCATCCTGCACCACGTATTCGGCGCCCACCAGGCGCGACATCTTCTCGCGCAGCTCGACGGCGATTTCCTTGGCCGAACGCTTGCGGGTGTTGCGCTTGCCGATGTCGACATATACCCGTCCGCCACCGGCATTGATGGAGCTGTTGGTATCCTTGGTTTCAGGCAAGGTACGCGCCAGCACGGCCGCCGCTTCCAGCTTCAAGCGCGAATACTCGATGCTGCTCGACGATGGCGTGCGCACATTGATCATCAGATTGCCCGAATCGGATGCCGGCAAGAAACTCGTGCCGCCATGCGTGGAGTGCAGGACGATGGCGCCCACCAGGCTGCCGAAGGCGATGACAGCCATCCAGCGGCGGTGATGCAGTGCCCAGGCGATCACGCGGCCATAGCGGTCGGCCTGATGATCGAACCAGTGGTTGAATTTTTCCAGCACGCGGCCAATGCCCTTTTTCGGCGCCGAGTGTTCCTCGACCGGATCGCCCCAGTAGGCCGACAGCATCGGGTCGAGCGTAAACGAGATACCCAGGCTGACGAGCACCGAGCACGTCACCGTCAAGGCAAACGGACGGAACCATTCGCCAGAGATACCGGGCATGAAGGCCACGGGAATGAAGACGGCGATGATGGAGAAGGTCGTGGCAGCCACGGCCATGCCGATCTCAGCCGTGCCTTCCAGCGCGGCCGTGCGGCGGTCCTTGCCCATCTGCATGTGGCGCACGATGTTTTCGCGCACGACGATGGCGTCATCGATCAGCACGCCAATGGCCAGCGACAGGCCCAGCAAGGTCATGAAGTTCAGGGTAAAGCCGCACAGCCACACGGCAATGAAGGCGGCAATCACGGACGTCGGCAGGCTCAGCGCCGTGATCAGGGTCGAACGCCACGAATTCAGGAAGGCGTAGACGACGAAAATCGTCAGCACGGCGCCCAGCACCAGCGATTCGATCACGTTGTTCAAGCTATGCTGGGCGTTTTCGCCGCCGTCCCGCGTCACTTGCAGGATCGTGCCTTTCGGCAAGGTCTTGTTGATTTCCGCCACCATGTCGCGGATCTTGTTGGCCACGCTGACGGTGGACGCGTCGCGCACGCGGGTGATCGAAATGCCCACGTTCGGCTTGCCGCTGCGCATGCTCAGGCTATTGACTTCGGCAAAGCCATCTTCGATGGTGGCCACTTGCGCCAGGCGCACGATTTCCTCGCCGCGGCGCTTGATCACCACTTTCTCGAAGTCGCTTGGCGATTCGATGCGGCCCACCAGACGGATGCTTTTCTCGTCCAGGATGCCGCGCACCTTGCCCACGGGCGCATTCGTATTCTGGTTGCGCAAGGCGGTGACGACGTCGCTGACGGACACATTGTATTCACGCAATTTTTCCGCCCGCAACAGCACGGACAGCTCGCGCTTGAGCGAACCGCCCACGTTGACCAGCGCCACGCCATCGACGGTGCGGAAGCGGTCCGACAGCACGTCTTCGGCCAGGCGCGAAATTTCCGCATGGCTTTGCGTATTCGACGACAGCGCCAGTTGCATGATCGGTTCGGCAGCCGGGTCAATGCGCTGCAAGATAGGCTCGCGCATTTCCGTCGGCAACTTGTAGCGCACGGCGGCAATCGCATTGCGGATATTGTCGGACGCTTCGATCAGGTTGGTATTGAAGGAAAACTTCAGGAAGATGCTGGCCGAACCTTCATTTGAATCGCTGTTGACTTCGGTCACGCCGGAAATACTTTGCAAGGACTTTTCCAGGCGGTTCACCACTTCGCGCTCGACCGTGTCGGGCGATGCGCCAGGGTAAGGGATGCTGACGACGATGAAGGGCACTTCGACGTCCGGGTTCTGGTTGACGCGCAATTTCTTGAGCGCCAGCAAGCCAACGCACATCATGGCCAGGATCAGGACGATGGTGGCGGTGGGCCGCTTGATACTGAAATCGGAAAGGAACATGGCTTAGTTTCCTTTACCGGCAACGGCGGTGCTGCTGCTGGCCACGGCGGCGGCTGGCACGGCCTTGGCGGCCGTCAATTCCACTTTCTGACCATCCTTGAAGGTCGAACCCGGCGTGCGCAGCACGGTGTCGCCGCTGGCCAGGCCGCTTTGCACTTCCCACTGGCCCGTGCGCACGTCGCGCGCGCCGATGCGCAAGTTGACTTTATGCAAAGCCTTGTCCTTGACCTTCCACGTGTAGGTCACGTCGCCCGCCTTCACCAGGGCCGAATCGGGGATCATCAGCGCGCTGACGGTTTCCGTCTCGATGCGCCCTTCCGCGTACAGGCCGGCCACGCGCGGTTGTTCCTTGTCATTGAAATCGACCAGCACGGCCACCTGGCGCGTAACGGCATTGGCGGCAGGATCGACGCGGCGCACCTTGCCCGCGAAATCCTGGCCCGGATACCCATTGATACGGAACAGCACGGGCTGGCCCACCTTGACGACGCCGATCTTGTCGGCCGACACCAGGCCTTCGAGGCGCATGCTGGTTGGATCGATGACCTTGATCAATTCCTTGCCGATTTGCGCCGTATCGCCATTCGAGACCTTGCGCTCGCTCACGATGCCGTCGAACGGCGCGCGCACGAGGGTGCGCTGCAACTGCTGGCGGGCTTGCACGGCGCGGCTTTTCGCGGCGGACAGGTCGCTTTGCGCATTGTTGCGGCGGATTTCCGCGTCTTCCAGCGCCTGCGTCGACGTCATGCCCGAGGCGCGCAGGGTTTTCATGCGCTGGAACATGCGTTCGGACTGCTCCAGCACCTGGCTGGCGGCGCGACTGGCTTCCTCGGCCGAATTGAGGCCGTCGCGGATGGACGTTTCGTCCAGGCGCACCAGCACGTCGCCCCGTTTGACGACTTCGCCATTTTCCTTCATGACCTGGATCACCACGGCTGACACTTCGGCGCGCAAGTCCGCATTGCGCTCAGGCTGCACGGAACCGGTGATGACAGGCCCCGATGCCAGCGCATTGCTCTGGATGGTCAGCAGGTCTTCCGGAGATACCAGCAGATTGACGGCAGCGCCCGCCTGTTCCTTGCCCCCCTTGCCAGCGCCTTTGCCAGGATCTTTGGACTCTTTGCCGCAGGCGGCCAGGGCGGAAGCGATTGCCAGAACAAACAGGGTTTTGCGCAACATGGGTAATTCTCCGGATAGATAGCACCACTACCGTTGCTGCGGCCCGGATAGGGCTGCAAGCGATAGCAAGCATAATATTTTTATTAAAACCACAAGCGCCAAAGTATCCATGAGCGCGTCCGGGCATGTCAATCAGCGGCTTCCTGTAATGCTTTAATGAATGGATGAAACGTAGTTTTTACGCCCTGAAACGCAAAACCCCGCCTTCAGGCGGGGTTTTGCGTTTCAGGGAAAGCGAACTTAGCGGGCAAAAACGGTGTTGATCAGGAAACCGATCGCCACGCCCGTGCACAGGCCGCCGGCGATTTCCACCAGGGTATGCCCCATGCGCTCGCGCAACCAGGTGTGCGCCGGGCTGGCCGCTTCCTTGGCCAGGCGGTTGATGGCCGCCGCCTGCTTGCCCACGTGCTGGCGCAGGCTGTTGGCGTCGATGATGACGATGAAGGCCAAGGTCACCGCCACGCCGAAGGCGGGATGGCCGATGCCCTCGCGCAAGGCGATCAGGGTGGCCATGCTGGAAACGACGGCGCTATGGTTGCTGGGAAAGCCGCCATTGCCGACCAGGCCGAACGCCCATTGCCGCGTGCGGACACTGTTGATCAGGAATTTGATCGGTCCGACCAGGATCCAGGTGATCAGGGGCGTGACGAGGTAAGCGATATCCACGGGTATTCCTTCTTATATATATGTCTGTCAAGTGTGCGAGGGGCTGTGGAGCCCGATGGGAGCGCCGCAATTATCGCAGATCATCCGCGCCAGCAGAACTGTCTATCGTCAGCCTATAAAACGCCGCCCCCGGCGGCAACTAATATAAAATCATGGCATATACAACAATTGACGTATATCAACACTGAGTGCGGCGCGCACAGCGGCGCGGATAATCAAACGTCTTTCACACTTGCAACGGGGTCCTCATGCGGCATTTCAGAATTTCCTTTTTAGTCACTTTTATCCTGATGGCAGTGTCAGGCTGGTGGGGGTACAGCCATGGCGGCATGTCAGGCATGATCCAGGCGCTGTGGATCACGGGCGTGCTGGGCATCATGGAAGTGTCGCTGTCGTTCGACAATGCCGTGGTGAATGCCTCGGTCTTGCGTCACTGGAATGAGTTCTGGCAAAAACTGTTCTTGACGGTCGGTATCCTCGTGGCCGTCTTCGGCATGCGGCTGCTGTTTCCGTTGGTCATCGTTTCCGTCGCCACGGGCCTGGGCCTGGTCGACGTGTGGACCATGGCCACCACGACGCCGGACGTGTATGCCAAGCACCTGACGGACAACCATGCGCAAGTGGCGGCCTTCGGCGGCGCCTTCCTGTTGCTGGTGTTCCTGAACTTCCTGTTCGACGATGAGAAGGAGTTGCACTGGCTGGGCTGGGCTGAGGAAAAAGTCAATGCGCTGGGCACCGAAAGCCTGGCCGTGCTGATCACCATGGGCGCCGTGGCCGCCTGCGTGGCGATGGGCCCTGTGGATGAAAAATACAGCGTGCTCGCCTCGGGCATCGTCGGTATCGCCGTCTACATCGGCGTGAACTGGATCAGCGGCTTGCTGGAAGAAGGCGAACCGGACTTGCAGGATGACGCAGAAGAAGGCGCCGCGCCAGCCAGGAATGGCAATGGCGACCTGGTAAAAAAGGTGGCGCGCGGCAGTATCGGCGGCTTCCTGTACCTGGAAGTGCTGGACGCCTCGTTCAGCTTTGATGGCGTGATCGGCGCGTTCGCCATCACCAACGATGTCGTTATCATCATGCTGGGCCTGGCCATCGGCGCCATGTTCGTGCGCTCGATGACGGTGTACCTGGTGCACAAGGGTACCCTGGACGAATTCGTCTACCTGGAGCACGGCGCCCATTATGCGATCGGCATCCTGGCCTTGATCATGCTGGCGTCCGTCAAGTACCATATTCCGGAGTGGTTCACGGGCCTGTCGGGCGTGGCCTTCATCCTGGTCTCGCTGTGGTCATCCTTGCGCTATCGCAAACGGCACGCGGCACAAGCTTGAAATCGGGGGTTCCGCCCCCAATTGAGGAAGTAATGGCACGAGCGCTTTGCGCTCATCCCATGCAGGTATGTTTAAGTAAATTACTGAAAAGGAGCACCACATGGCAATCAGTTTGCAAAAAGGCGGCAACGTCAACCTGAGCAAGGAAGCACCGAACCTGAAGAAGATCATCGTCGGCCTCGGCTGGGATCCTCGTTCGACGGACGGCGCCACCTTCGACCTTGACGGCAGCGCTTTCCTCCTGAAAAGCGACGGCAAAGTCCGTGGCGACTCTGACTTCATCTTCTACAACAACCTGAAGTCGACCGACGGTTCCGTCGTCCACACGGGCGACAACACCACGGGCGAAGGCGAAGGCGACGATGAGCGCATCGAAATCGACCTGTCGCGCGTGCCGGCCGACATCGACCGCATCAGCATCACCGTCACCATTCACGATGCCGACGCGCGCCGCCAGAACTTCGGCATGGTGTCGAAAGCCTTCATCCGCTGCCTGAACGCGGAAGGCGAAAAAGAAATCGCCCGCTACGACCTGTCCGAAGACAGCTCGACGGAAACGGCGATGATCTTTGGCGAAATCTACCGCTACAACGGCGAATGGAAGTTCAAGGCTATCGGCCAGGGCTTTAACGGCGGCCTGGGCCCACTGGCCCGCTCGTTCGGCGTCAATGCCTAAAATTCACACGCAGAAAGCCTGCCTGGCTTTCTGCGGTGAATTGGACTAGTGTCGTATCATCACTGCCGCCTGCACAGTTCAGGCGGCTTTTTTTTGGAGATTTATCATGCCAGTATTTAGTGTCACGGGCGACGTCGATCCTTTCCTCCACGTCAGCATGAAACAGGGCGAAACCATCTATTGCGAATCCGACGCGATGGTGATGATGGAAACGGCGCTGGACTTGAAAGGCAAGATGACGGGCGGCCTGGGCAGCGCCATCATGCGCCGCTTCGCGAATGGCGAATCGTTCTTCCAGCAGCATATCGAAGCGGTGCGCGGCAGCGGCGATTGCCTGCTCTCGCCCACCCTGCCGGGCGCCATCGAAGTGGTCGACGTGGGCGCGCGCCAGTACCTGCTCAACGACGGCGCCTTTGTCGCCGCCACCTCGGGCACGGAAATGAAGGTGCGCACGCAAAGCATCGGCAACGCCCTGTTCGCGCAGTCGGGCGGCTTCTTCGTCATGGAGACGGCCGGCACGGGGCAAGTGGTGGTATCGGGCTTCGGCTCCATGTTCCAGCTCGACGTCGAGCCGGGCAAGGATGTCGTGATCGACAATTCCCACGTCGTGTGCTGGGACAACAGCCTGAAATACGAGATTTCCGTGACCACGGGCGGCGGTGCCAGCGGCGGCGGCATCGGCGGCTTCCTCGGCAATATCGTCAATAGCGTCACCAGCGGCGAAGGCATCGTGCTGCGCTTTTCCGGCTCGGGCAAGGTGTTTATCTGCTCGCGCAACCGCGACGCCTTCCTCAAATGGACAGCCAGCGGCAAGGCTGGCTAGAGGCACCTGACCAAACCTGCTGCGCGTCGGCATAGGCGGCCTGCGATGCTCACCGTACTTGAGTACGGTTGCGCTTCTCGGCCACCTCTTCCTTCCGCTCGCTACGGTTTTGTCAGGCGCTGTTAGTTTGTTGCTCAACGTTGTAGTTCAAAAAAACTCTAAGGCCAGGTTAAGTCTGGCTGGCTACACTCCCCGCGCGCGCACCTGCGCGCGGCTTTCCCTTTCTTTACCCGGTCCCCGTACATGCAAAGAGTCTGGTTCAACAAAACATTTTCCTCGGTCGGCACGGCCATGCGCCTGATCCGCGAGGCCGATATGGCCGCGACTGGCGGTGCGCCCCGCTATCACATCGTGTGCAGCAATACGAACGCGCACGCGGCCGCCTTCCTGTCGGCCCACGAATACGCGGTCGAACCGTCGGGCCTGACGGGCCTCAATTATGTCGAGTGGTGCCTGGAATTCTGCCGCGACCGGAGCATCACGATTTTCTGGCCAGGCAAGGAAGCGGGCCTGATCGGCAGCGCCAGCGCGCGCTTCGCCGCCATCGGCACGCGCGTGCTCAGCGTGGCCAGCGAAGACACCCTGAATTTAATGCACGACAAGGCGCGCTTCTGCGACGGACTCGATCTGCCCATGGCGCGCCCGGCCGACTACCGCGCCGTCACCACGATCGCAGAATACGACGCCGCCTACGCCGAACTGCGCCCGCTGCATCGCAAGCTGTGCATCAAGCCGTCCGAATCCGTGTATGCCCTGGGCTTTGCCATTCTCGATGAAGAGCGCACCAGCGCCCAGCTGCTGCTGGCCGGCGCCGCCTACCAGATCAATGCGCAAGAGCTGCGCAGCGGCCTGGCGCAGATGGCATCGTTCAAGACCCTGCTGCTGATGGAATACCTCGACGGCCACGAATACAGCGCCGACTGCGTCGCCGACCAGGGCAAGCTCGTTTGCGCCGTGCCGCGCAAGAAGCTGCACGGGGGCGGCAGCGGCCAGCTGATCGAACTGCGCGACGACTTGCTGGCAGCCTGCGACAAACTGGCGCGCGACTACCGCCTGAATGGCGTCTTCAACATCCAGTTCCGCGAAGGCGCGAATGGCCTGGCGCTGCTGGAGATCAACCCGCGCATGTCGGGCGGCATCGGCATGGCGTGCGCTGCCGGCCCGAACCTGCCCTACCTGGCGCTGGCCGGTTTCGACCAGGGCTTTGACAAGCTCACCGTGCCCGCCATCCACGAAGGCATGCGCGTGGGCGAAGCCGCCTACGCCGTGGAGCTGCCATGAACATCGTCAAGCAGCAGATGCCCACGGGCGAGCTGACCTTGAAAGTGGACGAGGCGCGCTTTCCGCTGGACTGGCTGATCGGCTTTGCCGCGCGCGCCAACGCCAAGCGGGGCTTTTTGTTCCTGTCCAAGGTGCTGGGCAAGCACTGGCCCGTCACGCCGCGCGCCATGCAAGCCATCCACGACGACCTGGCCGCGCAGATCCCCCCCAGCCTGCCCGGCCCCGTGGTCTTCATCGCCATGGCGGAAACGGCCGTCGGCCTGGGCCAGGGCGTGTTCGAGGCATGGCTGCGCGCCAACCCGTATGGAAAAGCCCTGTTTTTGCACAGCTCGCGCTACCGCGTGGGCACGGTGCCCTTCTTCGAATTCGAGGAGTCGCACAGCCACGCGCCGCGCCAGTTCCTGCATTTATCGGACGCGGCCAGCGCGCTGTTTTCCACGGCCCGCAGCCTGGTGCTGATCGACGATGAAGCGTCGACCGGCAACACCTTCGCCAACCTGGTGCAAGTGTGCCGCGCGCGCTATCCGCAGCTGGAAAAGCTGCACCTGGGTGTGATCACCAATTTCATGGGCCAGGCCGCCAACGCGGGCTTGAGTGAGCGTTTCGGCCTGCCCACCAGCATCGGCGCGGCGCTCTCCGGCCAGTACGCCTTCCAGGCGGGCGCTGCGCCTGCTCCGGTAGCGGCCAGCGCGCAGCGCTTCGAGGCGAATGCGGAACGGGGCGCCAGCCCCGCGTTTGGCCGCATCGGCGTGGGACGCGCCCTGGCGCCGCCGCAAGGCCTGGCGGTGCAGCTGGCGCAGGAAATCGGCGCCGGCGACTCTGTACTGGTGCTGGGCACGGGCGAATTCATGCACCCGTCGTTCTTGCTGGCGCGCGAGCTGGAAGCGCTGGGCAAGAACGTGGTGGTGCAATCGACCACGCGCTCGCCCATCCTGTCATGGGGCTCCGTCGGCCACATCATCAACTGCGACGACAACTACGGCGAAGGCATCGCCAATTACCTGTACAACGTGGCGCCTGGCCAGTACCAGCACGTTTTCATCTGCCATGAAACCCCGGCCAGCCCGGCCCTCATGCAACTCGCCGGCCAGTTGAATGGCCGCCTGTTCCACTTTCAGTCAGAGACCAAAATTGAAGAAATTCCTGTTTGTTGATCTGGACGACACACTGTTCCAGACCCCGAAAAAATGCCCGGGCGAGACCGACCTGCAGCCGGCCGCCTATCTGAAAAATGGCGACGCCTGCTCGTTTACGACGGCGCGCCAGCGCGCCTTCTTTGAATTCGCGCACAGCGGCATGACCCTGATTCCCGCCACGGCGAGAAATGGCGACGCCTTCCGCCGGGTCGACCTGCCATTTACCAGCTACAGCGTGCTCGATTACGGCGGCATCGTGCTGCAGCCGGGCGGCGCGCTCGACGCGGGCTGGCTGGCCCTGATGCAGGACGACATGCAGACGGCCTTGCCCGGCCTGCGGGAAGCCATGCGCATCATTGACGATTTCCAGGCCAAGACGGGCATGCCTTCGCGCGCGCGCCTGATCGAGGACTACAACACGCCGTTCTACATCGTCGTCAAGGACCATGAAGCGCGCGGCGAACGCCTGGCCGATATCGAAGAGCAGGTGCTGCAGCAGTGGATCGCCACCGAAGGCAGCGACTACTTCATCCACCGCAACGGCAACAACCTGGCCGTGCTGCCGAAAACCCTGAACAAGGCACGCGCCGTCGCTTACCTGCGCGCGGAGCTGGAAGCCGAACACGGCCCCATCGTCAGCTTCGGCATGGGCGACAGCCGTTCGGACGCCCGCTTCATGGCCGCCTGCGACTACGCCATCATCCCCAACGGCACCCAGCTGGCGGCACTCACGGTGGCGGCGCTATGACCGACGGCACGCAGCATTTCAGCGGCAGCTACCGCCAGGAAGACGTGGAGTTTCTGCTCACGCCGATGGCGCTCGAGCCCATCCTCGACCTGGCCGAAAAAGAGCGCTTGATCCAGTCGGGCCAGCGCCACTACAGCGAAATGCTGTCGCCCGAATCCCTGCCCTCGCCCGCCTACCTGGCCCTGTTCCGGAGCGCGTTTGCGGCCAACCGCCTGCAGATGGCGCGCGACTGCCTGCGCCTGGCCGCCCTGATCGCGGCGCGGCGCACGGGCCGCATCACGCTGGTCTCGCTGGCGCGCGCCGGCACGCCCGTGGGCGTCATCCTGGGCCACTTGCTGCGCCAGGTGTTCCAGCGCGAATGCAGCCACTATTCCGTCTCCATCATCCGCGACCGCGGCATCGACACCAATGCCCTGCAGCACATCCTGGCGCAGGGCCATGCGGCCGAATCCCTCGTCTTCGTCGACGGCTGGACGGGCAAGGGCGTGATTTCGCGCGAACTGCGCCAGACCGTCAACGATTTCAACGCGGCGCATGGCACGGCCATCGACGGCGGCCTGTTCGTGCTGTCCGACCTGGCCGGCACGGCCGCCTGCGCCGCATCGGCCAGCGACTACCTGATCCCGTCAAGCATTCTGAATGCCACGGTCTCGGGCCTGGTCAGCCGCTCCGTGTTGAATGAAGCCATCGGCCCGGACGACTTCCATGGCTGCGTGTACTACGCGCAGTTCGAAGCGCACGACCAGTCGCGCGATTTCGCCGACGGCCTGGTGGCCGACGCCGTGGCGATTGCCGCCAGCAGCGGCATCCCGCTGGCCGAAGCGAGCGATGCGCCAGCGATGGCGGCCCGCTCGCAAGCCTACATGGCCGCGGCGCAGCAGCAATACGGCATCAGCGACATCAACCTGATCAAGCCAGGCATCGGCGAAGCGACGCGCGTGCTGCTGCGCCGCGTGCCCGAGCGCCTGATCGTGCGCGACACGAATGCGCCGGACGTGGCACATTTGCTGCTTCTGGCGCAGGAAAAAGCCATACCCGTCACAGTAGAACCGGCGCTGCCCTACCAGGCGGTTGCCCTTATCAGGAGCGCAGTCGATGGATAACAACTCCCTACACCCGCAAAGCGAGCATAAAGCGGCGCTGGGCGCCTCCATGTATGTACCGACCACGCACAAGGACTTGCTGGCGATCGCCAATGGCGACAAATTCAGCCATTTGCGTTCGGTCATCCTTTGCACCGAAGACGCCATCGCGGAACGCGACCTCAGTTACGCGATGTTCAACCTGTCGCTGGCGCTGCAAAATATGTGCGACGAATCGGATACCTTGCGCTTCGTGCGCGTGCGCAATCTCGACGTGCTGGCGCGCGTGCTGGCCATGCCCGGCGCCGACAAATTGAGCGGCTTCGTGCTGCCGAAATCCACGCGCCACAATTTCGCCGCGTATTTCGAGCTGGTGCGCCACACGCACCATCTGCTGATGCCGACCCTGGAAACGGCGGAAGTGTTCGACGACGAGGAAATGAAGCAGTTCCGCATCATCCTGTCGGCGCCGGAAGTGCGGCGCCGCATCCTGGCCCTGCGCATCGGCGGCAACGATCTGCTGGCATTACTCGGCTTGCGCCGCCCCACCAGCGGCACCATTTATTCAACGCCGCTGGGCCAGGTCATCGGCCGCCTGGTGACGATCTTCAAGCCGCACGGCTTCCAGCTGACGGCGCCCGTCTTCGAGCACCTGTCGCAGGGCAGCTGGCTCGATGCCGAAGTGGCGCAGGACATGGCACACGGCATGATCGCCAAGACGGCCATCCACCCGGACCAGGTGCCGCAGATCGAACGCCACTACCAGGTGGCGCAGTCGGACATCGAACTGGCGCTGCGCATCATCGACCCGGACAGCCCGGCCGTGTTCCGCATGCAGGAATCGATGTGCGAAGTGGCCACGCACAGCAGCTGGGCGCTGCGCATCATCGAGCAGGCGCGCCTGTTCGGCATCCGCCATGCGGCCGACGGCGCCGCGGCGCCCGCCCCCCATTTGCACCACTCCTTGAATACTCAACTCTCCAGCGACGAAGGGACTGCACGACCATGACCAATTTCACACGCGGACAAAAAGGCAAACTGGCTGACCTGGGCTTGAATGGCCCGTTTGCCGTCACGCTCGATATCGTTTCGGGCTCGATGGAAGTGGACGTCAGCTGCTTCGGCGTCGATGCGGCCGGCAAGCTGTCGGACGACCGCTACATGGTGTTCTTCAACCAGAAAAGCGCGCCGGACAACGCCATCACGGTGGACTTGAACGGCCCCCGCTCCACCTTCCAGGTCGACCTTTCCCGCCTGCCAGCCTCGATCGACAAGCTGGTATTCACGGCGGCGACGGAACAGGGCAGCATGCGCGCGCTGGGCAATTCCAGCATGGCGCTGGGCCAGGCGGCCACGTTTGCCTTCACGGGCAATGACTTCCAGGACGAGAAGGCCGTCATCATCGGCGAACTGTATCGCCGCGACGGCAGCTGGCGCTTCGGCGCCGTGGGCCAGGGTTTCGCGGGCGGCCTGGCGGCCCTGCTGAAGCACTTTGGCGGCAGCGAAGCGGGGGCATCCTCCCCGGCGCCAGCGCCGGCTTCCGTGCCCACGCCGGCAGCCCCGCCGCCGGCGAATAAAATCTCGCTGTCGAAAATCCGCCTGGAAAAACGCGGCGACAAGATCTCGCTCGACAAGCGCGACAGCGGCGGCTATGGCCGCATCCGGGTCAACCTGAACTGGAACCAGAACGCGTCGCAAGGCCAGGCGCCCGCTTCGAAGCTGGACACGGGCTTCCTCGGCAAGCTGTTCAACAAGCCGGCCGGCCGTTCGGGCGGCATCGACCTCGACATCGGCTGCCTGTTCGAAATGAGCAATGGCAGCAAAAGCGCCGTGCAGGCGCTGGGCAACAGCTGGGGCGCCTACGACCGTCCGCCGTACATCCACCTGGAAGGCGACGACCGCACGGGCAGCATCAGCAGCGGCGAAAACATCTTCATCAACGGCACCCATTTCGACCAGATCAAGCGCGTGCTCGTGTACGCCTTCATCTACGAAGGCGTGCCGAACTGGGCCGCCACCGATGGCGTCGTGACGATCGAGATTCCCGGCCAGCCGACGGTGGAAGTGCGCCTCGACAGCGACAGCCAGCACGCCATGTGCGCCATCGCCATGCTGGAAAACCACGGCGGCAACCTGCAGGTGACAAAGTTGGTGGAATACTTCGGCGGCCAAGGTAAAATCACGGCGCACCAGGCCATGGACGAGCGCTACAATTTCGGACTGAACTGGAAAGCCGGCCGCAAGGACTGATCCTTTTACCTAAACAACCCTACCATGACCCCTACGACCAAAAAAGTCACCTTCGCCTTCGCCATCTTCCTCGTGGCCGGCTTCCTGCTGCTGGCCGCCTACACGTGGATGGCCCTCAGCTTCTCCTACTCGGAAGGCGAACGGGCGGGCTACCTGCAAAAGTTCTCCAAGCGGGGCTGGATTTGCAAGACATGGGAAGGTGAACTGCTGTTGACGGCACTGCCCGGCACCATCCCGGAAAAATTCCAGTTCAGCGTGCGCGATGAAGACGTGGCGAAGCAATTGTCGGCCGCGGCCGGCAAGCGCATTCTCGTCACCTACAGCCAGCACAAGGGCGTGCCCACGCAATGCTTCGGCGAGACGGAATATTTTGCCGATAAAGTCGTATTGAGCCAGTAATACCGCCATTCAGCAGCATCGCGCCGGCCAGCCCCTTCAGGCCGGCGCCTCCCCGCCCGCCCGCCACCGATGCATTTTCAACAAGAAAATATTGGCACGCATCACGCATTCCCGCTTTCTTATACACTTGTGACAAGTCCTGGCTAAACAGTTTACAAATGTAGTCAGTGTGCAAGATTCTTGCGCAATCGCATGGCATTTCGCCAGCCTATCGTTAGCGTGTATTCACCCATCAATGGAAACGTCATGCGCATACCATTCACCGTCCTGGCCCTGCTGGCCGCCTCGCTCCCCCTGTCCATCCACGCACAGGACTTGGCCGGCATGGCCGGTTCGCTGAAAGTTAACTCGACCAACGAGCGCACCTTTGTCGGCGCCATCAGTTACACGCAGCCGGTGGGCAATTACAACGCGGTGAGCCTGTCGTATATCAACGAGGGGCATCCTGAAGACCATCACCGCGACGGCATGGCGGGCCAGGTGTGGCTGCGCACGAAAAATGTGGAGCAGGGCCTGATGCTGGGCGCCGGCATCGGCCGCTACTTCTTCTTCGACACGGCCAAGACGGACGATGCACCGCACAATTTCGACAATGACCATGGCTGGAGCTCCATCGCCAGCCTGCAGGCGCGCTGGCAATTCGACAACCGCTGGTATGCCTTGGCCCAGGTCAACCACATCAAGCCCGACGGCAAGGACAACACCACGCACCTGCTGATCGGCGCCGGCTACCGCTATGACGGCGTGCCGGGCGCCAAGCTGCACTTGCAGAACTGGGCGCACGACGACACCTTGACCTTATCGACAGGCCACACCATCGTCAACAGCTTCCGCTCCGAGTCCTCGCGCCCGTTCACCGTGGAATACCGGCGCGCGGCGGGAAAATACGTGGACTGGAGCGCCACGCTCATCGACGAAGGCAGCACGGCGCTGGCGCGCCGGCGCGGCGCGGCCGCCCAGTTGTGGCTGATCCGCTCGCTCAACGAAAAAGTGGAATTCGGCATGGGCGCCGGCCCGTACGTGGCGTGGGACGGCCGCGACACGCAAGGCCACAGCACGCGCCTGACAGGCTTGCTGTCAGCCGTAGGCCGCTACCACGTCAACCGCCGCTGGGTGGCGCAAGCGGCGTGGAACCGGGTGGTGACGGATTACCACCGCGATGCGGATGTGTTGCTGGTGGGGGTGGGGAGAAAATTCTGATGGAAAAACGTAAAAAATCTTCTCTTCCACTAAAGTAACGATATCGAACAAAACCGTAGCGAGCGGCAGTGATTTGTGGCTGAGAAGCGCAACCGTACTTTAAGTACGGTGAGCATCGCCAGCCGCAAAGCGCGCCGCGCAGTAGGTTTGGTTCGGTATCCTGCCTAGCGTGAGCGCCAGACAGCGCCTGCGGATTCATTCGGCTGCGTTAAGCGCTCGATCACTTCGCGCGTCAAACTGGCCGAGCTGACCTGTTCTGCTTTCGCGCGGGCGGCGGTCAGGGAACTGGAAAACGCGCTTTGCGGCTGCTCCAGGCTGGCGCGCAAGGCGGCCAGTTCGCGCTCTTGCTGCTGCGCGCGCGCCATTTCCAGGTCCAGCAATTGCTGCTTGGCGATGGCCATCGCGCGTGTCGTCTCGGCCGCCTTGCGCTGCAGGGCGGCATGGGCCTGGGCACTGGCCAGCAAGGCTTGCTGGGCTGCGAGTTTTTCGCTGGCGGCTTGCTGCGCGGCCAGTTCCAGCTGCTCGCGCTGGCGCATGGCATCGAGCGCCTGCTGCTCCATGGCGGCGCGCGCTTCAGCGGCCGCCGTCGCCTGCTTTTCCGCTTCCAGGCGGCCGGCAATGGCTTGCGAGGCGCGCTCTTCGGCGCTGCTGGTCTGGCGCTGCTGCACCAGCTTCTGCGCGATCAGGGCCAGCGACTCGCGTTCGGCCGCGACGAAATCGCGCTCGGACGCCAGCAGCGCATCGGCCGCTTGCGCCTTGGATTCTTCCACGCGGGCGCGCTCGGCATGCACTTGTCCCAGTTCCACGGCCAGGCGCGCCTGCGCCTGCACGGCTTGCGCGGCAGCGGCTTTCTGTTCGCCTTCGACCAGGGCCTGATCCATCAAAATACGGATGGCGTCCGCTTCTTTTTGCGCCGCTTCCGTCAAGGCCAGTTCGGCCGCCTGCTGGCCGCGCAGCAGTTCCGCTTGCGCGCCTTCGGCGGCGATGCGTTCCTGTGCCGCGTTGAACGCCAGCGCTTCCGCTTCCAGTTTCTCTTTCAAGGCGGCGATGGCGGCTTGTTCGGCGGCCAGGCGCTCCTGCTCCGCCTGCAGCAGCTGCTCTGCCTGCTGCGCTTTTTCCTGTGCCAGTTGCGACGCCTGTTCCTGCGCGGCCAATGTCGCCCGGCCGGCATCGACCTCGGCCTGCTCGGCTTCGTTCTGGCTGGCGGCCAGTTCCGCGGCCTGGCGCGCCAGTTCGGCCCGTTCGTGCGCCAGGCTGGCGGCGCGCTGCTGCTCTTCCAGTTCGCGGGCTGCCGCCACGGCGGCGGCCTGCTCGGCCGCTTCGCGTGCCTTGGTTTCTTCGAGGGCCGCCGTTTCCGCTTCCAGCTTGGCGTGGCCGGCGATTTCCGCATCCTGTTCGGCGGCGACGCGGGCCAGCGCCACGGCGCGCAGCTGGCGGTCTACCTCGATGCGCGCTTCGGTGGCGGCCAGGATGCGCACGTCCGCATCGCGGCGCGCCTGCGCGCTGGCCACGGCGACCATTTCCAGGCGCTCGCGGTGGATGGCCGCGTCGCGCAATTCCTTTTCCGTCTGCAGGCGCAAACGCAGCGATTGCGCCGCATGGCGTTCCGATTCCGCCTGCGCCAGGGCGATGGCTTCGCGTTCCTGTTCCAGGTGCGCCAGCGCGCGCGCTTCTTCAAGGGCGCGCACTTCGGCGGCGGCCCGGTTGAAGGCCGATTCCAGCGCGATCTGGTCGGCGCGCTCGCGCTGCACCGTCAAGTCCAGCGCTTCGCTTTCCGCTTCGGCCAGCATCTGCGCCGTCTGGCGCGCACCGTGCGCATGGCGCTCGCGCTCACGCGCCAGCACGGCAACTCTTGCATCGGCCGAGGCGATGCCCACCATTTCTTCCTTGGCTGCCTGCACGGCGGCGACGCGCTCGACGGCCTGCAGGCGCGCCTGCTCCGTCTGCACCTGCAATTCTTCGGCGGCGCGGGCGGCCTGTTCGGCCAGTTCCGACTGCACGGCCACCTGCTCGCTGGCGCGCAAGCGGCTTTCCTGTTCCGCGCGCGAACGCTGTTCAGCGGCCAGGCGGATTTCATTGTCCGACTCCACGCGGGCGCGCAGTTCCGCCGTCTCCTGCTTGACGGCTTCCAGGCGGGCCACGCTGGCTTGCGCGGCAGCGCGCATGGTGTCGAGACGTTCGCGGTTGGCGGCAATCGCTTCTTCGGCTGCCTGTGCATTTTGCTGTGCGGCGGCGGCGGCGGCGGCGTCGATGGCGGCGCGGTCCTCGGCCAGCGAGCGCACGCGCGCCTCGGCCAGCGCGCGGCTTTCGGCGGCGCAGGTGGCCTTCGCTTCCGCTTCCACGCGGGCAATCGCCTCGTGGATGGCTTTCAATTCCATTTTCTGGCGTTCGGCGGCCGGTGCCTTGCCATCAACTTCGGCTGCCGGCTCGGCTTGCGGCTCGGGCATCGCGGCGACAGGAGCGGCAGGAAGCGGCGCTGGCGCATCGGCCTTGCGCTCCAGGTCCTTGAAATCATGCAGCGAGACCATGCTGTCCTGGTCGAACTCGTCGTCGGCGGAATACGCGACGGTGAGGGAGGCGGCCTGGCGCTGATTTTGCTGTGCTTGCATGATTTCTCGCTTATTCGGGTGAATTCCGTTGCTTATGGGAATTTATTAGCACCATTATCGAACAGGCATGCGCAAATCAGCGCGGCAAGAAGAGGGGCGTTTACCGCCCTTTTCCCGCGTTTAGGTCAAACAGGCCACAATGGCGCCTCATCCATCAGGGCAACCTGCTCCCTGAGTTCCAGGATGCGGTCCTGCCAGTAGCGCTGCGTGTTAAACCACGGGAAGGCGACGGGGAAGGCGGGATCATCCCAGCGGCGCGCCAGCCAGGCCGAATAATGGATCAGGCGCAGGGTGCGCAGCGCTTCGACCAGGTACAGCTGGCGCGGGTCGAAATCGCAAAAATCTTCATAGCCGGCCAGGATGTCGCTCATCTGGCGCACCATGTCGCCCCGCTCGCCCGACAGCATCATCCACAGATCCTGGATGGCCGGGCCCATGCGGCTGTCGTCGAAATCGACGAAATGGGGGCCGGCATCCGTCCACAGCACGTTGCCGCCATGGCAGTCGCCATGCGTGCGCAGCATGGCCACGTCGCCCGCGCGGTCATAGCAGCGCTTGACGCCGTCGAGCGCCTGCTGCGCCACGCTGGAATACGCGGCCAGCAGTTCGGGCGGCAGGAAATTTCCCTCCAGCAAAAATTCGCGCGGCTCGACGCCGAACGTCTGGTGGTCGAGCGCCGGACGCTGCTTGTACGTGGACAGCGCGCCGACGGCGTGGATGCGGCCGATGAAGCGCCCTATCCACTCCAGCGTCGCCGGGTCGTCCAGCTCGGGCGCGCGGCCGCCGTGGCGGGGAAAGACGGCAAAGCGGAAGCCCTGGTACTGGTGCAGGGTGCTGCCATGGATTTCCAGCGCCGGCACCACCTGGATTTCGCGCTCGACCAGCTCGGACACGAACGCGTGCTCTTCCAGGATGGCCGTATCGCTCCAGCGCTCGGGACGGTAGAACTTGGCCACCAGGGGCGCGCTGTCTTCGATACCCACCTGGTAGACGCGGTTTTCATAGCTGTTCAGGGCCAGCAGACGGCCATCGCCGCGCAGCCCCACGCTGTCGAGGGCGTCGAGCACGCAATCGGGGCTCAGGGCGGAAAAGGGATGGACGGGCCGGTCGTCCTCGTGCGGCTGGTTTTCATTGTGCATAAGCGACATTGTAAGGCGCGCGCGGGCCGCCGGTGCAAACACTTAGGTGAGGAAGCGCCGCTAGGCGTATACTGTCTGCTTACATTCAATAAAGAGCAAGCCATGCAACTCGAACAGCCATTATCAGAAAAAGAATTCGACGAATTAGACCAATTCCTGTTGTCGGAGCGCTGCTCCGAAGACGCGATGACCATGGATATGCTGCACGGCTATCTGACGGCCGTCGCCATCGGCCCGGAACCAATCATGCCGGCCGAGTGGTTGCCGCGCGTGTGGGGCGAAGATGCCGAAGATGCGCCGAAATTCAAGAACAGCAAGGAAGAAGAGCGCATCGTCAACCTGATCATGCGCTTCATGAACGAAGTGCTGGTGACGTTTGAAGTGGCGCCGAAGGAATTCGAAGCCCTGTTCGTCGAGCACGACTACGAAGGCCAGACCCTGATCGACGCCGAAGCCTGGTGCTGGGGCTTCTGGGACGGCATGGAGCTGCGTCCTGGCTCGTGGAACGAAATCTGGGATTCGGAAGTGGCCGAGCTGATGCAGCCGATCTACCTGCTGGGCGCCGACGAAATCAAGGAAGAAGAGCTGAAACTGGTGGAAGACCCGGTCAAGGCGCACAAACTGGCGCAGGAACTGGAAGCGAACCTGCCGGCCATCCACCGTTTCTGGGTCCCGCGCCGCAAGGCTCCCGTGCAGACCATGAAGCGCGAAGAGCCGAAAGTGGGCCGCAACGACGACTGCCCTTGCGGCAGCGGCAAGAAGTTCAAGAAATGCTGCGGCGCCGAACCGGCAGCCGAGTAATCCCGCAGTAGCATCACTGTCTGCGCCGGCGTCCTGCCGGCGCAGCGCTGGCGCTGGCCCCCGGGCTATAATCGCCGCATGAAACTCCCTGACCTGAACCTGCTCGTCGCCCTCGATATCCTGCTCGAGGAAGGCAGCGCCGTGGCCGCCGCGCGGCGCATGAATTTGAGCGCGCCGGCCATGAGCCGCACCCTGGCGCGCATCCGCGACGCCATCGGCGACCCCGTCTTCGTGCGCTCCGGGCGCGGCCTGGCGCCCACCCCGCGCGCGCTGGAATTGCGCGAGCAGGTCCGCGGCGTGGTGGAACAGGCGCACGCCATCTTCACGTCGGGCCGCGAAGTGGACTTGCGCACGCTGGAACGCACGTTCAGCCTGTGCGCCAACGACGTGTTTGTCGGTTCCTACGGCGGCAAGCTGCGCGACCTGCTGGCCCGCCATGCGCCGCACACGGTGCTGCGCTTCGTGCCAGAGGGCGATGGCGCCACGGAAAACGACGCCCTGCACGCGGGCCGCATCGACCTGTACATCAGCGCGCGGCGCGCCTTCGCGCCCGACATCAAGCTGCAGCAGCTGTTTACCACCGGCTTTGTCGGCATCGCCCGCAGCGACCACCCGATCTTCGACGGCCCCATCAACCTCGACAGCTTTACCGAATACGAACATATCAGCGTCTCGCGGCGCGGCCTGGCGCGCGGTCCCTTCGACACCATCCTGGCCGAGCGGGGCTACACGCGCCGGGTCTCGCTGATCAGCCCCAACTTCCAGTCCGCCATCTTCGCCGTGGCCGATTCGCGCCTGCTGCTGCCGCTGATGCCCACGCCCCTGCTGGCCATCGTCGAGCGCCTGGGCTTGAAGCTGCGCACCTTCCAGCTACCCATCCCCGTCGACAGCGTGGAAGTCTTCCAGGCCTGGCACCCGCGCCTCGACCACGACCATGCGCACCGCTGGCTGCGCCGCATGATCAAGGAGCTGTGCGACGGCACGCCACCCGACGCTTAGGGTCTGGGCCCACAATCATTGCGCCAGACGCAATTCAGAATTCATTAATTATCAATTTTCACAAGATTAACGGCTACCTATACTGCGTGGACTGATCCTCATCCACGGAGTTCCCTGTGTCTGCTGTACCCCTTCCTGGCGCCGCCCCCGCGGCCGCGCCGCCCGCGCCTCCCATCTTCGGACTGCGCCTGGCCACGGGCCTGGCTGGCGTGCTGCTGGCCGTGCTGGTATCCGGCCTGAATGAAAACATCACCAAGGTCGCGCTGGCCGACATCCGCGGCGCCATGGGCATCGCGCGCGACGACGCCAGCTGGCTCGTCGCCCTGTATGCGGCCGCCTCGGTCTCGGCCATGGCGTTCGCGCCGTGGTGCTCCGTCACCTTTTCGCTGCGCCGGCTGACGGCCACCGCCATCATCGTCTGCATGGCCGCCGGCGTGCTGTGCCCGTTCGCGCCGAACCTGTCCGTGCTGATGGTCCTGCGCGTGGTGCAGGGCGCGGCCGGCGGCGCCCTGCCGCCCATGCTGATGACGGTGGCGCTGCGCTTCCTGCCGCCGAACATCAAGCTATATGGCTTGGGCGGCTATGCGCTGAGCGCCACCTTCGGTCCCAGCCTGGGCACGCCGCTGGCCGCCTTCTGGACCGAGTACCTGGGCTGGCAATGGGCCTTCTGGCAAGTCGTCCCGGGCAGCATCGTCGCCCTGCTGATGGTGTCCTGGGGCTTGCCGCAAGACCCGCTGCGCCTGGAGCGCTTGCGCCAGTTCGACTGGCGCGGCCTGCTGCTTGGCCTGCCCGCCATCAGCATGCTGGTGGTGGGATTGCTGCAGGGTGAACGCCTGGCGTGGTTCGCCTCGCCGCTGATCTGCGTGCTGCTGGGCGGCGGTCTGTTGCTGCTGGTGCTGTTCTTCATCAACGAGTGGTCGCACCCGCTGCCGTTCTTCAAGCTGCAGCTGCTGTCGCGGCGCAACCTCAGCCATGCCCTGCTGACCCTGGGCGGCGTGCTGTTCGTGCTGCTGGCCGTGATCCTGATTCCCTCGTCCTACCTGGCGCAGGTGCACGCTTACCGCCCGCTGCAAACGGCGCCCGTGATGCTGATGGTGGCGCTGCCGCAGTTGATCGCCTTGCCGCTGGTGGCCGCCCTGTGCAACATCCGCGCCGTCGACTGCCGCTGGGTGCTGGCCATCGGCCTGGCCCTGCTGGCCCTGTCCTGCGTGCTGGGCGCGCGCATGTCGCCAGACTGGATACGCACGCATTTCTACCTGCTGCAAGCGGTGCAGATCTTCGCGCAACCGATGGCCGTGATTCCCTTGCTGCTGCTGGCCACCACGGGCCTGGCGCCGCAGGATGGCCCGTTCGCCTCGGCCTGGTTCAACACCATCAAGGGCATGTCGGCCGTCGTAGCCACCGGCGTGCTCGATGCGCTGATCACGCGCCGCAACCATTTTCATTCGACGGTGCTCAGCGAGCGCCTGGGCAACCTGCCAGCCGGCGTGGACATGGCGGGAATTGCGCAGCGCATGCATGCGCAAGTCGTCACCCTCACCTCGTCCGACCTGTACCTCACCGTGGCCGCCATCGCGCTGGCCATGATTGTGATCATTCCTATCCTGCCGACACGCGTATTCCCTCCGCGCGCCGCCTGATTTCCATTTTTACGAAAGAGCTTCACCATGCAAACACCCATACTGCGCTCGCGCGCATTTCTTCTCGGCCTGGCCCTGCTGGCCTGCGCCCTCGCCTTTTGCGCCTGGCAACTGCTGTTCGCCCGTGGCGACGAACAAGCAACCGACGACGCCTTTGTCAGCGCCGACTACACCGTGCTTTCCCCCAAGGTGGGCGGCATCGTGCGGGAAGTGCTGGTGGAAGACAACCAGACTGTCAAGGCGGGTCAGCTGCTGGCCCGCATCGACGACCGCGACTACCAGGCCGCCGCCGCCTCGGCCCGTGCCGAGGTAGCCGGCGCCGAAGCGCAACTGGCGAATGCCCGCGCCACCTTGCAGCGCCAGCAATCGGTGATCGAACAAGCCAGCACCCTGGTCGACGCCAACCAGGCGGAAGACAAACTGGCGCAGCAGGAACTGGCCCGCTCGCAGCACCTGGCTGGCCAGGGCGCGGGCAGCGTGCAGAACGCGCAGCAGGCGCAATCGCGCTTCGACGTGAGCCGCGCGCGCCTGGCGCAAAACCGCGCCGCCCTCGTCGCCACCCGCAAGCAGACGGAAATTTTGCAAGCGCAGCAAGGCGCGGCCGAAGCGGCCTTGCTGCGCGCCAGCGCCAGCCTGCAACGGGCCGAACTGGATCTGTCGCATACGCAGCTGCGCGCCCCCATCGACGGCATCGTCGGACGCCGCATCGTGCGCGTCGGCGCCCTGGTGGCTCCCGGCGCCAGCCTGATGGCCGTGGTGCCCCTGAACCGCAGCTTTGTCGTCGCCAACCTGCAGGAAACCCAGCTGACCCACGTGCGCCAGGGCCAGCGCGCCAGCATCGCCGTCGACGCCTATCCGGGCGTGCTCCTGCACGGCACGGTACACAGTATCGCGCCGGCCACGGGCGTGACCTTCGCCGCCATCGCGCCGGAAAACGCCACCGGCAACTTCACCAAGGTGGTGCAGCGCATCCCCGTCAGGATCGCGCTCGATCCGGGCCAGGATGGCGACGCCCGCCTGCGCGTGGGCATGTCGGCCGAAGTGCGCATCGATACGGCCATGCGCCGTCAACATCTGCAACAGGTGAGCGCGCGATGAAAGCATGGATACTCTTCACGGCCCTGGGCCTGGCCGGCTGCGGCAGCGTCGGCAGCGATTTCCAGCGCCCGCACCATGATCTGGGACAGCAATGGCGTCAGGCGCAGGATGCCCGTTTCGCCGCACAGCAGGATGGCGCCATCGAGCAGCGCTGGTGGGACAGCTTTGGCGATACCACCCTGTCGTCACTGCTGCAGCGTGCCGCCGGCGCCAACCTCGACGTGCTGGCGGCCGCCAGCCGGCTGGAGCAAAGCCGCGCCGCGCGCGGAGTCATCGGCGCCGCGCAAGGCCCGTCGCTGGGTGCGAATGGCGGCTACAGCCGCGCGCGCAACAGCGAACAGGGCTTGAGCGACCCGTCGCGCAACAATGGCCAGTCCGCCTACAACCTGTGGCAAAGCAACCTTGACGCAGCCTGGGAACTGGACCTGTGGGGCCGCGTGCGGCGCGAAGTGGAAGCGGCCGATGCGCGCGTCGACGTGGCAGTGGAAACGCAGCGCGGCGTGCTGCTGGCCGTGCTGGCAGAAACGGCGCGCGACTACATCGAGCTGCGCGGCGCGCAGCAGACGCTGGCCATCACGCAGCAGCTGCTCGATATCGCCCGCCATACCTTGAACCTGACCAGCATCCGCCTGCGCGAAGGTGTGGCGACGCAGCTCGACGAGGCCGAGGCGGCGGCCCATGTCGCCACCATCGAAGCGCGCCTGCCGCCGCTGCAGCAGCGCGAAGCGCGCCTGGGCAATGCTCTCGCCCTCCTGCTGGCGCTGCCGCCGCAAGGCTTGCGGGCGGAACTGGCGGCGGGCAAGGACATTCCCGCCATGACCATGCAGGTGCAGCTGGGCGTGCCGAGCAGCCTGGCCGAACGGCGACCCGACATCCGCCGCGCCGAAGCGCAGCTGCACGCGGCCACGGCCGCCATCGGCGTGGCGCAGGGCGATTTTTATCCACGCATTACGCTCTCGGGCAGCGTCGGCCTGCAAGCGATGCAGCTGTCCGACATCGGCTGGGACGCCAGGCGCTTCGCCTTCGGCCCCGGCTTCAGCGTGCCCCTGTTCGATGGCGGCCGCCTGCGCGGCAACCTGCAACTGCGCGAGGCGCAGCAACAGGAAGCGGCCATCGCCTACCGCCAGACGGTGCTGGCCGCCTGGCACGAGGTGGAGGATGCGCTATCTGGCTACCAGGCCAACGCCCGCCGCCAGGCCAGCCTCGATGAAGCCGTCAAGCAGGGACGGCGGGCGCTGGGCAGCGCGGAACTGCAGTACCGCCAGGGCGGCACGGACCTGATCAACGTGCTGCATGTGCAAAACACCTTATTGAACAACGAAGCGGCGCTGGTCGACAGCCGTGCCACCGCGTCGCTGTCGCTGGTCCAGGTCTACAAGGCGCTGGGCGGCGGCTGGCAAGCATTTTCAACCACCTCGCAAGGAAGCACGCCATGAAACCGAATCCCGCACATTTCTCCATCCACGACGTCAGCGACTTTCCCGTCGTGCGCTTTCGCCCTGAAACGGCCGTTACCGGCTATGCCCCGCTGTGGGAAAACGACATGGACGCCCTGCTGCGCCATGGCGAACCGTTCGTCATGCTGTTCGAAGAGGAACGCAGCGATGAAGCGCACATCGACCGCAAGCGGCGCGGCCTTTGGCTCAAGCACAACAAGGTAGCGCTGGCCGCCATTTGCCGGGGCCTCGTATCGGTCGAGGCGGACGCGGAACAGCGCGCGCGCCTGCAGGCGATGGCGGCCGGCGCCATGAAAGCCTTCGGTATCCTGCAAGAGGTGGCGGCCACGCGCGAACAGGCCGAGGCCCTGATGGTATGGCTGCTGGGCAGCGGCCAGATGGCGCGGCCGCGCGCGGCGGACGTGTGGTGAGTGAATGGGTCAGGCGGCCCTGCGGACGGCGCTTCTGGCAGGGATGACGCACACGTCGCCATCGCTGCTGGTCGCCGTCGTCAGGGCGATGCCGTACAGCGCGGCCAGGGCCGGCACGGCGCCGGCATCGCTGGCGATATCGGCCACCAGCTGGCCCGAACGCACCAGCAGCAATCGCTCGAAGCCCAGCAAGGCGTGATTGATGTCGTGCAGGATGGCGATGACGGCGTGGCCGCGCGCGGCGCAAAACTGCTGCAGGCTATCGAGCAAATCGAACTGCAGGCCGGGATCGAGCGCCGCCAGCGGTTCGTCGACGAGTATCAAGCCATCCTGTACGTCCCACATCTGCGCGAAGATGCGCGCCAGCTGCACCCTGGCCTGCTCGCCGCCGGACAGGGTATCCAGGCGGCGGCCCAGCAAATGCCCGGCGTGCGCCAGGGTAGCCGCGTCCTGCACGATCCGCCCCAGCTGCGGGTCGACCAGGCGCGCCACCCGTCCCAGGCCGATCACCAGCTCGCACTGCAGTCCGAAGGCCACGTTCGAGCCCTGTGGCAAGACGGCGCGGCGCCGCGCCAGGTCAGCCAGCGGCCACTGCGCCAGCGGCCTGCCCGCGAACGCCACATGGCCCGCCTGCGGGTGCAGTTCGCGCGCCATCAATTTGAGCAGGGTCGACTTGCCCGCGCCGCTGGGGCCCAGGATGGCGACGCGCTCGCCGGCCGCGATCCGCAGATTGAACGGGCCGAAATACTGCTGGCCCAGTTGTGTGGTGGCGAAGGAGAGTTCCAGCAGGGGCGTCATGTTCACCTCTAGGCTGTGCCGTGGCGGAAGCGCCGCAACAGCATCAGGAAAAATGGCCCGCCCAGCAAGGCCGTGAAAATGCCGACGGGGACTTCCGCCGGGATGGCCACCGTGCGCGCCAGGGTGTCGGCCAACAGCAGCAGCAAGCCGCCGGCCAGCATCGCCAGGGGCAGTACCTTGCGCTGGTCGGCGCCCAGCCAGGTGCGCACCAGGTGCGGCGCGATCAGGCCGATGAAGCCGATGCCGCCGCACCAGGCGACGGCAAAGCCCGTCAGCACGGCCACCAGCACGATGACCTGCGTGCGCAGCCGGCCCACATCGATACCCACGTGCAGCGCCTGCGCCTCGCCCAGCGCCAGCGCATTCAATGAGCGCATCAGGAAGCGCGTGGCCCACAGCGCGCCGGCCAGCATCAGCAGCAAAGCCGCCACCTGGCGCCAGCTGCCGGCCGACAGCGAACCGAGGGTCCAGAAAGTCAGGGTGCGCAACTGGTCGTCGCTGGCCAGGTAGATGCACAAGCCCATGACGGCCACCGTGATGGCGTTCAGCGCCACGCCCGTCAGCAGCAAGCCGACGATGGAGCCGGGGGTGGCCCAGCGCGCGACCCTGTCAAGCAGCACGCAGATCAGCATGGCGCCGGCGAACGCGGCGGCCGGCAGCAGCCACACGCGCAGCTCCGGCGCCACGTGCAGGCTGGCCGCGAAGACGATGGTGGCCGCGCCCGCGCAGGCGGCGCCGCTGCTCACGCCCAGCAGTCCCGGATCGGCCAGCGGATTGCGGAACAGGCCTTGCGTCAGGCCGCCGGCCAGCGCCAGCGCGGCGCCGATCAGGATGGCAAACAGGGCGCGCGGCAAACGGATATGCCACAGCACATACGCGCCGCCGGACAGCTTCTCCTCGCCAGATTGAAACGGCGCCAGCCAATCGGCCAGGGTCACCGGCACGGCGCCCGCCTGCACGGCGATGATCAAGCCGACAAACAGCGCCACGGCCAGCAGCCCGCCAGCGCCCCAGCGTGGCCAGCGCCACGGGGCGACAGACGCCAGGGAAGCCACGTTCATGCTGTCATGGCTTTGGCGAAGGCGGCGTCGAGTTCGCCCAGCGCCTGCGGCATGCGCGGGCCAAAGCCCAGCAGCAGCATGGCTTCCAGCGACACGATGCGGTGCTTGCGCCCGGCCGGCGTCTGCGCCAGGCCTGGCAGTTTCAAGATGCCGTCCACGCCGCCCGATGCCTTCAGCCCCTGGTCCGTGACGAGCACGATGTCGGGCCGAGCGGCGATCACGGCTTCGGGCGTGAGCGGCTTGTAGCCGGCAAAACCGGCCGGTCCCCCCATCACGTTGACGGCGCCCGCATACGCGAGCATGGCGTCGGCGCCCGTCTCGCGCCCGCCCACCATCACCTGGTTGGGCGCATGGGCGAGGATGAACAGCACGCGCACAGGCGCGTGGCTGCGCAGGCGCACCTTGCCCAGGGCGCCGTCCCACTGCTGCTGCAAGGCTTGCGCCAGGCGCGCGGCGGGGTCGGCGCGTCCCGTGATCTGGCCCACCTGTTTCACCCGTTCGAGCAAGCCTTCGAATTTGTTATTCGCGTTCAGCACCGCCACCGGCACGCCCGCGTCGCGCACCTGGCGCAGCACCGTTTGCGGCCCCGCTTCCTCGGTGGCGATCAGCTGCGTGGGCGCCAGCGACAGCACGCCCTCGGCCGACAAGGTGCGCGCATAACCCACCTGCGGCAGCTGTTGCGCCACCGGTGGATACAGCGAGGTGGTATCGACGCCCACCAGTTCCCCCTGCGCTTCGAGCGCATAGACGATTTCCGTCAACGCGCCGCCCACGCTGACGATGCGCCGCGCCTTGACCATCGGCTTGGCCGCGTCGCTGACGGCGGCCAGCACCTGCATCGGCGCGGCCAGCGCCAGCGCTCCCGCCCCCATTTTTTTCAGCGCGATGCGGCGCGCCACGCTGGCGGCGATCATGCGGCGCATAGTTCGCCCTCCTGCAGCACCCGCTCGACGACGTTGCGCCATTCGCACAATTCGTGCACGCCCGGCTTGCGTTCGCCGAAGAACATGACGATGGTGTCGCCCTTGGCGTCGAACAGTTCCACCGATGTCACCAGGCCATCGACGGTCGGCTTTTTCACCACCCAGGCGCTGGCGATATGGTCTTCGCGCAAATGCAGGTTGAAGCGCGTGTCGAGGACATTGATCCACGGCCCCATCACGGCGATCTTGTGCACGGGTCCCGAATGGATCTGGATCATGCCGGCATTGCCGACGAAGGCCATGATGGCCACCTTTTCGAGGGCGGCATTATTGAGCAGGTCGAGCACGCAGGATTTGTCGAGCTGCTGCACGAAACGCGCCTCGGCCAGGCGCAGGCCTTGCAGGCGCGAGACCGAATATTTTTTCAGCACGGTGAAAAATTCATGCGTATCGCGCAAGTCGGCCCAGGCGGCGCGAAAGCCGGCCACGTCGATCTGCGCGTCGGGCAGTTCCGCCGGCGGCGGCGCCGGCGCCGTCACGGCAATGCCGGCCGCCTGATCCGCATCGGCGAAGCGCGCCACCAGCGCGTCATAGGCGGCCAGGTCGCTTTGCGGCTTGAGGAAAATCTTGTGCACGGCATGGCCGGCCGCATCGAAAAATTGCAGGCTGCGCTGCACTTCCTTTTCGCCCATCTCGCGAACGGCAAAACCATGCGCCCACTGGCGGTAAAACACGCGCAGGTCGATATCGCCACCGAGCACCAGGCCCACGTGATTGTTGTGGCTGGCTTTTCGATACACACCCGTCTTTTCATGCACGCACGAGGCGTTGCGCGTCAGCGCCATGACTTCGCCCAGCGGTTCCAGGGCGGCGATGATGGCGGGCCAGTCGGCCTGCAGGCGCTCGGCGCCCAGCAAGGCGCCATCGGCCAGCGACAGGCCGGCGTGCGCGGCGATCAGCTCGCCTTCGGAAATGGCCAGTTCCTCGGCGATATCGCGGTGGCGGGCTTTCTTTTCGCGACGCAGGCGGGCAAATTCGCCGGCGACCAGCTCGGTATTGCAAATAGGGGGCATGCTCGTCACGGTGTCTCCTTTCAAGGCGAACACTGGCTGGCATGGGCTGGCTGGTGGTGGGGGAATCTTGAAATCAATTATAAATGAGAATCATTCGCAATCAAGTGTTATTTGTGCGCGGCCAAAAAAAAGCGCCGCGGCAGGAAACCCGTCGCGGCGCAAAGGAGACCGATCGGTATTGCCGATCAGTTCAGGAAAAAAGTTCAGGCGCTGGCTTGCACGCCAGGCATGGAGACCGGCTTGGCACTGGGCCGCTGTGCCAGCAAGACCACGGCGGCCAGCACCATGGCACCGCCCAGCAATTGCGTGCCGCTGACGGATTCCTTCAGCAAGGTCACGCCGAACGCCATCGTGATGACGGGTTCAAACGTGGAAATGATGGATGCCTTGGCCGCGCCGATCTGCGCCACGCCGGCAAAGAAGGCGGCAATCGCGATGGCCGTCGAGAACAGCGCGATGGCGCCGACGGCCAGCCAACCCGTCGCCGTGCCCGGCAAGGACACGCCTTGCCACAAAGCAATCGCACTATTCGACAGGCCGGCTGTGCCCAGGATCACCACACAGGCGGCCAATGGGTGAATATTCTCGCGGCTTTTCGACAGGCTGTTGCCAAACAGGATGTACACGGCATACACGCCGGCGGCCATCAATGCCAGCGCGATGCCGATGGGCTGGCCCTGCAGCTTGCCGCCCAGGGTGATGGCCATGCCGGCAATGGCCAGCGCCATCAGCACCAGCATGCGCCGGTCCAGCTTTTCCCAGCCCAGCGCCAGCGCGAGGATGGTGACCAGCACGGGATACACGTACAGCAGCATGCCGCACAGGCCGCTGCTGGCATACATGAGGGCATTGAAATAGCCTTGCGACTGGGCCGTGTACATCAGGCCCATCAGCATGTAGCCGGCCAGCAGGCGGCCGCGCGGCAAGCGCCAGCCACCGAGCCACACGAGCGGCAGCAACAGCATGGCGGCGATGACGAAACGCAAGGCCAGCATGGTCGACGGGTTGACCCCGGACGCATATGCCGCCTTGGCAAACACTGCGGAACTGCCGAATCCGGCGGCCGACAGCAACACCAGCGCAACAGCGCGGCGATCAGACATGACTAACCTCTTTGAGTACACCCGGGCAAACCTGCTGCGCATCGCGACGGTTTTCCCAGGCGTTGTAAATATAAATGCCAAGCAAGGCTGGTAGATGATTCATGCGTGAATCATATTGCGGGTCACTTCACGCATAGCCGGCATCATATTCGCTTGCGCAAAATGAAACAAACCAATATTCTTCACGGATAGGCCAAATAATACTGAGGCTCAATTCTCTTGAGAATACCATGTCACGTCCCCTGCCCCCACTTGCCGCCCTGCACGCCTTCGAGGCGGCCGCCCGCCACGAAGGCTTCCAGCGCGCGGGCGAAGAATTGCACGTCTCGGCCGGCGCCATCGGCCATCATGTGAAACAGCTGGAAGCGTGGCTCGGCATCGTGCTGTTCCAGCGCCTGCCGCGCGGCGTGGTGCTCACCAGCGCCGGCCAGCGCTATGCGGCCTCGCTGGGGCCGATACTCAACCAGCTGGCCGATGTATCCGAGCAGGCGCGGCGCCAGGGCGATGACAAGGTGGTGACGGTGACGGCCACCAGCTCGCTCGTCTCGCGCTGGCTGATGCCGCGCCTGGGACGCTTGCGCGACCGCTATCCGCAGATCGAACTGCGCGTGCTGGCCTCGATGCACCCGGTCGACCTGGCGCGCGATGGCGTGGACGTGGCCATCCGCCTGGGACCGGGCCGCTATCCGGGCCTGAAGGTGGATTTATTGATGGAAGAATGGTTTTCCGCCGTCTGCAGCCCCGATTTCCGCGCCAACGCGGCCAGCCTGCGCCAGCCCGCCGACCTGCTGCGCTACCCGCTGCTGCACGACGAGCCGGAAGTGCACCTGCCCGGCGAAATCGACTGGACGCGCTGGTTGCACAGCTGCGGTGTGCATTACAGCGGCAATAGCGGCAACAGCGGCGCGCGCTTTTCGCACACGTATCTGTGCCTGGACGCGGCCGCCAGCGGCCAGGGCGTGGCCATCGCCGCCAGCCCCCTGATCGGCGACGACCTGCGCTCGGGCCGCCTGGTGCGCGTGTTCGAACATGCCGTGCGCGGCCCCCACTGCTATTATCTGCTGCGTTCGCCCCAGGCGGAAACGCGCCCCCTTGTGCACGCCTTCTGCGAATGGCTGATCGCCGAGGCGCGCGCCGACCAGGAAACCGTCTGGCCCACCGTGGAGACAGCATGACGAGCAGGGAACTGGCGCGCAGCGCCCAATATATTGTCCAGCATGAATATGAACACGCCAAGGTGACGGCGGCCGATGGCCGGCAAGCCAGCCTGGGCGAGTTCTATGGCGACCCGGCCGTGGGCTTGATCGATGTCCACGAGCAATGGTGCGCCGTGGCGGGCGAGGGATTGGTGCTGTGCCGGCTGGAGCAACCGTTCGGGCAGTGCGTGGCGTATTTTCGCGAACCTGGCGAGACAGTGTGGATCACGGGCTTGCGGCAAACGGGACCGTTTGCGCTGGAGTGGCAGGATGAAGAAGGCGTTTGGCACACCCTCGATTTTGACTTTGATACGATGTAACAGAACCTTCGCGACGCCTCACAAAACCGTAGCGAGCGGAAGGGAGAGGTGGCTAAGAAGCGCAACCGTACTCAGTACGGGGGCGCCGAGCCGGTGAGCATCGCAGGCCGCCTATACCGACGCGCAGTAGGTTTTGTGAGGCGTTTTCAACTTACAATTTGATGAAGTGCTCGCGGTAGTACTTCAGCTCTTCGATCGACTCGAGGATATCGGCCAGCGCAGTGTGCTTCTGGTGCTTCTTGAAACCGGTGGCGATTTCCGGCTTCCAGCGCTTGCACAGCTCTTTCAGTGTCGACACGTCAACATTGCGGTAGTGGAAGAATGCTTCCAGCTTCGGCATGCCGCGCACCATGAAGCGGCGGTCCTGGCCGATGGTGTTGCCGCACATGGGCGACTTGCCTGCCGGTACGTATTTCTTCAGGAAGGCGATCAGCTCCGCTTCCGCCTGGGCTTCCGTCACGGTCGACGCCTTGACCTTGTCGATCAGGCCCGAGCGGCCGTGCGTGCCCTTGTTCCAGGCATCCATCTTGTTCAGGGTTTCATCCGACTGGTGAATCACGAACACGGGGCCTTCGGCCAGCAGGTTCAAGTGCATGTCCGTCACCACTACCGCCACCTCGATGATGCGGTCGGTATCGGGCTCCAGACCCGTCATTTCCATGTCGACCCAGACCAGGTTCATCTCATTTGGACGTGCGGGCACCGCGGGTGCGGGGGTGGATGCAGTTAAGTCGGTCGCTTGTGACATAATTCTCTCTTGGCCTAATCAAACTAAATAATCAGCCATTTTCTCACAGGCACAGAATGTATTCACTCGCGTTTTCGATTTTGTTTGTATCCGTCCTCGTTTTGACCCTCGCCGTGCGCTTCTGGCTCGCTTCGCGGCAGATTCGCCACGTGCTGGCGCACCGCGCCGTTGTCCCGCCCGAATTCGCGGAAAAAATCCCGCTGGCCGCGCACCAGAAGGCGGCCGACTACACAGTGGCCAAGACCAAGTTCGGCTTGCTGACCTTGCTGATCAACTATGCCGTGCTGATCGGTTTTACCTTGCTGGGCGGCCTGCAATGGCTGGCGCTGCACCTGAATGAATGGATGGGTCCCGGCTCGCCCATGTTGTACCAGATCGGCCTGATCGCCGCCTTTGCCGCCATTTCCGGCCTGATCGACCTGCCCTTCGACTATTACCGCCAGTTCGTGCTGGAGCAGCGCTTCGGCTTCAACACCATGGCGCGCAAGCTGTTTTTCACGGACATGCTCAAGGGCGTGGGCCTGGGCGCCGTCATCGGCTTGCCGCTGATCTGGGTCGTGCTGACCCTGATGGCCAAGTCGGGCGACCTGTGGTGGCTGTACGCCTGGTTCGTCTGGAGCGGCTTCCAGCTGCTGATGATGGTGCTGTTTCCAACCGTCATTGCCCCCCTGTTCAACAAATTCACGCCGCTGGCCGACGAAGCGCTGAAAAGCCGCATCGAAGGCTTGATGCAGCGCGTCGGCTTCGCTTCGAAAGGCTTGTTCGTCATGGATGGCTCGAAGCGCAGCGCCCACGGCAATGCGTATTTCTCGGGCTTTGGCGCCAACAAGCGCATCGTCTTCTTCGACACCCTGCTGTCGCGCCTGGCGCCGCAGGAAATCGAAGCCGTGCTGGCGCATGAACTGGGCCACTTCAAGCTCAAGCACATCGTCAAGCGCATCGCCATGATGTTCGTCATCTCGCTGGGTTTCCTCGCGCTGCTGGGCTTCCTGAAGACGCAGCCGTGGTTTTACGCGGGCCTGGGCGTCGACCCGGTCGCGCTGGCGCTGACGGGCCAGCCGACGGACGCGCTGGCGCTGCTGCTGTTCATGCTGGCCTTGCCCGTCTTCACTTTCCTGCTGGGGCCGTTGACGTCGCTCAGCTCGCGCAAGCACGAATTCGAAGCCGACGCCTTTGCCGCCACGCACACGCAGGCGGACGACCTGGTGTCGGCGCTCGTCAAAATGTATGAAGACAATGCGTCGACCCTGACGCCCGACCCGCTGCACTCGGCCTTCTATGACTCGCATCCGCCGGCCAGCGTGCGCATCCGCCACCTGAAAGGGGCTTCCGCATGAATACGCCATCCACTTCGCACGACCTGGCCCAACTGAGCTGCACGCCGCGCCAGCAGGCGCTGGGCGACACCGATATCGCCACCCTGCACGCCCTGCTGCCCCAGTGGACGGTGCAAAACGGCAAGCTGTGCCGCGACTTCGGCTTCAAGAATTACTACCAGACCCTGGCGTTCGTGAACGCCCTGGCTTATATGACCCATACGCAAGACCACCATCCGGAGCTCATCATTACTTACAAAACCTGCGCCGTGCGCTACGACACGCACTCGGTCAACCAGGGTGCCGGCGGCCTGTCCGAAAACGACTTCATCTGCGCCGCCAAGGCCGACCTTATCTACCAGAGCAGCCAGGTGGCCCCATGAGCGAAGGCAAGTTGACGGGCGTCATCATCGCCGCCCACGGCCGCCATTACCTGGCCGACGTGGACGGCGCCAAGTTGCAATGCGTAACGCGCGGCAAGAAAACCAATGTGGCCGTGGGCGACATCGTGCACCTGACGCGCACTTCCAACGACCAGGCCGTCATCGACCGCATCGAGGAACGCAAGACCTTGCTGTACCGCTCGGACCAGTACAAGTCGAAATTGCTGGCCGCCAACCTGACGCAGCTGTTCATCGTCGTGGCGACGGAACCGGGCTTTGCCGACGACCTGATCTCGCGCTCGCTGGTGGCGGCCGACGCGGCCGGCATCGAAGCGCGCATCATTCTCAACAAGACGGATGTGACCGCTTCGCTGGAGCGCGCCCGGGAACGCCTGCTGCCGTATTCATCGATGGGCTATCCCGTCGATGAGGTGTCGGCGCGCGCCGAACCCGAACACGCCGTGGCCACCCTGGCGCCCCTGCTGGCGGGCCAGTCGTCGATCCTCATCGGCCAGTCGGGCATGGGCAAGTCGTCCCTGATCAACCTGCTGGTGCCGGACGCGGACATCGCCGTGCGCGAAATCTCGGCCGCGCTCGACACGGGCAAGCACACGACCACCTTTACGCGCCTGTACAAGCTCGACGAACTGGGCGCGAACAGTTCCATCATCGATTCGCCCGGCTTCCAGGAGTTCGGCCTGTACCACTTGTCCGAGGGCATGCTGGAACGGGCCTTCCGCGAATTCCAGCCCTACCTGGGCGGCTGCAAGTTCTATAACTGCCGCCACCTGATCGAGCCGCAGTGCGCCATCCTGCAAGCCTTGTCCGAAGGAAAAATCGCCAAGATGCGCCATACCCTGTACGGCCAGCTGCTGCACGAATCGGCGCAAACGCTGTATTAACGCGCCTGGCGCCCGCCATCGGAGCGGGCGCCAAACCGACAAAAACATTATCAACACGAATTAAACAGAATTAAATTCTGCCGCTCAGCCCGCTTTCCTGCATTCATTCCAAAACCATCCATCGTCCGATTTCGCGTTTCAGCGCCGAATTCCTGCGTTTCATCGCTTTGCGCTGGCATCGCGCAGGTCCGATTGCTACCTTGGCATTGTCCCCGCCAGCGAACCTGCTGGAGACAACATTGGTCTAACTCCAACCAGCATTTTGATCACAAGGTGAAATCATGAAAGCATCGTTCTCGCGTACCCTCGCCCTCGGTAGCGCCGCCCTCGTCCTCGGCCTTTCTTGCCTCAGCGCCAGCGCGCTGGAAATCGGCGACCAGGACAAGGTCCAGATCTCCGGCAAGGTCTATAAACTGGCCCCGCAGGAATTCAGCCAGTACGGCAATCGCTACCAGCTCGACACGGGCGATACCTTGCTGCTGCGCCAGCAAGTCAACCGCTACTTCACGCAAATCAAGGGACAGCCCGAAATAGAGCTGTTCGGCCGCGCGCCCGGCGTCTTTGAAACGGCCAGCGGCACCCGCATGGAATTTCGCAACGATGGCGACGTCATCGCCATTACCGGACTGAACAATATTCCGGGCGCCATCGCCAAGGCTGGCGAAACAGCCAGCACCGTGCACTTCGCCGGCCGCTAGCACAAGCAGTACGGCACAGGCGGCACGGCCATCGCCAGGCTGTCCACGGGGCGTGCATCAGCCGGCAGGGGCTGATGCACGCCCCGCCTGCTTTGCGCCGCCTGAAATGGCGCGCGCAAAAAAATACTGTCGAGTCGGCCAAACAACTGCATCCGAATGCAGCTTACAATGCGATCCAATAAGGTGTCACTGGCCGCGGGCCAACACCATCGCCTTGCGGGAGATTTCGGATGGAAATGTTCGCCCTCGAACATGACATTGCACAGTGGGAAGACACACTGCGACCATTGCGCGCCCTGGAGCGCTTGCCCTTGCTGATGTTGCTGGCATGGCATTTGCGCCAGCGTAACTGCGCACAGGCGCTGCACCATGCAGCCGAAGCGGCAACCTTGTTGCCCCAAGCCCAGCTGCCGGCCCACGCCCTGGCCATCGCGCAGGCGCGCCTGCAACTGGTGCAGGCGGAAGTGGCCTGGCTGCAAGGTGCCCTCGATGCGGCCGAAAGCCTGGCCATGGCGGCGCACGCCATCCTGTGCGCGCATGGCGACGGCGCCGCTTGCGCCGACGCGCACTGGCTGCTGTCCTCGATTGCCGTCGACCGGGGCGACCATGCCCGCTGCGATGCCGAACTGCTGGCCGCTGCCGAACAGGCGCGCAGCGCCGGCGATGCGATGCGCGCCAGCCTGGCCGACGCGGCCACGGCGCGCTGGGCCGTGCTGCGCGATGCGCCGGCCGCCCAAGCGCGCTGGGGCAGCCACTTCCAGGCCGACGGCGCCAGCGGCAAGCTGCCCGCGCCGCTGGCTGCCTGGGTGCATGATTTCCGCGGCTTGCTGGCGCACACTTCGCGCGACCTGGGCACGGCCGCCGGCCACTACATGCAAAGCTACGAAGCGGCGCTGGAAAGCGGCCAGCTGCGCGGCGCCATCACGGCCGCCATCAATATCGGCGACTGCTTCGCCAGTCTCAACGACAACGAATCGGCCCTCGAATGGATGCAGTGCGCGCTGGACCTGGCGCGCCCCACCGGCTGGCCCCGCAGCATCGGTGCCTGCCAGACGCATACGGCCGAAACCATGCGCAAGCTGGGACGCCTGGCCGCGGCCGAAGACTTGCTGCGCCAGGCGCTGCACATCCTGGCCCCCGTGGCGGGCGCGCGCACCTATGCCAACGCCCTATTCCACCTGGGTGAACTGAGCCTGGACAAGGGCGACTACGACACGGCGCTCGACGCCTTCAGCCGGCTGGCGCAGCGCGCCGAAGCGCTGGGCCAGGCCGATTTCCGCAGCATGGCGCAGCGCGGCAGCGCCCACGCGCTGTCCTACCTGGACCGCCCCGATGAAGCGCTGCAGGCGGCCGAACGGGCTTGCCAGCTGGCCACCGCGCAAGGCGACGCCATGCACCAGGTGGCGGCGCTGCGCGTCTTGTCCATGCTGCATGCCCGCCACGAGCTGCCGCCGCCCGCAGGCATGCTGGAACGCAATCCCGCCCTGCATTTCCTGCACCAGGCGCTGCAGGTGGCCGCCTCCATCGAAGGCTATTCCCCGCCCGGCGAACTGCTCGATGCGCTGGCGCGCGAATACGCGCATGCGGGCGACTATGCGCGCGCCTACGATATCGCCCTCGATGCGGGCATGGCGCGTGAAAAAAGCCACACCCAGCAGGCGAGCAACCGCGCCACGGCCATGCAGGTCTACCACCAGACGGAACATGCGCGTTCGGAAGGCTATCACCACCGCGAACTGGCCGCCTCCGAAGCGCGCCGCGCCGAAGTGCTGCAACAGACCAGCGACACCCTGGAACGGCTGTCGGCCATCGGCCAGGAAATCACCACCCACCTCGATGCCAGCGCCGTATTCCAGGTGCTGGACCGCCATGTGCACGCCTTGCTGCCAGTCAACACCTTCGCCGTCTACATGCTCGATCCGGCTGGCACGGCGCTGCGCCGCGCGCACGGCATGGAAGCGGGCCGTCCCCTGCCCGACAACGCCATTCCACTGAGCAATCCACGCGCCTACTCCGTGCGCTGCCTGCTGGGCCGGCGCGAAGTGTATATCGACCAGGTACCGCCGCGCCGCCATGCCTACACGGTGCCCGGCACCCTGCATAACCAGAGCGTGCTGTACGTGCCGCTGATGGTGGGCGAACGCGTGCTGGGCGTGATGACGGTGCAAGCTTGCCATGCCAACGCGTATGGCGAACGCGAGCGGCTGATCTTCCGTACCCTGTGCGCGTATGGCGCCATCGCGCTCGACAACGCCAGCGCCTACCGGCAGTTGCAAGATGCCCAGGCGCAACTGGTATCGCAGGAAAAACTGGCTGCCCTCGGTTCGCTGATGGCCGGCGTGGCGCATGAACTGAATACCCCGATCGGCAACAGTTTATTAATCGCCAGTACCATGCAGCAAAAGACGGAAGACGTGGAACGCCTGATGAACGGCCCCGGCCTGCGCCGCTCGGACCTGGCCGCCTTCATCGACGATGCGAACAAGGCGTCGGCGCTGGTGATGCGCGGCCTGCGCAGCGCGGCCGACCTGGTCAACAGTTTCAAGCAGGTGGCCGTCGACCGCACCACCGAGCAACGACGCCGATTTGACTTGCAACAAGTAAGCAATGAAATCATCGCCACCGTCATGAACCGCATCCGCAGTTCGGGCCACCGCATCGAAGTGGAGATAGCCTTCGGCATCACCATGGACAGCTATCCTGGCCCGTTCGGCCAGGTGATCACCAACCTGATCAACAATGCCCTGCTGCACGCCTTCCCCCCCGCGCCCAACGATGGCGGCGCCGGCACGGGCCGCATGCGTTTGTCCGCCACGATGGAGGCGGCGCGCGTGCAGATCGTCTTCGAGGACAATGGCGGGGGCATCGCCGAACAGCATTTGTCGCGCATCTTCGACCCCTTCTTTACCACCAAGCTGGGCCAGGGTGGCAGCGGCCTGGGTTTGTCGATCAGCTACAACATCGTCACGGCCCTGCTGGGCGGCACCATCCAGGTGACCAGCAGCCCTGCCGGCACCCGCTTCACCCTGGACTTGCCCCTGGTGGCGCCGCAGCTGGACGGCGCTGCGCCCGCCAGCATCTATTAATCCACCGCCCCGTTGCCCGGGCGCAGGCTTGCCTATACAAGTACGCGCCCGGCCAGTCTTTCCAATCTAAAAGCAAAACCCTTATAATTGAACGGCTGAAGTACTTGCCATTGCATTATTTTCAACTTGGCAAACCGCATCGTACCGCGCGACAGGCGTCGCGCTGGCACCGATCAACACAGCAGCGCGCCGGGCGAGGCAGTCATCAGACGAGATGTTTTACGCTGATGCAACCCGGCGGGAAAGGCACGCCGCCGGCGGCCTGCGCATCTTCAAGTGGTCATTATGTCGACAAAAAAACCGATCAAGCACTACCTCCAGTTCTCCGATTTCACGTTGGAAGAGTACGAATATGTGATCGAACGCGCCCATCTGATCAAGCGCAAGTTCAAGAACTACGAAATCTACCATCCCCTGATCGACCGCACCCTGGTGATGGTCTTTGAAAAGAACTCGACCCGCACGCGATTGTCATTCGAAGCCGGCATGCACCAGCTGGGCGGCGCCGCCATCTACCTGAACACGCGCGACTCCCAATTGGGCCGCGGCGAGCCGGTGGAAGACGCGGGCCAGGTCATGTCGCGCATGTGCGACATCATCATGGTGCGCACCTTCGGCCAGGAAATCATCGAGCGTTTCGCCGCCAATTCGCGCGTGCCGGTGATCAATGGCCTGACCAATGAACACCACCCGTGCCAGGTCTTTGCCGACATCTTCACCTACATCGAACACCGCGGCTCGATCGCCGGCAAGGTCGTCGCCTGGATCGGCGACGCCAACAACATGCTGTACTCGTGGCTGCAGGCAGCCGAGGTGTTCGGCTTCCACGTCAACGTGTCAACGCCGAAGGGCTACGACATCGACCTGTCGCAAGTCAAGACCGAGCGCTACACCTTCTTTGCCAACCCGTCCGACGCCTGCGAAGGCGCGCACCTGGTCAACACGGACGTGTGGACCAGCATGGGCTACGAAGCGGAAAACGCGGCTCGCATCGCCGCCTTCGACGGCTGGATCGTCGATGGCGCGAAGATGGCCCGCGCGGCGCCCGACGCGCTGTTCATGCACTGCCTGCCCGCCCACCGCGGCGAGGAAGTAGCCGCCGAAGTGATCGACGGCCCGCAATCGGTGGTGTGGGACGAAGCGGAAAACCGTTTGCACGTGCAAAAAGCGCTGATCGAATACCTGTTACTGGGTAAAATCAACTAATTGGCCTGGAACTGCAGAACTCCCGGCAGCATCGCAACACATATATCGACAACGACAACTGGAAGCAATATGAGCGACATTAAAAAAGTAGTCCTGGCCTATTCCGGCGGACTCGACACCTCCGTCATCCTGAAATGGCTGCAAGATAACTACCAGTGCGAAATCGTCACCTTCACGGCCGACCTGGGCCAGGGCGAAGAACTGGAACCGGCGCGCGCCAAGGCCATCAAGTTTGGCATCAAGCCGGAAAACATCCATATCGAAGATGTACGCGAAGAATTCGTGCGCGATTTCGTCTTCCCGATGTTCCGCGCCAATACCGTCTACGAAGGCGAATACCTGCTGGGCACCTCGATCGCCCGTCCTTTGATCGCCAAGCGCCTGATCGAAATCGCCAACGCCACGGGCGCCGATGCCATCTCGCACGGCGCGACCGGCAAGGGCAACGACCAGGTGCGTTTCGAGCTGGGCGCCTACGCGCTGAAGCCAGGCGTTAAAATCATCGCTCCATGGCGCGAGTGGGATCTGCTGTCGCGCGAAAAACTGCTGAAGTACGCGGAAGACGCCGGCATCGAAATCGACATGAAGCACAAGAACGGCGGCGCGCCGTACTCGATGGACGCCAACTTGCTGCACATCAGCTTTGAAGGCCGCCACCTGGAAAACCCGAGCGCCGAAGCGGAAGAAACGATGTGGCGCTGGACCGTCAGCCCTGAAAAGGCTCCGGACGAAGCGGAATACCTGGACATCGAATACGAAAAAGGCGACATCGTCGCCATCAACGGCGTGCGCATGTCGCCTGCCACCGTGCTGGCCGAACTGAACAAGGTTGGCGGCAAGCATGGCGTGGGTCGCCTGGACCTGGTGGAAAACCGCTACGTCGGCATGAAATCGCGCGGCTGCTATGAAACCCCGGGCGGTACTATCATGCTGAAAGCCCACCGCGCCATCGAATCGATCACCCTGGACCGCGAAGTGGCCCACCTGAAAGATGACCTGATGCCACGCTACGCATCGATGATCTACAACGGCTACTGGTGGGCGCCTGAGCGCGTTGCCCTGCAAACCCTGATCGACCACACGCAGGAAACCGTGAACGGCTGGGTACGCATCAAGCTGTACAAAGGCAATGTCATCGTCGTCTCGCGCGATTCGAAGACGGATTCGCTGTTCGACATGAACATCGCCACCTTCGACGAAGACGGCGGCGCCTACAACCAGGCCGACGCAGGCGGCTTCATCAAGCTGAATGCCTTGCGCATGCGCATCGCCGCCATCGCCCGCGAAAAGCGCGGCCAGAAGTAATTAGTTGCCGGGAGGCACTGCCTCCCGCAGCTGCCTGAGCCGCCCACGGGCGGCTTTTTTGCGTCTGGAGCGCACTCTGCCGCAAATTACGCCCCGCCACGTCCCGAGATCGCCCCCATTTTGCTGTCCGCATGGCAAAATGCTACAGTGCAATTGTGCTGACCTTCCCGCTTCCGGAGCCCTCCCATGTTCAAAGACCTGAGTATCAAGAATAAACTGTACCTGGGCTTCGGCTCCATCGTGGCCATCATCCTGATCCTGCTGGGCGTGGCCTACAACAGCTTTTCGCGCCTGTCGGAAGCCAATGCATGGGACCGCCACACGATGGAAGTGCTGGTCGAGATCGACAGGATTCACAATTCCATCCTGCAAATCCAGGTGGAAGCACGCGGTTTCATCCTCACAGGCAACGAAGCCTCGCTGAACCCTGGAACGGACGAGATGGCGGTGCTGAGCCAGCACACGCAAAAAGCCATCGCCATGACGGTCGACAACAAGGTACAGTCGGAACGCTTCCGCAAGATCGACCAGCTGACCACCACCTGGGTCAAGGAGTGGATCAATCCCCTGATCGAGAAGCGCCGCGCGCTGGGCAACGCGCCGGGCGCCACGGAAGCGGTGGCGCGCACCATGCCGCCGACCGGCTACCCGGCCGTCGCGCAAGCGAACAAGCTGCTTGACGAAGTCGCTGCCGAAGAATCCCGCTTGCTGGTCGAACGCACGGCCACCACGACAAAATTGCAGGAAACCATGATGCTGACGCTGGCGCTGGGCGGCCTGCTGTGCGTGGTGCTGGCGCTGGGCATTTCCTACCTGCTGGGCCGTTCCATCCTCGGCCCCCTGAACAGCCTGACGGACGCCGTCGGGCGCATCGCCGGCGGCGAGCAGGGCGCGCGCGCCGCCATCATCTCGCGCGACGAGCTGGGCAAGGTGACGGAAGAATTCAACCGCATGGCGCAAACCATCCAGGACAACCAGGCCAACGAACTGGCCGCCACCAACACCTTGCGGGCCAAGGTCGATTCCCTGCTGGAAGTGGTGTCGAAGGCGGCCTCGGGCGACCTGACGGGCAAGGTCGGCATCACCGGCAATGACGCCATCGGCCAGCTGGGCAACGGCCTGGCGAAGATGTTCGAAAACCTGCGCAGCCTGCTCAACAATGTGCAAAAGGCCGGCATCCAGGTGACTACCTCGGCCACGGAAATCGCCGCCTCGGCACGCCAGCAGGAAGCCACGGGCATCGAACAGGCGCAAACCAGCGTGGAAATTCTCAGCACCACCAAGGAAATCTCGGCCAACACGAGCCAGTTGCTGAAAACCATGGAAGACGCCACCGCCGTGGCCGACTACACGACGAATGCCACGGCCGAAGCACAAAACAACCTCAAGCGCATGGACTCGACCATGCAGCACATGGTCTCGGCCACCGATTCCATCAACGCCAAGCTGGCCGCCCTGTCGGAAAAAGCCAGCAATATCAATAGCGTGCTGATCACCATCACCAAGGTGGCCGACCAGACCAACATCCTGTCGCTGAACGCCGCCATCGAGGCGGAAAAAGCGGGCGAAGCGGGCCGCGGCTTTTCCGTGGTGGCGACGGAAATCCGCCGCCTGGCCGACCAGACGTCCGTCTCCACGTGGGATATCGAGCAAATGCTCAAGGAAATGCAGTCGGCCGTTTCGGCCAGCGTGATGGGCATGGATAAATTCTCGGAAGAAATTCGCCGCAGCGTGGGCGAAGTGCGGCAAGTGGCCGAGCAGCTGTCATCCGTGATGGACCAGGTGCAGAAACTCACGCCGCAATTCGATGCCGTTCTGCAAGGCATGCAATCGCAGGCGATCGGCGCTTCGCAGATTTCCGACACCATGATGCAGCTCAACGATGCCACGCAACAGACGGTGGAATCGCTGAAAGCCACCAGCGAAGCGGTGCACCAGCTGCAATATGCGGCGGGCGACCTGCAGTCGAGCGTATCGACCTTCGCCGTCACCATCTGATCCCATGAAAGTACTGCTCTTTCACATCGGACGCGACCGCTATGGCCTGCCCCTGGCCGGCATCGTGCGCGTTCTGCCGCTGCTGGAGCTGAAACAGTTGCCGCTCACGCCAGACTACGTGGCCGGCCTGATGGACTTGCACGGCACGCCCGTGCCCGTGATCGACCTGTCGCGCCTGGCCGGGCTGCCTGCCGCCGCCGCGCAGTTCGACACGCGCATCGTCATCGTCGACTACCGCGCGCCTGGCGGCGCCACGCATGCGCTGGGCTTGCTGGCCTCGCAGGTGCGCGGCATCGCCGACATCGATGCGGAAAAGCTCGACGACAGCGGCGTGACGACGGCGCCCTTCCTGGGCCAGGTGGCCAGCGACGCCGACGGCATCGTGCAACTGGTGGAACTGGAGCACCTGCTGCCGCCCGACGTGCGCGCGCTGCTGTTTCAAGACGCGGGCGCGGCATGACGGCACAAGCCCTGCTGCGCCGCGCGACCGGCCTGTCCGTCTCCAAAGCCGTGGCCGAACGGGCCGTCGGCCAGCGCATGGAGCAAACGGGCTTCAGCGATAGCGAGGCCTACCTGCAGGCGCTCACGCCGGCCGAAATGACGCAATTGATCGAGCTGGTGGTGGTGCCGGAATCGTGGCTGTTCCGCGACCCGCAGGCGTTCTACGCCACCGTCGAACTGGTGCAGGAACGCTGGGCACGGGGGCGCGCCACGCGCATCCTGTCGATCCCGTGCGCGGGCGGCGAGGAACCGTATTCGATGGCCATGGCGCTGCGCGACGGCGGCGTGCCGAAACAGGCGTTCAGCATCGACGCGTATGACCTGAGTCCCGGCTGCATCGAGCGGGCGCAGGCCGGCGTATATGGCCGCAACGCGTTCCGCGCGCAGGACGTGGCCTTCCGCGACCGCTATTTCACGCACGTGGCCGACGACGCCTACCGCATCATCGACTCCCTGCGCGAACAGGTGACCTTCAAACAGGGCAATCTGCTGCAGTTCGATACCGCCACCTACAGCCGCCATTACGACGTCATCTTCTGCCGCAACCTCTTGATTTACTTCGACAAGCCGACCACCCGCGCGGCCATCCACAACCTGTCCGCCCTGCTGGCCGACGACGGCATGCTGCTGGCCGGCTATGCGGAAGTGCCGTCGTTCTGCCAGAACGGCTTTGCGCCGCTGCAGTTCCGCCAGGCCTTCGCCCTGAAGAAGGAGACGGCGACGCCGGCCAGCCCCGTGCAAGTGGCGCCGCTGCCGGCCACGCGCCCCCTGCGCAGCGTGCCGCCCGCGCCAAGGCGCGCCGCCGCAGCCGTCCCTGCCGCCGCGACAACACCGCGCACGCGCCCCGTGTCCGTGCCATCGCCGGCGCCGGCCGCGCAAACCGCGCAGGCCGATTTGCTGGCCGAGGCGCGTCTGCTGGCCGACCGTGGCCAGCTGCGCGAGGCCGGCGAAAAATGCCATGCCCACCTGGCCAGAGTGCCCGAGGCGGCGGAAGCGTATTTCATGCTGGGCATCATCAATGAACTGGCCGGCAAGATGGATCTGGCCGACGATTACTGGCGCCGCTGCATCTACCTGCAGCCGGACCACTACGAAGCGCTGTGCCACCTGTCCCTGCTGGCCGAACGCAATGGCAACCACACGGCCGCCGCCACCCTGAAGGCGCGCGCGGCGCGCATCTACCAGCGCCGCCAGGCGTCCAACTAAGGGGCAAGCATGACCAACCTCATCGCCACCGAGTCCCCCGCCGCCATCGACGACTGCTGGAACCATATCGGCGTGGTCGGCGACCAGAGCTGCCCCAAGCTGCCGGCCAACGTGCATTGCCGCAACTGCGACGTGTATGCGGGCGCCGCCCAGCGCAACCTGCAGCGGCCCGTGGATGAACACTACCAGCGCGACTGGGCCAGCCACTTCCGCCAGATCGATGCGGGCGGCGAGGTTCGCGACAGCTCGGTGCTGGTGTTTCGCATCGGCCGCGAATGGCTGGCGCTGCCCACGCGCGTGTTCGACTCCGTGGCGCCGCAGGCCAAGCCGCACGTGCTGCCGCACCGCGGCGGGCGCGGCCTGGCGGGCATCGTCAATATCGGCGGCAAGCTGTATCCATGCATGTCGCTGGCCAGTTTGCTGGGCATCGACGAACAGGGCGCGCCGCCGGCCAAGGGCCGCCACACGTTCGCGCGCCTGCTGCTGATGCGCTGGGAAGAGCAGGCCTACGCCCTGCCCGTGGCCGACCTGCACGGCATCGTGCGCTATGCATCAAGCACCGTGCAGGCGCCGGCGGCCACCATCAACAAGGGCCTGTCGCGCTATCTGTCCGGTGTCATCACCGAGGGCGACATGCGCATCGGCTGCCTCGACACGGCGCTGATCGGCTTTCAACTTGCGAGACTATTACGATGAGCCAGGACCAGCACGGCGACCTGAGTGCCTTTTCCATGCTGGACCTGTTCCGCATGGAGGCGGACAGCCAGACCCAGATCCTCACCGACGGCTTGCTGGCGATGGAGCGCCATGCGGGCGACGCGGCCGCCGTCGAAGCGATGATGCGCGCGGCGCACTCGATCAAGGGCGCGGCCGCCATCGTCGGCCTGCAGGTGGTGGTGCAGCTGGCGCACGGGATGGAGGACAGCTTTGTCGCCGCCCAGCATGGCCGACTGAAACTCACGCCGGAGCGGGTCGACGTGCTGCTGTCGGGCGTCGACCTGATCGTGCAGCTGTCGCGCCTGGACGACGCGGGCGCCGAAGCATGGCTGGCCGCGAATGCGGCGCAGATCGACCAGACCCTGAACGCCATCGCCGGCATCGCCGAGCTGCCCGAATTGCCGGCCCTGCCCTCGGCGCCTGCGCCCATGCCGGCGCCGGCAGCGGCCACACCACAGGCTCCCGTGGCCAGCGGCCTGGCGGTAGAGGAGCCGGAAGCGGCCGCGCCTGCGCCGCGCACGGGGGCCGCACCAGCCAAGGCCCCGGCGCAAAACTTCGACAAATTGCTGTCGCTGGCCAGCGAGTCGCGCATCAACGCGCACCAGATGCACCCGTTCATCGGCGCGCTGCAGCGCTTCAAACGCAACCAGAGCAGCCTGTTTTCCGCCATCGAGCACCTGCACGAAGCCATTGCCCGCGCGGGCGACGCGGGCCTGATGGAAAAGTCGCTGCTGGCGCTGCAAAAGACGCAGCCCCTGAAGCAGTTCATGCTCGAACACATCGCCGACATCGAAACCTATGAGCGGCGCTTGCTGGCCGTCTCGCAAGGCATGGTCGACGAAGTGCTGGCGCTGCGCATGCGCCCTTTCCGCGACGGCATCCATGCATTTCCCCGCATGGTGCGCGACCTGGCGCGCAGCCTGGGCAAGGAAGTGCAGCTGGAGATCGAGGGCGAAGACACCCTGGTCGACCGCGACATCCTGGCGAAGATCGAAAGCCCGCTGAACCACATGCTGAGGAATGCCATCGACCATGGCATGGAAGGCCCGTACGAGCGCATCGACGCGGGCAAGGAAGCGCTAGGCACGATACGCATGGAGGCGCGCCACCGCGCCGGCATGCTGAGCATCGAAATCAGCGACGACGGCCGTGGCGTCGACCTGGAAAAAATCCGCCAGTCCGTCATCGAGCGCAAGATGGCCAGCCCCGTCATGGCCGCAGCGCTGTCGCCGGGCGAGCTGCTGGAATTCTTGTTCCTGCCCGCCTTCAGCCTGAAGGAAAAGGCGAATCAATTGTCCGGCCGCGGCGTGGGCCTCGATATCGTGCACGAGACGATACGCCAGCAAAACGGCACGGTGCGCCTGGAATCGGAACCGGGTCGGGGTTTCCGCGCCCTGATCACCCTGCCGCTGACGCAATCGATCGTGCGCGCGCTGGTGATCGACATCCAGGGCGAAGCGTACGCCATCCCCATCGTCAAGGTGGAAAGCGTGGTGCGCGTGCCGCAGGCGGCCATCCATACCTTGGAAAACAAGCAGTTCTTTGAACTCAAGGGCGAGCATCTGGGCCTGGTCTCGGCGGCGCAGGTGCTGGAACTGGGCGAAGCGGCCAACCAGGCAGAGGACTTGCCGGTGGTGGTGATCGGGCGCGGCAAGCAAAGCTATGCCCTGGTGGTCGACGCCATCCGCGGCGAGCAAAGCCTGGCGGTGCAAGCCATCGATCCGATTTTCGGCAAGATGCGCGATATTTCCGCCGCCGCCCTGCTGGACGACGGCGAGCCGGTGCTGATCCTCGACGTGCCCGATTTGCTGCTGTCGATCGACAAGCTGCTGCACGAGGGCGGCCTGCACCAGCTGGCGCAGGCGGGCCACGCGCAGCAGCGCCGCGCCAAGCGCATCCTCGTCGTCGACGATTCGCTGACGGTGCGCGAGATGGAGCGCAAGCTGCTGCTGGCGCGCGGCTTCGAGGTCGACGTGGCCATCGACGGCATCGACGGCTGGAACGTGGTGCGCAGCGGCGAGTACGACCTGGTGATCACCGACGTCGACATGCCGCGCATGGATGGCATCGAACTGGTTTCGCTGATCAAGAAGGACTTGCACCTGCACAAGCTGCCGGTGATGATCGTCTCGTACAAGGACCGCCCGGAAGACCGCGCGCGCGGCCTGTCCGCCGGCGCCGACTATTATCTGACCAAAGGCAGCTTCCACGACGAGACCTTGCTCGACGCGGTGGCCGACCTGATAGGAGATGCCCGCTTATGAGTTGTACTTCATGAAAATTGCCATTGCCAACGATGTCGCCATGGCCGCCGAGGCCCTGCGCCGCGTGGTGGCCAGCACGCAGGAGCACCAGGTGCTGTGGATCGCCCGCACGGGACTCGAAGCCGTGCGCATGTGCGAAGGCAACCGCCCCGACCTGATCCTGATGGACCTGAACATGCCGGAGATGGATGGCGTCGAGGCGACGCGCCTGATCATGGAGCAAAGCCCGTGCGCCATCCTGGTGGTCACGGGCCGCCCGCAAGACAATGTTAACCAGGTCTTCCGCGCGCTGGGCGCGGGCGCGCTCGACGTCACCGCCACCCCCGTGCTCCAGGGGCAAGTGGGCGGCGACAGCGAACTGCTGGCCAAGATCAAGACCATCGGCAAGCTGATACGCCACAGCGCAGAACCTCCGCCGCCGCGCCAGGCGAACGGCAATGGCGGCGAACGGGGCGATGGCCAGGTATCGACCCTGGTGGCCATCGGCGCCTCGACGGGTGGCCCTTCGGCCGTGGCCAGGGTGCTGTCCGGCTGGACGGCGCCGCCCGGCTGTGCCATCGTGGTGGTGCAGCACATCGACGAAACCTTTGCCTCGCACTTCGCCAAATGGCTCGATGACCAGCTCAGCATGCCTGTGCGCGTGATTGCCGAAGGCGACGAACTGGTGTCCGGCACGGTACTGATCGCCAAGACCAATGATCACCTGCTGCTAGATCAAAATTATCGTTTGGGTTACGATGCAGCACCACGCGAGTATGTTTACCGTCCTTCCGTCGATGTATTCTTCAACTGCGTGGCGGAGCACTGGCGCGGCGACGCCATCGGTGTATTGCTCACAGGCATGGGGCGCGACGGCGGTGATGGCTTGCTGGCCATGCGTCGCGCCGGCAAGACGACCATCGCGCAAGACCAGGCCAGCAGCGCTGTGTACGGCATGCCGCGCGCGGCGGCCGAACTCGATGCGGCGCAGCACATCCTGCCATTGGATAGAATTGGCGCCAGCCTGCGCAGCCGCCTGGGCGCCAAACTCAACAATGGGTGGGAGCCCTCCCCTAACATCTGAAAAGAATGCAATGCCAGAATTTTCCTCCAGCTTCATCCAGCAAGAACCCGCATTGACCGAATTCAAGGTCAGCGTCCTGCTGGTGGACGACCAGTTGATTATTGCTGAGGCAATCCGGCGCATGCTGAGCGATCAGCAGGATATCGAGTTTCACTATATGACCGACGCCACCCAGGCGCTGGACACGGCGCTGCGTTTGCAACCGACCGTCATCCTGCAGGATCTGGTGATGCCGGGCATCGACGGCTTCGCCTTGATCAAGCTGTACCGCGAAAACGAGGCGCTGGCGCATGTGCCGGTGATCGTGATGTCGGCCAAGGATGACCCGAAACTGAAGGCGCACAGCTTTGCCGTCGGCGCCAACGATTACGTGGTGAAACTGCCAGACCGACTGGAGTTGCTGGCGCGCATACGCTATCACTCGGCGGCCCACATCAGCCGCTTGCAGCGCGACCAGGCTTTTCGTTTCCTGCGAGAAAGTCAAAAAAACCTGGCCGACGCGAATATCGAGCTGCAGAAACTGGCCGCCCTCGATGGCTTGACGGGTATCGCCAACCGCCGCCGCTTCGATGAAACCCTGCAATTCGAATGGCAGCGTGGCCAGCGCGACAAAACACCGCTGAGCTTGCTGTTCTGCGATATCGACCATTTTAAAAGTTATAACGATCACTTTGGCCACCTGGCGGGCGACCTGGGCCTGAAAAAAGTCGCCGCCGTGCTGACGGAACATTTGAAACGCCCGGCCGACCTGGCCGCCCGTTACGGCGGCGAAGAATTCGCCTTGATCCTGCCGGAAACGAATCCGGCCGGCGCGCTGCTGATCGCCGAAGCGTGCCGGCGCCATCTGGAAGGCTTGCAGATCGAGAATCCGGCGGCAAGCACGGGCATCGTCACCATCTCGATCGGCGTGGCCACCATCGTGCCGTCACCGGACTCGACGGTGGAGCAACTGATCAACCGCGCCGACCAGGCCCTGTACGCGGCCAAGCGTGGCGGACGCAACAGCGTGCTGAGCGCCGATGACGTCCAGGACTGATTTTTAACAGCAAGGAAAGTGAAGCATGAGCACACAACTGGACAATGTCAGCGTCGTCAAGAAGTCGAATATTTACTTTGACGGCAAATGCATCTCGCATAACGTCATCCTGGCCGATGGCACGAAGAAAAGCGTGGGCGTGATTTTCGCGTCATCGTTGCGCTTCAATACGGGCGCGCCGGAAATCATGGAAATCGTCAGCGGCCTGTGCAAGGTGCGCCTGGCCGACGCGACAGAATGGAACAGCTATGCCGCGGGCACGCAATTCAAGGTGCCGGGTAATAGCTATTTTGATATTGAAACGGTCGAAACCGTCGACTACGTCTGCCACTTCGGCTAATCCACGCAGAAAAAACGTCCATGGCTGCGTTGCACTGTCTTGCCCTGAACATTTTTTCAAGCGCGGATTGACTATTTAGACAAACACAGGCTCGGGCGACAGGCGCACGCCATATTTCGCCTCTACATCATCCTGTATTGCTGCCGCCAGCCGGGTAATGTCCGCGCCACGAGCGCCGCCATTATTCACCAGAACCAGTGCCTGCTTGGGATACACTCCCGCGGGCCCCAGGTTTTTCCCCTTCCAGCCGCACTGATCGATCAGCCAGCCGGCCGCCAGCTTTTCCGTGCCATCGGGCTGCGCATGGTGCACGAGGGTCGGGAAACGTTCCAGCAAGGCAAGACATTGCTCGCGCGACACCACGGGATTCTTGAAGAAGCTGCCCGCATTGCCAATCACGGCCGGATCGGGCAATTTTCTCCGGCGGATCGCCATCACCGTCTCGGCTACCTGTTGTGCTGTCGGCTCGGCAAGATTGCGCTCGGCCACCGCCTGCGCCAGTTCCGCATAGCGCAAATTCGGCTGCCACTCGGCCGGCAAGGCAAACGTGACTTCCAGCACGATCAGCTCGCGTCCGTCCGCCTGCTTGAAGATACTGTCGCGGTAAGCGAAGCGGCAAGCATCGCGGTCCATGTCGAAGACGATGCCGCTGGCGCTGTGCATGACGCTCACGCTATGCAGATAATCCTTGATTTCAACGCCATACGCGCCAATATTCTGGATAGGCGCCGCGCCTACCGTGCCGGGAATCAGGGACAGGTTTTCCAGCCCGCCCACGCCTTGTGCCAGGGTCCACTGCACGAAATCGTGCCAGTTTTCGCCGGCCGCGGCAGTGACGAGTACCGTCTCGAAATCCGCCTGCGCCAGGCGCATGCCGCGCGTGGCCATGTGCAGCACGGCGCCGGGAAAGTCGCCCGTCAGCACGATGTTGCTGCCGCCGCCCAGTATCAGGCGCGGCATGGCGGACAGGGCGGGATCTTGCAGCGCGGCGTGCAATTCGGCCTGCGAGGTGATGCGTACGTAGGCGGCCGCGTTGGCCGTGATGCCGAAGGTATTCAGGCGCTGGAGGGGGTAATTGTGTTCGATGGTGAGCTCTGCAGACATGGGATAGGGAAATTTTGCTCGATTATAGAGCGAAAGCGACAAAAAACCACCTCAGGACAAGGGCGACTTGCCCGTTGTCCGTTAAAATGTCGCATCTTTAACAGGGCCGTCCAATGGCGCAGAATCAGCCGCCAAGGCCCAGCGCGCCGAGCGTGCGCTCGCTTTAACAAGAAAAGGAACAGACCATGCCGTCATTTGATGTAGTCTCCGAAGCCGATATGATCGAAGTCAAGAATGCAGTCGAGCAATCCAACAAGGAAATCACGACCCGCTTCGACTTCAAGGGCAGCGACGCCCGCGTCGAGCACAAGGAAAACGAATTGACCGCGTTTGCGGACTCGGAATTCCAGCTCAGCCAGGTGCGCGACGTGCTGACCAACAAATTGACCAAACGCAAGGTCGATGTGCGCTTCCTCGACGAAGGTGACATCAAGAAGATCGGCGGCGACAAGGTCAAGCAGATCATCAAGATCAAGAATGGCATCGAATCGGATGATGCGAAGAAAATCGTGCGTGTCATCAAGGACAGCAAGATGAAGGTGCAAGCGAGCATCCAGGGCGAAGCCGTGCGCGTCACGGGCGCCAAGCGCGACGACCTGCAGGCGGCCATGGCCATGCTGCGCAAGGACGTGCCCGACATGCCGCTGGAATTTAACAATTTCCGCGATTAATTTCGATGATGCGCACGCTCCGGCCTGCGCTTGCACCGGCATGGCGGCAAGCTGCCTCGGAGCGCCTGCCCGCTTGGGGTAGAATTGAAGCTGCGCGCAGCTACATGCGCCCGCGCGCCTGACCGGCGGCGGGCTTGACCGTACATCTGGCTCAGTGATAACCACGGTAGTCTAAGGATAGCAATGAAACGTGTTGATGATTTCCGCCTGCGATTTGGCAAAAAAGAATATGTGCCCATCATGATAGGCGGAATGGGTGTGGATATTTCCACGTCGGAGCTGGCCCTGGAAGCGGCCCGGCTGAACGGTATCGGGCATATCTCCGATGCCATGGTGGAAGACGTGTCGGATCGCCGTTTCGACACCACCTTCGTCAAAGACAAGACGAAACTGTACAAGTTCAACATCAATAACAGCGACAAGGCCGTGGTGCAATTCGACCTGGGCCGTCTGGCGGAAGCGCAGCGGCTGCATATCGGCCGCACCATGGAAGCAAAAAAAGGCGATGGTTTGATCTTCGTCAATTGCATGGAAAAGCTGACCATGAATGGCCCGCGCGAAACCTTGCGCGTGCGCCTGAATGCGGCGCTGGACGCGGGCATCGACGGCATCACCCTGTCCGCCGGCTTGCACTTCGGTTCGTTCGCCCTGATGGCCGACCATCCGCGTTTCCGTGATGCCAAGCTGGGCATCATCGTCTCGTCCGTACGCGCCTTGCAGATTTTCCTGCGCAAGAACGCCAAGCTCGACCGTTTGCCCGACTTCATCATCGTCGAGGGGCCATTGGCCGGCGGCCACCTTGGTTTCGGCATGGACTGGGCCAATTACGACCTGCACACGATCACGGCGGAACTGCTGGCCTACCTGAAGGCCGAACAGCTGGACATCCCGCTGATCGCCGCTGGCGGCATCTTCACGGGCAGCGACGCCGTTTCCTTCCTGGAAGCGGGCGCGGCTGGCGTGCAAGTGGCGACGCGCTTTACCGTCACCAAGGAATGCGGCTTGCCAAACAAGGTCAAGCAGGAATACTACAAGGCCTCGGAAGAAGACATCATCGTCAATGGCGTCTCGCCGACGGGCTACCCGATGCGCATGCTGAAGAACACGCCCGCCATCGGCGCCGGCATCCGGCCAGGCTGCGAATCGTATGGCTACCTGCTCGACGCAACGGGCAACTGCGCGTACATCAACTCGTACAACCGCGAAGTGGCGGCCCATCCGGAACAAAAAACCGTCGTCGTGATGGACAAGACGTGCCTGTGCACCCACATGCGCAACTTCAACTGCTGGACCTGCGGCCATTACACGTATCGCCTGAAGGACACCACGCATAAGCTCGACAACGGCGAATACCAGATCCTGACGGCCGAACACGTCTTCAAGGATTACCAGTTCAGCGTCGACAACCAGATCGCCCTGCCAGAAAAAGAAATCCTGGTGGCAAGCTGAATCTTGCCAACCTGAAATGAAAATGGCGCAGCCTGCGAAGGCTGCGCCATTTTTTTATGCGGGGAGCATGTCCCGCAATGCCAGTTCGATCGCATCGAACCTTGGCCGCCGCAATATTTCTTCCTGCAAGCAAGTTTCTTGCAAGGCATGCAAGGCGGACAAAGGCGTCGCACAATGCGCGATCAGCTCGCCCAGCAGCACGCCAAAGGCACGCGCCTCTATGCCCTGCAGCAAGTCCCCGCGCGGCGAGCCCGGCGCAAACATGGACGCCGCGCCAAAGTCGCCCAGCAGGCAGGTGCCGGCGTCCGCATGCAGGATATTGTGTGCATACAAGTCGCCATGCACGATGCCGCGCGCGTGCAGCTGGCACACGGCCGAGGCGATGCCATGGGCAATCGTCAGCGCTTGCGGAATATCAAAGCTCACACCATCGGCATACACGTCGCGCGTGCAAGATTCCAGGCTCGGCGGCCCGGCCAGGTTGCGAAAGGCCGCGTCGATGAGCGGCATGACGAGTCCGAGCGCTCCTTGCGGATGTGCATCGAGCGTCCCGAGGATGGGAATCAGGCCCGGGTGCGCACCGGCGCCGACACAGGCGGCCATTTCACTGCGCGGCAAGCCGTCGCTGGTCATGGCCCCCTTGAACACTTTGACGGCGACATCATCCACGCCATCCAGACAGGCACGGTAAATCACCCCCGATGCGCCCTCGCCCAACTGCTGCGCCAGTTCCAGGCGCGGCCATGCCACGCCTGCCGCAGCTGTCCCAGCCAGGGCCGCCAGTTCCCGCGCTTCCGTGCAGGGATTGCCCGCATACGCGAGCCAGCTCAGGCGTGGCAGGGACAGCAGGCAGTCGGGCAGCGCCGTGAAACGGTTGGCGGCGATACGCACCAGTTCCAGACGGCGGCAGTTCGTCAACGAAGCGGGCAAGCTGTCCAGGCAATTTCCCGCCAACATGAGTTTCTGCAGCTCACTACACTTGCCCAGTTCGTCCGGCAAGGCTTCGATGGCATTGTCGGTCAGGGTCAGCCAGCGCAGCCTGGCTGGCAAGGCGGCAGCAGGCACGTGGCGGATCCGGTTCGCCTTGAAACCGATCATTTCCAGCGCAGGACAGGAACCAAGCACGGCCGGCAAGCTGGTGAACAGGTTGTCCGAGCAAAAAATGATGCGCAGCTTGTGCAGGCGTGGCAGGTCGTCGGGCAGCGTGGACAGCACATTGCCGGACAGGTCGAGGATTTCCAGGCTGTCGGCCAGGTCCAAGATTTCGCGGGGGAAGTCCGTCAAGCCGCAGGATAGCTTCAGGCGGCGCAGGCCGGCCAGTTGGCCAGCCCGTAATTGCTCCAGTGTATGCACAGCAGACAAGACATCCCTTTCAAAAACCCGGCAATCGCTGGTGCAGTTAAAACCAGCGGACGTAAAAAAACCCCAACCGGATTACCGGAAGGGGTTTTTTCGAATAACAAGCCTGACGATAACCTACTTTCACACTGGTTGCAGCACTATCATCGGCGCAAAGTTGTTTCACGGTCCTGTTCGGGATGGGAAGGG